>DASWNW010000097.1:0-63011 GCA_036399015.1 Thermoanaerobaculia bacterium | reverse complement strand
GTCACACCCCTGGTGCGCGCGTGCGCACCCGCCGTGGCGCCGTGTCACACCCCCGGTGCGCACGTGCGCACTCGCGGTGGCGCCGTGTCACACCCCCGGTGCGCACGTGCGCACTCGCGGTGGCGCAGTGTCACACCCTGGTGCGCACGTGCGTTCGGCGGGGACTGCGGCGTTGCAGCTCGATGTGTCGCTGCCCCCCGCTTGACTTTTCGCGCTGGCGGACCTATACATTTTGCACACGGCCGAGACCGCAAGGTTTCGATCGTGGCGGCTGTCGGCGGTACGGGCGTGCTGGATAGCACATCGGTCCTGTATCGGTGCGGGAGTTGAGCTTGCTCCTCCTGCCGCGGGCACTCGGGGTGTGTACACCACCTCGGGCAATCATCTACCGGAAGTGTCGGCGCGTCGCCGAAGCTTCCAGCCGGTGGCCGCCTCGCACTTGTCGACGAGTCGTGACGTCACCTCCGGCCAGACCGCTCGCAGAAGGAGGCTAGTCATGGCTGATTCCGTAAACACCACCCCTACTACCACCGATCCGTCCAACCCGAATCCGGCGAAGCTGGAGCCCGAGACGGTCATCGCACAACTGCGCACCATCCGGTCGCAGATCGGCGCCGTCGAGCCGTTGTCGAAGGAGCAGCGCAAGCTGGTCAGGCAGCGCGTGCGGAACCTTCCGAAGCCGGTCGTCGAGGCGTCGATCAACGTCATCGGCGTCCTCGACAACGTATCGCAGGCGATCGGGCAGCCGCTCGACGACATCCGTCAGTTGCAGTCCGACACGCTCCGCTGGGAGGCGGTCGCCGACGAGGCGCGCGCGTTCCTGAAAGGCGTCGAGGGAGCAAACCTCGTTCGCCGCCAGCGGCTCACGCTCATCGCGGCGCAGGCGTACACGATCGGGGCGCAGCTCGCGAAGGATCCGGCAAAGTCGGTGCTCGTGCCGCATCTCGAGGAAGTGAAACGTCTGAAAGGCGCCGCACGCCGCCGGAAGACGGCGCGCGCCACGCAGCCGCCGGCGCAGTCGCCGCCGGCCGATACGTCCACGCCGGGGAAGTCGTAAAGTAGAGGAGGTTGCGAGTCCGGGCGCGCGGCGCGCGCCCGGCTCCATTACGGTCATGAAGCAAGAGAGTGCATCCGAACGTGTCGTGGCGCTGGTGCAGGAGGCCGTGGACGTCCTGCAGCGCGCCGAACGTGCGCCCGTTTCGCCCGTGAACACCGCCCTGCCGCGGAACCTGAAACGGGAGTACCGCCGAAACGCCGCGCGTCTGCGCCAGGGAAAACTCCAGCCGCGCTACGCGAATCTTCACACTGCCGAGCAGCTCGCCGACATCTACGAACGAACGATCCGGCGCGACGAGATCCTCGAGGGCGTGCTCCGGGACCTCCGTCGAATCGCCCTGAACCTCCGCGGCATGATGGAAACGAACGGCGACGAGGTGAACGAAGCCATCCAGGCGCTGATCGGGGAGACCAGGCGTTCGATGGAGAAGGACGGCCCCGGCAGTGAAGCCGCACGGCGGTACCGGCTCATGCAGTTCCTGGCGTGGAGCGGCCGGCAGTCCCTCACGAGGAAGCGCCGGCAGAAAGGTCCGCCGCCGCCGCTCATTCCAGTGATCGCGGATCGCCATACCCAGTCATGCTACGAGCGCTCCGCGGCCGAGGTCCTCTCCTCGCCGCCCTCTCCGGGCGAGGCGGTCATCGCCATCCCGCCGGACGGCACGGACTTCGGACGGGGACGCATGTTCATCCGGATCGGGACCGGCGAACGGTCGTGGATCGGCAGCTTCGCGCGCGGTCACGCGGCCACCAGCACGATCTACATGATGCCGGACGACAAGCACCTGTTCGTCTCCGCCGCCGGCGCCGGATACGTCATCGAGGCGGGGTCGCGAACGCTCGTGGAGACGGTCGGCACGGAAGTCGCCGGCGTGATCCGGGACGAGCCGATGACCCTGTTCATCGTCGGTCACAAGGACATGAGCCTGGAAGCGTTCGGACGGAGCGGCCGCCTCTGGAAAACGGACGCCATCGGTTCCGGCGGATTTCGAGGAATGACCATTACCGACACCGAGCTGTTCGGCGAAGCGCGGTACGCGTTCCTCGGGACTTGGGTCGGCTTCTCCGTCAAACTCGCGACGGGAGAGGTCGAGCTCGACCGGATCGACGATTGAGGACCGAGGTGAGACGGGCGTCTTACGCGCGCGTCACTTCTTGATGAACATGCGCGGGCCGGCCGTGTCGGCGACGATGCGGGTGATGTGCGAGGTGTTCGCGTGCCGGCCGCGCTTCTGGATCGGCAGGCGGGTGTAGACCTGCGTCGACAGGATGCTGGCGTGGCCGAGGATCTCCTGCACTTCCCGGATGTCGGCGCCGGAGGAGACCAGCATCGCGGCCATGGTGTGGCGCAGCGAGTGCGGGGTCACGTGGCGCTTGATCTCGGCGAGGCGGACGTGCTTTTTGAAGATGTTCTCGATCGAGTAGATGGTGAGGCGCGTTCCGGAGCGGCCGACGAAGAGCGCCGGCGTCGAGAGCGTGCGGTCGGCGCGCAGGTCGATGTACGAGCGCATCGCGTCCATCACGTCCTCGGAGGCCAGCGTCACGAGGCGCCCGCGCGTCGCACGGCCGGTGATCTGGATCGAGCGGCGGTCGAGGTCGACGTCGTTGACGTTCAGCGCGACCAGCTCGCCGATGCGGATGCCGGTCGAGAAGAGGAGCTCCAGGATGACGTTGTCGCGGACGGCGCAGAAGTAGCGGTTGCGGCTGCCGGCCGACTGGTCGCGGGACGTGGCCAGCTCGGCGACCTGCTCCTTCGGGGCGGCGAGCAGCGCCTTCACTTCGCGCTGCGAGAGGACGGTCGGAACGCGGTTCTCGACCGGCTTCTTGATCTTCAGCTTGCGGGCGGGCGACTCCGAGACGATCCCCTGCTCCTCGAGGAAGCGGAAGAAGACCTTCAGGGCGGCCACCTTGCGACGGATCGACGTGTCGCGATACGTCCCTCCGGTCATCTTGTCGAGGTACGACTCGAGGTCGTCCGCGGTGATCTCGACCGTCGGCGTGTCGGTCATGTGCAGATGGAACTGTGCAAGGTCGGACTGGTAGGCTCGAAGTGTCCGATCGGACAAGTTTCGAACAGTCTGACCATGCTCCAGGAATTGGGCTATCGCCTGCTGCACGTTCATAGTCATGTCGCTCTGCGCTTAAGTTTTGGGCTGGGTGGGCCGGATCGAAGTCTACGCGGCACCGCACTTTTGTCAAGAAATTATTTGCCTGTGGGAATATGCTGGAAAAGCATCGAAGTCTGAGACTTAGGTGAAATCGAGTGCGCGGATTACGTCTCTTCGTCAGGCCGATCGAGGCTACCGATAACGCTGCCGTCAGCGCGTTTCTCGAGCGTCACGCCGCTCCGAATAACGTTCCGGCATGCGGCCTGCTCGGGAAGCTCCTCGGCGACATCGTCGCGGTGGTCGCGCTCGAGATCACCGGCGACGCCTTGCGCGTCCTCGACCTCACCGTCTCCCGCGAGCTGCGGAAGAAGTGGATCGGCCGGGTGATGATGCGCGAAGTCGAGCAGCTTGCCGTAAAGATGGACCGTCATCGCATCGTCGTCGAAGACGCACGCGGCGCGCAGGAGTTCTTCCGGCGCGTCGGTTTCCAGAGTGAGGGGGAGAGATGGGTCAGGGTCGTGCCGTAGTCCTGCTGTTCGCCGCCGCAATCGCCGCAGCCTGTGCCAAGCCGCAGGCCGCGCCCGAGCCGGCGCCCGCGCCTCCAGCGGTCGTCGCCGAGGTCCAGCCGCCGCCTCCGCCCGCCGACCGGAAAGAGCGCGCGCGGCAGGCGCTCGCGCTGTACGACGCGCAGCGGTACGACGAGGCGGTGCCGGCGCTGACCGCCGCCGCGAAGGACTACCCCGAGGTGGCGCCGTTCCTCCGGCTGCGCGTGATGGAGGCGGAAGCGGCGCGCCAGAACGTGCAGGCCGCGGTGAACATCGCCACGGAGCTGGTCGCGCTCAGCGACACGACTGCCGCAACGGTCGCGCGCCTGCGCCTGCCCGCCCTCTACGCGCAGCTCGGCAACGCCGCCGCGGCCGATGCGGCGTGGCAGCAGGCGATGCAGGTCGCGATCGACGAGCTGACCGAGGCCGACTTCGTGGCCATGGCCACGGCGCTGGCGAAGGCGGGACGGGCCGACCTCGCCACGAAGACGCGCATGCGCCTCCTCACCGAGTACACGAGCAGCCGCTACACCGAGCAGACCTACGACTTCCTGAAGGGGGAGCTCGACGCGCTGCCGGTCGCCGAGAAGATCTCGCTCGCCGGCAAGCTCTCGCGCGCGAACCGTTACGACCAGGCGCTCGACCTCTTCGGCCGCATCCCCGGCGGAGCGCCCGAGGCGCGCGCGACGCGGCTGCGCGCGCTCTTCAACTCCCGCAACTACACGCAGCTCCTCGACGAGACGCAGGACGTGCAGCTCGGTGACTCCTCGCTCCTGCTGCTGCGCGCGCGGGCGGCGTGGCGTGCCGGCCGTCCGGCGGAGTTCCTGGCCGGCCTCGCGCAGGTCGAGAAGGAGTTCCCCGGCAGCAAGGATGCGGCGGAGGCGAAGATCGCCCGCGCGAAGTACTACGTCACCGACGAAGTCGACTACGCGCAGTCGGTCGACAACCTCTCGAAGGCGCTCGCCGCCGGTGCCGTCGGGGGCGACGGCGAGAACCTCTGGAACCTCGGCTGGACCTACACGCTCTGGGGCCGGTACGACGACGCGCTGAAGACGTTCGACCAGTACATCCGCTCCTACCCCGACGGCGACTGGAAGACGAACTCGCTGTTCTGGTCGGCCAAGATCCACGACAAGCGGGGACGCGCCGCGGAGCGCGACGCCAGGGGCGGGCAGATCGTGGCGGAGTATCCATATAGCTACTACGCCTACCGGGTGAAGGAGCTGTGGCCGCACCTCGGCGGGCTGAAGCCCGCCGCTCCACAGGTCTTCCCCAACGTCGACGCGGAGCTGGAGAAAGTCGCCGACGCCCGCTTCAGCACCGTCTACGAGCTGCAGGACATCGGCCTCAATCGCGCCGCGGCGCGCGAGATGAAGGTGCTCGCCGCGCAGCATCCCGCGAACCTCGGCGTGCAGTTCATGCTTGCCGACGTCTACGTGCGCGGCGGCGAGCCGTTCAAGGCGAACACCGTCCTGCAGCGCACCTTCCGGCCGTTCATCCGCCACGGCGGCGCGAACATCCCGGGGCGTTTCTGGCAGATCCTCTACCCGCTCGCGTACTGGGAGACGCTGCAGGCCGAGGGGCAGCGGCGCGGCATCGACCCCTACCTCCTTGCCTCGATCACGCGGCAGGAGAGCGGCTTCGAGCCGACCACCGTCTCGAATGCCGGCGCGGTCGGCCTGATGCAGATCATGCCGCAGGAGGTGTCGCGCATCGCTAGCGACGCCGGCCTCGGCGCGATGACGCGTGAAGACCTCTTCGACCCGCGGAAGAACATCGCCGTCGGAGCCGCCGAATACTCACAGAAGCTCGCCGCCTGGAAAGGCAACCACATCCTCGCGATCGCTTCCTACAACGCCGGGGAACGCGCCGTTGGCACGTGGATTGAGAAGACGCCGATCGATGACACGGACCTATTCGTAGAATCGATTCCGTACGCCGAGACGCGTTTGTACGTGAAGACGGTGAGCCGGAATCGGCATGAGTACCGGCGGATTTATGAAGGCAGCAACACACCGAGACAAACGTCGCCTTAGCACTCTCGTCCTCGCCACTCTCTTTACCTTCAACGTCAGCGCCGCAACGCAGCTCGTCCTCGAGCGCGGCAGCCGGCGCGACCACTCCGCCGAGTACACCGGCGTCGTCGACCTCGCGATCAATCCGGGGTTCGACGGCGCCAGGGTGACGGTGGTGGTCGACGGGCAGCAGGTCGCCCGAGACCTCACCTCTCCCTATCACCTGGTGGTGGACTTCGGACCGGCCGCCGTCCAGCACAAGATCGCCGTCACCGCCCGCTCGCCGAAAGGCAAGCGCGTGCAGTGGACCGAGACCATCAACCGCGGCATGCTCCCCCTCGGCGTGAAGGTGAAGCCGGTCGACCTCGCCGCGGGTCTCTTCGAGGCGGACGTGACGTCGCCGAAGGAAGATCCGGTCGCCGCGATCGAACTGTGGGACAGCGGCCACGTCATCGCCACCGTGACCGAGGCGCCGTATCGCCTCACCGTGCCGCCGGCGCTGCTCGCGTCGGGGTTCGTGCAGGTGACGGCGAAGACGAAGTCGGGGGAAGAGGCGGCGGACTTCTGGTCGGCCGCCGGCAACGTGCACGTGGCCGAGCTGCAGGTGCGCACCGTGCCGATCTTCGTGTCCGTGGTCGACCGTCACGGCAACACGCACGACGACGTCGACCGCTCGCAGTTCCGGATCATGGACGGCGACTCCGAGGCGCAGATCATCGAGTTCGGGAAGGCATTCGATCAGCCGATCTCCATCGCCCTCCTCATCGACTCGTCCGCCAGCATGATGTATTCGATGCAGCACGCCACCAAGGCCGCCGCCGAGTTCGTGCGCCACGCCCTCAAGGACGGTGACCGCTGCAGCGTCACCGCGGTCCAGGAAGTGCCCCGCCGTACGCTCCCGCTGACCGGCGACCGCGCCGCGGTGGCGAAGGCGGTCGAAGGGATCACGCCGCGCGGGCAGACGGCGCTCTACGACTCGGTCGCCTCGGCCATCCGCGAGCTGCGCGAGGAGAAGAACCGCCGCGCGATCGTCGTGCTCAGCGACGGCAGCGATACGGCGTCGAACTGGTCGTACTCCGACGTCGAGCAGCTCGCGCGCGAGGCGGCCATCCCGATCTACTTCATCGCCTACGAGGGCGCCGGCGACAGCTCGCTCCGCGACATCGACCGCCTGCGGTTCCTCGCCGGCCAGACCGGCGGCTTCGTCGCCACCGCCACGCAGCAGAACCTGATGGCCAAGTACGAGGCCATCGAGAAGGACCTGCGGGCGCAGTTCGCGATCAAGTACCAGGTGTCGGATCTCGGGAAGTCGAATGAGTGGCGGCCGGTGCGCGTTACGGTGAATTCGTCGCAGTTGACGGCGCGCACGATCAAGGGCTACTTCACGCCGTAGCCTTCGATCCCTCTGGACGGCCGGGCTCTCCAGCCCGGCCAGGTCGACGGGCTGAGAGCCCGTCGCTCCAGGGAGCGCGCATACAATCGCGCGCGCCATTCATGGACCGTCACGACCCCCTCATCGAACAACTTCGCGGCCGGATCGCGAAAGCGCCGTTCTTCGCGCAACTCCTCGACCGTGACCGGCGTCTCGACGTCACCGGCACGACGGTGGAGGCGCGTGCGCTCGTCCTGGCGGCGATGCAGGAGCGCCGGCGCAGGCGCGTGGCCATCATCACCCCCGGCTCCTCCGCCGGCGACGACTTCGAGTCGGCCCTCCGCCTCTTCCATCCGACGCCGCAGTGCGTCTCGGTCTACCCCGCCCCCGCCCTCACCGCCTACCAGGACGTCGCCCCCTCCCTCGGCGTCGTGCGGGAGGAGATCCGCGCCCTCGGCATGCTCATCGACGATGCCGCCGACGTGCTGGTCGTCCCCGCCCGCGCGCTCTTCCAGCGCCTGCCGCGGCCGGAGGACTTCCGCCAGCGCATCAGCCGGCTGACGGAGGGGGACGAGATCGACATGCGCGACCTCCTCGAGCGGCTGGTCGAGAACGGCTTCGTCCGCACCGATCTCGTCGGGGAGGCGGGCGAGTTCGCCTTCCGCGGCGGCATTCTCGACCTCTTCCCGCCGAATACGGCGGAGGCGGTGCGCGTCGAGCTGTTCGGCGACACGATCGACTCATTACGCTGGTTCGACGTCGAGACGCAGCGCTCCGCCGACGAGGCCGGCCCCATCACGATCTTTCCGATGACGCAGTTCCCGGTGACGCGGGAGACGCGGCAGAAGCTGGCGAGACGGATCTCGCTCGACTTCATGGATCCCCACTTCAAGCGCGACGTCGCCGAGAAGATCGACAGGATGCAGGAGAACGGCACATTCACCGGCATCGAGCACTACGTCCCGGTGGCGGTGGAGAGCGTCACCTTCGCCGAGTACATCCGCGACTTCGACGTCGTCCTCATCGAGCCCGACCAGATCACCACCACCGTCTCCAAGTACGAATCGCTGCTGCGCAACGAGTACGAAATGGCGGCCGAGAAAGGGCGCGCGGTCTATCCGCCGGAGAAGCTGCTCGCGCCGGGCCCCGACGTGCTGCAGTTTCTCGCGCAGGCGCCGCTGGCGATGTCGGACGTCCACATCGCCTCGAAGGAGTTCGCCGAGCTTCGCCTGAACGCCCACCCCACGGACCGCTTCAACAACCGCCTCAGCGAGTTCGCGGCCGAGGCGCTCGCCAGTGAGGCGGTGCAGGTCTTCTTCTGCGCGACGAAGGGCGGTCACGAGAAGGTCGAGCGCCTGCTGAAGGAGTTCGACGTTCCCTGGTCGGTGAACCACCTCGGCGAGGGGCTGACCGTCACCGGCGGCAACCTCGCCCGCGGCTTCGCCTTCGACGATATCGGCATCGTCGCCTACTCGGAGTGGGATCTCTTCGAGCCGCCCACCTCGACGCGCATCGGCGGGAAGAAGCGCAAGTCGGAGGCGTTCGTCTCCGACCTCCGCGACCTCAAGGCGGGCGACTACATCGTGCACGTCGACCACGGCGTCGGCCGCTTCGTCGGCCTGCAGCGCATCCCCTTCGGGGCGAACGAGCGCGAGGTGATGGAGATCGAGTACTCCGGCGGCGGCAAGCTGCTCATGCCGATGGAGAACCTGAATCTCATTCAGCGGTTCACCGCCGGTGAGGAAGCGCAGCCGAAGCTCGACAAGCTCGGCGGCACGACCTGGGCGCGCACCAAGGCCTCGGTCAAGAAGGCCATGCGCGACATGGCCGACGAGCTGCTGAAGCTCTACGCCACGCGCCAGATGGTGCACGGCCACGCCTTCGGCAAGGACTCGCCGTGGCAGTTCGACTTCGAGGATGCATTCGAGTTCGACGAGACCGAGGACCAGATCTCGGCCATCGAAGACGTGAAGAGCGACATGGAGTCGCGCAAGCCGATGGACCGGCTGCTCTGCGGCGACGTCGGTTACGGGAAGACCGAGGTGGCCATGCGCGCCGCCTTCAAGTCGGTCATGGACGGCAAGCAGGTGGCGGTGCTCGCGCCGACGACCGTGCTCGCCTTCCAGCACTACCGCACCTTCCTCCGCCGCTTCGCGTCGTTCCCGGTGACGGTCGAGCTGCTCACCCGCTACTACTCGGCGAAGGAGCAGAAGGAGATCCTCCGGAAGATCGAGACCGGCGAGATCGACGTCATCGTCGGCACGCACCGGATGCTGTCGAAGGACGTCGCCTGGAAGGACCTCGGCCTGCTGGTGATCGACGAGGAGCAGCGCTTCGGCGTCGCGCAGAAAGAGCGGATGAAGAACCTCAAGAAGTCGGTCGACGTCCTGGCGATGTCGGCCACTCCCATCCCGCGCACGCTGCACATGTCGCTGGTCGGCATCCGCGACATCTCGGTCATCGAGACGCCGCCGAAGGACCGCCTGGCCATCCAGACCGCGGTCGTGCCGTACGACGACCAATTCATCCGCGAGGCCATCGAGTTCGAGGTCGGCCGCGGCGGCCAGGTCTTCTTCGTCCACAACCGCGTCGAGTCCATCTATCAGATGAAGGAGTACCTCGAACGGATCGTGCCGGGCCTGCGCGTCATCGTCGGCCATGGGCAGATGGACGAGCGCGAGCTCGAGCAGGCCATGCTCGCCTTCATCAACCGCCAGTACGACGTGCTGCTGGCGACGACGATCATCGAGAACGGCATCGACATCCCCGCCTGCAACACGATTCTCATCAATCACGCGGAGCGCTTCGGGCTATCGCAGCTCTACCAGCTCCGCGGACGCGTCGGCCGCAGCGATCGCCTGGCGTTCTGCTACCTCCTGGTCCCCTCGGACCGCGTGCTCTCGGGCGACGCCCGCAAGCGGCTGTCTGCCATCCAGGAGTTCTCCGACCTCGGCGCCGGCTTCCGCATCGCCGCCCGCGACCTCGAGATCCGCGGCGCCGGCAACATCCTCGGGGGGGAGCAATCGGGCCAGATCGCCGCCGTCGGCTTCGAGATGTACACGAAGCTCCTCGAGGAGACGATCCGCGAGATGAAGGGGGAGCGCATCGAGGAGGAGGTCGAGACCTCCATGAATCTCGGCGTCGACATCTACATCCCCCGCGACTACATCGGCGACGAGAACCTGCGCATGACCTTCTACAAGAAGATCGCGTCGGCCTCGACCGAGGAGCGGCTGAACGACATCCGGAACGAGATGCGGGACCGGTTCGGCGCCCTGCCGCCGAACGTCGAGAACCTTTTCCACTTCGTGCGGGTGAAGTGGTTCGCGAAACACATGGGGGTGATCTCGATCGTGCGCGACGGCGCGCGCGGCGTGCTCAAGCTGACGCAGAATGCGAAGGTCGACCCGAACAAGCTGCTGATGTTCATCAGCGAGCATCCGCAGGCAAAGTTCTCCCCGAGCGGCGTGCTCTCGTTCCCGCTGAAGGAGCACGGCGCGGAAGTGATTCACACGATCGAGAGCGTGCTGCAGACGATCGCGGCTTAGATGCAGGCCTGCAGGCGTGGATGACAGGCCTTCTGCTAAACTCGGCAGCGTCCGTGCTCGCCCGCCGCGTCGCAATCTTCCTGCTCGTCTCCTGTGCCGTGCTGACCGCCTGCAAGCGGAAACCCGGCATTTCTCCCGACGTCATCGCCCGGGTGCACGAGCGCATGGTCACCCTCTCCGACTTCAAGCGCTATCTCGAGCGCAACGCCGGCACTGAGCTGGCCCAGCTCACCCCGGAAGTGGCCAGCGCCATGCTCGACCAGTTCGTCGAGGAGATCGTCGTCTCCGAGTACGCCGCGTCGCACGGCGTCGAGGTGCCGGCCGACCAGATCGTGGCGGCGGTCCGCAACGAGGCCGGCGTCACCGTCATCGAGAAGCGCGACGAGATGCGGCGCGAGCGGCTGATCTCGAACCTCGCCGCCCAGCTCCCCGAGATCTCGGACGCGGAGATCCAAGGCTACTACCAGCAGCATCAGGGGGACTTCCGGAGCGGCGAGGAAGTGCGCGTCCGCCAGATCCTCGTGAACGACGAGGCGCTCGCCAACGAGATCCGGAAGGACCTCAAAAACGGCGCCTCGTTCCCCGATCTCTCCTCCAGGCACTCCCGCGCCCCGAACGCCAAGCGCGGCGGCGAGATCGGCTTCGTCAGCCGCGGCGAGCTCCCGAAGATGTTCGAGGAGGAGATCTTCAGCCTCGCGCCCGGCGAAGTGAGCGACGTCATCCGTACCGACTCCACGTTTCACATCTTCCAGGTCGACGAGCGCCGCCCGCCCGGAATGCTCGACCTCGCCTCCGCCACCCCGCTCATCCAGAGCCGCATCCGGGAGGATGCCATCCGGGAGAAGCTGGCGGCCGTCGTGGCCGAGAGCCGGAAGGAGTCGAACATCGCCGTCCTGACGAGGCGGTTACCGTTTCGCTACTCCGGAACCCTCCCCAAGGCCGAGAACGAATAAACGGCCCGGCAAGTTGTTTTGCACGCTGCACGTCTAACCGAGCACCATCATGAAAAAGACCATTCTCGCCCTTGCACTCGCGCTGACCACCGTCGCCGCGTCCGCGGCGGAGCTCCTCGAGGGCATCGTCGTGCGCGTCGGAGACCGCATCATCACCCGCACGCAGTACGAGCGTCGGCTCAACGACATCTACGCCGACATCGAGAGGTCGGCGCCGCCGGAGCGTGCCTCCGAGCTCCGCAAGGAAGCGCGCGAGAACCTCGTGAACGAGTTGATCAGCGAGCTGCTGATCAAGGATCGCGCGGACCGCATCGGCGTCACGATCTCCGACGCCGAGATGACGGAGTCGATCAACCGCCTCAAGCAGCAGTACGGCATCAGCACGGACGAGCAGTTCGAGGCCTCGCTGCGCCAGTCGGGCCTCACCCGCGCCGAGATGGAGGCGCGCCTGCGCGAGACGCTGATCACCCAGAAGGTCTTCAGCCGCGAGCTGCGCAACCGCAACCAGGCCACCGACGCCGAGCTCCGCGAGCGCTACAACCGCGAGAAGGAGTCGTACCGCCTTCCCGAGCGCGCGCAGCTCCGGGAGATCGTCATCCTGAAGCCGGAGAGCGGCAGCACGGCCGAGGCGCAGACGCGCGCGGCCGAAGTCGCCGAGGCGGCGCGCAAGGCCGGAACCGACTTCGCGAACCTCGCCTCCACCATGTCGGAGTCGGGCACCCGCGAGAAGGGCGGCGACATGGGTCTGGTCGCGAAGGGCGACCTCATCCCCGCCCTCGACACCGCCATCTTCAACGCCACTCCCGGCTCGATCATCGGGCCGATCGAGACCAAGTCCGCCTGGCACATCGTGAAGGTCGAGCAGCGCCTCCCGTCGGAAGTGCCGGGCTTCGACACCGTCCGCGAGAAGCTCCGCCAGGACGAGAGCGAAGAGTCGTTCAACCGCGATTACAAGGCCTACATCGAGACGCTGCGCCGCGACGCGTTCGTCCAGATCAACGAGAAGATGATCCCGCGGGGGTAACGCGCTCGCGTTCCCCCGGTTCTACTTCCAGTATCCAGTTTTCCCGAAAACTGCCCCCTCGGAGCCCCGCCGATCCCCCGCCCCGGTAGATTCCGGGGCCTGTTTCTCTCACCTCGCCTTAGGCTTCGTCCATGAGCAGCATCGACGAAGCGATTCGCGCAATCCGCGCTTCCAGGCCCCGCACCGTGGCCGTGATGACCGGCGCCGGCGTCTCCGCCGACAGCGGCATCCCGACGTTCCGCGGGGCGGGCGGCTTGTGGCGGAACTTCCGCGCGGAGGATCTCGCCACGCCGGAGGCCTTCCACCGCGATCCGCAACTGGTGTGGGAGTGGTACGAGTGGCGCCGCGGCCTCATTCGCGACGCGAAGCCCAACGTGGCGCATGAGGCGCTCGCGCGACTCCCTCATGCCGCGCTCGTGACGCAGAACGTCGATGGCCTCCACGCACGCGCCGGCTCTCCCGACGTCATTGAGCTTCACGGCAACATCTTCCGCGTCTCCTGCGTGCGCGAAGGGAAGCCGCGCATGCACGAGGAGCCGTTCCCCGAGCTCCCGCCCCGCTGCGAATGCGGCGCGCTGCTCCGTCCCGGCGTGGTCTGGTTCGGCGAGGCGCTGCCGGGGGACGCCGTCGCCCGCGCCGTCCGCGCGATCAGCACCGCCGACCTGCTCCTGGTGATCGGCACGTCCGGCGTCGTCTTCCCCGCCGCCGGTCTCGTGTCGCTGTACAAGGGGCTCTCCATCGAGATCAATCCCGAGACGAGTGGCGTCAGCCCGACCTGTACGTACGCCATCCCGGCGCGTGCGGCGGAGGCCGCACCCGCGATCGTCGAGGCACTGCTGGAGGTGCGCTGATGACTGACGTCATTTCCGATCTTCCCACCGACGACCGCCCGCGCGAGCGGCTGTTCCGCCACGGCGCGGAGACGCTCTCCGACGCCGAGCTGGTGGCGATCCTCCTCGGCTCCGGCGTCGCCGGGAAGAACGCGATCCAGCTTGCGCGCGAGCTGCTGCGCGAAGGGATGTCGGGCCTTCGCAGCCGGGACATCCGGCAACTCGACGAGATCCCCGGGGTCGGCCCGGCGAAGATCGCCCGCATCTCCGCGGCGTTCGAGATCTCCCGCCGTATCCTCAACAACATCCCCGACGAGCCGCCCGCCTACGACCCCTCGATCCTCGGCCGCTCCCTCGTCACCACCTACGCACGCGTGCGCCAGGAGCGCCTCGGCGCGACCTTCCTCGACGCGCGCCACCGGATCCTGCGGCAGCGCGAGATCTACGTCGGCACGATCAAGACGGCGCTCGTCTCCACCCGCGACATCATCCAGGACGCGCTGATGAACGACGCCACCGGCGTGGTGATCTGGCACAACCACCCCTCCGGCAGCCCCGTGCCGTCCGACGACGACGTCGACTTCACGGCGAAGCTCCGCTACTCGCTGGGCACGTGCGACATCGACCTCATCGACCACCTGATCATCGGCGTCCACGGGTACTACTCGATGAAAGAGAAGGGGACGTTGTGAGGACTACGTCGAAACCACTTCCGCCGCGTGCACGGCCGAGGTCCATCCGAACCGGTCCGGCAGCGTGCCGAACTGGATCCCCTGGATCTCGTCGAAGAGGCGCTTCGTGATCGGGCCGAGATTGCCGTCGCCGACCTTGTACGCGGAGCCGTCGCCGAACACGAGCTCGCTGATCCCGACCACCGTTGCGGCGGTACCGCAGGCGATTGCCTCGGTGATCGAGCCCGACTGGATTCCGGCGATGACCTCGGTGACGTCGATGTCCTGCTCGCGCGCCGGGACGCCGATCGACGGCCCGAGCTCCAGGAGGCTGGCGCGCGTGACGCCGGGGAGGATCGTGCCGTGACTGAGCGACGGCGTGATCAGCTCGCCGTCGCGGACGAAGAAGACGTTCATCCCGCCGAGCTCCTCGATCCGCTGGTGGCGGTTCGAGTCGGTGTAGAGCACCTGGCCGCAGCCGCGGTTCTTCGCGTCGGTGATGGTCTTGAGGGTGACGGCGTAGTTCGCCGCCGCCTTGACCGCCCCGGTACCGCCGTGCGCCGCGCGGGCGGTCGCCTGCTCGACATAGACGCGCACGGTGCCGGTGCCGGAGGGCATCTCCTTGAAATAGCCGCCGGAAGGGAGGGTGAGGACGTAGAAGAGAAACTCGTTGGAGCTGCGGACGCCGAGGCAGGCCTCGGTGCCGATCATGGTGGGGCGGATGTAGAGGGTGCCGGGGGCGTGCGGGACGAAGGCGCGCTCGACGTCGACCAGCCGGTGAATGGCTTCGAGGAACAGCTCCTCGCCGACCTTCGGCATGCCCATGCGCTCGGCGGAGTCGTCGAAGCGGTGCGCGTTCATCTCGGGGCGGAAAAGCGCCAGCTTGTCCTCGGGCTGCCGGTACGCCTTCAAGCCTTCGAAGATCGCCTGGCCGTAGTGGAAGACGTTCGCCGCCGGATGGAGGGAGAAGCGGTGCAGCGCCTCGATCCGCGCATCCTGCCACCTGCCGCCGCGGTACTCCGCGACGAAGTAGTTCGGCGTGCATGTCCGCCCGAACTCGATGTCTTTCGGGTCGAGCGAATACGGAGGAGTTCTCTCCGCCGACAGGTTGGCGATTCTGATCACGTGGCTTTTCCTTCTCCCGCGACGCGGCGGCTCATCCGTCGCATCGCCACCATATCTCCCCCGCCCGGCCGTTTCAAGTCGAGTACTTCACGAGGGATGCCGGGACGGGGCTGCTGCCGATACACTGCCGCCGAAACTGATGGATCTGAAGGGCAAAACCGTCGTCATCACCGGCGCCTCGAGCGGGATCGGGCGTGCGGCCGCGCTCGAGATGGCGCGCCGCGGCGCCCACGTCGTCCTCGGCGCACGCCGCCTCGAGGCTCTCGAGAAAACGGCCGCCGACTGCCGTGCCCTCGGCGTGCGGGCGGCCGCGGTCGCCGCCGACGTCACGAGGCCGGAGGACTGCGCGCGCCTCGTCGCCGCTGCCGGTGACGTCGACGTGCTCGTCAACAACGCCGGCTTCGCCGTCTTCGACGCCATCGCCGAGGCGAAGGCGGACGAGCTGCGGGCGATGATGGAGACGAACTATTTCGGGATGGTGCACTGCACGCAGGCCGTCCTGCCGCGGATGCTCGCGCGCGGCAGCGGGACGATCGTCAACGTCGCCTCCATCGCCGGGATCATGGGGTACGCCCGGATGGGCGGCTACTGCGCCACGAAGTTCGCGGTGATCGGCCTCACCGAGGCGCTGCGGGACGAGGTCCTCGGACGGGGCGTGCGCGTTGCACTGGTCTGCCCCGGCACGACGGAGACCGAGTTCTTCGTCACCGCGGAGCGGGGGAAGATGCCGGGCGCCTCACGGCTGATCCTGGCGGTCTCGCCCGAGCGCGTCGCCCGCGCGGTCTGCGACGCGGCCGAGGATGGGCGGTATCGCCGCATCCTCCCGCTGTTTGCCGCGGCGTACATGCGAATGAAAGAGATCTTCCCCCGCCTCGCGCACTTTCTGATGAGACGCGTCTCGACCATGCTGGAGCGCCGGTGACCGCGGCGCCGTACCCGCCGCCGGCACCCCGCCACCGCCGCCCGAGGACACCGGCCACGAACTTTCTGATGTCGGCGATCGTCACCGCCTTCGTCCTGCAGGTCTACACCGGCGCGTGGGAGGATCCGCTCCTGCTCCGCCGATGGGCCATCAACGGCGACGCCGTCTTCGGCGGCGGCGAGTACTGGCGCCTGCTCACCGCGATGTTCCTGCACGGGAACGGCACCGTCCAGGGCACGCTCCTGCACCTGATGCTGAACCTGCTGGCGCTCTTTCAGCTCGGAAAGCTCTACGAGGCGATGTTCGGGACGCGCCGCTTCCTCCTCGTCTACTTCTGCACTGGGCTTCTCGCGTCGCTCGCGAGCGCGCTGCTGAACCGCGGCTGGTCCGTCGGAGCGAGCGGCGCGATCTTCGGCATCGTGGGCGCGTTCATCTTCTCGGTCCGCCGCTCCCCGCGGTTCCGCCAGGAGCGCTTCGCCCGCAGCATCGTGAATCAACTGGTCTTCTGGACCGTCGCCAATCTCCTCATCGGCTTCCAGATCCCCCAGATCGACATGTCCGCGCACCTGGGCGGCCTGGCCGCCGGCCTGCTCCTCGGCGCCATCCTGCCGCACCCCGCCCTGCCCCCGCCCCCGCCCGCGCAAGCAGTGGTGGACGTGAGCCCAAGGGAGTAACGGTCCTGTGGAGCGGCGGGCTTCAGCCCGCCGGCTCGTCAGCGCGCGCGCAGGATGAGCCGCAGGTCGGGCGGCGCGAACAGGCGGTCGTTCACCGCGTGAATCACCCGCTGCAGCTCCGGCGGGTCGTCGGGTGCGATCGCGATGCGCAGCCCCTCGGGGAGCTCGTGCACGGCGCGGATCTCCTCGATCTCGAACCCATGCTCCCGCGCCAGCACCGTCAACGCCGCGGAGTGTCGGGGGGCGATGTGCGTCGGGTCGCGCCAGAAGTCGGTCGCGGCGACGGCGAGCGCCTCGGCGTTCGGCGTCTCGACGATCAGCAGCCCGCCGGGACGCAGCACGCGCGCCGACTCGCGGAACAGCGCGAACAGCGCATCGACCGGCAGGTGCTCGACGACGTGCATGGCGACGACTGAGCCGAGCGAGCCGGCGGCGATGCCGGCGAAGCACTCCGGCACCGCGCCAAGCGAGACGTCGAAGCCGCGCGCCCGCAGGTCGGCCACCGAGCGCTCGTTCGTGTCCACTCCCCGCGCGGTGACTCCCGCCTCGCGGCAGGCTGCCAGGAACTCCCCCCGCCCGCAGCCGACGTCCAGCGCGGGCTGATGCTCCGACGCCAGCCGCACGTATGGTGCGACGTCGGCGCGCACGTGTGCTTCGCCGCCGCGGAGCGAATCCTCCAGCCGCCGGTAGAGCACATCGTCCGAGGTGGCGGGGACGGCGGGGTTCACGGCGTCGCGGACGCGCACGGCGACGGTCTCGATCTTCTGGTCGAGCGCGGCGATGAGCGCGTCATTGCGTTTCGCGGCCGTCACCACCAGCTCGCGCAGGCGGGCGCTCTCGGCGGCGAGGGCGGCGGAGAGATCGCGCTGCAGAGAGTCGATGTCGGCGCGGAGGTCGCGGCGCACCGCGGCGACGTCGCCACGGAGGTCGCCGAGGAGGTCGAGCAGGACGAGGTTGTAGTTCTTCTGGCGCTCGAGGTCGGGCTCGGCGGCGCGGCGGAAGAGCCGCCGCACGAGTCGGAGGAGCCACTCGTGCTTCGAAGGACGCGGGGGGAAGCGGAGGTCGTCGCGCCACACCTCGCGCCAGGCATCCGCACCGGCGGGAGCAGCGTCGACGTACCGATCGTCAGCCATGCACTGAAGGAGAAGCGGCGGCCGCAGCGGCCGCCGCTCCATCCGGCATTGTACTTACTCGGTTTCGGCGGAGGCGTCGGCGGTCGCCGGCTCCTCTTCGAGGCGCTCCACACCCTGGGCCGCGACTTCGACCTGGATGCGTGCGGTGACGTCGCGGTGCAGGCGCACTTCGACGTCGTGGAGACCCACAGTCTTGATCGGCTGCTCCAGCTCGATGCGGCGCTTGTCGACTTCGACGCCCTTCTCGGCCAGCGCGTCCGCAATCTCGTTCGCGGTGACGGAGCCGAAGAGCTGCCCATGCTCGCCCACGCGCTTCTCGATGCGGACCTTCACGCCCTTGACCTTGTCGGCCGCCTTCTGGGCCTCGTCCTTTTCCTGCTGCGCGAGCAGCGACCATTTGCGGCGCTCGTGCTCGATCTGTTTCAGGTTGCCCGTCGTTGCCTCACGGGCGAGGTTCTTCGGGAGCAGGAAGTTGCGGGCGTAGCCGTCCTTTACGGTCACGACGTCGCCGCGCGTTCCGAGTCCGCGGATCTCCTCAGTCAGAATGACTTTCATGAGAGTCGTCCTTTCGCTTCTTGAAATGTCTGAAATCGAAAAATGAGTCGAAGAGTCCCGCCACGCCGAGGAGCAGCGGCGCCACGCCGGTGAACGTGAGCACGGTCAGCAGCAGCAGGCCGAGCACCGTTCCGGCGAATCCGGCCCCCATCGCCGCCAGGAGGAAGCGGAAGATCGCCAGCCCCTGGAGGATGTAGAGGAACGCCACCACGGCGAGCGTGTTCGCGGCCACCTTCTGCAGCAGCCCCGTCGCCAGCGGCGTGAGCCCGCCCGCGATGAACGCGAACAGCAGCCAGTCCGGCAGCGAGAGGTTGCGGAAGAAGTAGGCGCCGAGTGCCTCGCCATCGCCGCGCTGCGCCGCGAGCTGGTGCCACGCCTTCAGCCGGCCGAGCATCAGCAGACTGAGGATGAACACCACCGCGAACATCATCAGCACGAACGCCGGCAGCAGGAGGGTGCCCCACTGCTCCATCGAGCGCAGCATCTCCGCCGGCACGCCGGCGGAGCGGTACGTTGCGACCGCCTGCGCGTTGCTCTGCTCCATGGCCGCGAGGAACGCGCCATAGGCCGAGTACGACAGGAGCGCGCGCGAGGCGAGCTCCGTCGTTGCCAGGCCGGCGATGCTCCCGACCAGCAGCAGCGCGAGCAGTTGCCCGAACTTCGCCGCCCGCTCGACGAGCGGCAGCACCAGGAGCGCGGGGAGCACGATCGCCAGCCCGATGGCCGCGAACGACACGCGGGCCAGCCGCACCGTCTGCGCGTCCGGCGCGGTGGCCGACGCGGCATAGAGCGCCACGAGCATCATCGCCAGCGCCCCCGTCATCCATGCGGCGCGCCGCCCGTTGCGGAGTCCGCAATGGAGCAGCGCCGCCGGCACGAAGACCGGGAGCATCGGCGTGACGATCATCAGCGCCGTCAGCAGGGCGTGCCCGGCAATGCTGCGCGCGACCGTGCCGAAAGGCCGGCCGGGCAGCGCCACGGGCTCGCTCTGATGAAGGGACGTCTCGATCATCGAAGAATCAATCTGCGGTGAACGGCAGGAGCGCCGCGATGCGGGCGCGCTTGATCGCGTTCTGGAGCTTGCGCTGGTGCAGCGCGCACGTACCGGAGATGCGGCGCGGCAGGATCTTGCCGCGCTCGGGGATGAACTGCTGGAGCGTCTTCACGTCCTTGAAGTCGATGTACTCGATCTTCTCGACGCAGAACTTGCAGACGCGCTTGCGGCGGTAGAAGAACTTCTTCTTGCCGCCCTGCTGCCCGCCCGGACCGCCGCGGCGGTCGTCGCCGCCTGGACCGGCGCCAGGACCAGACCTTCTCGGTGCCATCGTAGCCATCGTCGTTCCTCCTTACGCCTGCGGTGCCGCTTCGTCGGCACCCGCGGGCATGATGTCGTCGGGAGCGCTGGCGGGCGCGGACGCCGTCATCGACGGCGCGGCCGGACGGACCCGCTCCTTCTTCGGATTGCGCTTGGCGAGCTTGTCGGCGCGCTTCTGCTCCAGATCCGTGCGCACGATGACGTGCCGCAGGACGCGGTCGACGTTCTTCATGCGGCGATCGAGCTCGGAAAGCGAGCCTTCGCTCTCGAGCACGAAGAGGTGGTAGATGCCCTCGTTGAACTTGTGGATGGGATACGCGAGACGGCGCCGACCCCACGCATCTTCGCTCTTCAGGGTCGCACCGTTGGTGGTGGCGATGCCCTTGAAGTCGTTGATGAGGGTCGTCGCCTCTTCCTCCGTCACTTGCGGAGAAAGGATGAACAGGACTTCATAAGTCCTCATGAGACCTCCTTCTGGCCTAGCGGAATCCCGCGCACACGTCGGGATTCAAGGAGCTGGCAGATTGTTAAAGAATGTCCGAGCCCGGGACTCGGGCCGGCAAGACTACGCAAAGGTCAGAGAGAACTCAATTTATTTCTGATCTCTCCCAGCAGCAGCTTCACGCCCTCGTCGACCGCGCCGGTCCAGTCGAACGAGTCGTCCTCCAGCCGCGCGTCCAGCGACTCGTCGTGCAGCGGATGGACGACCGGAGCGGTGCCGCGGACGATCTCGTCGCGCAGCGCAAACAATCTCTCGGCGCGGAGCCCCAGCCCCTCCAGCGCCTGCGCCAGCCGCACCACCGTCAGCACGTCGTCCTCGGGGCCGCTCGACAGATGCAGCAGATGGAAGAGCGCCCCTGCCATCGGCGACGTCGCGACCTGCGTCGTCCCCAGCTCCAGCGAGTCGTACCAGGCGAGCACGTCGCGCAGCGGCCACGGTTCGAGGACGACATAGAGGAAGAGGCGCGGATCGAGCGACAGCTCGCGCTTCGTGGCCGCGATCGTGCCGCCGAACGATCCCGGCGCGGCGATGTTGAGGATGAGGAAGACGTCGTGGAAGAAGAGCTCCACGTAGTCCGGCAGGTCGCGCGCGTCGCCCTGCTGCCGTTCGTCGATCACTTCCAGCGGCACGCGCACCGACGGCTCGTCGCCCGCCATCGCGCTCCAGTCCGCCCCCACCCGCACGCCCGCATACACGCGCTCGCGCAGGACCTCGCGCGCGCTGCTCCAGACCTCACTGTTGCTCCAATCGGTGCGGCTGATCTCCACTTCGAAGTTCATGGTGGTCATCTCCGGCGGCAAGCATCTCGCCGCCCGGAGAACACCCTCCGAACTTCTACGCCCCGTGCCGGCAGAACCCGAGGTCTCCCTCGGAACGGCTGCTCGCGACCCGCTGCCGGATCTACGGAACGTGGACCCCTCGGAGAAACGCTTGCCGCCGAGGTAAGACACCTAAAGTTTACCGTGTCCCGCTCCCCTACATCGGCAACCAGTACGACACCTTCACCAGGAAGACGTCGTGCGACGGTGCGGTCGAGATCGCGCGGAGGTCGCGATTGAGGCTGAAGTCGCCGCGCGCGATCTCCTCGGAACGGTTCTCGTTCCAGACCACGTACAGGGCGGAGCCGGGGCGGAACTCCCAGCGCGCCACGGCGCTGCCGCGCACGCTGCGGAAGTTGAAGTCGGGGTTGTCGGCCGGGGCTGCGTGCGGCGCGTAGTCGCGCGTGCGGGCGGCGGCGAGGACGTGGTAGTCGCGGTAGTCGCCGGCGGCGATGAACGGCTGCAGGTAGAGCTGGAACGAGAGGCGCGGGGTGAGCGTCCAGTCGGCGCGCGTGCCGAGCTCGAACGAGCGCTGGTCCAGGCCGGCGAAGAGGTAGCGGCGGCCGTACGTCGCCGTGGCCGACCGATCTTCAAAGTCCTCTACGTAGGCGTGCGCATCGTGCGAGCGGCTGAACGAGGGCTCGAGCGTCAGCAGCAGGTTCGAGGCGGGACGGACGTTCAGCGCGACGCCGGTCCTGCGGACGTACGAGTCCTCCTCGCCGCCTTCGAAGTGCCCGTAGACGCCGAAGTAGAACTTCTTGCGGTTGTCGCTCTCCAGCGTCAGGTCCGAGCTCCACGACATCCCGGTGCGCACGAGCGGTCCGCCGCGCGTCAGCCGGTCGGAGAACGAGCCGGGCGCGACGAAGAGCGCGCCGCGCAGGAACCAGTACTTCGCGGTGGTGGCGAACGCGTCCACGAACGCGCCGCGCTCGATCGTGTCTCCGTCGAAGTTGCGGTTCAGATAGACGCCGAACCAGCCGTTCTTCTCGCGGAAGCGCGTCGTCGGCTGCTGATTCACGTACTGCATCAGCGCGTGCGAGGAGACGATGTCGGTGCGCTGCATGAAGCCGGTGTCGTTCGTCTCGTACCCCGGCGAGAAGGCCTGCACCTGCACGTTCGGGCGCCAGACGCCGGTCGCCTTCGACAGCATGGCGCGTCCGCCCCAGCCGGTGAGCGACGTCCGGTCGGGATCGAGCTCCACGTGTCCAGCATCCGGCCTCTGGTAATAGCGCGAGGAGGAGCGCTGTGTCCGTAGCAGCGCCGCTTCGCTCCCGCTGACGCGCGACCCGACCGCGAACCCTTCCAGGTACCACGACTTGTCGAAGAAGCTCGTGTAGCCGTCGAGCCCCGCGGTGACCGCCGACTCCCGCAGCCCCTGCAGCTCGTCCGAGAGGCTGCGGTTCACCGACGTGAACATTCCCCCGATGCGCGAGCCGTCGCCGATGGTCTTGTTGACGCGCGAGACGAAGTAGTTCGTCAGCGGCTCGAAATGCTCGCGCCGCGCCGGCTCGCCCACCTTCTGAAACGTCCCATGCTCGGCCGAGGTGAGCGCCTCCAGCACGCCGACCGACCAGCCGCCGGGGAGGCTGCCGGTGATCTTCGCCGCGCCGAGGATGGTGGTCTCGGCGGGAGCGACCACGAAGTCGGCGTCGGGAGATGCCTGAGGCGCGCGGCCGATGCGGCGCGTGTAGAAGAGGCTCGGCGGCTGGAAGAAGTTGAAGTGCGAAGGCGCCGGCGTGTCGCCGAAGCGGAACATGTTCAGCCCTTCGGTGAAGAACGGCCGCTTCTCCGGGTAGAACGTCTCGAAGTCGCTGAGGTTCACCACCGCGGGGTCGACTTCGACCTGTCCGAAGTCGGGATTGATCGTGCCGGTCAGCGTGAGGCTCGACGTGAGCGCGTACTTGACGTCCAGGCCGCCGTCGGCGCGGTAGTCCCGCGACTCCGCGAGGGGATTGTTCGAGCGCGTGCGAAGGTCCGACCGGGTGACGGCGTACGGGACCAGCTCGAGCGGCCTGCCGCGATGAATCCCCTCCAGCCCCACGACGTCGGCAAAGTGCGAGACGAACCCGGTCTCCCCTTTCCGCGTGTTGACGATGCGCACCCATTCGTTCGTGCGGGCGGTACGGCGGGTGATGTTCAACCCCCAGGTGTGCACCGGCTTGTCGTGAAAGCGGAGCTGCGAATACGGGATGCGCACCTCGGCTACCCAGCCGTCCGGAACGATTTTCGTGGCCGACTCCCAGACGCCGTCCCAGCTCCCATCCTCGGCGATGTCGTTGTAGAGCAGCGAATCGATCTGCACGTCCGCCGGCGTGACGGTGAAGGCGTTGCCGGAGAGGCGGTCGAGCTGCGGGTCGATATTGATGGAGAGGAAGTCGCTCTGGACGAACGTGTCGCGCCGCACGAGCAGCGCCGTCGGAGGCTGGGGGTCCTCCATCTTCGCGCCGAAGTAGATGGCGTGATCGTCATAGACGATGCGGACGCTGGTGCGCATCGTGGCCGGCTGCCCGTCGTCGGGATCGTGCTGCGTGAAGTCGGTGAACTCCGGCGCGCCCTGCCAGACGGGATCGGAAAGATCGCCGTCGATGGCCGGCCCGGCGGCAGCGCGTACGGCGCGCAGCGTCGGCCGCTCCGGCCAGTTCGCCGCCTCCGAAACCGGGCAGACGGAGAGCGAGGCGAAGACAAAAAGCGCGCGTTTCAGCATCGATAGTCAGTACATTACGATCCCGCGAGAGGCGAAGCCACAAATCAGTGACGGAGCAGAGTCAGAGTGTGAGGTCCGGGACACCAGCAGACGCGGCGATGCCGAGCCGTCTGCACCTGCTTGCGATCGCCGCGGTCACGCTGGCGGTGCGGTGGTGGTTCATGGTCGCGTTCCGCGTCGACTCGGACGAGCCGCAGCACCTGCACGTCGCCTGGGCCTGGACCCGCGGCCTCGTGCAATACCGCGACGTCTTCGACAACCACCTGCCGCTGCTGCATCTGTTCCTCGCGCCGTTCCTCACCGTGGCGCCGGAGAGCTCCGCCGTCTTCCTCTTCACCCGCGCCGTGATGGCGCCGGTCGCGATCGCCACCGCCTGGCTGCTCTACCTCTTCGTGAAGCCGCTCTACGGCCCGCGCGTGGCGGCCGTTGCCGCGCTGACGTTCAGCGTCGCGCCGACGTGGCTGGCCAAGAGCGTCGAGGTCCGCAACGACACGTTCTGGATGTTCTTCTGGATCCTGGCGCTGCTGCTCTTCTCGCGGCTGAAGGGGCCGTCGTACTTCTGGGGCGGCGTCGCGTGCGCGCTGTCGTTCCTCGCCTCGATCAAGTTCGCGCCGCTGTTCATCGCCCACCTGCTCGCCTTCGCCACGCAGCGCCAGCGCGTCCCGCCGGTGCGCGATCTCCTCCGCTTCGCCCTCGGCGCGTCGCTCCCCGTTGCGACCGTCGCCGCCGCGTTCGCGTACCTCGGCGCGCTCGACGAGATGCTCTACGCGACGCTCCTCTTCAATGCCTCCACGCCGGTGCATCCGGCGCGGCGCATCGCCGGCGTCGTGATCTTCGCGTTCGTCGCCACGGCGATCTTCGTGAAGGGGAAGAAGGCCCCGCACCTGCTCCTCTTCGGGCTCTGGTATCCCTCAGTGCTGCTCGCCTTCTGGCCGATCCTCACGCCGCGCGACTTCATGCCGCTCATCCCGCTGGTCACGATCTGGATCGCGCTCCGCTGGCGTGGCGCCGTGGTCGTGCCGGTGCTCGGCGCGATCCTCTACAGCTATGTCGACACGCGGCTCTGGCGCGGTGCCGACCCAACCCGCGGCCAGTTCATCGACGCCGTCGTGCGCGTCACCACTCCGGACGACTACGTCCTCGACCTCAAGGGAGACGCCGTCTTCCGCCGGCGGCCCATCTATTACATCTATGAGGACGTCGGGCGCGCGCTGACGGAGAAGGGGGCGCTCCCCGACCACGGTCCGGAGCGGATCGCCCAGCGCCGATGCTGCGCGGCGATGCGCGACACGCCGCATCTCCCTCCCCGCACGCGCGCGTTCCTCAACCGCTACTTCATCGGCGAGGGGCTCCTGCGCGTCTGCGGCGCGCGCGTGAACGGCTCGATGTTCGAGATCGGCGTGCCGCAGACGTATGCCGTCATCGGCGGCGGACGCGTTACGATCGACGGGATGCCATACCGCGGACCGCGCCGGCTGGAGGCCGGCACGCATACGATCGACGCCGACGCGCCCGCGACCGTGATCTGGGCGCCGGCGGCCAAGGAGTGGAAGTGACGCAGCCTCGCATCGCCATCCTGATCCCGGCGCTGAACGAAGAGCAGACGATCGCCGACGTGATCGAGTCGTTCCGCGCCGTCTGCCCTGAGGCGCGCATCATCGTCTTCGATAACGCCTCGACCGACGCCACCTCGGAGAAGGCGCGCGCCGCCGGCGCCGAGGTGCGGTACGAGGCCCGCCGCGGCAAGGGGAACGTCGTGCAGTCGATGTTCCGCTCCGTCGACGCCGACGTGTACGTCATGGTGGACGGCGACTCCACCTATCCGCCGGACAAGATCCACGACGTCATGAAGCCGGTGCTCGACGGGGTGGCCGACATGGTCATCGGCTCGCGTCTCCTGCGCGCCAGCGACAGCCAGTTCCGCGCGCTCAACCGCGCCGGCAACATCTTCTATGCGACGCTTTTGCGACGCCTCTTCGGCGTGCGCATCACCGACCTCCTCTCCGGTTACCGCGCCTTCAGCCGGCGGCTGGTGCGGACGCTGCCGCTGGTCGGCGGCGGCTTCGAGACCGAGGCGGAGATGACGATCAAGGCGGTCCACCGCGGGTTCCGGGTGGTGGAGGTGCCGGTGTCGCTCGTGCCGCGCCCCGCCGGCAGCAGCTCGAAGATCCGCATCGTGCAGGACGGCGTGCTGATCCTGAACGCGATCGTGGCGCTGTTCCGCGACTACAAGCCGCTCACCTTCTTCGGCGGCACGGCGCTGGTCCTCGGCGCCCTCGCCATCGGCTTCTTCCTGGTCGACTTCCGGGTCACGGCGATCGTGCTGGCGCTCTTCGCCGGCCTCACCGCGGCGACGGGGCTCATCCTGCACACGGTGACGCGCCACTTCCAGGAGCTCGAGACGCACCTGCAGCGTCTGCTGGACGACGACCCGCGCAATAGGTGACACCGCCTCGGTTGTTCCTCCACGCCGGATGACTCTCCGCCCCATTGCTGTGCTCGTCGGTCTGTTGTTGTCCCTCAGCGCCGCCGCGCAGCAAAGCCCCTATTTCCGCTCCCACGCCACGAACCCGGTGAAATGGCAGCCGTGGAGCGAGGCCGCCTTCGAGAAGGCGCGCAAGGAAGAGAAGCCGATCTTCCTCTCCATCGGATACGCGAGCTGCCACTGGTGCCATGTCATGGAGCGCGAGTCGTTCATGAACGAGGCGATCGCCGCGACGCTGAACAAGCACTTCGTGCCGATCCTCGTCGACCGGGAGGAGCACCCGGAGGTCGATGCCACCTACATCGCCTTCCTGGAGTCGATGACGGGCAGCGCCGGCTGGCCCGCCAACCTCGTCCTCACGCCAACGCTCGAGCCGATCGTCGGCGGGTCATACATGAAGCCGGAGGCGCTGACGCGGCTTCTGGACGTGATCGCCGAGCGCTGGTCGACCGACCGGAAGGCGCTGCTCGACTCCAGCAAGCAGCTCGTGGAGATGGCGCGCGCGCTCGTCGCCACGCCCGCACCGGGAGACCTCGACCCGAAGGTGCTGGAGTCGGTCGCCGCCGACATCGCCGCGGGCTACGACCCGCAGCGCGGCGGCTGGGGCGGCGCGCCGAAGTTCCCGCAGGCGCTAACGATCTCGTATCTGCTGCGCTACGCCCATCGTACCGGCAACGTCGACGCGCAGAAGAGCGCGCTCGACACCCTCCGCCGCCTCGGCGACAGCGCGCTGAACGACCAGCTCGGCGGCGGTTTTCACCGTTACGCCGTCGACGACGCGTTCCGCGTCCCCCACTTCGAGAAGATGCTGTACGACCAGGCGCTGCTCTCGATCGCGTACACCGAGGGGTGGCAGGTGTCGAAGGATGCGTCGCTGCAGCGGGTCGCCCGCTCGACGCTCGACTGGGTGCTGCGCGAGCTGCGCGCCCCGAAGACGACCGCGTTTGCGTCTGCACTCGACTCCGATACCGGACATGAGGAAGGCGCCTACTACCTCTGGAGCAAGGGCGAGCTGCGCGCGATCCTCGGCGACGACGCCGAGGCGGCGTTCCGCCATTTCGGTGTCTCGCAGGAGAAGGACAACATCCTCTACATCGCCGATCCGGCGGTGAAGGTGGCACGCGAGAAGCTCCTCGCCGCACGTGCGAAACGCGTGGCGCCGCTGCGCGACGACAAGGTCCTGACCTCCTGGAACGGCCTGATGATCTCCGCGCTGGCGAAGGCGGGCGCCGCGTTCGACGAGCCTCGCTACCTCGAGGCGGCGACCGGGGCGGCGCGGTTCGTGACGACGCAGCTCTGGAGCCGGGAGAGCGGTTCCTCGGTTCCTCGGGCTTCCTCGGTTCCTCGGAGTTCCTCGGCGACAGTTGCGGCGGCCGCGCCCGCGTCCCCCGAGGCACCGAGGAACTCCGAGGAACCCCGAGGAACCGAGGAACCAGGCCGCCTGCACCGCCGCTGGATCGACGGTCACGCCGGCATCGACGCCCTCCCCGAGGACTACGCGTTTCTGATTCAGGGGCTGCTCGACCTCTTCGAGACGACGCACGACGTACAGTGGCTCGAGCTCGCGGTGTCACTGCAGGAGCAGCAGGACAAGCTGTACTGGGACGCCACCGCGAACCGATACGCGAGCGGCACCAGCCTGCCGAGCACGTTGCGTGGTGTCGCGGCGGAGTCGGAGCTCGCGCTCCCCGCGCCGAACTCCGTGGCGGCGCTCAACCTCCTCCGCCTCGGCGAGCTCACCGACAGCGCCGCGCTGCGTTCGCGCGCGAACGCGATCTTCCGTACCTACGCGCAGTCGCTGAACGCGCAGCTCCCCGCCCTCTCCTCGGCGCTGCTGTTCGCGTTCTCCACGCCGAAGCAGATCGTCATCGCCGGCGATCCGTCGAAAGCAGAGACGAAGGCGCTGCTGCGCATCGTCCACGAGCGCTTCGTCCCGAATCGCGTCCTCGTCGTCGCCGCCGGCGGCAAGGCGCAGGAGCAGCTCGCCCGCTACATGCCCATCGTCAAAGAGATGGGCCCGATCGGCGGCAAGGCGACCGCGTTCATCTGCGAACACTACGTGTGTAAACTGCCCACGACGAGCCCTGAAAAAGTGGCCAGACTCCTGGAGTGATCCCCACCATGCGAACCCTGATGACGCTGACCTTGTGCGCGCTCGCGATCCCTCTCGCGGCGCAGGATGCCTTCACCGACCTTCGCCGCACGCTCGGGCTGGAGAACACCGTCGAGGTGATCCAGTCGCTGGAAAACCAGCGCGATCCGAAGTGCGACGCCACCGCCACGCGGCTCGAGAACTTCATGTACGGCACGCCGCTCGCGCACGACGGCCGCGAGAAGAAGGTCGACCTCCAGAAGAAGCTCATCTTCTCGGTCTGGAGCCAGGCCTCCGACGCCGCGCGCGCGCAGGGGGCGGACTCGATCTCCTCCGCGGTGCTGCAGCCGATCATCGCGCGAGCCGTGCCCTACCGCGTCGATGAGGCGAAGAACGCGTACGTCACGCTGCCCGACGCGACCGAGCTGCTGCTCGAGGAGCGCGACGTTCGCCAGTACGGCACCGTCGCCTACGCGCTGCGCGCGATCCTGGCGACGCAGCAGGACGCGCTGCTCACGCCGAACGTGAAGCTCCTCCCGCTTTCGACGGAAGCCGTGCAGACGATGAAACAGTTGGTGGACGTCTACACGCTGGCCGCGCTGAGCCTCAGCGACAAGGCCGCACGCAAGGCGGGGAAGAAGGAAGTCGACGCGGCGCTGATGGCCGACGCCTGGACGCGCCTTACGCCGGCAGTGGCGAAGCAGGAGCTGGCACTGAAGCCGGCGACCTCGAAGCCGGGCGAGGTGCTGCGGAAGATCATCGCGCAGAAGCTCGTCTCGTTCCGCACCTACAACCAGTCGGCCGACCCGCTGCTGTACTCGAACATCCAGTCGTTCTACGCGCGCCACCCCTGGCCGAACGACCAGGCGCAGACGCGAGAGATCACGAAGGCGTTCTCCGGCATCGTCATGAACTTCATCGCCGAGACGCTCTTCCGCGCGCAGGCGAAGGCGAAGGCCGAGGGGTCGCCGATCGTGCGGGAGCGCCACATCGCCGCGGTGTACGCGGAGTGGGCGCCGTACGACGTCAACATCTATGAGGACGTGATCTTCTTCGCGAACCTCCCGAAAGAGAAGCAGGTCTACATCGAGGCGTACGACGCCGATTCGCTGCGCGACAGCGGCCTGCACTGGCACCTGATCCAGCAGGTCATCGACAGCCCGAGCTTCCCGCTCGAGCTCGACCTCGATCCGTTCGCCGCCGAGCTGCTCGCGGAGGGGGACGCGCAGATCGGCGTCCTCGCGTTCCGCACCGCGGGCCAGGTGGCGCGCGACGCCGGCGCGCCGGTCCTGCAGCCGGAGCATGTCGCCGCGGCGCAGAAACTCATCTACCAGCGCTTTGCCGAGCACCTGAAGGCGAAGCCGGCCGCCGCGCAGAAGGCCACCAAAGTCGCCTCCTCGGGCGCGAAAACGCGCGTCTCCGGCCGCTTCTTCGGAGACGTCACGCCCGAGAGCGGCGTCGACTTCATGCACCGCACCTCGAACTGGCTGAGCCGCTTCCAGCGCACCTTTCTCTACACGCAGAAAGGCACCGACGCGCCGAATCCGCAGAACGAGGCGGCGCACGACGTGCCGCCGGCATTCTCCGGCAGCGGTGTGGCGGCGGAAGACGTCGACAACGACGGCGATGCCGACGTGCTGCTCGTCGGTGGTCTCGGCAACCGCCTTTATCTCAACGACGGCGACGGCACGTTCACCGACGCCACGGCGAAGTCGGGGCTCAACTGGATCGGACCGGATGAGAAGCCGGGCGAGCCGCGCCAGCCGCTCATCGTCGACTTCGACAACGACGGGCTGGACGACGTCTTCATCAGCTACGTCAACGCTCCGCACCGCCTCTACCGCAACAAGGGGAACGGCACGTTCGAGGACGTGACCGCGAAGGCGAAGCTCGGCGGTGAAGGCCTCGTCGGCGGTCCCGCAACGGCGTTCGACTTCGATCGTGACGGGCTGCTCGATCTCTACATCGGCTACTACGGCAACTACCTGCAGGGCGTGGGGCCGAATCTCTCCCGGGTCAACACGAACGCTACGCCGAACAAGCTGTTTCGCAACACCGGTGACTTCACGTTCAAGGACGTGTCGGCCGGCAGCGGCACCGAGAACGTCGGCTGGACGCAGGCCGTGGCCAGCGTCGACATCGACCTCGACTCGTGGCCCGACCTCATCGTCGGCAACGACTTCGGCGTGAACTCGTACTACCGCAACAAGGGCGACGGCACGTTCGAGGACATCGCCTCGAAGCTCGGCACCGACCTTCCCTCCAGCTCGATGAACGTAGGCACGGCGGACCTCAACAAGGACGGCTACCCCGACGTGTACATCTCGAACATCGTGGCGATGGTGAAGGACGAGAAGTACATCATGCCGACCGAGGACACCCGCATGAAGCGCAAAGCCGAGAAGCTGGCCACCATGCGCGTCGTGCAGAACAACCACCTCTTCACCTCGGTGCGCGACAAGGAGCTGCGTTACGCGGTGAACGAGGCGGTCGATCCGACCGACACCGCCACCGGCTGGGCGTGGGACGCCGACTTTTTCGACTTCGACAACGACGGTGACGACGACCTCTATCTCGTCAACGGCCTGCACGAGTACCTGCTCTATCAGTCGGAGTTCAAGGTGAACACGACCGACGGACCGAAGGAGATGAAGTTCGCGGTGAGCCAGCGCGAGCCGAACGTCTTCTTCGTCAACGAGGGGGGCAAGCTCGCCAACCGCAGCGCCGACAGTGGCGCCGACTTTTCCGGCAACTCCCGCTCGGCCGCCTACCTCGACTTCGAGAACGACGGCGATCTCGACGTGGTCGTGAACAACTTCAACGACCGCGCCGTCTTCCTCCGCAACAACACCGGCGCCCCGGCGCGCAACTGGGTCAAGCTGAAGCTCGCCGGCAAGACGCAGAAGAACGCCGTCGGCGCCCGCCTGCTCGTGACCACGGCGTCAGGAAACAAGATCTGGCGCGAGGTCCAGAGCGCGACCGGCTACCTCTCCCAGCACCCCAAGACCCAGCACATCGGCCTCGGCAAGGACACGGCCGTCGACGTGACGGTGGTCTGGCCGAACGGGGAGCGGAAGGAGTACCGCGGCCTGGCCGCCGGGAAGGTGCACACGCTGGAGCAGTAGGCACGATTCAGGCGTAAAATCGCAACGTATGACCGTCACGACGGTGACAACAGCAGACGAGCTTTTGCAGCTCCCCGATGACGGCTGGCGGTATGAGCTCGTGCGGGGGGAGTTGCAGAGGATGTCGCCAACTGGGAATCGCCACGGTGAGATCGAGGTGGAGATCCTGCTCAGCGTGGGTGCTTTCGTGAAGCAGCACCGTCTGGGGCAGGTCTACCCGTCTGATTCCGGTTTTCGCATCGCGCGTAATCCCGACACGGTCCGATCCCCCGATGTCGCCTTCGTCCGTTCTGAGCGGGTCGTGCGGACCGTCAAGTTCAACGAAGGGCCGCCGGATGTGGCGTTCGAAGTCATCTCGCCTTCCGACCGCTATACCGAGGTCGAAGAGAAGACGCGCGAATGGCTCCGCGCGGGTGTGCGTGCGGTCGTGGTGGTCGATCCTGAGAGCAACACGGTGCGCATCCACCGGTCCGGCGCCGTCGAGACGGTCACCGACGCCATCGAGCTGGCCGACATCCTTCCCGGCTGGCGCCTCCCGCTCGCCGAGCTGTTCGCGTAATTACCCCACCCGCGCAAACCACTCCATGAACGCCTCACGGGCGATGCGGTCGACGACGACGTGCTCCCCCTCGAACTCGATGTACTCGAGGTCGTAGCCGGCCTCGCCGAGGGCGCGGGCGAGGGGGCGGCCGCACTGGTCGATCGGCAGGACGTCGTCGCTGGTGCCGTGGGCGAGGAAGACCTGCGGGTGGCCGGTCGTGCTGCGCAGGCGCATGAAGCCGGGGGAGAAGGCGATCACGTGCGTGAACAGGTCGCCGTTCATGAGGCCGAGCGACAGCGCGTAGGAGCCGCCGTCGGAGAAGCCGCCGATGGCGATGCGCTTGCGGTCGACCGGGTAGCGGCGGAACGTCTGCCGCAGCGCCTCGTCGATGAACTTCACGTCTTCGCCGAAGCGGTCGATCGACTTCGGGTCGCCCGAGCCGCCGACGGTCATGTCCCAGGTGAAGTCGCGCGCGTCGGGCGCGATGACGATCGCGCCGATCCGGTCGGCCAGCGTCCGGACCTTGCTCATGATGATCTCGCCGCTGTCGCCGGAGCCGTGCAGCATCAGGATGAGCGGTACCGGCGCCTTGTAATTCGCCGGGACGTAGAGGAGGCCGTCCCGCGTCTCGCCGAGGTGGAGCTTCTGCAGGCCGGTAATCGCGGAGGGCGTCTTCACGTCGGCCGGACGCGCGTAGATCCGGCCGGTTTGTGCGAGCTGGAACCCGCCGGTGAGCGGCGGTTGCTGCTGCGTCGCACAACCGGTCGTGGCGATGAGGGCGAGGGCGAACATCACATTGCGCGCGTTCATGGTGCTACGAACGTAGCTCTGCTCCGCCGTAACAAGTTGACCGTGCAATGGAGAAGCGGTGTACGAACTGTTGCGTCTCGCGGCGGGCCCGCGCGCGGTCGCGATGCGCCGTCCCGCCGTGGCGGCCATTCGTCCCGCGCGAGGTCCGTCTGGTCCTCGGAAAACGGCCGAAGCTCCCCCGCAACAGAACGTTGACCGGCAGCGGTCAAACTTTTTGCGCCGAGCGGCGTAGCGGTCTCGGCACGGCCGCTGCTATATCGCTGAAGATGAGCCGCGAGAAGTGGTTGCGCCCCCTCCTCACCGGGATGTGTGCGCTCCCGGTCATCGGCACGCTACTCAGTCTCAGCCGCCGGCCGCACTGGCTGTTCCGGATGTGGGACTTCCCGCGCGTGCAGATCGCCACCATTGCCGCCGCGGGCGGCACCGGCTACGCCCTCCGCTTCTTCCGCGGCACCGCCGCCGACTACGGCCTGCTCCTGCCGGTCGGCGCTGTCGTGGCCTGGCAGCTCTACAAGATCCGCACGTACACCCCCATCACCCGTCCGACGGTGCAGACCGTCCGCGACGACGAGGCCGACCCCGACAACCGCATCGTCATCATGATGACGAACGTGCAGATGGAGAACGAGCAGCACGAGCGGCTCATCGAGGCGGTCGAGCAGGCGAATCCGGACGTCATCCTGGCGGTGGAGATCGACGACCGCTGGCACCGGGCTCTCGAGCCGCTGTTCCGCGACTACCCGTACGCCATCCGCAAGCCGCAGAACAACTGGTACGGCATGGTGCTGCTGTCGCGCTTCCCGCTCGTCGACCCGAAGGTCGAGTACCTGGTGCAGGACGACATCCCCTCGATCCACACGCGCGTCCGCCTGAAAAGCGGCGTCGAGGTCACCCTGCACGGGCTCCATCCCCGGCCGCCCGAGCCGATCCGGGACCAGTCCTCCGCGCCGCGCGATGCGGAGCTGGTCGTCGTGGGACGCGCCATCGGCCACTCCACCGACGAGCCGACCATCGTGGCCGGAGACCTGAACGACGTCGCCTGGTCGGAGACGAGCGAGCTGTTCGTCCGCCTCAGCGGCCTGCTCGATCCCCGCGCCGGCCGCGGCTTCTACAACAGCTATAACGCGCATAACGTGCTGTTCCGCTACCCGCTCGACCACGTCTTTCACTCCCACCACTTCAAGCTCGTGCGGGTGGAGCGCTGCCAGCCGATCGGCTCCGACCACTTCCCGATCCTCATCGAGTTGCAGTACGTCCCGAAGGCGGCGGTGGAGCAGGAGCCCTCACAGAAGGAGCCGGGAGACGAGGAGCTGGCGGAGCAGAAGCTCGACGTCGCGGAGCGCGAGGAGCAGGAGTGATGCGAGCCGCCGCCTGGCTCGTGCACCTCTATACGGCGTCCGGCATCATCTTCGCCCTCCTGGCGACGCTCGAGGTCTGCAAGGCCGAACCCGACGCCCGCCGCGTCTTCATCTGGCTCACCATCGCGGTCCTCGTCGATGCCACCGACGGCCCGCTCGCCCGCCGCGTCCAGGTGAAGAAGGTCCTGCCGCAGATCAGCGGCCGCACCATCGACGACATCGTCGACTTCCTGACGTTCACCTTCATCCCCATGCTGCTCGTGGCGCGCCTGGAGTGGGTGCCGCGCCCCGCGCTCCTCTTCGTCGTGCCGCCGCTCATCGCCAGCCTCCTCGGCTTCGCGAACGCCGGCGCCAAGGACGAATCGGGCGGCTTCTTCCTCGGCTTTCCCTCCTACTGGAACATCGTCGCCTTCTACCTCGGCATCGCCGCGGCCGCCGGCCTGCAGTGGCTCAACGCCGCCGTCCTGCTGGCGCTGGCGGTGCTGACGGTGATGCCGGTCGGCTTCATCTATCCCAACCTCGCGCCGCCGCGCTGGAAGCTGCCGATCATGATCGGTGCGCTGGTCTGGCTCGGGCTCATCGCCGCGATGTTTCCGACGTACCCCGATCCGCCGCTCTGGTTGCTCCTGTTGTCACTGGTCTATCCGGTTTTCTACACTGCGGTTTCGACGGTGGAGTACCGGCGCCACCTTCTGGCGCAGTGACTGCAGGGACCGTCGCAACTGGAGGTATGCATGAGTGACGAGAATCTGATTCAGGAAATCCGTGACCTCGACCCCCGCCCGCTCTCGGCCAGCCCGGCTGACGGCACGGACGGCAGCGGCCGCCCCGGCGACGCCACCGACAAGAGCGACAAGACGGGCGACACCGACGGCACCGACAACGGCGGCGACTCGGACGGCACGGATGCCGGCGGCGATACCGACAACACCGATGCCGACACCGACGGCACCGACGCCGGCGATTCCGACGGCACCGACAACGCGTAAGCTACGATCCCTCCGGAGGGACGGGCTCTTCAGCCCGTCCCCCACACCCGCCATGACCACGACTTTCGCCTCGACGCTCGGCGCGCTCGGCGTCGATGACTTTCTCTCGCGCATCTGGGGGCAGACGTTCGCCCACATCCCCGGCGCGCGCGGGCGCTTCCACGGCCTCCTCTCCTGGTCGGAGGTCAACGGCATGCTGCAGAAGCACCGCCTGGAGCCGCCGCGGCTGCGCCTCGTGCGCAACGGCGAGTTCGCGGCGAAGGGGGAGTATCTCCGCTACGAAGGGAACAAGGTCCCGTTCGTGATCCCGGAGCAGCTCTCGCAGCGGCTGCGCGACGGCTACACGCTCATTGTCGACGCCGTGGACGACATGGCCGACGGCGTGATGCAACTGGCCGAGGATTTCGAGCGCGTGCTGCACGAGTCGGTGCAGGTCAACATGTACGCCGGCTGGCGCGAGCAGCAGGGCTTCCACCGCCACTGCGACACGCACGACGTCGTGGTGCTGCAGGTCTACGGGAAGAAGTACTGGCGCGTGTACGAAGGTGGCCGTCCCCATCCGCTCAAGGACGACATCGAGCCGAACAAGACCGCGCCGGACAAGGTGGTGTGGGAAGGAATCCTCGAGGACGGCGACGCGCTCTACATCCCCCGCGGCTGGTGGCACGAGGCCTCCGGCGTTGGCGAGGTGACGCTGCACCTGACGTTCGGCATCCACCAGCGCACCGGCGTCAACCTGGTGCACTGGCTCGCCGACCAGCTCCGCGCCTCGACCGAGTTCCGCGCGTCCTTGAAGCGCTTCAGCTCGCGCGAGGAGCAGGAGGCGCAGTTCGCGGAGCTGAAGCGCCAGCTCGTCGAGCAGCTCGACGGCAATCTCCTCGACCGCTACTTCGCGCACCAGAACGCGCGCGCCCGGTCGCGCGGGTGGGCGAGCCTCCCATGGACCGTCGCCAACGGCGCGCCGTCGATGTCGGCGAAAGTGGCTCTGGCCGCGCCGCGCGCGCTGAACATCGTGCGCGACGACGGCTCGATCCAGTTCGACGCGAACGGCCGCGCATGGAAGCTCGCCGCCGCCGCGGAGCCGCTGCTGCACGTGCTCGAACGGGGCCCGGCGACGGTGGCGGAGCTGTGCAACGCGACGACGCTGGACGGCGCGACGGTGCAGCAGTTCGTGGCCGAGCTGGCGCGGCAGGGACTCGTGAATCTGGCGGGCGAGCCGGAAGCGTGACCGAGCCCCGCCGCCCTCTCTGCTCCGACGCTGCCCGGTTGCGCGGCGACGACAACGCGGCGACCGCCGCGCGCGTCGACTTCTGGATCCTGGTCGAGTTCCCCTGCACCTGGGGGAGAGAGCCGATCACCGACGCCGGCCTGCCGGCGCCCGTGCGCGAGGCGCTGCAGCGCGCCGAGGCGGAGATCCCCCGCAGCCGGGTCGTCTTCATCCGCAAGCGCGTCGAGCCGCCGCGCGAATGCCGCGTCTACGTCGTCCGCACCACGCCCGCCACCGGCATGCTCGCGCTCGACCTGCCGTCGGTCGACGACGTGGCGGCCGTGCCGTTCGCGGCGCTGGCCACGGAGCAGTTCCCGGCAACGGAGCGCCCGCTCATCCTCGTCTGCACGCACGGCCAGCACGACTCCTGCTGCGGGCGGCGCGGCTATCCGCTCTTCGACGCGCTGCGCGGGCGCGAGGAGATCGACGTCTGGCAGTGCTCCCACATCGGCGGCGACCGCTTCGCCGCGAATGCCCTCGTACTGCCGTGGGGCATCTACTACGGCCCGGTCGAGCCGGCCGACGCGCCGACGCTGGTGAACGCCGTCATGGGCGACGACATCTTCCTCCAGGCGTACCGAGGCCGCAGCTCGCTATCGCGCCCGGTCCAGGCGGCGGAGACGTTCGTGCGCCGCCTGCACAACCTGACGCGCCGCGAGGCGCTGCATTTCCTCTCCCGCGAGTCCCTCGTCGACGGCCGCACGCGCATCCACCTCCGCGACGCCCGCGGCACGACGCACGACGTGACGATCGAGCACTACACCTCCGCCGAGGGCGCCTATCCCACCTGCACCACCCGCGTCGCGCAGCCGGTGCGGCAGTTCCGGATGGTGGACTACCGCACCAGTTGATCCTTCGCCCCGACGATCCTCTCCGTCACCTTCGGATCGTTCGGCAGCAGTCCCGATTTCACCAGCCGCGGCGTCAGCTCGCGCCAGGAGGGCTCGATCGCGAAGGCGCGGGCGAAGACGGGGAGGGACTCGTCGACGCGGTTCATGTTCACCAGCGCCACCGCGTGCCAGTAGAGCATCTCGGCGTGGCGGCTCTTCGGGATCCCTGCGGTGGTCGCGGCGATCTCCTCGGCCGCGCTGTACTCGCGGAGGGCGCGCTCGTGGTCCTTGTGCTCGACCGCGAGGTCGCCGGCGTTCATGTGGTTGTACGCCCGCTGCACGGTCACGAGCCGGCGCAGCTCGGCGAGCGGATCGGGCGCATCGTCCACGCGTACGTCGAAGAGGCGGTCCTGCCATGCGCGGCCGGTCGTCTTTGCGTTCACCACCACCAGCGCCGCCGACTGCTTGCCGCGGATGTCCCCGCCTTCTCTCTGCGCCGCGTCGAGCGCCGCCAGCATCCGCTCGGCAAGGTCGCCTTTCGACTCGCTGTACGCCTTCGCCATCGCCGGCCAGACGCGGTCGTTGGCCATGAGGTTCGCCTGCACCGCGAAGTCGCGGCCGACGCTCACGTGCCCGCCCGCCGACCCGCACTGCACGTCCGCCTCGGAGGTCATGTTCGCGGCGATGCCGCCCGCTGCGACGATGTCGCGCGCGCCTGTGAAGGTCGCCACCACGCCGTTCGCGTCGACGATGCCGACCTGCCGCACCTCGCAGGCGGCATCGCCGGTGAGGAGCGCCTTCAGCGTGTCGGGCGCGCTCTTGCCGGCGCGCAGCAGGTCGAGCCCCAGCTTGCCGTACGACGGGTCGACGAAGCTCTGCGTCGCCACAGCCCCCACGCCCGCCTCGGCCCACGGCACGATCTGCCCGACCGCGAACCAGTGCGACTGCACGGCCACTCCGATCTGACCCGTGGCCGGATCGCGCGCGACGATCGAGTAGGTGTTGACGGGCCGCAGTTGAGCGGCGAGCGGCGTGGCGAGGAGCAGAAGGCAGGCGAGCGTTTTCATCGGGGAGCAGTTTAATCCCCGCACCCCGCCAGCCGGCGCGCCGCCTCTGCATTCGGATACAGCCTCTTCGCCGCTACCGCATGGGCGCACCGCGCCGCCCGCTTCCCGCTCCGCGCCAGCCGCAGGCGGACGCGGAAGTTGCCGGGATCGAGCATCGCCGCGCGCTCGAGCGAGGCGCGGTCGCTCCGCGTGGCGAAGATCTGCATGGCCGCGAGCTGCCCGCCGCTGCGCAGTGCGCCGCCGAGCGACAGCAGCAACACGAGCACCGCCACGATCCACCTGGAGCGACGGGCTCTCAGCCCGTCCGGTTCTGCGGTCTCGATGTCGGCGGCCGAAGCGGCCGCCGCTCCACCGGACAGCGCGCCGAGCGCCGTCCAAACCAGCAGCGCCGGCAGCGCGAGCAGCAGCACCGCATCGAACGCCCCCGCCACCACCGCCGCGACGACCGTGGCGACGCGTGCCGCCGCGACCAGCGGATCTTCCTCCCGACGCAACGCCAGCATCACGAACGCGAACGCCAGCAGCGCCGCGGCGAAGAGCCCCCGCTCGGCGACGAACGCCACCCAGTCGCTGCTCGGCCAGGGGTTGTACGTCATGCCCGGCGTGTTCGGGTCGAGCGACGGGTCGCGCCGCGCCGCATGCTCGGGATACTCGACCGCCCAGTTCCCCGGCCCGACGCCGACGAGCGGCGTGCGCACGGCCATCAGCATCGACTGCTGGTACTGGATCAGCCGTCCCCGCCCGCTCCCCTCTTCGTAGTTCACCACGCCCTTCACCGACTCGAGGTAAGGGTTGTCGCTGTTCCAGCGGAGCCTGTTCGGGAGGAGCAGCGCCGCGGCGACGCCTCCGCCGATGAGCACGAGCACGCCGAGGAGACGAAGGTTCGTACGGCGGTCGAAGCGGAACGTGGAGAAGAGGAAGACGACAGCCATGGCCGCAAACGCGAGCCAGGCCGCGCGCGAGCGCGTCAGCACCAGTGACGCGGTAACCGCCGCGGCGCCGGCACCGCCGGCGAGATACCCAAGGCTGCTCCCGGCGCGCAGCGCGGCGAGGAGCACCACCGGGAAGCCGAACGCGGCGGCGTGCGCGACGAAGTTGCGGTTGCCGAGCGTGCCGCCGGGAGCGCGGCTGAGTGAGAAGAGCTCCAGCCGCACGCCGTACGCCTGCAGCAGCGACGTCGTGGCCGCGAGCACCACCGCCAGCGCGAGCGCGTTCAGGAGCGGCGTCGCCAGCCCCGCGTCACGCAACGCGCGCGCGACCCAGAAGAGCAGGATCCCCGAGGCACTGAGCGCGAGCGCGCGCATGGCCAGCCAGGGGTTCTGCGCAAACAGCGCCGCGGTAACGCTGAGCAGCAGGTACGCCGTCAGCGCGACGTCCACCTTCGTCACCGCCGAGCGCGCGATGGAGCGCAACGTCAGCAGTCCCGCCAGTGTCGCGGTCAGATGGAGGACCAGTTCCTTGGGGACGAAGAAGCGGTCGAGGTCGAACAGGCGGTGGGTCGACGCGGCGAGCACGACGGCGATCGCGCCCGCCTGTACGACGCGCAACGCGGTCTTATGCACGGCACGACTCCCGCACTAGGTCCCGCCCATGGCTGTCCGATTCCGCACGTCCGGCTGTCTCTTCAGCATCATCGCCTCGGTCGTCCTGACGATCGTGCTGAACCTCATGCTGCGCGGCTGCTCGTGACGCTCAGCGCGCCGCGCGCTCCAGGCGGACGATCCGGCCATTCTCACTGTCGGTCAGCATGTACAGCAACCCGTCCGGCCCCTGCTCCACGTCGCGGATGCGCTCGTTCAGCTCGCCGAGGTACCGCTCCTCGCGCGTCACGCGCCCGTTCTGCAGCGTGAGGCGCACCAATGCGCCGGGCGTGAGGGAGCCGACGAAGATGCTTCCCTTCCATCCCGGATAGGCATTACCGGTGTAGAAGACCATGCCCGACGGCGCGATCACCGGATCCCAGTAATAGACCGGCTGCTCCATCCCCGCCTTCGCGGTGAGGCCCTGTCCGATCGGGCGGCCGGAGTACTCGCGGCCGTACGAGATGACCGGCCAGCCGTAGTTCTTCCCCGCCTGCGGCTGATTGAGCTCGTCGCCGCCGCGCGCGCCATGCTCGATCGTCCAGAGGTCGCCGGTGTCGGGGTGCAGCGCCGCCGCCTGGATGTTGCGGTGTCCGTACGACCAGATCTCCGGACGCGCCCCCTTGCGGCTCACGAACGGGTTGTCCTTCGGGATGCTGCCGTCGCGGTTCACGCGCACGACCTTGCCGAGCCCGGAGGCGAGATCCTGCGCCTGCTCGCTGTAGCGCATCCGGTCGCCCTGGGTGATGAAGAGGGTGCCGTCGCGGCGGAAGACGATGCGCGAGCCGAAGTGGCCGGCGCCGGAGACCTTCGGCTGCTGACGGTAGATGACCTGCACGTCCTGCAGCCCCGCATCCGTGAAACGGCCGCGCGCGACCGCCGTGCCGGCCAGGTCCTCGTCGTTCCGCTCGGAGTAGGAGAGATAGATGATCTGGTTCTGCGCGAACTGCGGGTCGAGCACGACGTCGAGCAGGCCGCCCTGACCTGCGGCGTAGACGCGCGGCACGCCTTTCACCGGCGCGGAGAGCGTGCCGTTCTTCGCCACGATCCGCAGCCGCCCCGGCCGCTCCGTCACGAGCATCCGCCCGTCGGGAAGGAACGCCAGCCCCCAGGGATGCTCGAGCCCGCGCGCCACCGTGGTGGCCTTGCCCGGTGCCGCCGTCGATTTCGGTTGTGACGACCGCTGCCCTTCGCGAGCGGGAGGTTGCGGAGCCTGGGCGCAAACAGCCGAGACGGAGAGGACGAGCGCGGCGAGAACGACGGGAAATCTCATGCGGAACTCCGTTTTCACGTTCCGCACCGACCTCCCGGTAAGATGTGCCGATGCCGTCAACACCCCGCCTCCTGACCCGATTGAACGCGCAGGTGGACGAGCTCCGCCGCCGGTCCGGCCTCGGCGACGCGGAGCTGGCGAAGTCGTGCGGCGTCTCCGGCTGGACGCCGGCCGAGCACCTCGATCACCTCATCAAAGTCTCCTCGTCCATCGTGCGGCGGCTGCTCGATCTCGACGTCGCGCCGCTCCCCTCCGGCATCCGCCCGCTCGGCCGGGTGATCCTCTTTCTCGGGCGCATCCCCCGCGGGAAGGGGAAGTCGCCGGAACGGCTTCGGGGAACGAAGGTGACGGGCGCGGAACTGCTGGCGTCGCTGGAGCGGCTGCGCGCCGACGTCGAGCGGCTGCAGGAGACGCATCTCTCGCGCAAGCGCGGCCCGGTCGTGCCGCATCCCCGCTTCGGAGGACTGACGCCGGCGCAGGCGATCGACTTCACCGTGCTCCACAACCGCCATCATTTGCAGATCATCGACGACATCCTCAAAGCGCCCGCTCATCCGTAACGGCAGGTCCGATTCGTGAAATCGGAACGAGGGCGATGCGATCCCTGATCCTGCTCGCCGTCCTCGCCGCCACCCCTGCCCCCGATCCCTATAGCGCCGCCCGCGCACGCATGATCCGCGAGATCAGCGCCGACGCCCGCGTCACCGCCGAGGAGACCGGACGCCCCGCGTTCGACCGGAAGGTGATGAATGCGATCGGGACGATCCCCCGCCATCTGTTCGTGCCGGAGAACCTGCGCGGCGCCGCATACGCGAACCGCCCGCTGCCGATCGGGCACGGCCAGACGATCTCGCAGCCGTACATCGTGGCGCTCATGACCGACCTGCTGCGGGTCGACCGCAACGACGTCGTGCTGGAGGTCGGCACCGGCTCCGGCTACCAGGCCGCCGTGCTCTCCCCGCTCGTCAAGCAGGTACACACCGTAGAGATCATCGCGCCGCTCGCGCAGCAGGCCGGCGCGCGGCTGCAGGCGCTCGGCTACCGCAACGTCACCGTACGCCACGCCGACGGATACAACGGCTGGAAGGAGGCGGCGCCGTACGACGCGATCATCGTCACCGCGGCGGCGACGCACATCCCGCCGCCGCTCATCCAGCAGCTCAAGCCCGGCGGGCGGATGATCATCCCGGTGGGCGGCCCGTTCGCGACGCAGTCGCTGATGATGGTCGAGAAGACTGCCGCCGGGAAGGTGCGCACGCGGCAGGTCCTGCCGGTGATGTTCGTGCCGCTGACGCGGCCGAAGGACCATTGAAGACCACGCTCGCGATCGCGGTGATCTCCGGCGCGGCGCTCGCGTACGAGATCCTGCTGATCCGCCTCTTCTCGATCGTCGAGTGGCATCACCTCGCGTTCCTGATCATCAGCCTCGCGCTCCTCGGCTACGGCGCGAGCGGCACCCTGCTCGCCATCGCGCGCGAGCCGCTGCTGCGGCACTTCAGCACCGCCGCTGCCACCGCCGCGGCGGCATTCGGCGCCACCTCGCTCGGCGCGTTCCTCATCGCGCAGCGCATTGAGCTCAACTCGCTGGAGATCTTCTGGAGCACGCGCCAGTTCGGCCGGCTCTTCGTGCTCTATCTCCTGTTCGCCGTCCCCTTCTTCTGCGCCGCCACGGCCATCGGGCTGACGCTGACGAAGTTCGGCGCCGACTCGCCGCGCCTCTACCGCGCCGACCTGATCGGCGGCGGGACGAGCGCCGCCGCCGCCACGGGGCTGCTGTTCTTCGTCCATCCGGTCACGGCGCTGCAGCTCGTCGCGCTCCTCGGTTTCACCGCGGCGTTCCTCTTCGCGACGCGGCGCGGCGCCGCTCTCGCGCTCGCCCTCGGCGGCGTGATGTTCGTGGTCGCCGCACGTCCGCTCGCCTTTCCCTTGCGCATGTCGCAGTTCAAGGAGCTGAGCCACGCGCTGCGCGTGCCGGAGGCGCGGATCGTCGACGAGCGCTCCAGCCCCCATGGCCTGCTGACCAGCGTCGTCAGCCCCGCCGTGCCGTTCCGCCACGCGCCGGGACTCAGCCTCGCCTTCGCCGGCGAGATCCCACGGCAGGTCGGCGTCTTCACCGACGGCGGCGGGATGACGCCGATCGTCGTCGAGCCGTCGTCGGCCGAGTATCTCGACTACCTCCCCACCGCCGTCGCCTACCACGCCGGCATCCCGAAGCAGCGGGTGGCGGTGATCGGCGCGGGCGGAGGCTCGGAGGTGCTGTCGGCGCTCGTGCACGGCGCGCGCGAGGTGACGGCGGTCGAGCTCAACCCGCAGATGGTGGCGCTGGTGCGGAAGTTCGGCGGGCCGTACGACGATCCCCGCGTGCGGGTCGTGGTAGCGGAGGCGCGGCGCTTCATCCGCGACTCCCACGAGCGCTACGACGCCATCCAGCTCGCCCTGGTCGGCTCGCACGGCGCGTCGGCCGCCGGGACGCAGGCGGTGAGCGAGAGCTACCTCTACACCGTAGAGGCGATGACGGAGCTGATCGCGCACCTCCGCCCCGGCGGCTACCTCGTGCTGACGCGCTGGATTCAGGCGCCGCCGCGCGAGGTGGTGAAGCTGCTCGCCACCGTGATCGCCGCGCAGGAGCGCCTCGGCGGCGTTGCGTCGAAGCGCATCACGCTCGTGCGCGGCTGGAACACGGCCACGCTCGTCGTGAAGCAGGGCGACTTCACGCCGCGCGAGCTCGCCGAGCTGCGCACGTTCTGCGACGACCGCTCGCTCGACTGCGGCTACACGAACGAGTTCAACATCCTCGAGGAGCCGCATCTCTTCGAGGCCGCGCACGCGCTCCTCGCCGGCGGCCGCACGCGCGAGGATTTTTTCGAGCGCTACAAGTTCAACGTACGCCCCGCGACCGACGAGCGCCCCTACTTCTTCCACTCCTTCCGCTGGAGCGCGCTCCCGGAGCTGCTGCAGATGCGGGCGCGCGGCGGGATGCCGCTCCTCGAGTGGGGCTATCTCGTGCTGGTGGCCGGACTGGCGCAGGCGCTCGTGGCGGCCCTGGTGCTGATCCTCCTGCCACTCTTTTTCACGCGCCACCGAGGAACCCCGAGGAACCCCGAGGAACCCGAGGAACCCACCTGGCGCCTCATCCTCTACTTCGGCTCGATCGGCCTCGCCTTCCTCTTCGTCGAGATCGCGTTCATGCAGCGCCTCACGCTCTTCCTCGGCCACCCGCTCTACGCGATCGCGCTCGTCCTCTCCTCGTTCCTCGTCTTCGGAGGCCTCGGTAGCGGCGCCTCCGCGCGCATCGACGACCGGAAGGCGCGTGCCATCCCTCTGGTCGTGGCGGGCGTCGCTCTCGTCGCGCTGGTCATCGTCCGGCTCCTCACCACCGCCGCCCTCGGATTGCCCGACCCGGTGAAGATCGCCATCAGTATCGCCCTGGTCGCGCCGCTCGCGTTCGTCATGGGCATGCCTTTCCCGCTCGGCCTGCGCCGGCTGGCCGGGAGCGACGCCGCCGCGATCCCCTGGGCGTGGGCGGTCAACGGCACCGCCTCCGTGCTCAGCTCGATGCTCGCCACGCTCGTGGCCGTCCACTTCGGCTTCACCGCGCTGGCGGCGCTCGCGGCGGCGCTTTATGCGGTCGCGGCCGCGCGTTGACGGCCCGCGCGACCGGTCACCGCAGAAGCGACTCTGGTGTCGTCAATTCGGCGGTTCGTCACACGGTGCGGCGTCCTCGTCACATCCACTTTCCAGACCTCTATACGTCCCTTAGTATGGCCGGAAACCTCTGAAGGGGCCGACGACGGCCGCCAGTTGGGCAGCGGTTACTGATTCGAAAGAAGGAGAGCGCACAGATGAACGAGAGAGAAATGGAAGTTCCCCAGCAGGAAGAAGTCTCCATCCGTACCGGCATCAAGGCGGGCGAAGACGACAGCCCGATCCTCGGCTCCGGCGGCGGCACCGGCCAGATGGGCAGCGGCGGACGCACCGGCCACCTCGGCAGCGGCGGCTAAGCCCAGACGATCGGCCGGTACCGACACCCTCGGCAGCGGCCACTGACCTATCCAACATCCGGCGCCTCGCGAGAGGCGCCGGCCCGTTCCGCGAAGCCGACGAACCGATCGACGAACGCACGCACCAGTACGACGTGGGCATGCGACTCTGGCGCTTCAGTGCCACACGCCTGATTCGAACGCATCGTGAGGTTACGGAACGTGTTTGGCTCTGACACTTCAGAGCCACATGCCTTCCTCGATCTCACCGTGAGTTCACGAAAGACACTCGGCTCTGACATCTCAGAGCCGGATGTCTGATTTGACCGGTCCGGCTCTGACACTTCAGAGCCGCATGCCTTCTTCGATCTCACCGTGAGTTCGCCGAAGACATCCGGCCCTGGCGCTTCAGAGCCAAATGCCTGATTCGATCGCATCGTGAGCTCACGGACGATGCTGATGACATACGCGGGTGTCGCGACGGCTCCATTGCTCGAGAAGCGAGTCGACGCCGCGTGACGGTCTCCAGGCAGCGGACGGCGCGGCGGCCCCCGACGCCGCAGCGATCCCCTCGGCGTGGGCGATCAACGGCACCGCCTCCGTCCTCAGCTCCGCGTAAGGAATGCGGAGCGCACCGGTCGTCAGGCCGACGCCGGCGAGGACGATCGCCGTGCCGAGGATCATCGGAGCGGTCACCCGCTCGTCGAGGAAGAGCCAGCCCCACAGCACGCCGAAGACCGGGACGACGTACGTCACTGACATCGCGCGCGCGGGGCCGACGTTGCGGATCAGGCGGAAGTAGAGAATGTAGGCGACGCCGGTGCAGAGGACGCCGAGGAAGAGGACCGCCACCCATGAACCGGCCGACGGCGCGGTCGCGGGCCAGGTGGTGACGGCGACCGGCGTCAGAGCGGCGGTCGCGCCGAGCTGGCTCCCGGTGGCCAGACCGAGCGGATGGATCGCCGCGCCGTATTTCTTCGTGAAGTTCGCGCTGACGCCGTAGCTGAGCGCCGCGAGCAGACAGGCGGCAATCGCAATCGCCTCGCCGCCGCTGCTGAACGAGGAGCGGCTCGTCACCAGCAGCACCACACCCGCGAAGCCGACCGTGAGACCGGTCACCGCAGGCACGGAGAGGCGCTCTCGCAGCCAGGCCGCGCCGATCAGCGCGCCCCAGAGCGGCGTGGTGGCGCTGAGGATCGAGGAGTAGCCGGCGGTGAGGCGCGTCGCCGCGAAGGCGTAGAGCACGAACGGCAGCGCGGACGTGATCAGCCCGAGGAGCAGCAGGCGCCGCTTCTGCGCCCAGAGCTCCCCTGGCGCACCGCGTAGAAGCCACAGCGGCACGAGCACCGCCGCGGCGACCGCCACGCGCACCGCGATCAGCGGCCCGGGGCCGAACTCCGGTGCCGCGATGCGCGTGAGCAGAAAGGAAGCTCCCCAGATCGCGGCGAGCACGGTCAATTCGATTCCGTCCCGAAGTCTCATGCTGACAAAACACGCGCAGCCGCGGCGGCGTTCGCGCTATGGTTTGCCGCGTGATCGTGCACCTCATCGACGGCACCTACGAGCTGTTTCGCCACTTCTACGGCATCCGCCGCGGCAGCGCGACGCCGCCGCCGTTCAGCGCCGTCTCGGGCGTGCTCAATACCGTGGCCCAGATGCTGGAGGAGGGGGCGACGCACATCGCCGTCGCCACCGATCATGTCATCGAGTCGTTCCGCAACGACCTCTGGCCCGGCTACAAGACCGGCCTGGGGATCGACCCGCTGCTCTGGGCGCAGTTCCACCCGCTCGAAGACGCGCTGACGGCGATGGGCGTCGCCACCTGGCCCATGGTCGAGGTGGAGGCGGACGACGCGCTCGCCTCAGGCGCCCGGCTCGCGGCGCGCGACCCCGCGATCGAGAAGGTCTGCATCTGGACGCCGGACAAGGACCTGGCGCAGTGCGTCGTCGGCGAGCGTGTCGTGCAGGTCGACCGGAAGAGCGGCCAGATCCGCGGCGCCGACGGCGTGCGCGAAAAGTTCGGCGTCATGCCGGAGCACATCCCCGACTTCCTCGCCCTGGTCGGCGACGCCGCCGACGGCTACCCCGGCATCCCGAAGTTCGGGAAGAAGACCGCCGCGAAGGTGATCGAGCGCTACGGCGCGATCGAGCAATTCCCCGCGACGGTCCTCGGCGACTACCGTGACGACGCGCTGCTGTTCAAGCGACTGGCGACGCTGCGCTCAGACGTCCCCCTCTTCGATGACGTGGAGGCGCTGCGCTGGAACGGAGCGTCGCCGGAATTCGAAGCGGCCGCGGAGCGGATCGGGGATCCGAAGCTGGTCAAGCGCGTGCGGGCGATCGCCCATTAGCACCGTTCAGAACTTCCCTCTCACCGAGAAGGAGAACACCGGGCCGATCTGCCGGTCGCGATGCTCGATGAAGTCGACCGGGTCGATGCGGCGTCCGGCGTGGACGGTGCGGTCCCACATGCTGTCGGCCGCCACGAGGTTGTAGACGCCGGCGCGGACGATGAGGCCGCGCACGTCCTTGTGCTCGACGTAGACGTTCCCCCAGATCGGCCCTTCCCACTGCCGCCCCACCTCGGTCAGCCTGTAGTTCTTCGCGTTGAGGTAGTACTCGTACCCCGTCCCCCACGCCCAGTCGGTGTTCGGAAGGTCGTGCCGCAGCGCGAATTCGAAGAACTCCTGCAGGCTGTTGCTGATCGGGCGCTGCTCGCCGGTGAGCGGGTCTTCCACCTGGCTGTCCTGCCAGCCGAGGTAGGCGTCGAGACGGGCGCCGCGCCAGCCGAAGCGGTCGAGGTTGATCGTGCTCCGCGACTCGATCCCGTACATCGTCGCCGAGTCGAGGTTGCCGGGCGCCTCACCGCTCTCGCCGATCGGGATGTAGTCGATGATGTCGTCGATCTTCCTCCCGTACAGGCGGAGCGTCGTCGAGCCGAGCGTGCCGAGGTTGCGCACGCCTTCGAGGTCGAGATCCCAGCTCTGCTCCGGGACGAGGTCGGGATTCGCGGCCGTCTCGGTGTCCGTGGCCACGTCGACCGAGGCGAGGAAGTCGAAGAAGTTGAGCTGCCCGACGCGGCGAGCGAGCTTGAAGTTCACGTCGGTGCGGGGGGAGACCTTCCAGGCGGCGGAGAGCTCCCCCTTCGGACGCTGGAACGTGCGCGTCGTGCCGCCCGCGCCCGCCTGCGCCAGCCGCGAATACTCGCCACCCGCGGAGAGCTTCACCGTCATCTTCGGTGAGAGCGAGCGGCCGTAGGTGCCCATCACCTCGTAGCGGTCTTCCTCCACCTTGGCGATGCCACCCTGCAGCTCGGTCTCGCGGAACTGCCCCTCCGCCTGCCTCTCGAAGAGGCGCGAGATGTTGTCCAGACTGTTGAACGCCCCCTCGGCCGACACCTGCCATTCGGCGCCGCGGCTGTTCCAGCGGTACTCGCTCCGCCCGATCATCTCCCGCTCGTCGCCGATCTGCGTGGAGCGCTCGCCGGCGATCGAGCCGTCGGCGAAGCGGGTGATCACCGTGACCTCGTCCGGATAGCGCTCGCCGCGGCCGACGCCGATGAACTTCAGGCGCCCCTTGCCGAGCTCGAACTCGTAGTCGCCGCCGACCTCGTAGTTGTGACCGTTCTGGTCCTCCGTCACCTCGCGCGTGTGCGCGCCGTCGGCGTTCGTCCGGCGGCCGTTCTCGAGGTAGTCGTAATAGAGGCGCCCGTAGAGCAGGTTGAGGTTGCCCTTGGCGGTGCCGGGGCCGTCGTAGACGAACCTGCCGGTGACGCGCGGCCGCTCCGCGTTGCCGCGCCACTCCTCTTCGCGCGACTCGGTGAGGGTGCGGTCGGCGCTGAAGATCCAGGTCGGGCCGCCGGCGCCGCTGCGGTTGCCGTTGTTGTCGACACCGAACGTGTACTGCACCGGCCCCTTCGTCCCGCTGACCGAGACCTCGAAGCGGGTGAAGAGCGGATCGGTGTAGTAGGCGCGGAACTCCGGCCGGTAAGCCCACTGGCCGCTGATGCCGCCGGAGCGGACGATGACGTTCGCGACCTGGCCGGAGAGGCCGGAAATCTCGAGAGTTGCGCCGTCGACGATCTCGATGCGCTCGACGTTCTCGGCCGAGATGCGGCTCAGCTCCGTGACTACGTCGTTCGACTTCCCCGAGAGCCGCTGCCCGTTGATGACCACGTTCCCGGTCGCCTCGCCGAGGCCGCGCTCCAGGTCTTCCTGCTTGATGCCGAAGCCGGGGACGCGGTTGAGCATGTCCAGCGCCGTGCGGGGGGCGAACTGAGCGAAGTCGGCCGGGTAGTACGTGCGCGGCCCTTCCGGCGCGGCGGGCAGCGGGGTGGTGGCGGCGGTCTGGGCGAAGACGGGTGTCACGAGGACGAGGAGCGAAACGATCAGCGATCGAAAGATCATGCAAGTTCTCTTTCCATGTCAGACGGCGCGCCGACCCCGTTGGTTAGCAACGCACTGGATAGGACATGATTCGCAGAACTCGACGAAAGGTTTCGTAACAAGGCGAGCTGCGCTCGCCGGCGTTGAGCTTTGGGCGTTTGGGTTGCCCGGGCTCCGGGCGACGTTCCGCGACCCGATCTCGCTCCGTGTCGCCGTTTTGCACCTTCATCACACTATCCGCCCCTCTCATCACGCCGTCTGGCCGCCTCGTCACATCCTCCTTCCAGACATCTATAGGTCCCCTACTATGGCCAAAACCAAATAGAGGAGATCCGTCAGTCATGGACCATCAGGACATGAAGCAGGAAGACGTCTCGATCCGTACCGGCCTCAAGGCAGGCGACGACGGCAGCCAGATCGGCTCCGGCAATGCGGCCGGCAACGGGCAGTTCGGCAGCGGCAACGCGGCCGGCAATGGTCAGATCGGCAGCGGTAGCTGACTCAAAACAAAAGGAGAGCGCAGTCAATGAACGAGAGAGAAATCGAAGTCCCGCAACAGGAAGAAGTGTCGATCCGCACCGGCATCAAGGCAGGCGACGACGAGAGCCCGGTCCTCGGCTCCGGCGGCGGTACCGGCCAGAGCGGCAGCGGCGGCCGGACCCAGCTCGGCAGCGGCGCCTGATCCGAACCAGCGACTCGAGGAGAACAGTCATGCACGAGAACGAAATCGAAGTCCCGCAGCAGGAAGAAGTCTCCATCCGTACCGGCATCAAGGCTGGTGACGACGGTCCCGTGATCGGCTCCGGCGGCGGTACCGGCCAGAGCGGCAGCGGCGGCAAGAGCCAGATCGGCTCCGGCGGCTGAGAGGCGGACGACCGTGAACGAGAACGAACAGCAGCACGAAGACCTCACCATCCGCACCGGCATCCAGGCCGGCGATGACGGCAGCCAGATGGGCAGCGGCCACGCCGCCGGCAGCGGCATGATGGGCGGAGGCGGGGCCACCAGCCCGGGCGGCGGCGGTCTCGGCTCCGGCGGCTGATCCAGGAGGAACCATGCACGACAACGACACCCAGCACGAGGAAGTCACGATCCGCACCGGCATCCAGGCCGGCGACGACGGCAGCCAGATCGGCAGCGGCCACGTCGCCGGCGGCGGCGGTCTCGGCAGCGGCAGCGCCACCGGCCAGATGGGCAGCGGCGGCTAAACGGAGGATTCAATGAACGAGAACGAAATGGAAGTCCCGCAGGAAGAAGTCTCCATCCGTACCGGCATCAAGGCCGGTGACGACAGTCCCGTGATCGGCTCCGGCGGCGGCACCGGCCAGACCGGCAGCGGCGGCCGGACCGGCCAGGGCGGCAGCGGCGGCTAAAGGGCGCCTGTCCATCCGCGCTCGGCAGCGGCACACTGACGAATCCACGTTCCGGCGCCTCGCCAGAGGCGCCGGACCTGTTCATGTCGAGCGGCGCCGCTCCCCCCTCACACGTGCGCGATCAGGAGCAGTGAGCGGGCGCGCCGCGTGACGGTCTCCAGGCAGCGCGCAAAGTTCGCGGGATCGAGCGCGGCGAAGCTCTCATCGAGGATCACCAGCTCCGCCCTCTGCAGCAGCGCCCGCGCGACGTAGAGCCGGCTCTTCTCCCCGTGTGAGAGCTGCCAGCCGGCCTCCCCGATCATCTGCAGCATGCGCGCGGGCATCCGGTCGAGCAGCTCGCCCAGCCCTAGCTCGCGGCACACCTCTTCCGCCTCGGCGATGTCGGCGCGGCGCGGCGGCCACCCACGGCCCATCAGCAGGTTGAACGACAGCGTCTCGGAGAAGACGTGGTTCTCATGAAACTGCGGCGCGGCCGCGGCGCGGTGCCGCCACTCGTCCGCTCCGAGGGTGTGCAGGTCGAGCCCCTGCAGCAGGAGCACGCCGGACGCGGGACGGCGCAGCCCCGCCAGCAGCGACGCCAGCGTCGACTTGCCCCCGCCGGACGGCGCCTCGAGCAGCACCCGATCCCCGCTCACGATGCGGAACGTGCAGCCGCGCAGCACCTCCCGCGTCCCCCGTTCATACGCGAACGACAGGTCGACCGCGTCGACCACCGGCACCTCCCCCGCCGGCGCGACCGCGAACTCCGGCCGCCCTTCCACCTCGGTGCGCTCGGCCGCGCGGAAGACCGGACCGATCTCCCCCCAGGCGATCAGCGCGTCGAAGAGGGACGGCAACGTGCCGGTGAGCCGTCCGATACTCCCCGCCGCGAGCAGCAGCGCGCCGACGCTGATCGCCAGCGGCACGAGCTGCGGGGCGCCGGCCACGAACGCCGGCAGGAGCGCGGCCACCGCCAGCACGATCCAGACGGCCGGCGCGGCAGCGAGCACGAGTTGCATCCGGTCCATCGACGCCGAGGCGGCGAGGTGATCGCGCACGTCGCGGTCTTCCTCCTCGTGCCACTGCGACGGCCGCTGCTGCGCGACGCGCGTGCGGTGGCCGATCATCACCTCGATCATCCGGTGGGTCATGGCCACCCGGCGCGACGCCCACTCGCGGCGCCGCCGCAGCGAGGACCTGGCGACCATCGCCGTCGCGATGAGGAACAGCAGTAGCGCGAACACGTGCAGCCACCCGCCGGCGCCCGCGCCGAGGGCGACGCAGGCGACGACCAGCTCGACGGCGCCGATGAGCGCCTGTAGCGTCCCGCCGTACGCCGCGGCCTCGAACGCCTCCGCCTCCGCGGCCTGCCCGAACCGCCTGCCGATCCCCGACGCGCGCAGCTCGTCCGGATCGAGCCGCAGCACGCCGAAGAGCAGCCGCCGCTTCATCACCTCCGCGCCGCGCAGCAGCACCAGCCCCTGCATCCAGGTGCTGAGGGCGCGCAGCGGCACGATCGACAGCAGCGACAGCACCCACGCCGTCATCCACCCGCCGTCCACACCGCCGCCGAGCGCCCAGCGCGCGGCGAAGGCCCACACCGCGAGCCAGACCACGTACTGCACTGCCTCCGCCGCCAGCACCACGCCCAGGCCGGCAAGCACGCCCGCGTCGCGCAGGAGAGTCGTGAACGGCACCGACTGCGGCCGTACCATCCGCCAGGCGCGCGCGACCGGCTGCTCGCCGATGCGGCTGCGCAGCAGCGCCTCCCGCGCGCGTATCCGGCGCCCCGGCGCAACCTGCACGTCGTCGAGGAACTGCGCGATGTCGCGCTCCACCGGTTCTTCGGCCGGCCCGCGGATCGCGTCGCGCACCACGGTCGTGCGGACTTTCACCGGCCCATGCTCCGGATCGAGCAGCACGGCGGTGCGGCCGTGGCCGCGCACGACCGTCAGGAAGCGTCCGTTCGCGAGCCGCACGAGCATCGGCTCGCCGAGGAGCCGGTCGACGGCGTTCCAGGTGACGTCGCGTCCGGTGATCTCGACGTCCACGACGCGCGCCACCGCGTCCAGCCAGCGGGTCGTCTCCGCGTCGTCGTGCAGCGGAGGAGGCGGCGGCACGTGCACGCTGCGCCGCGAGAGCCGCGACTCCCCGATCAGCGTCGCCACGGCTTCGCCGAGCATGGACGCGGGCCACGACGGCACGTGCGTCATTCCTGCTCCTCCGTCAGCGAACCGCCGGCGAGGCGGAAGCGGCGCCACTCCGCGCTGCGCCGGATACGTTCGTGTACCCGCTGCTGCTCGGCGACCAATTGCGCGAAGCGCGAGCGCGGATTCGCCGCCAGCTCCTCCGGCGCGCCGTCTTCCACGACGCGGCCGCGGTCTACGACGAGCACGCGTGCGAACGACCGCGCCTCCTGCATGTCGTGCGTGATGCACAGCAGCGTCGCCGCCGACCAGGTGTCGCGGGCGCGCGCCAGCAGCAGGTCGCGGCGCCCAACGTCGAGGCCCCGGAACGGTTCGTCGAGGATCGCCAGCCGCACGCCGCGGCGCAGCAACGCGCGGCCGAAGCGGACGCGCTGCCCCTCGCCACCGGAGACCAGCCCTCCCCCCTCGCCGAGCGGCGTCTGCAGCCCCTCGTCGAACGTCTCCACGACGCTCAGGAGCTCCGCCCGCTCGAGTACCGGGCCGAGGGCCGCGCCGGCTTCGTCGTTGCCGTACTGCAGGTTCGCCTGCAGGGAGGTGTTCCAGAGCTGCACGGCCGGATCGATCCAGGCGGTGTCGCGGCGCAGGCGCTGGACCAGCGCGTCGTCGAGCGGCGTGCCGTCGACGGCGATCGTCCCGGAGACGGGGCGGTGCCACCCGAGGAGCAGGCCCACCAGCGTCGATTTGCCGGCGCCCGACGGGCCGACGATGGCCACGTGCTCGCCCGGAGCAATGTCCAGCGTGACGCGGTCGAGGATGCCGTGACCGGCGGCCTGCACCGAGACCTCGCGCAGCGCGATCGCCGTTCCTGTGGAGCGGTGGGCTTCAGCCCACCGGGCAGCCGCTCCACCAGTACCGTCTTCAACCTCCGCCTCCGGGGCGTCGAGCACCTCCAGCAGCCGTCCGCCGATGTTCCGGTACGCCGGCAGCAGCTTCAGCGACGCGGCAACCGCGGTCGCCGCACCCGGCACCGCCAGCGCCCAGTAGACCAGCAGGAGCCCGCTGCCGGCCGACCCCCGGAGTTGCATGTGCCCCACGACCAGCGCGGCCGCGAGCCCCAGCCCGGCCGCGGTCTGCAGCGTGTCGACGAAGGTGGCGGTGGTGAGGCGCTTCATCGCCGCGCCCGACCAATGCTGCAGCAGCTCTCCATGCTGCATCCGGAACGGCTTCGCCGCGCCGTGCGACCGCAGCGGCACGACCCCCAGCAACGCGTCGAGGTGAAAGCGGAACAGCGCGCCGGCATGCGTGCGCGCGCGGAGATCGCGCTCGCTGAGGAACGGGTGCGCGACGAACGGAATCGCCAGCGCGATCAGCGTCGCCGCGATGGCCAGCCCCGCCGCCTCCGGCGCGATCGCGCAGAGCGCCGCGGTGACGAACACCAGCCGGCACAACGCCGCGCCCCCCTGGGTGGCGACGACGGAGAGGCGGCGCAACGCCGACACGTTGTGGCAGCGCTCGGCCATGTCAGAGCTGAGCCGCGTCTGAAGGTAGGACTCCGTGAGCCGCGGGAGCTTGCGCAGGAAGGCGATGCGCAGCCGCGCCTCCAGCCGCCGCCCCGCCCGCAGCACCGCCGCGGCGATCGCCGAGTCGATGACGATCATCGTCACCGCGAACATCAGCAGCGCGCCGATCAGCGCCGCCCGCTGCAGCCGCACCGAGCTCGCCTCCGCGAAGGCGAGCATGCCGCGGTAGAGCATCGCCTCCACGATCCCCGCGAGGCCCGCCAGCGCGACGCCGCCAGCGGCCACCGCGACCTCGGGCCGCGCGTCTTTTCGCAGCATGGCGAAGAGACGGAGGAGCGGGCTGCGCCGCTGCTCCTGCGGCGGAATGGAGATCGTCGCGCGCCGCTGCTCCGTTCCCGGCGCGCGCAGGCCGCGCACGCGCACCAGCACCGCGCCGCGATACGCCAGCCGCTCCTCTCCTGCCGCATCGGGACCGATCGGATACGCGCTCCAGCAGGGCTCCGGAATCGACTCGCTCCACCGCTCCGCCCCGTTCGTAACCGCGCGCGCAACGGTCTCGCGCAGCACCCGCTCCGCCTCCGCGCCGCGGGCCAGCGCACGAGCGTCGACGAGCATGTGCGCGAACCGCGTGGCCGCGTCCAACGCCGCCAGTTGGAACCATCCCGGACCGGAAGTCGCCTCGGACACCAGCGCCGCCGCGGCCGCGGGAGCGACGCCGAGCTCCAGGATGCGGCGCAGGACCGGCGCGTGAAACGCGTTCCGCTCCGCCCAGCGCCGCCAGCGCGCGGCCGCAAAGGCCATGGTGTGAATGAACAGCTCGCGCCGCAGTGTCTCCACCCGCGGCCAGCGCCTGCGCGAGGACGGGTCCATCACCTGCACCACCGGCCCGTGCCGCCGCCAGAGGATCACGAAATGGGTGTTGCCGTTCGGCAGCCGCACCACCACCAGCGCCGGCAGCGCGCCCGCCTCCTCCGTGAAGAGGTGGTCGGCTGGAATCATCGTCTGCTGCGCGTCCAGCCCCAGCTCCCCCGCCACGTCTTCCAGTACGTCGATGGAGGAGCCGTCGACGTCGGTGAGGCAGGCGCTGCGGAGGCGGTCGTAGTCGACGTCGATGCCGCAGCCCTCGAAGAGCGCCTTCAGCGACGCCGGACCGCAGTCCATGGACGAGGTCTGGATGACCTCCGGCACGAGCAGCGAACGGCGGAACGCCGCCGCGGTCATCCGATCTTCATCCCCGCTGTGCGCAGCAGGAACTGGAGGGGCGAGAGGCGGTCGGTCTCGACGTCGACGATGCCCGGGAGGCCGTGCTCGACCGGGACGCGCGCGCCGTTGGGAATCGCCTCCAGCTCGACGCGCACCAGCCCGTCGATGGCCTCGGTGGCGACGCGCGTGACGCGCGCGTCGAGCGTAGCACCACCGGTCCAGCCGAGAGCGTGGATGCGGAAGCGCGCCCGCTCTCCGGCGTGTACCCGTCCGCTCGCCGCGGCGGGAGTGAACTCGGCCACGATGTGCAGCGCGCCGTGCGGAACGATGCTCGCCAGGCGGGTGCCCTGCTTCACGAGCGCGCCCGCGGTGAGCGGCAGGAGCTCGCCGACCACGCCGTCGACCGGCGCCCGGAGCTGCCGCCGCACGATTTCGTTCTCCGACCGCGCCAGGGCGGCGCGCGAGCCGGAGATCTCGCCGAGCCGTTCCGCGAGCTCGACGCGCAGGCTCTCGATGTCCGCGCGCACGTTCGCTTCCCTGGCGCGCTGCTCGAGCACGGTGCGGTCGGCATTGAACGCCACCGCCAGCGCGCGATCGCGTTTCGCCGCGCTCTCCGCCCGCGCGCGGGCGATGTCGCTCGCGGAGATGAGGCCGGAGCGGAAGAGCGCCTCGTTGCGCATCCGTTCCTCCTCCGCCAGCCGCGCCGCCGCCGCCGCCTCGGCGCGATCGGCCTGGGCCGCACGCCGGATCGCCTCCGCCGCCCGCTGCGTCTCCACCAGCGCCTCCTCCGCCGCAGCGATCTGGCGGCGCAGCGTCTCCGCCTCCCGCGTCGCCGATGCCACGCGCGCCGCGTCTTCCTCGCGCGTCAGCCGTTGCGGCGCGACGTCGAGCTCGAACAGCACCTGCCCGGCCCGCACCCGCTGCCCCAGCGCCGCGTGCACCCGCACGAGCTGCACCGTCTCCGGCGCGTCGACGAAATGCACCGCCCCCACCGCCTCCATCCGAGCCCGCTCGCTGGTCACGAAGAGCGGCACGCGGGCAAAGCAGAACCACACCGCCCACGCGAGCATCATGATCCCCCCGACCCCCGCGATGAGCAGGGTGGTGCGGCGGTTTTCCCCATCCAGCGCACGCAGAGACCGAAAGAAAGAAGGAGGCATTTGCGGTGACGAGAAGTCTACCGCGACGTGCCGCGGCGGCGCCTACTTCACCACCGCCACCTCCACAAAACTCGGCCTCTCCGGCGAGAACCAGATCTGCTGCGTGGCGGGGCGAAAGTCGTTCGGCTTCGCCTTGCCGACGTTCTCGACGAACGTCTGCGGGTTGCGGTCGTAAAGGGGGAACCAGCTCGACTGCACCTGCACCATCAGCCGGTGTCCCGGCAGGAAGGTGTGGTTCGCCTCCGGCATACGCACGCGGTACGGCGCCACCTGGTTCGGGATGATGGCCTTCGGCGTCTCCAGGCTGTCGCGGTAACGGCCGCGCAGGATCTCGCCGGAGACCATTAACTGATAGCCGCCGAGGGCGGGGTTCGAGCGCACTTCCGGCGGGAAGACGTCGATGAGCTTCACCACCCAGTCGCTGTCGGTGCCGGTGGTGGAGGCGAACAGCGTCGCGGCCACTTCGCCGCTGATGGTCAGCGGCTCGGTGAGCGGCTCACTGACGAACGTGAGCACGTCGGTGCGGTCGGAGAACGGACGCTGGTCGTCGACCAGCCAGTTCCTCCAGGTCGACTCGGAGTTGTACATCGCCAGCACGGGACGGACGCGGTACGGCACCGGCTTGGCGGGATCGGAGACGTACTCGGCATATCCAGGCGCGCGGGCGGCGGGAGCCTCGAATCCGAGCGCGCCGCCGGGCTGCAGGTAGAGCTTGCGGGGCGCGACCTGTCCGCCCGCGGGCCAGCTCGTGTAGGTGCGCCACTCGTGGCTGCCGGTGTCGAACGCCACCACCGGCGGGACCGGACGCGCGGGCGTCACGCCCTTGAGGTGCTGGTCCCAGAACGGCTGCAGGACCTGGTTGCGGAACCACAGGCTGGTGTCGGAGTCCCAGCGCAGCGCGCCGAGGGTGGAGCCGTCGTGCTGCGACTGCCCGTGGTTCCAGGGGCCGACGGCGAGATGCACCCGGTCGTTGGCGGTGTCCTTCGCCTCGAGCGTTCTATAGACGGCGATGCCGCCGAAGTTGTCCTCCTGGTCGAAGAGGCCGTGCACGACGAGCACCGGGACCTTCAGCGGTTTGGCGGCGAGGAGGTCCTGGACTGCCTGGCCGCGCCAGAAGGCGTTGTAGGAGGGGTTGTCGACGAGCTTGCGCCAGGTGGGGAGCTGGTCGGCCTTGAGGCGGCGGGCCAGCTCGTCGGCCGAGCCGGCGTCGAGGAAGGCCTCGTACATGTCGCGGTAGCCGAAGGGCGGCGCGTAGTCGCTCTTCTTGTGCGTGGCCATGTTGTAGATCCACTCGAACATGGTCTGGCGGAAGGCGCCGTTGTGGTAGAAGTCGTCGCCGATCCAGCCGTCCACCATCGGGTACATCGGCACCGCGGCCTTCACGGCGGGATGGGGATCGACGATGCCCATGAGCGTCAGCCAGCCGGGGTACGAGACGCCGGTGATGCCGACGCGCCCGTTGTTGCGCTCGACGTTCTTCAGCAGCCACTCGATGGTGTCGTAGGTGTCGGTGGTGTGGTCGACGTCCCACTTGTTGAGAGGGCCGCGGAGCGGAAGGGTCATGACGTAGTCGCCCTCGCTCTCGTAGCGCCCGCGGACGTCCTGGTAAACGCGGATGTAGCCGGCGCGCAGCAGCGGCTCGTCGGCGGCCGGCAGCGTCATGGCCACATGCGGGCTGCTCGTCTGCGAGGTCGGCTTGTCGGCGCCGTAGGGGGTGCGGGTGAGGATGATCGGCGCCGGAGCCGTCCCCTTCGGAATCATGACCACCGTGTGTAACTTCACCCCATCGCGCATGGGGATCTTCACCTCACGGCGCTCGTGATCGAAGAACTCCGTCGCAGGCGAAAAGTCTTTCGGGATCTCGCTCTGCGCGGCGACGGGGTGGGCGACGAGGAGCGCGGTGAGCGCGAGGAGGCGGGCGGCGTTCAGCATGACCGGATCATACCCGCGGAGGCGCGGGCGCGATGCCAGCGCCCCTTCGGTACGAAGCGCGCATACGTCGTTCCCGGAAAGGGAGGACGAATGAAGACAACGTTACGCGTGGCGCTCGCGCTGAGCCTGATCGCCGCGGCCGCGCGGAACGCGGATGCGCAAACGACTTGGCAGCCGGCGGGCGGACACAAGCAGATCGTGCTCTGGCCGAACGGCCCTCCCGATCCCCGCCCCGGCGTCGGCGTCGAGGGTCTTCATTACGCGCTCACTGGCGAGGCCAAACAGAAGAAGCTCGTCGGCGGCAAGCCGTACATGTACATCGAGAACGTGACCCAGCCGACGGTCACGGTCTTTCCCGCCGCGAAGAAAAACGGCGCGACCCCGGCGGTCATCGTCTATCCGGGCGGCGGGTTCAATGTGCTCGCCATCGACATCGAGGGGACGGAAATCTGCGACTGGCTGCTCTCGAACGGAATCGCGTGCGCGTTACTGAAGTACCGCGTTCCCTGCGAGCATCAAGGCCCCTACCGCGAGTGCCCGCCGGCGCATGTGGACGCCCAGCGCGCGATGAGCATCGTGCGCTCGCGCGCGGCGGAGTGGCGCATCGACCCGAACAAGATCGGCGTCATCGGCTTCTCGGCCGGCGCGCACATGGCCATCATGGCCAGCACGCGCTTCGATCGCCTTTATCCGGCTATCGATGACGCCGACAAGACGAGCTCGCGGCCGGACTTTGCGCTCGTGCTCTATCCGGGACGCGTGGCGTCCAAGCGAATGAACTTCACACCCAATCCCGACATTCAGGTGACGGACCGTACGTCGCCGACGTTCCTCGTGCACGCGTACAACGATCCCATGAACCCGGTGGAGAACTCGCTCACCTACGCCGCGGCGCTGCGCAAAGCGGGCGTCCCCGCGGAGATCCACATCTTCGCGAACGGCGGCCACGCGTTCGGATTGCGCCGCGTCGCCTCGACCGCCACGGCGTGGGCCCCGCTCGCCGAAGCCTGGTTGAAAGCAATCGGGGTGATCGGACAGTAACGCTCCTCTATGCTTGCGGCCTGAATGGCCTCTGGTGCTGACCATCCGGGAACCGGCGAAGGGATCGGCCGCGTTGCGCGTGTTGCGGCAGGAGTGCTGTTTCTCGTTCTCGCCGCGATCGCCATCCTCTCCGCGGGCGTCGTCCTCACCGCGTCGTTCGCATCGAATCCACTTGGCCGGGTCGTGTTCGTGACCGTGTTCGCGCTTCTGGGCGTTGTCTGCTCATGGTTCGCCTACAGGCTCCTCCTCAATCGTCCTCGCCGGGATGGCGGACTGATGGGACCGATCGCACTCCGCGGCACAGCCGCGTTCTTCATCGGCCTGCCGATCCTCTCCCTCGCAACCGGAGCGTGGAAGGACAACCACATTCCGTTCGCCGTCGTGCTCGCACAAGCCGCGCTGTACATATCGTGGGGTGCAGCACTCTGGAGGTTAGCGTCTGTACGCGCCGCGGGCGCGCGCCGTGAGAGCGAGGAGAGTGATCCACCGCTGCGGCCGTGACGGAACCCGTTAGTTCGCCTCACGCACCAACGTCCGCCTTGGCGGGCTCACCGCGACCGCCGGGGCAGCGCCGGCGAGAGCAGTGGGCTGGGTGCCGGCGATGACGAGATCGGCCCAGCGGGCGAGGAGGTTGCGCATGCCGTTCGAGAGCTCGCGCGTGATCGGCATGTAGCTCGTGTTCGGAAAATTCGCGGCGGCGGTGAGCGCCTTGATCCGCGCCGCCATCGCCGGCGTCTCCCAGATCTGCTGCGAGCTGAGCGGGATCCCGATCGCCAGCATGGCCGCGGCGGGGCAGAGGTTGAAGGGCTGGAGGATGTTCGTGTAGACCCAGTCCCACGTCAGCACGGAGTCGGGCGTGCTGGCATTCAGCTCGTCGTCGAACGGCAGCGTGCGCACGCCGCAGTAAAAGTCGACCGTGGTGTCGATGCTCATCGGCGGCGCCGGCGGGATCGTGCTCGCGGAGTAGGGGGTGAAGCGGTAGTACGAGTATCCCGGTCCCGACGCGGTGATGGTGAAGGTGGCCAGCCCGTTGGCGCCGACCCTCAGCGGCGTCGCCATCACCACCGGGTTGCTCTGCGACGCGGGATACTGCGCCACCTGCACGAGCGTCCCCTCCAGCGCCGGCTGCCCCCGCTCGGTCACGTACACCGACACCTGCATGCTCTCCCCTTCGTCGAGGTACATGTTCTTGGTGTCCGTCTGCGCGGCGAGATCCGACTCCGCGTACATCGCCACAGGGCTCCCGTTCAGCGTCCCGGAGATCGTCAGCAGCCCGGCGACCGCGCCCGCGCCGGCGACCGGCACGTCGATGATCCCGCCGGTGGCCTGGTAGGCCTCCCGCCCGTACTGGTCGGGCGTGAGGGTGGCGATCTCCGTCCCGTCAGCCGAGATGGTGAGGTCGCCGAAGCTCAGTTTCTCGAGGTCGTACCCGGTCTCTGGGATGGCGGAGCCGAAATCGAGCGACAGCACGCCGGCAGAGGCGTTGTACTCCGCCACGACGGGGCCGAGGCCGTTCGGGTTCTGCGAGCCGCCGTCGGGTACGAGGTAGCGGCCGACGGGAACGCTCGGCACCTCGTGGTCGAGCCAGAGGCCGACGGCGCCGGTGACGACGCTGTAGGTCGGGTTCGAGAACATCTTCCCCTGTGCGTACAGCGCCTGCAGCTCGGCCATGCTCCGCGGCGTCTCGGCGATGTCGTTGAAGATGCCGTTCTGGAAGTAGAGCGTGCGGTAGGTGGCGAAGCGCACCATCAGCCCCTGCACGTTCGACTGCCCCAGCCCCCGCGCGAACGCCTCCAGCAGCGGCGATCCGGCCGCCTCGAGCTGGAGCGTGGCCGCGGGCAGCGTCGTCTGCCAGACCACGCCGGCCACCCCGGCGATCTGCACGCGCGGATCCTGGGCGACGTTGAGGTTGCGGCTGAAGTTGATCCAGCGGGAGTGCATCCGCTGCGCGCACGGTCCCGACACCAGCGAGCCGATGCTGAAGCGGTCGAAGAAGTACTGCGAGGTGTCGACGGCGCGCGGGTCGAGATCGACCAGCCGTCCGGGCATCGACAGCGGCTGCCCGACCACGGCGTCGCTCGTGATCGTGCCGCTGCCCAGCGACCCGCCGGTGATCCGCGAGGTGAAGCCCTGGTACTGCACGAAGTCGCAGGCGTGCGAGCCGTAGACGTTCCAGTCGCCGAGGGAGGAGGCGTGGTCGAGGATGTACTGCTGGTAGGTGGCGGGCGTGACGCCGGCGGGGAGCTTCACGTTCACGTTCACCGGATCCCACACCCGCGAGCTGTTGTTCGTCACGTTCGGATCCCAGGAGAGATAGCCCTGGAAGTAAAGGCGGGGGAATGCGAGCACGCTCATGATGTAGGAGTGGTCTCCCGCGGGAGTTCCCTACCCGGGTCGAGGAACCACATCGCCGCCGACATCAGCATCAGCGCCCCGAACAGCCAGAGCGCGCCGACCGTCTTCGTCGCCAGGTGCCCCGCCACCGCGTACGCGATCGCCGGCGGCAGCGAGCCGGCCAGCGAGGCGACGCCGACCTTCCACCAGCTCATCTTCCGCGTCGTCCCCGCCATGATCGCCACGACCTCGGCGAGCACCGGCACCGGCCGCGTGGCCACGACCGCCACCATCCCCCAGCGCTCGAGGAGGCGCGACGCGCGCGCGTACTCGGCGTCGCTCACCACCTTGCGCACTTGGCCGCGTCCCGCGCGCCCCATCGCGAAGCCGGCCAGCGAGCAGCCGACGGAGCCGATGAGAGAGACGATCGCGCCCGTCCAGATGCCGAACAGCGCGCCGTGACCGATCATGATCGCGCTCGACGGCACCGGCAGCACGACGTCGGCCACGAGCAGCCCCGCGCCGAGAACGCCGCCCAGCGGGCCCGCGGCGCGGAGCGCGGGCATCGGATCGGCGAGCAGCGGGATGCCGAGCGCCTCCGCCACGCCGAAGAGCGCGAGGAACGTCGCGGCAAGAGCGATCGCAATCCAGAGATAGCGGCGCATTCATCTAG
>DASWNW010000096.1:0-15067 GCA_036399015.1 Thermoanaerobaculia bacterium | reverse complement strand
CAACTCTTGCGCGGCCGGCCCCCACCTCGCCGGTCACGTGCAGGAGACCGGCACCGGTTCCGGCTTCGGGGCGAGATAGAGCGTGCCGGTCGTGCGCGCCGGGTCGTCGAGATACGACTGCAGCGCCTCGTAGTAGGTGATCCGCGGCGTGTCGGTCCGCTTCGGCTGCACGTAGTCGAGCACCTTCCTGCCGATGGGGATGTTCAGCGGGATGCCGGCCGGTCCATGGAGGATGATCGGCACGTTCCCCTGGATCCTTCCGCCGGTCATGCAGCGCTTCCCCTCAGGCGTCGTCTCAGTGAGGCCGACCGTGCAGAGCAGTCCCGGATCGCTGCTGCGCATCATTCCCCACTGCCGCAGGTTTGCGAGCGTCTTCTGGTACGTGTCCTCGATCTGCAGCGGGTAGCCGGGCTTCGGGTAGTGGAAGGGGTAGAGCGCCTGCACGCCGCCGGCGCCATGCACGTCGAGCCCCTCGCCGCTCGGCGAGAAGTTGACAATGTAATGGTCGAGCGGCCCGTCGGTATTGAGATTCGTCCGCTGGAAGCCGTTGAACTTCGCGCTGATGAACGACGCGCCGCTGTTGCGGCTGGACGCCTCGACGCCGCACTGGTCGATCGGCGCGTACTGCGCGTAGTCGGTGACCTCGTTGTACGCGGCGATCCAGTAGGCGACGTCGGCGCGGAAGCCGACCGCCTGGGCGAGGAAGTAGGTGGAGTCGTGATGGATCATGCTGCGGCCCGGCTTGATGGTGGCGAAGTCGGCGAGCTGCACGACGCAGGCGCGGTTCGGGAACGCCTCCTCGACCGGACACTCCGGCCGCACGCACCAGCTCAGCGTCCCGTCCGCGAGCCGCCGCGGCTGACAGAGATCCTCGAGAAACGCATGGCCGGTCGAGACGCCCGCCAGGAACACGCCGAGCACACAGACACCCACTCTCTTCCAGATGTGCATGGGGACCACTCCTTGTGAGGGGAGTGATCGAGGATGGCGGTTCCCTACCCGGGCCGCGGCCCCACGACGGGCTGAGAGCCCGTCGCTCCAGAAAGACGGGGCGGTGGTCTCCCTCTGGAGTGCCGGGCTCTCAGCCCGGCAGCCACGACCACTCCTTGCCAGGCGTGTGATCGAGGATGGCGGTTCTTTACCCGGGCCGCAGCCCCACGACGGGCTGAGAGCCCGTCGCTCCAGAAAGACGGGCGGTGGTCTCCCTCTGGAGTGCCGGGCTCTCAGCCCGGCAGCGAAGGCCTCCTCCCCGCCGCCACCAGCGTGTGAGTGCCTGCCCGGAGTCGAGTGCCGTGCAGAGCGGCGGTTGGGAGAGGAGGCCGGTAAGGGAGACACCGCCCCAGACACTTTGTGGCGTCATCCCGGCGGAACCGACTCCACCACCACCCGTTCCAGCGACCAGGTGGCGGGGGTGAGGAGGCGGGTGGAGCGGCTGTGCGTCGCCGTCAGGAGGAGCAGACGCTCGAGCGGCGTGGCCGTCGCGGGAGCCGCCGCGCGGACGGAGTCCCACTCCAGGATCCAGGGATTCGGCAGCGGCTCGTCGGTCGACAACAGAAAGTAGGTGTCGATCCCGTACGGCGGCGCCGGCTCGAACGCCGCCGTGTCCCCCAGCGGGATCTCGGGGGGAGGGGAGGTCTGGAGCGGGAAGCGGTTCTCGACCGAGCCGCTGCGGGGGAAGAGCAGCGTGCTCCTTCCGTGGCTGTCGACGGTGAAGACGTAAAAGTAGCGCGGCGCCACCCGCGGCGGCGGCGACGGCGCCCGCAGCACCAGCGAATACTTTTCCTCCCCGAACACCGCCCCCTCCGTCGCGAGCTGCCGGTCGCGGTCGCGGCGCAGCGCCAGCCGGTACGGCGAGCGCGACTCGGGCGGCGAGTCGAGGAGCTGCCACGCATGGATCCGCCGGATGCGCAGCAGCGCTGCCCGCAGCCCCACCGCCGCGTCGAACCAGGCGGTGCGCACCGGCAGGCCGCTGCGATGGCGGTCGGACGCGCTCATCGCCGGACGCACCCACGCATACGACACCCGCCCTTCCGCGAAGCGCCCCGCGAGCACGTAGTCGGCGTCGGCGAGCACCCCCGCCGGCTCGAGCAGCCCCGCCGGCGGCGGGAACTGGACGAAGAGCGACGCGCCCCGCGGCAGTCTGGCGATTGCAGCGAGCGGCTCGACCTCCACCCCCCGCAGCTCCCACCGCCCGTTCCAGCGCAACACATGCTCGGGCGTCACCTCGGTCGGATCGGCGATCCAGCGCAGGCCCCGCTTCTCCGCCGCCGCCGCCAGCGCCCGCGCCAGCGACGCAATGGCCGCCGCATCGCCGGGATAGCGGGGGACGAAGGTCCGCAGCGGACGCGCCGGCGGCGCCGCCCACCCGACCACCTCCAGCAGCGCCCCCGCCCGCACCTTCCCCGACGAGGCCCGCCCCTCCGCCCGCCCGAGCCCGCGCATGGCGGTGATCACCACCCGTGCGTTCGACCGCGGCTCGCGCAGCTCGCTGCCGGCCGAGAGCCCGTTCGCCCAGCCGCCCTGCAGCACGACCGTCCCGTCGGCCCGCACCCGCTCCACCGCCACTACGCCCTGCCCCCCGCGCCGGTCGATGCGCGTGCCGAGAAACGGGCGGAGGCGCGCGCCGGCGTCGCCGGCCAGCACCGGCTCCTGAAACGGCGTCTCCGCGCGCAGCCGCGCCTGCGCCCGGAGGAACGTCTCCGCCGCCGGCTCGTCGGGCGCGGCGTCGCGCATCGCCCGGATCCAGGCCCACGAAAAGGCGCCGTGCATCTGCCCCTCCTCGTCGCGCGTCTCCCAGGCGCGGTCGAAGTCCTGCGCCGCCGCGAGCACCAGCGCGCCGCGATCCTCCGGCCGCGGTTCCCCCGTGGCGTCGGCGACATCACGGAGGTCGGCCGCGACACCGCGCGGCTGCGCACCGGTCGCCAGCCCGCGCGCCCCCGAGCCGCTGTGGCAGTTGTCGAGGATCACCGTCAGCCGCGCGCCGCGGTCGAGTATCCGGTTGAACAGCGGGCGCAGCTCCTTGTCGCGGATGTCGGGCGCTCCGGCACGGGAGTCGGCCGGGACGAGCGACTCGTCGAGGCCGTCGGGCTCACCGGAAGCGGAGTTCCGCACCTGCGAGCCATGCCCCGCGTAATAGAAGAGGAGCACGTCCCCCTTCGCGGCCGGCGCGGCGAGCTGCCGCTCCAGCGCCCGCAGGATCGCCGCGCGCGTCGCCGCCTGGTCGGTCAGCGTGACGATGTCGCGGCGGTCGAACCCGTAGAGCAGAACCAGCATCTCCCGCATCGCCGCCACGTCGTTCACGGCGCCGTTGAGGTTCGGCCAGTCGCGCGCCGCGGGCGTCTGCATGGGCGCTTTCGGGGCGATGCGCGAGGCGGTGTAGTCGTTGATCCCGACGAGCAGCGCGCGCCGGCGAACGGCTCCTTCCACGTCCGCGGTGCAGGCCGCGAGAAAGAAGACACCGATGAGCGTCGCGAGGCGAAAACGGGTCGACAGGTCCATCTCCTGTTACGACACGTTTCGACGCGGATTGTGTCTTGTCCTCAAACGAGAGGAGATCATCAGTGAGACAGTTTTTTTCGATTGTTGTGGCGTTGCTGCTGGGCGGCGCGGCCGTGGGAGGCGTGCGCACCCTGTCGGTTCCGCCCCCGGCCGGACCCGTCGTTGCCGCGCAGTCGGCGGCGCTGTTCGTCGGCGTCCGAGAGTTCCCGTACGACACCGGTCTGGCGGAGGTGCAGTACGCCGTCGACGACGCGGTCGATCTCGCGCACGTGCTGGCGATCGACCCGAAAACCCGGCTCGTCGATCCGCGGCGGGTGGTGCTCGCGCTCTCCGGCGAGCCGCAGAAGGCGGAGTCGCGGCAGCGGCTCGAGACGCTCGTCGCCGGCGGCGCCACCATCCGCGGCGCGGCGCAGCCCGACGTTCTGACTCTGCTCCAGGAACAGGCGCGCGCGGTCGGGCCGAACGGCGTACTCGTCGTCGCCTTCGCCACGCACGGCGTGAGCATCGACGGCACGCAGTACCTCCTCACCGCCAGCTCGCTCCTGCAGCATCGCGAGACCGGGATCGCGGAGACGAAGGTGCGGGAGATCGTCTCGCGCATGGGCGTGCCCCGCTCGCTGATCCTCCTCGACGCCTGCCGCGAGCGCCTCACCTCCGACGTGCGCAGCGTCGACCCCCGCTCCGCCGCCGCGGCGATGCGCCTCATCGGCGACATCAACGGTCAGGTGGTCTTCTCCGCCGCCGCGGCGGGGGACTACGCGTACGACGACACCGACCGCGGCAACGGCGTCTTCACCGCGGCGGTCATCGACGGACTGCAATGCCGCGCCGCGACCGACTCGGAAGGCTTCGTCACGGTCGACACGCTGTCGAGCTACGTCGAGGAACAGGTGCTGACCTGGGTGCGCCGCAACCGCGATCCCGACGCCAGCCGGGCCACGCAGCTTCATTGTGAGGGGAGGTCGCGGAAGATGCCGCTGCTGCAGTGCCCGAAGCGGATCAGCGACAGGGCGCAAGCGTTTCCGCCTCGCGCTCCGTAACGGCGCCGTACCGCCAGACCGTCCCCGACGAGTCCCTGTACGCGACGCCGCGGAAGCCGCGGTCGCGATAGAACTTCTGCACCCCGCCGTCGTACACGTCGTACGCCCCCGCGCCGTAGTGCATGGCCTCGATCATCGACTCTTCCATGACGATGGAGGTCTCGATGAGCAGCACGCTGCAATCGGCGCTCGCCGCGCGGGCCTCCACTTTCCAGCCGGAGAGGCGCGAGCGTGAATAAAGGGTGGTGAACGTGTCGGCCGCGGCGACGTGGACGTCCGCGGCCTGGTTGGACTGGCAGGCCCACGCGATGACGACGATGGACAGCAGCGTTCCGGCGGCGATCGATTTGTACGTCATGATTTCCCTCTGACCAAAAGAAACGGTTCGCCACGCGAAGTGGCGAACCGTCCGAAAAAGAGGGCTACGGCTTCGGGTCCTGCATCGGGGGGCAGAGCTCGCGGTCATAGACCGTCCGGCTCGCCTCGAGGCGCAGTTTCGTCAGCAGGTCCGACTGCGTCGTGGCGGACGGATGCACGTCCTCCCACGCCACCGCCGGGTAACCCGGCGCACCGGGAGCGGCACCGGCACGCGGCACGAGCCGCGCCGCGGCGGCGGGCGCACCATCCTCGAGCTCGTAGAACAGCTCGAAGTGCTTGCCTGCCTCGGGCGCGTCATTCTCCGGCGACGCCGGCGGCACGAACGGCGGGAGATTCAGCACCGCGATCTCCACCTTCCCGTTCGCATCGGGCGCGAGGCGCATGGAGCGTCCCGTGCCGCCGTCGAACTTCTCCTCCACCAGCTCGATGCTCTCGCCCGAGACGGTGATGTCCGCGCTGACCCACGAGGCCACCGCCTGCGTGTACGACGAGACGCTGCCGGTGCCGTCGAGCCGCTGGAAATGCACCGGCGTGACGTCGCTGCCGATGCGCGCGACCGACCAGGTGAAGACCTTGCCGCTGCGCAGCGTGAACCGCGCCGCCACGAGGCCCGCCGGCGGCTGCGAGCCGAAGAGCGCGGTGTCGAGCGTGCAGCCGGAGCAGAGCTGATCCATGTTCGCCACCCAACTGAAGTCCTCACGCTCGGTCGCGGTCGTGGGGATCAGTTGCGGCTGGCCGCCCGACGTGCCGCGCACGCCGCTGCGGATGACGAGGGGCGGGAGCGCGGGAGCGGTGGAGCTGCCCTTGCGCAGCGAGAGCTCGGAGCCGTCGAGCACCCAGGCGCCGCCGCCGGCCACCGCCTCCTCCAGCGCATCCTGCGCCGCGGAGAGCGATTTATCGGCATAGACGTACTGTGCGATCGCGGAGTCGCGAGTCGGGCACTGGCCGGTGCAACTGCCGGCGCGGGCGACGATCATCGGCTTGTGGCCCGGCAGCGAGCTGCCGTCCGAGCTGTGATACGCGTGATCGACGTTGAGCAGCAGGACGGTGACTTCCTTGCCGTCCTCACTGGGAACGAACGCAATGAGACCACTGAACAGAATTCGTACGAGAAAATCCAAGGTGTGTTCCTCCGTTTTTGATTTACTGGTGCGTGTTCGCGTCCGGTGACGACGTATGTCCGATCACCTGAAACGGAGCCCACGCGAGTACCGACTGAAGGCCGGGGTTGTTGCTCCCGAGCATTGCGAGTTGTGCGGATCGAAGCGCTTCGGCCGCGTCACCCTCCTGCTCGTAGCGACGATGAAAAGACACCAGCAACTCCTCGGCTGTGGCGTCTCCAACGTCCCACAGGCTGCCTATGACAGCCGGAACACCCGCGGCGATCAGCGGCCGCACCAGCGGCGCCACACCTTCGGGACCTACAGGAAGCCCGCCCGCGCTGCTGCACGCGGAAAGCACGACGAGCTTCGTCTGGTCGAGTTTCAATCGGGTCAGTAATTCCTCCGCGGTCAATACGCCGGAATGCCCGGCGGACCGCGCGAACAGCAATAACGAACGGGAAGGCTCGCGCGGGTTTGCAATGACGTGCCCCGCGAAATGCACGATGCTCCTGTCGCGCGCCAGCTCCAGAAATTCGGGCACTGTAGCCTGCGCGCGCATCAGCATTTCCGCCGACGGCCCGTAAAGCGCGGCGATTTTCCGCACCTCGTCTTCCGCATGCGGCAGCGGCTCCATCCCGCGCACCAGCGTCAGCGTGCGGTCGAAGGCCGGATTGCCGACCAGCAATACGGAACGCGGTACGGACGACAATTTCCGGCTGCGGTCGAGCGAATGGAGATACAGCGTGGCGCTGGCGGCAAATTCGAGCGGCACGCTCTCCTGTACGAGAAATCTGTTCGTACGGGGATTCCGCAGCGCCGCAATCGGCAGACCGTGCATGGCGCCATCGGGGACGAACACCAGCCGCGTCGCCGTCCGCCCGATTTTCCCCAGCACTTCCGCGACCAGGCCGTCATACGGCGGCACCAGCGCATCCACCAGCGCCGGCGCATTCCGCTGCCGCACCGCCTCCTGCACCGCCGCGGTCCAGCGCTCGACGTCGGAGTGGCGCGCGCGCAGCGGCACCCATTGAAATGCGCTCCGCGAGACGATCCAGGCGTACGTGCGGTCTTCCTGCACCGAGTACTGCACCAGGACCGTTCCCACCGGCAACAACGCCTGGATGCGCGCCAATGGCACCGGGCCGCCGCTCGCGGTGGCGCGAAACTCGGGGGAGACGTTCGGTGTCCGCAGGACGAGGTTCAAGGGCTCGAACGCGCGCGCCCGCTCCGCGTACTCGAACGCCTCCCGCTCCCGCCCCTCCTCAATGAGCTGCCGGATGAGGAGCTGATACGTCTCCAGGAAGCGGCGGAAATAAGAGCTCCAGAGCTCTTCCGCCTCGCCGGGCGTCCGCCGCGAGAGCAGCAACTCCTCTTCTCTGCGCAATTCGGCGAGCGCCGACTGCAGGTCCGTGCGGGCACCGGCACGATCGCCGGCGCGCCGCCGCGCATCCGCGCGCTGCGTCAGCAGGCGGACACGCACCGTGCCGAACTCTCTCCCGGTCGCGCGGGCGAGCGCCTCGGTGAATCTCGCCGCGGCCTGCGCGGGATACGTGCGCAGCAGCGACTGCCCCGTCACCTCGTCGATCCGCGCGCTCAATACGACGTCGGCCGGGGAGGTGCCGGAGAGGCGGGTGGCCTCGGCGAGGTCTCGCGCGGCGTCGCTGAAGCGCTCCAGCTCGAGCGCGAAGGAGGCGCGCTCCCGCAATGCCACCGAGAGGTTGTACTGCAGCCGGCGGATGTTGCCGGCGCCCGGCGTTTCCGTCAGCACGCGCCGGATCTCGCGCACCGCCGCATCCTGATACGAAAGCGCGGCGAACGGATCGCCTGCCAGCCGGATGGCAGCCGCGACCTCGCCGCGGATGGTGTGCTGGTTCTGCGGATCGGCGGCGAAGGGCAGCAGACGTACTGCGGCCAGCGCGTCGCGCCATGCCCCCTCGCCGTCGCCGAAGATGCGCAGCACTCCGCTCCGGCGCGCGTGCGTTGCGGCGCTGTTCGCGCGGTTCTCCGCCTTTGTGGCGACCGCCACCGCCGCGTCGTATTCCGCGAGCGCCTCGACGTACCGGCTGGCGAACGTCGCCGCCACCGCGCGCATGACGCGCGAGCGCCACTCCAATGCCGTGTAATGGTGCTCCGCCGCCTCGGCGATGAGCGGGTCGAACGCCTCCGGCTCCACCGGTCCGAGCTGGTATCGGGCAATCAACGACGCGAGACGCGCCGCGAGCTGTAACGCGCCGTCCGCGGCCGCTGCACGTTCGAACGAGGCGGCCGCCTCTCTCCATTCGCGCGCATAGTACGCACGGCGGCCCCGGCGGAACGTCGCCAGAGTCTCCGGCGTCGCCGATTGCACGACGTCCAGCGCATAACGGTCGCCGCCGCGCGAGAGCTCCTCCGCCAGCAGGCGCGCCTCGGCAGGCGGCAGCGGCTCCTCCTCGAAATGGCGCAGCGCCATTGTAGGAAATGGCGCAATGAGCCGCGCCACCGTGGCTCGCTCGCCGCGCTTCAATGCATTGGCGAGCCGGTCGCGGTTGCGGCTCCATTGTGCGACCGGGTCGGCGATGTGTCCGGCCAGGATCTGCGCGCGCCGGCGCCGCGCCTCGTCGGCCCAGTGCGGCTCGTTGCGTCTGATGACCTCGTCCCAGGAGGCGACGGCCTCATTCGTGAGGCCCAACGCATGCTGCACGAGGGCGCGATTGAAATGCGTCTCGACGTGGCGCGGGTCGGCCTCCCTGGCCCAGCGCAATGCACGCAGGAGGTCCAGTGCGCGATCGTCGCGTTGTGCGCGGCTGTAATAGGCGGCGGCGAGGTCGCCGCGCACCGCGGGGTCGATGGTGGCGAGCCGCTCCAGCGTGGAGATGGCCTGGTCGGTACAGTGAGGGTACAGTGCCAGCAGGCGGCGCGCGTCGGCGTGCGTATGGATCGCCTCGCCGCAGCCGGACTCGGGCGGCGGCGGCTCAGTGCCGCATTGCACGTTCTCGACAATGCGTCCTGCAGCGGGCGCGGCCGGCGTACAACGCCGCCATTCCGCCGGTCCGCTGAGCCGCGCCTCGAATCCGCGTTGCCACTTTTCCGGACGCGCGGTGTCTGTATCGCTGCACGCGGCAATCCCGCCGCAGAGGCCAATGACGATGGCGGCGACCCTTTTCACACGTCCACTAAGATACGCGCTTGAAAGCGGCAGATGACGATCCACGACGGCGATGACCGATTCGAGGCACTGTACCGGAAGCACTTCAGCCGCGTATACCGCTTTTATCGCGCCTGCGGCGTGGCCGACGACGAGGCGCAGGATCTCGCACAGGAGACGTTCAAGCGCATTTACGAGAGTTTCGACCGCTACCGCGGGGAGGCGGAATGGGCCTTCATCGAAACGACCGCGCGCAACGTCCTCTTCAATTGGGTGCGCGCCGCCAAGACCGCCAAGCGCAGCGCCGAGCTGGTGGCCATCGACGACCCCGACCTGATGATCGACCCGCCCGCGCCGGCGGAGCCCGACTACGCCGACCGGCAGCACGCGGAGACGCGCCGGCGCGACGTCGTCCAGGCGGTGGGGGCGCTGCCGGCGGGGCAGCGGGAGTGCCTGCGGCTCTGGATGCTCGGGTTCAAGTACAACGAGATCGCGGCGATCCTCAGGACCACGATCGACGCCGTCAAATCGCGCCTGCGCGACGCCAAGAAGCAGTTGCGGGAACGGCTGGGAGACGAATGATGATCACGAAATCGGAATGGCAGGACGTGCACGACGAGATGACGGCCGAGGACCGCCGCACGCTCGGCGATCCCCCGACCGCGGAGGAAGTGGCGGCCTACCTGCGCGGCGAGCTGCCGGAGAGGGAGGAGACGCGCGTGCGCGCGCTGCTGGTTGCCTATCCGGCGCTGGCGCGGACGCTGACGGTGCCGTTCCCCGAGGAGGACGGCGAGCCGCTGCCCGACCTCGACCGCCACTGGGCCGAGTTCCGCACCCGCATCGACCGCCCGCGTCCCGCAACCGGCGGACGGGTGCTGCAGTTCTGGCGCGCCGCCGCCGCCCTCGCCGCGGCGCTGGCGGTCGTGTTCGGCGCGCTGCTGTGGCGCGCGCAGCGGGAGCTGGCCGAGCCGCGCGCCGCCTGGCAGATCGCCGTCCTGGAGATGGACGGCCACCGCGGCGCCGCCCCCCCCGCCACCATCGTCCACCCCGCCGGAGAGTCGCTGGTGCTGGTGGTGCCGCTCATCGGCTCGTCGCAGTACCGCCAGTACCGCCTCGACCTCGCCACCGGCACGCGCACGCTCTGGCGCAGCGAGCCCCTCCGCCGCGACGACGACACGACCTCCTTCTCGATCGACGTCCCCCGGACGTTCCTCGAGCCGGGGAGGTATCGCGTGGAGCTCTACGGGGTGGAAGGCGCGCGGCAGGAGAAGCTGGCCACGTACTCGCTGCAGGTGCCGGGCGCGCGCTGACCGCGCGCGCCGTTGCCGGTTCCAGTTGCCAGTTGCCGGTTGCCGGTTGCCGTGGCGTTGCGTGTTGCGCGTTGCGTGTTGCCCGGGCTTTTCCGTCGAACCAGCCAGGCGCGGGCAACGCGCGACACGCAACGCGCAACCAACCCCGGCAACCGGCAACCGGCAACAGGCAACCCGCAACCGGCAACCGGTAACATTTCGCGCATGCCTACCGTCCGCCCGGCCGAACCATCCGACCGCACCCAGCTCGCCGCGCTGCGGCACGCGCTCTGGCCTGACTGTCCGCTGGATGAGGAGCCGGTCGATCCGGCGTTCGTGGCGGTGGGGGAGGATGGGGCGCTGGTGGGATTCGTCGAGGTCCGGCTCCGCTCGCACGCGGAGGATTGCGAGTCGTCGCCGGTTGGGTACCTCGAGGGGTGGTACGTGGTCGAGCAGCTCCGCCGGAGCGGCATCGGCGCGCAACTGGTCCGGGCCGCGGAGGACTGGGCGCGGGCTCAGGGCTGCACGGAGATGGCCTCGGATACCTGGCTCGACAACACCGTCTCGCACCGGGCGCACGAGGCGCTGGGGTACGAAGAGGTCGAGCGGCTGGTGCACTACCGGAAGGCGCTGCGCGGCTCCTGACCGGGACGCGCCGCAACGTTGCGCGTTGCGTGTGGCGTGTTGCCCGAGCTTTTCCGCCGAACCACCCAGGCCCGGGCAACGCGCCACGCGCCACGCGCAACCAACCCCGGCAACGGGCAACCGGCACCGGCAACCGCGTGAAGGGTGGCCGGACGCGCTGCAGCACGCCCGGCCGTCATGCGGGACTACAGAGTGGGGGCCGGAGCCGGCGGCTTCGCCTGCGGCTGGTCGGCGTCTTTACGACGGCGGCCGAGCTTCTTCAGGCGCTTCATCTCCTGCACATGCGGCAGCAGGTCGAGATGTTCGTCCTGCCGCACCAGTTGCCGGGCGATGTTGTACGCCTGCAGCGATGCGAGTCCGACCCGGTAGCGGCGGACGAGGTTCGCCGCGGCGACGCCTTTCAGCATCGTGCGCAGCTCGTCCTCGACCGCAGACCACCGTGCCGCTTCCTCGCTTTCGCGGAGCAGGTCCTGCGGCTTGATGCCGAGGGCGCTGCCCACCGCGCTCGACGCACCGACCGTGTTCATCGACGCCTGTTTGAACAGTTCGTTGATGTTTGCCACGCGCCGGAACGCCTTCGCGTCGGTCACGCGAAGCTGCACGTACTCCGCGAATTGAGTCCGAAGGAGCCGGAGCTGTTCGAGCGCCGTTTCCGGCGACACGGACGCCAACTCTTCAGCCACAGTCGTGAGTTTCGTAAGCATGTCTGTTTCACCTCCTTTCTTTTCGTTGCGCGACGGCGCAGGGCCCTACGTCGTCCCGGTGCTTAAAGTGTACAACTGCTGGCGCCGAGGTCAAGTTACAAATCGGTGTGCAACGGATACATGTGATCTGTTTGAGGACATGGCGGCGCACTCGTGGTTTCTCGCGGCGCACTAGCGGTTCCCTGAGGAACACATGCGGTTCCGTGCGGCGCACCAGCGGTTCTCCGTGGCGCACTTGCGGTTCCTCGCGGCGCACGAGTGGTTCTTCGAGGAACACATGCGGTTCCTCGCGGCGCACCAGCGGTTCTTCGAGGAACACATGCGGTTCCTCGCGGCGCACCAGTGGTTCCTCGAAGAACACATGCGGTTCCTCGAGGAACACCTGCGGTACCACGAGGAACCACTACGGTTCCGTCGTGCCGCGAAAACGGCCGCCCGGCGTCAGTGCCGGACGGCGCGTCCCCGCCCGCGTCCCGCCTCGCCGAGGCGGCGGACGAAGAGACGCATGCCGGCGCCGTAGGTGGCGTCCTCGTGGAGGCGGCCGTACACCAGGTCGCCCGTCGCGCCGCCGCCGGTGGCGAGGGCGCCGTGCATCCCGCTCAGCGCCGAGTCGGCGACGGTGCGGGCGGCGTCGGTGACGGTGCCGTTCGCATCGAGACCGGCCAGGCGGAGCGCGGCCCCCTGCTCCCCCTGGTGGACCTCCCAGCCGGCGAGGTATCCCTCTCCGGAGCGGGCGATGTAGGCGAAGAAACCTTGCCTCGACGCGGTGTCGAGGACCGTGGCGGCGCCGAGCGCCCCCTCCCGCAGCAGCTTCCTGGCCACGAGGTGCGGGCCGTCGACGTAGGCGATCATGAAGTCGCGGCCGTCGGATGCGAGCGCGGGTGAGTGCTGGAACGCGTCGCCCGTCCCGACCGGGATGCGCGCGTTGATCGTGTTCCCCGACGCGTCGACCAGCGCCGCGTAGACGTCGCCGACTTCCCGCCAGGCGAACGCGAAGTCACTGCCGTTCGACGCCCCCATCTGCACGCCTGCAATCGGAAGCAGGATCGGTGCGGCGTCGACCGGGGTGCCGTCGGACTCGAAGCGGACCGCCTCGACGGTCGTGCCGGTCCGGTAGGCGACCATGGCGTAGGTGCCGTTGAAGGCGACGCCGAAGTCGTAGGCGTTCCCGATGAAGGTCTCCTGCGTGTCGACGATGACCCCGGAGACGTCGAGGCGCTGCATCACCAGCCGCGGCAGATTGCCGGTGCGCTCGAGCCAGAAGACGAGGTAGGCGGCGCCGGTGAAGACGACCTGCGCCGGGCCGAAGGAGTTGTCGGAGAGATAGACGGGCGCGGAGTCGATCCTGCCGCCGGTGGCGTGAGCGGCCACGAGCGGCGCCGTCTCGGCCGGCTCCCCTTCGAGCCAGACGATGAGCGACTGGTTGCCGTCGGAGGCGATGGCCGCCTTGCTCTGCCACGACGGCGCCAGCGGGATCGGGAAGTGCGACGGTGCCACTTCGGTGCCGCCGGCGACGGCCACCGCGTAGACGTCCGTTCCCCCCTTGCCGGGGTCGTTCGCGTGCCAGGCCACGGCCAGCGCCTCGCCGTTCCAGGCGCCGGACGGCTGCAAGCCGATCCCGTCGCGGGATGTGACCGTCACGGCGGCGGTATCACCGCTGCCGTCGGCGCCGAAGGACACCGTCTGCAGCGCGTAGGAGTGCGTCGTCTGTGCACCCTGTCCAGCCTGCAGGTTGCGCAGCCAGAAGGCGATGAAGCGGCTGCCGTCCCACTCGATGCGCACGCCGGTGGTGGAGCCCATGTCTACAGGGGTGAGAGTCGTCACCGCGAAGGTGGCGGGATCGATGATGAACCGGCGGAGGACGGACTGGCCCGGCGTGGTCGTCTCCGCGAGGACGAGGGCGAAGCGGCTGCCGTCGAAGGCTGCCTCCCAGCCGCCGCTGAAGAAGCCGAGGGTGGCCACCAGCCGTGGCGCCGCATCGAGGAGGTCCCCCTCGGCGGTGTAACGGGCGGCGAAGAGGTCGGACGCGAACCCGGTGCTCGTGGTGCGTGGCATCTTCTGCCAGATCGCCAGGAACGACTGCCCGTTCGAGAAAACGCGGGCGGTGGTGATGTCGACGTCGGGAATCGTGATTCCGCTCCGCACGACGCCGCCGTCGCGGCCGATCGAGGCGATGCGATAGGTTGCGTCGTCGAGGACGTAGACGAACATGCCGCGTCCGCCGGCCCATTCGACCGCCGAGACAATCTGCCCGGCCGGGAGCACGGCCCGGGGGGCGACGAGCGTGCCGCCGTCGCGGTCGAGCGTCGTGGCGGTGATCCCGCCGCCGGTGAAAGAGCTCCAGAGGGCGAGATAGGACTCGCCGGTCCAGGAAAGGGTAAGCGCGTTGGTGACGCCGGTGCTGAGGCGGCGCTGCGAGCCGGGCAGGAGCGTCCCTGTCTGGTCGAGCTCGGCGACGTACACCCCGGCGCGGCCGATCATCGAGTCGATCCAGGCAACGAGGGTCTCGGTGCCGCTCGAGGCGACCGCGGCGCTGATCTGATTGCCATCCGCGATCCCGACGGGCGGGTCGGCGAGAGGCCGCTCGGTCCCCAGTTGGATGGCGGCGGAGAGGAAGGTCGGGAAGCAGAGAACGAGGGCGGCAGCGAGGCGAAGGCTCATAGAGATAACTAGTCGCGCATGCGGGTTTCCCGCCAGCCGCGGCCGTTCGCGAATTTGGAGCGGGGGGAAGGGCAAAGACATTAGAATCCGCGCGCGCCTCGGGCGAGGGTTCCTCGGGTTCCTCGGAGTTCCTCGGAGTTCCTCGGGTCAAACCGGCCCGGCCGCCATCGCGGAGCCCCCGAGGAACCCCGAGGAACTCCGAGGACCCCCGAGGAACCGTCCTAAACCATGACCACCTACGATAGCTCCGCAATCGAAGTCCTGACCGGTCTCGAGCCGGTGCGCAAGCGCCCCGGCATGTACACCACCACCGAGCGGCCGAACCACCTCGCGCAGGAGGTCATCGACAACTCCGCGGACGAGGCCATCGCAGGCTTCGCCGACGAGATCGTCGTCACCCTCCACGACGACAACTCCATCTCCGTCCAGGACAACGGGCGCGGCATGCCGGTCGACCGGCACGCCAAGGAAGGGGTCTCCGGCGTCGAGGTCATCCTCACGCGGCTGCACGCCGGCGCGAAGTTCTCGGAAAAGAGCTACCGCTACTCCGGCGGCCTCCACGGCGTCGGCGTCTCGGTCGTGAACGCGCTGTCGAAGAAGCTCCAGGTTTGGGTCCGCCGCGACG
>DASWNW010000095.1:0-66030 GCA_036399015.1 Thermoanaerobaculia bacterium | reverse complement strand
CGTCGAACCGGTCTTTGGCTGGATCAAAAGCGTCTTGGGATTCCGACAATTCAGCCTGCGCGGCCTCTCGAAGACGAATGCCGAATGGCATCTGGTCTGCCTGGCCATGAACCTTCGGCGGATGAGCGGCCGACTCTTGGTCACAGGAACCTAAAGGCGTCCCAGTTTGGGGTCGCCTCGCACACATCGTGTTGCGTGTTTGAGTTCGTCGTGACTCAGAACACCTTTCTGCCCCAAGCCATCGCGACTTCAGCTATTCACTGCTTCGACTCAGCTGACCGCCCGCGGCTCGCATCCGTCTCTTCATTTCTGCCGCGCAGACTCCTAGGCGACGCACAACGACCGTTTTCAGCTGCTTCAGAATCCTGCGGGAATCCTGCGCGACGGTACGTTTGTCGCGTTTTCCGGGGTCGGACGGGGCTGGATGAGTTTTTCTCCCAAAAACGAGAAACCCTCTGTTTCCAGAGGGTTTCGTTGGATTTCCTTGGTTGCGGGGACAGGATTTGAACCTGCGACCTTTGGGTTATGAGCCCAACGAGCTACCAGACTGCTCCACCCCGCGACACTCTCTTCAGCGAAGCGGCGGCGATTATCTCGGCGCGCCGGCTTCCCGTCAAGGAACCTGCACAACTCCCTCCGCGCCGGTTCTATTTCCTGATCGGGATCAACGTTCCGGTGATGCCCGCCGCCCCCTCCGAGAGGAGGAAGGCGATCGTCTCGGCCATCCGTTCCAGCGGGACCAGCTTCGAGGCATCCATCTCTTTCAGCATAGCCGGCGTGGCCATGGAGTCGGGGAGCACGGCGTTCACGGTGACGCCGGTGCCCCGCTCGCCGGCCGCCACCGACTGCACGAGCGAGTTGAGCGCCGACTTGGCGACGGAGTAGGCGAGGGTGCCGCCCGACGGCGTGAGCGTGGCGATCGAGCTGACGGCGACGATCCGCCCGGGGCGGGTGAGGCGCGGCAGCGCCTCGCGCACGGTCAGGAACGCGGCCGTGAGGTTCAGCGTGAGCATCCGCGACCAGGTCTCCAGCGACGTCTCGCCGATCGCTCCCGGAGCGAAGCCTCCGACGAGATGGACGAGCGCGTAGAGCTCGCCGAGCTCTCCGAACGCCTTCCGCACCGACTCCTCGCTCGTCACATCCACCTGGGCGTGCCCGAGAACGACGCACCGGAACTCGCTCGACAGCCGCTCCACCACCGCCGTCCCAAGACCTCCGGTTCCACCCGTGATTGCCACCGTTCTCATGCGAACTCAGCTTATCCCAACATATGCTGGCGCGGATCTTTCTTGAGGCCGCTCCCGGATGAACCCTTTCCGCTCGTTTCTCCTGATCCTCTTCGCCGCCGCCAGCATCCAGGCGGCGACGCTCCCCGGCTTCCGCGTCGAGACGCTCGCGCGTGCCGACGGCTTTGTCAGCTCCCTCGTCAGCGACTCGAAAGGGACGATCTACTTCTCGACGACCAACGGCTGGATCCATCGCATCGACGGCACCGGCTCGACCAAAGTGGCTTCCCTCCCGACCCGCTCAGGAGGGAACGGCGGCCTCCTCGGCATGGCGCTGCTCGACGACGACACGGCGGTCGTGCACTACACCACCTGGAACGGCGGCACCGGCGAGATGGCCCGGGTGCTCGACGACGTGATCTCGCGCGTCGACCTGCGCAACGGCGCAGAGACGGTCCTCCGCGCGTTCGCCTGCGACATCCAGAACCGCAGCCGCGGCGCCTCGTCCGAGCATCACGGCGGCAACCTCACCGTCGCTCCCGACGGCTCGATCTTTGTCGGCATCGGCGACTACGGCGACTACATCATTGCCCAGAAGCCGGAGTGGAACGCCGGCAAGATCTGGCGCATCGACCTCCAGGGGAACGCGACACAATGGGCGCGTGGGATGCGCAATCCGTACGACCTCGCCTGGGATCCGGACCGCAACGCGGTGGTGGTCTCGGACAACGGCCCCGAGGGGGGCGACGAGCTTCACGTCGTCAGGGAAGGGGAGAACGGCGGCTGGCCGCACACCTGGGGCAATCAGCCGCCGCTCGCGGGAGCGGTGGCTCCGGCGTTCGTCTTTGAGAACACGGTCGCGCCGACGGGGCTGCAGCGGTTGAGCGGCGCCAACTCGATGCTCCGCCGCGGTTTCCTGTCGGGCGCATTCGTGACCCGCGCGCTCTATTACTTCACGCCCGAGCTGACCGAGCCGTTTCCGGTCGTCGAGGGGTTCGACGAGTTCATCATCGACGTGACGGAGACGCCGGCGGGCGAGATCTACATCGCCACCGCGATGGGACCGACCTCGGGCATTCACCGGCTGGAAGTCCCCCGCCGCGGCGACTGCAACGGCGACGGCCTCACTGACAGCGGCGACTACACCTCGCTCAGCCTCGAGCTCGGCGACGGCGGGCGGCACGACGTGGTGCGGGCGCAGGAGGGGGAGTACCCCGGCTCGTGGGGCTGTGACGCGAACGCGGACGGGATGATCGACGAGGACGACCTCTCGGCGCTTCGGCGCATTGTCATGCCACGGCGGCGCTCGGTTCGATCGCGGTGAGGGCGGGACGCTTCGTCCCCTCCCGAGGTCAGTAACCCGCTGAAAGTCAATCATTTAGGGAGCTGAACCCCGGCACCGAGGCTGCAATGTCTCTTTCACGTAGTTATTAGAAGGAGGCATCGAATGAATCGATCAGCGCATAGAAGCGCGCGCCCGGTGATCGCCCTGATGATCGCCCTGTCGCTGGCGGCCGGAGTGGCCGAGGCGCAGACGAAGGTGAATCCCGGCTGGAACATGTTCAGCGCGCAGCAGGACGTCGAGATCGGCCAGCAGTCCGCCGTCGAGGCGGAGCGGCAGCTCCCGATCCTCAACGACGCCACGGTCCAGAATTACATCAACCGCATCGGCCAGAAGCTGGCGGCGAACGCCGGTGGCCCGAAGTTTCAGTACCGTTTCCGGGTCGTGAACGCCTCGGACATCAACGCGTTTGCCCTCCCCGGCGGCTACATCTACATCAACCGCGGCATCATCGAGAACGCCCGGAACGAGGGTGAGATCGCCGGCGTCGTGGCGCACGAGATCGCGCATTCCGCGCTCCGCCACGGCACGCACCAGGCCTCGAAGGCCTACGCCGCACAGGCCGGCCTGCAGATCCTCGGCGGACTCCTCGGCGGCAAGGTCGGCAACAACACCGCCCAGATCCTGAACACGGTCGGCGGCGTCGGCCTGAACGCCCTCTTCCTCAAATTCAGCCGCGAGCTCGAGACGCAGGCGGACGTGCGCGGCGCACAGATCCTCGCCGCCAGCGGCTACTCGCCGGCCGACATGGTCAGCTTCTTCGACCAGCTCGCCAAGGCCGACACGTCCAAGAAGACCACTTGGTTGTCTCATCACCCCGCGCCGCCCGACCGCCAGGCGCGCATCCGCAAGGAAGGCGAGCTGCTCCGCGTCTCGCCCAATCCGACCACCAACACCCAGCAGCTCGCCAGCGTGAAGACGCAGCTCCGCCGCCACGGCAGCGCGCCGACGATGCAGCAGATCGCGCAGGGCGCCCGCCCGTCGAGCGGCGGCGGCAACCCGCCGATGACCAGCGGCACCACCGGCGGCTCGGTCGGCAACGTGCCGGCGCCGTCGAGCTCGTGGCGCAAGTTCTCGAACCGCAGCGGCGCGTACGAGATCGCCTATCCGTCGAACTGGCGCGTCTATGACAGCGGCGGCTTCGGCGTGACCATCGCCCCCGAGGGTGGGATCGGCACGGTCGGCGGCAAGACGGAAGTGGTGTACGGTCTGATCGTCAACCACTACGAGCCGTTCGGCAACACGCCGCGCAGCTACCTCCGCGACAGCCGCACCAGCCGTGCGCTGACGCTCGAGGACGCCGCGAATGACCTCATCGCGCAGGTGCGCCAAGGCAGTCCGCACCTGCAGGTGATCAACGGGTCGGGCCAGCAGCTTCGCGTCGACGGCAAGACCGCCATCGCGGCAAGCCTGCGCGGGCGGAACCCGAACACCCGTCTGGACGAGCGCGTGACGCTGCTGACGCGCGCGCTCCCGGACGGGCACCTCATCTACATGCTGTTCGTGACGCCGGAACAGGACGCGCAGCGCTACAGCAACGTCCTGAACCAGGTGGTGCAGTCGATCAACGTCAACGAGAAGCACGCGCACTGATCCACGTCGCGGGGCGGCCGGAATCCGGCCGCCCTGCCACTGTTATGATCCCTCATGGGAGGACTCTCAGATGTACGATGAAATGATCGTCGAGCCGATGCGGCAGGAGCTCACGCGACTCGGAATCGAGGAGACGCGCACCGCCGCCGACGTCGACGCAGTGCTCGGCCAGAAGAAGGGGACGGTGCTGGTCGTCGTCAACTCCGTCTGCGGCTGTGCCGCAGGCATGGCCCGTCCGGCCGTGGCCATGGCGCTCGAGAGCGAGGTCAAGCCGGACCGGATGATCACCGTCTTCGCCGGCAACGACCGGGAGGCGACGGCGCGGGCGCGTGAGTACTTCACCGGCTTCCGTCCGTCATCGCCGTCGATCGCGCTGATGAAGGACGGCCAGGTGGTGAAGATGTTCGAGCGGTGGCAGATCGAGGGGCGCCACGCCCACGACATCGCCGCGGAGCTCACCGCCGCGTTCAACCAGCATTGCTCGCAGCCGGCGACCGTCTAAGTTCGATCGCAGTGACCCGTTGCCCGTTGCCGGGATCCGGCAGCGGGCAACTCTTTTTTCAGCGCGTGGTGCAGGCGCGGATGTCCTGGATCAGCCGGGCCATGTCGAACGGCTTGGCGTGGATCCGGTAGACCGGCATGTCGAACTTCTTGAGGATCTCGCTCTCCGGCACCGCCGACGCGATGATCGTGCAGCCGAGCTTGTCGGGGTGGTGCGCCTGCATGTGTTGCAGCACGCCGTAGCCGTCGACGCGCGGCATCATCATGTCGAGTACGATGACGTGGTAGCCGTCCTGGTCGATGCGCTCGATTGCCTCCACGCCGTCGCGCGCGGTGTCGACCTCGAGGTCCTGCCGCTCGACGACCTTCGCCAGCATCGTGCGGATCGGGTCGTCGTCGTCGACGACCAGCGCCCGTTTTTTCTCACTCACACGACGTTCGGGAGCAAGAAGCACTCCAGCCTGGTTCAGGCTATCGCTGACACGAGCAGGAGCGGGAGCCCGACGATGACCCCGAGCACGAGCAGGGGCACGATCAGCGCGACGACGACGGCCGCGAGCGCGATCCCGGCCGCGAAGATGACGGTGAGCTTCACCAGGACGAACACCGCGGCGATCGGCAGCAGCACGAGCTTGAACGGCAGCAGGATCAGGTTGAACGCCAGCTTGAGCACCGCGATCGCGGCGACGAACACCAGCCCGATCACTCCCAGGACGGCGACGAATGCGAGCAGCTCGAACATGGAGGCCTCCGTCTGGTGATACGGGAGGAGGGCCTCAGGGTTTTCACTCCGCCGGCATCGATCCGACGTAGACGCTCTGCGGCCGGATGATCCTCGCCACCTGCCGCTGCTCGAAGCAGTGCGCGGTCCAGCCGGCGACGCGGCTGACGGCGAAGGTGGGGGTGAAGAGCGGGACCTCCAGCCCGAGGCCGTGCAGGAGGAGCGCGGTGTAGAACTCGACGTTCGTCTGCAGGTTGCGCCCCGGCTTGTGCTCTTCGAGCAGGCGCAGGGCGACCGCCTCGACGCCGCGGGCGAGCTCGTAGAGGTGCATGTCGCCGGCGCGGGTGAACATCCGCGCCGCGCCGGCGGCCAGTACGTCGGCGCGGGGGTCGCGCACCTTGTAGACGCGGTGGCCGAAGCCCATCAGCCGCTCGCCCGAGGAGATCTTCCGCCGCAGCACCTCGTCGGCACGGGCGACATCGCCGATCTCGAATACCATGTCCAGCGCGGGTCCCGGTGCGCCGCCGTGCAGCGGCCCCTTCAGCGCGCCGATCGCGCCGGTGATCGCGGACACGAAGTCGGAGCCGGTGGAGGCGATCACGCGCGCCGTGAACGTCGACGCGTTGAGGCCGTGGTCGACGACGGTGTTGAGGTACGTCTCGAGGCCGCGCACCAGCTCCTCGTGCGCCTCGCTGCCGGTGAGCATGTAGAGATAGTTCGCGGCGAAGCCGAGGTCCCCGCGCGGCGCGAGCGGCTCCCGCCCGTGGAGCAGGCGCCAGTAGGCGGAGACGATGGTGGGGAAGGAGCCGACCAGCAGCCGCGCGGCCGCTCCGTCGCCGTCCGCGGTGAGCGTCCCCGCGGCCATCCGCAGGGCGTCCATCACCTCGACACGCGCAACGGCCGCGCTCCGGAGCAGCTCGAGCGTGTGCGCCGGCAACGGCGCGGCCCGCACCTCGCCTTCGAAGCCGGCGATGCCCCAAAGCAGCGACACGGTCCGCTCGAACGAGGCGTTCGCCAGCTCCTCCACGCGGTAGCCGCCGATGACGAGGCGGCCGCGCTCCCCGTCGACCATGCTGAGCCGCGTCTCCGCGGCGACAATCCCTTCGAGTCCGCTGTTCATAGGGCCCAACCTAGGTTCCATTCACGGGGGTGTCAATATTGATCGTATAATCAACACATGCCGCGCAAGACCGAATGGGTCGACGCCCAGCAGGCCACCCGCATCCTCGGCGTGAACCGCGCCACGCTGTACGCGTACGTGAGCCGTGGCTTCGTCCGCTCCGAGGCGGTGCCGGGGAAGCCGCGGGAGCGGCGGTACGCGCGGGAGGACGTCGAGCGCCTGCGCGTGCGCGCCGAGGAGCGCCGCAACCCGAAGAAGGCCGCCGCGCACGCGCTGCGCTGGGGCGTTCCGATCCTCGAGTCGGCCATCACCCTCATCGCCGACGGGAAGCTCTACTACCGCGGCCGTGACGCCGCGGAGCTCGCGCGCACGCGGTCGCTGGAGGAAGTGGCGGCGCTGATCTGGACCGGCTCCTTCGAGGCCGACGTCTTCGACACGCCGCTGCACGTCGTCTCCGGCGCGCGCGGCGGCCCGAGCCTTCCGTTCATCAACCGCGCGCAGTCGGTGCTCCCGCTCGTCGCCGCGCGCGACCCGCTCGCGTTCGACCTCCGCCCCCGCAACGTGGCGCAGACCGGCTGGCGCATCGTGAACCTGCTCGCCAGCGTCGCCGCGGAGTCGCAGGAGCTGGAGGAGACGGTCGAGCAGACGCTCGCGCGCGCGTGGGCGGGGAAGGCGAAGCAGGCACCGCCGATCCTCCGCGCGGCGCTGATCGCCTGCGCCGACCACGAGCTGAACGTCTCCGCGTTCACCGCCCGCTGCGTCGCGTCGGCTGCCTCGAACCCCTACGCGGTGGTGCTGGCCGGACTGGCCGCGCTGGAGGGAACGAAGCACGGCGGCGCGACCGCGCGTGTTGCCGCGCTCTGGGACGAGCTGCGCCGCGCGAAGGACCTCGGCGCGGCGCTCGGCGAGCGTCTCCGGCGCGGCGAGCCGGTGGACGGATTCGGCCATCCGCTCTACCCGGACGGCGATCCCCGCGCGACACTGCTGCTGGAGATGCTGCCGAAGTCGAGGGAACTGACGTTCGCGCGCGCGCTGGCCGAGGCGGCGGGGAACGTGATCGGAGAACAGCCGACGGTCGACTTCGCGCTGGTTGCGGTCGAGCGGGCGCTCGCGCTGCCGCGCGGTGCGGCGCTGACGCTCTTCGCGATCGGCCGCACCATCGGCTGGATCGCGCATGCGATCGAGCAGTACGGCCACGACGCCATGATCCGCCCCCGCGCCAAGTACGTCGGGCCGGCGGTCTCCTAGCGCTACGTTCCGCTGGCCAGCTTCGCCGCCACCTTCTGCAGCTCCGATCCGCTCGGCGCCCGCTCGGCCGCTTTCGCGTACGCCTCGCCCGCCGCCTTCGCGTTGCCGGACGCCTTGCGCAGGTGGCCGAGGATCAGCCAGGCCTCTGCCTCGGTCGCCGGAGACTGCGGCGACTTCAGGATCTTCTCGAGAGCGGCGACGGCCGGCTCGCGCTTGCCCGATTGTGCGAGCGCCGCCGCGCTCTGGATCTGCGCGCGCTGCGCGAGCACGTTGTCGCCCTTCGCACGCGCGGCCGTCTCGGCGAGCTCGTACTGCTTCTGCGCGGCGTCGAACGACTGCAGCTTCAGGTAGGTGAAGCCGAGGGCCAGGTGGGCCTCCGGTGTCTCGCCGAGCGAACCGGCGTGCACGATCGCGCCGGCGTGCGGCAGCACCTGCCGCAGGCGCGAGGTCAGCTCCGCCGCGTTCGCCGGCTTCCATTCGAGCCGCGGGCGTCCCCACGGGTCGAGCACGAGCACGCGCGGCTCTGCGTCGTCTTTGCGCGTCACGACGAACGCGCCGAGGCTGTTGCGGAGCGTCGAGTCGGCGAAGAGCTTCTCATCGCAGCCGGCGCACTGCACGACCAGCTTCTTCTCGGTCTGCGCCTGTTGCAGCGCGGCGTTCCATTCGACCCAGGCCATCGGCGCGGCGCCGCTGCTCTCGGTCCAGCCGGCGGTGGTGACGACGTCCTGGTTCTTCGCGACCGGCAGGACCGCGCCGCCCCACGCTCCGGTGGTCAGTTCCTCGATCACCACCGCGACCTTTTCGACGTTCTTCGGAAGCTGCATGGGCGACGTGAACGTGGCGTCCGGAATCTGCGAGAGGTCGAAGTCGGGATGGAGCTGGTGGATGATGCGCGGCTGCTCGTTCCCGGCAGCGACGCCGATCGTCACGCGGACCGCTGCATCCTTGAGTTGCGGGCGCAGCGGCGCCAGCGCCGCGAGTACCGCGCGCGCTTCCAGCGTCCCCTTCGGGTTGTCGCGGCGGCTGCCCGGCTCGAGCTGCAGCTTGGCCGTCACCGGCAGGTCTCCGCCGACGGCGGCGCCGTCCAGCAGCGACGCGGCACGGTTCGAGGCGACCAGCTCCGGCGTGGACGACGAGGCGTACCGCGCGCCGTTGACCGTCAGGCCCTCGCGCTTCGTGACGACGTCGATCTGCCGCACCATGCCGTCCACCGGCCGCGAGACCTGATAGGTGAGGGTGATGCGATTCGCGAGGCGGTCGATGGTGCGGCCGAACTTTGCCGTATCCGCCACGAGCGCGCCGCCGGTGGCCTCGGCGAACGTCGCCAGCGCCTCGACGGGACGCTTCTGCAGTCCGCCAGTCGGATTCCCGGTGCCGCCCGTGCCGGCCATGAAGTTCGCGACGACGCTGTTGCCCGACCCCATCGAGGCCTCGCTGGCGACCTCGTTCTGCAACCCGCCGCGGAGGCTGACCACCGTCCATCCCGCGGCGGCGAGCTGCCGCGCCAGGGGGTGATAGGCCCGTCCTCCCTCGGCGTACCGGGCCTCGCTCTCCAGCTTGTCGCTCTCCCGCTTCGCGTTGCGAACGTTCGCGCGATGCTTGAGGTCCTGCGGCGTCGCGGAGTTGTTCGAGAGCCGGGCGCCGGAGCGGCGCTCCAGCGTCACGTCCGGATGCAGCGTCTCCGCGTAGAAGTCCGCCGGGTCGACGTCGAAGCCGTCGGCGACGAGGAAGAGCGCCTGCGGGTTCCGGCGCGGATAGCCGCCGATCCAGTTCGACAGCCGACCCAGGAACGTCCGGATCAGCGCCGTCTCCTCGGCGATCGACGAGCGGATGTCGCCGAACTTCGCGAAGTTCTCCTCGGTCGCTCCCTTGTGGTCGGCGCTCGCGGTCATGAATGCGCGGCGCACGCCGGCGAGACGGCTCTGCGCGGTGATCTTGCCGGCGGCGGCGAGCGCGGCGGCGACCGCCTGCGGGTCGCGCGTAGGGGCGAGCAGGCGGCGGGGGGTCGGATCGGAGACGACCACCTCCACGCGTCCCTGCTTCGTCAGCCGCTCCGCCTCGGCCGTCAGCGTCTTGATTGCGTCGCGGATGCTCGTGCGGCTCGAGAGCTCATAGTCGATGTAGACCAGGACGTCCCACGGTCCGGGCTGCGGCTCGGCGGCGGCCGGCGGCGGCGCTTCGGCGGGCGTCGCGGCGGCGGCAGGGGCGGCGCAGCCGGGGCAGAGATACTCGAGCGCGGCCACCGGGCGCGCGACGCCGTCTTCATAGATGACGAAGTCGGACGGCTTCAGGTCGGACGGCGTGCGGCCGGCGTCGTCGACCACCTCCACCGTCACCTCGATCGCCGTGACGTTCGTGACGGCGCTGAAGGGACGTTCCTGTGCGAAGACCAGTACGGCGGCGAGGAGAAGAAGAGCGCTGACCGCGATTCGCATGGCGGGATGTTACTCCCCGCCGCGCCGCTATTGGAGCAGACGGGTGAACGCCGGGTCCTGCCGGAGTGCGTCGAGATCCTTGTCGCGCGAGGCCTGCGTCTTGAGCTTCGGGTTCATCTGCAGCGCGCGCCCGAGCGCCTCCAGGGCCTCCGTCCGCTTCCCGGCCGCGAGGCGGATCACGGCGAGGTCGTACATCACCTCCGGCACGTTCGCCCCGAGAAGCGCCGCCCGCTCCTGCGCCACCAGCGCCTCCGCGTATCGCTTCTGCGTGAACGCGGTCCAGCCCTCGTTCCAGGCGTAGTTCATCTCGGCGTAGTCGAGCAGGCGGCCGAGCTCCTGGAACGGTTCCGGATGGTCGTCGACGCGGATGTCGATGGCGCGGTCGTTGCCGCCGTTGAAGCCGGCCCCTTCCTTTACCACGATGAGCGACGCCGACTGCTTTCCGCGCGAGTCGCCGCCCGCCGCCTCGCCCGCGACGAGGGCGGTGTAGATACGGCGCGCCAGCGTGCCCTTCGTCTCGAGGAACGCCTTCTCCATCGCGACCACCACCGCCTCGCCGGCGATGATGTTCCCCTGCACGGCGTAGTTCGCGCCGCTGCGCCCCCCCGCCCAGGGATTGCAGTCGGGACCGGTGTAGGTGGCGGACGTGCCGTCGCGGCCGACGAGGCCGACCTGCCGCGACGACGCATTCGGATCGTTCCGCACCAGCACCTTGAGCACCTCTTCCGCGGTGGCGCCGCGCGCGAACAGCTCCAGGCCGCGCGGTCCGTAGGTGACGTTTGCATTCGCCTGCGTCGCCACGGCCCCAGCCTTCGCATCGAGGTACGGCACGACGCTGCCGACGCTGAAGAAGCGGGAGGCGACGGCGATCCCCAGCTCGCCGGTCCGCGGATCGCGGGCGACGATGGAGAAGGTGGCGTGCACGTGCACGGCGGAGAGGAGGAGGGTTGCGAGGAGGAGTCGGCGCATCTGTTATCTCCCGAGCCTGGACACGTTCTCGAAATAGCGCACGAACGCGACCATCCCGCCCGAGGCCTGGCGCCAGTCGTAATTCTCGTTCGGGGCGTGATAGCCGTGCTCCGGCAGTGACAGGCCGAGGAACATCACCGGCGTCTTCAGCACCTGCTCCATCGAGATCACGGCGCCGATCGAGCCTCCCTCGCGCACGAAGACCGGCTCGCGGCCGAAGGCGAACTTCATCGCGTCCTTGATGGCGTCGGCGAGCGGACCGGTCGTCGGCGCCTTGTACGGCCACATCTGGTTCTCGATGTGGAGCTTCACGTCGGGATTGCGCTGCTTCACGAACTCCCGCACGAGCTTCGTGATCTTCTTCGGGTCCTGGTTGGGGACGAGACGGCAGGAGACCTTCACCTCCGCGCGCGGCGGGATGATGGTCTTGATGCCGGGGCCGGTGTAACCGCCGACGAGGCCGTGCACCTCGAAGGTCGGCATCGCCCAGATGCGCTTCATCACGTCGACCGGGTCGTCGCTTCGCAGCGACTTGAAGAGGTGGTCCTTCTTGAAGCCCTTGATGGTGAAGCCGGAGGCCGCGAAGTCGGCGAGCTCGCGCTTCGTCGGCGCCTCGACGTCGTCGTAGAAGCCCTTGATCTTCACTTTGCCGGTGCGGGCGTCGTACATCTCGGAGACGAGCTGCATCAGCTCCCCGAGCGGGTTGCGCGCGGCGCCGCCGGTGACGCCGGAGTGCTGGTCGGTCGTGCCGGTCTCCAGAGAGAGCGTGAAGCCCTGCAGGCCGCGCAGCCCGGCGGGGCAGGCGGGACGCTCGCGCGAAACCCAGATCGTGTCGGAGACGAGCAGGTGATCGGTGGCGAGCTCCTTCGCGTACGTCTTGATGGCCGCCTCGAAATTGGGCGAGCCGACCTCCTCCTCGAGCTCCCACAGCACGTTCAGGTTCAGCGGGATGCCCGCCTCGCGCGCGGCGCGGATCCCCCACAGCGCGCTGAGCGCGGGGCCCTTGTCGTCCGTCGTGCCGCGGCCGAAGTAGCGGTCCCCCTCTTTGGTGAAGGTGAACGGCTCGGTGTTCCACGGCTCGGTCTCGCGCGAGGCCGGCTGGACGTCCATGTGGTTGTAGACGGTGAGGGTCGGCGCGTTGTCGCCGGTGCGGAAGCGCCCATGCACGATCGGGTAGCCGTTCGTCTCCAGGACCTTCGCCTCGCCGCCGAACTCGCGCACCAGCTCCGCCGCGGCGTCGGCGCAGCGGCGGATGTCGCCCGCGCGCGCCGGGTCGGCGGATACGGAGGGGATCTCGACCAGCTGCTTCAGTTTGTCTTCGAAACGATCGCGCTCGCCTGCAGCCCACGCGGCGAGCGACTTCTTGTCGGTTTTCATGGCGCGGGATGCTACCGCATCACCACCCGATTGCCGCCCCGTCCCGCCGGGAGTCCGCTCCTCCGAGCCGTTCTCCCGTCTTCAGGTCGATCAGCACCGCCGCCGCCTCGCCGATGCCGAGCGTCTCCGGCTTTTCGCGGAACTTGTGGCCGAGGGCTTCGAGTCGCGCGCGCGAGTCGGGGTTGATGCCGAACGGCTCCCAGTAGATCTCGTCCGGCATCCACTGATGGTGAAACCGGTGCGCCTCGACCGCCTGCGCAGGATTCATGTCGAAGTCGACGACGTTCAGGACGAACTGCAGCACCGTATTGATGATGCGCGGGCCGCCGGGGCTGCCGACCGCGAACCAGGGCTTGCCGTCCTTGACCGCGATGATCGGCGACATCGACGAGAGAGGACGCTTGTTTGGCGCGATCGCGTTCTGCTCCCCCTGGATGAGCTGGAACTCGTTCGCGACGCCCGGCTTGACCGTGAAGTCATCCATGTCGTCGTTGAGGAGGAAGCCGGCACCGGTCACGGTCACGCCGTTGCCCCACCAGTTGTTGATCGTGTAGGTGTTCGAGACGACGTTCCCCTCGCCGTCGACGATCGAAAAGTGCGCCGTCTCCATCGGCTCCGCGAGCGGCTCCCCCGCGCGGATGTCCTGCGAGCGGGAGGCCTTGTTCGGATCGATCGTTTTCCGGCGTACGGCCGCGTACTCCTTCGAAATCAGTCCCGCCACCGGAACCGTCGTGAACGCCGGATCGGCGAGGAACTGCGCGCGGTCGGCGAAGGCACGCCGCATCGCCTCGACGACGGTATGGATGTACGCCGCGGAGTGCCAGCCCATCGCCTTCAGGTCGTAGGCCTCGAGGATGTTCAGCATCTCCAGGAGCGTCGTGCCGCCGGCCGACGGGGGAGGCAGCGTGAGCAGCTCGACGCCGCGATAGGAGCCGCGCACCGGCGTGCGGACGATCGGCGCATACTTCTTCAGGTCCTCGAGCGTCAGGATGCCGCCGCCGCGCTGCGCTTCGGCGACCAGCAGCCGCGCGGTCTCGCCTTCGTAAAACTCGCGCGGGTTCGCCTTGATGCGGGTGAGCGTTTTCGCCAGGTCCGGCTGGACGAAGGTCTCGCCCGGCTGGTAGTACCTGCCGTCGCGGAGAAAGATGCGCCGCGACTCGGCCGTGAGCTCCAGCCGGTCGAGCGATGTGCGGTACGTCATCGCCCGCGCCAGAAAGTCGCTGACGAGGAACCCTTCCGCCGCGAGCCGCCGCGCCGGCTCCACGACCTCGGCCCATTTGAGCTTGCCGTGGCGCTGGTGGGCGAGCTGCAGTCCCGCGATGGTGCCGGGCACCGCCGAGGCCTTGTGTCCGAACGTCGACAGCTTCGGGATGACCTTCCCCTCGGCGTCGAGGTACATGTCGCGGCGCGCGGCCGCCGGCGCCGTCCCCCGGTAGTCGATGACTTCCGCCGAGCCGTCGGCGTTGCGGATCAGCATGAAGCCGCCGCCGCCGATGTTCCCCGCCGCCGGCCAGGTCACGGCGAGCGCGAGGCCGACCGCGACCGCCGCGTCGACCGCGTTGCCCCCTTTTTTCATGACCTCGACGCCGGCGCGGGAGGCGAATTCCGACGTCGACGCCACCATCGCCCGCCGCGCCCGGACCGGCTCCCTGGAGGCCGCGAGGAGCGGCGTGGCGACGAGCAGCAGCAGGGCGAGCATCCGTCTCATGAGAGCGATGTTACATTGCTTGCGTCGTGAGACCGGCAGGCGTAGATTGACGCTGGTCTTCAGTCATTAAATGAGCGAAAAACTGCACATGAACGTCGTCCGGCGGAGCAACCGGTTCAGGGTGATCATGAACCTGCCGCTGAAGCTCGGCTGGAAAGACGGGACGCTCGTCGACATCAGCGAGGCCGGCGTCCTGGCGACGCACAGCGGCGTGCTCAAGACCGGCGCGACGATCGAGATATCCTTCCTCCACGAGGGGGAGCGTTTCGTAGCCAACGCGAAGGTCGAGACCTGCACCGTGGTCGGCCTCGGCGCCGGCCCGGGCGGGGCGACGCTCTACGCCTCGCGGCTCTTCTTCAAGGACCTCTCCGAGACGGCGAAGAAGATCCTCGCCGACGTCGTCGGGAAGCCGGACTAGGCTGCGCTCCTCGCCGCCGTGAGGGACATTCGCCTCGTTTTGCGCGTTTTCAGGCAGAGGAGAAATCGATGTCCACTCGCCGTCTGCTGCTGCTGTCGTTGCTCGCCGTGTCTCTGGTCGCCCCGCTGGAGGCGCAGGGACGCCGGCGGTCGGTCCGTTTCGTCACCACCGCGCCGGTCGTTGGCGGCCAATGCCACACCTTCGGCCTCGTCCCAGCCGGCCTGAAAGCCTCGTACCTGAGCACCACGCCGCAGGGGAACGTCACGTTCCAGATCACCCACGTCTCCGACACGCCCACCCGGACCCACACCACCCAGTCCGTCCAGGCGCCCTCCGGCAACGCCGAGGCGGTGACCATCCTGGAGGGGGAGGTGCTCGGCGCGATCCGGACGCTGCGGCACGTGAACGTGAAGACCACGGCCACGGTCCCCGTAATCGGGCAGGTGGTGACCGAGGTCGACATCAACTACGTCCCGTCGCTGGCGGCCGGCCCGGTGGACGGCTGGTGCGTAGGCGCGACCTGGGACACGGCCGCGTCGCCGTCGCTGCAGACCGTCGTCACGAGGCCGCCCTTCGGGCCGCCGACCACCATCACCCAGAACGTGTCGTCCGCGGGTGTGGTGCTCGCGGTCGGCGACCTGCGAACCGCCGCGGGGCGGGTGTTCAACACCGTGAAGTACCGCTCCACCAGCCGGGTGGGGGCGGGCGCCGAGACGTCCGTGACCTGGGTTTCCATGCAGTACAACATCGTGGTGCGCCAGGAGACGCTCGATGCCGCCGGGAACGTCACCAGCGTCACCGAGCTGACGCAGTTGTAGGCACGCCAAAGGCGTCTATTTTGCAAGCGTTTCCCCTCAGGGAGGACCAATGTCCAGAGTGGAACGCACAGAGAACCCAAGCGAGCGCCGCGGCAACGAGCATTTGCGCCAGGCGCAACGAGGCCGCAGCGGCAGTACCCGGCGTGACGACCCGAATCCCGGCCACACCCCCAACAAGGCGGAAGGGGAAGTCGGCGACGTCGAGGAAGCGCTGGAACGGCAGTCCGAGTAGCGAATCGTTGCTGGTTGCTACGGCAACCAGCAACTAAACCTCGATCCCGACGCTCCTCATCAGCTCGAGCGCATTCGACTTCGTGACCACCCCGGCCCTCATCCGGTAGTCGAAGACCACCCGGCCGTCCTCGATGTGATCCTCGAAGTGCACGTTCGCCGCGCGCTCGCCGAGCGACTCGGCAATTTGTGCAAGCGCCAGGTCGTGTGTCGACACCAACCCGACCGCCCCCCGCTCGACCAGCCCCCGCACGATCGCCTCCGCGCCGATGCGCCGGTCGTGCGAGTTCGTCCCCGCCAGCACCTCGTCCAGTAGATAGAGGAGGGGGCCCTGCCGCGACATCTCCAGCACCTGCCGGATGCGCAGGATCTCGGCGTAAAAGCGGGAGGCGTTCTCCTGCAGTGAATCAGCAATCCGGATCGAGGCCCCCACCGCCACCGGCGCAATGCGCAGCGACCGCGCGCACACCGGCCCGCCTGCCATCGCCAGCACCGCCCCCACCCCCACGCTCCGCATCATGGTGCTCTTCCCCGACATGTTCGAGCCGCTGACCACCAGCAGGCGCAGCGTCCCGTCGAGCCGGATGTCGTTCGTCACCCGCCGGTCGCCGGGGATGAGCGGGTGCCCCAGCTCGCGCGCGTCGAAGAGCGGCCCCTCCGTCTCGATGACCGGCATGGCGAACCCCTGATGCTCCGCGGCGAACGACGCGAGCGACGCCAGCGCCTCGATCTCTCCGACCGCCTCGATCCAGTCGCCGATACGCGAGCCCGAACGGACCCGCCACCGCTCGATCGCCAGCGCCACGTTCGTCGTCCACAGCAGCACCACGGCGAACGGAGCGAAGAACTGGTTCCTCCGCGCGTCGAGGAGCGCCACGAGGCCGCGCAGCTTCTCGATCTCCGCCGAGGCGGGGGCGTCGGCGCCGCGCAGCCGGACGATCAACGACGACAGGCGCGGCGAGGAGAACGACTCCCGCTCGAGCCGCGCCAGTACGCCGGCGAGCAGCGCCAGTGCCGGCTCCGCCCGCTCCACGCCGATCACGATCGGCTCCACCCGCGGCGACAGATGACGGCCGAGGAAGAGCGAGGCGATCAGCGCCACCAGCAGCGGCGTCGCCGGCACGTCGGCAAACCAGCCGAGCCGCAGCACCGCCTCCGGATGCGTGAGTCCGATCAGCTTCCCGATCATCGCCGGCAGCCCGATCGCGAAGAGGACCACGGTCACGGCAGGGAGGACCAGCGCCGCGATCCGCTCCCACGGCTTCAGCGTCACCGCCGGCAGCGTGGACCACTGGTCGAGCCGTGCGCTCTCGATCTCCCGCGTCACCTCGGTCTCCGCGATGGCCAGGTCTTCGCGCAGGGCGACGTTCCCCCGCAGTTCCTCCACCGCCGCCTGCCGCGCGGCGATCTCCGCCGCGTCCATCGACGGCTCCTTGAGCCACGCCGCCAGCCGGGCACGCCCGGCGCGCGTGACGGCGATCGCGATCAGCTCGTACAAAGACCCCCGTCCGAAGAGGTCGAAGTCGCCGGCGTAGGGGTGGTGATCGTCGGCGAACTCCATGCCCTGGTCGCCCTTGCCCTGCCACGTGCCGTCGATGCGGCCGAGGCCGCGCTCGTAGAACGCTGCGCCGCTCTCTGCCCGCTTGCGGGCGCGGATGATCCGCTCGTGCGCGATCACCAGGACCACGAACGCGATCACCGGCACGAGCGCCGCAACGAGGTTCCAGAAGGCGACGCCGATCGCCGCCGCGATCAGCGCCAGGCGGATCAGCGAGACCTTCCGCTCCCGCGCCCGCAAATCCGTGACGGCGGTCTGCCGTGCCGCCAGCCGTTCCGAGTAGAGTTCGCGCACCGAGAGATACTTAGCATGGTTCCACCCGGACCGAAGAACCGATTCCCAGGCGCGAACCTCCGCGCCATGCAGTACGACCCGCTCCGTTTCCTGACGCGGGCCACGCGCGAGCACGGCGACGCGCTCAGCTTCCGCATCGGCCGCGTGCGCCTCTTCTTCTTCTCCCATCCCGATCTCGTGCGCGACGTGCTCGTCACCCGCAACGCGTCATTCATCAAGGGGCTCGCGCTGCAGCGCACAAAGATCGTGCTCGGCGAGGGGCTGCTGACCAGTGAAGGGGAGCTCCACAAGCGCCAGCGCCGCCTCGCGCAGCCGGCCTTCCACCGCGAGCGCATCCAACGCTACGGCGAGGAGATGGTCGAGAAGGCGCTGTCCGCCCGCGAGCGCTGGCAGGATGGGCAGGAGCTCGACGTCGCCCACGAGATGATGCGCCTCACGCTCGCCGTCGTGGCCAAGACCCTCTTCGACGCCGACGTCGACGACGAGGCGGACGAGATCGGCGCCGCGCTGACGGAGCTGATGCTCATGTTCCCGATCCTCCTCCATCCGCTCGCGCCGCTCATCGTGCGCATCCCGTTCTTCCCGCAGGTGCGCCGCTTCCGGAAGGCGATGGCGCGGCTCGACCGCACGATCTACTCGATGATCGAGGAGCGCCGCCGCGCAAACGCCGACCGCGGCGATCTCCTCTCCATGCTCCTCATGGCGACCGACGTGGAGGGGGACGGCGGCGGCATGACCGACCTCCAGCTCCGCGATGAGACGATGACGATCTTCCTCGCCGGCCACGAGACCACCGCGAACGCGCTCGCCTGGACCTGGTACGCGCTGGCGCGCAATCCGGAGGTCGAGCGCGAGCTCCACCGCGAGCTCGACGAGGTCCTCGGCGGCCGCACGCCGACGCCCGCCGACTACCCCCGCCTGCCGTACACGGAGATGGTGCTGGCCGAGTCGATGCGCCTCTTCCCTCCCGCCTGGGGGATCGGCCGCTTCGCGACTGCAGACGCGAAGATCGGCGAATGGACGGTTCCGAAGAAGGCGCTGGTGGTCGTCTCGCAGTGGGTCACCCATCGCGACCCCCGCTACTGGCCCGACCCCGAGCGCTTCGATCCCCTCCGCTTCACTGCCGAGGCGAAGGCGGCGCGCCCGAAGATGGCCTACTTCCCCTTCGGCGCCGGCCCGAGAATCTGCATCGGCGAGAGCTTCGCCTGGATGGAAGGCGTGCTGCTGCTCGCCACCATCGCGCAGCAGTGGCGATTCGAGCGAGGACCGGACGTGGAGCCGGTGGCGCTGATCACGCTGCGGCCGAAGACGGCGATGAAGATGGTGGCGCGGCGGCGGTAGATGGTGTCAGGTGTCAGGTATCAGGTGTCTGCGATGTTTTGCCCGGGCGACGAGCCCCAGACACCCGACACCCGACACCCGACACCAAGTCTTACAATGCCCCCATGCAGACCGTCGAAGCCCTCTTCGCCGACTACGCCAGCTATCACCAGACCAAAGGCAACAAGTGGTTCCATCGGCTCGGCATCCCGATGATCATGCTGACGCTCATCGCCATGCTGACCTGGGTGAAGCTCTTCACGGTCGGCACGATCACGCTCGACGCGGCGATGCTGCTCATCGCGCTCTCCAGCGCCTACTACTTCGTCATCGAGTGGCGCCTCGCGGTCGCGATGATCGTTGTCTCCATCGTCTTCTACTTCGTCGGCGCGGCGCTGCCGGCGGCCTTCGCGATCGGCCTCTTCATCCTCGGCTGGATCTTCCAGTTCATCGGGCACAAGGTGTACGAGCACAAGAACCCCGCGTTCTTCCGCAACTTCGTCCACCTCCTGGTCGGGCCGCTCTGGATCATGAACGACGTCATCCCGGTCGTGAAGCAGCGTCCGTGACGCGAGTCACCGGTTCGAAGAAGCGCTTCGAGCGCACCACCTTCATCGCCGCGCCGGCCGCGCGCGTGTTCGAGTTCTTCGCCGCGCCGGCCAACCTCGCCCGCATCACGCCACCGCGGATGCGCTTCCGCATCCTGGGCGGCCCCGCGCGCAACCTCCGCCAGGACGACCGCATCCGCTACGCGCTGCGCGTCTTCGGCCTGCCGGTCCGCTGGACCACCCGCATCACGATCTGGCGCGACGGCGAGGTCTTCGCCGACCTGCAGGAGCGGGGGCCCTACCGCTACTGGTTGCACACCCATACATTTCGCGAAGTCGCCGGCGGCGTGGAGATGCACGACGAGGTCGAGTACGAGCTTCCCTTCGGTCTCCTCGGAGACCTCGTGGCCGGCCGGCTGGTGGCGCGGCAGCTCGCGGAGATCTTCGACTACCGCGCGCGCGTCATCGCGGAAGTCTTTCCTCCGCCCCGGTGAAGGTTCGTTTTTTGCTAGTGACGCAACATCGGGTACGAGCGTGGGTGACAATCAAGAGCACGGGATCCTCGTCGTCGAGGACGATCCGGCCATTCGCCGTCTGGTCTCGATGGTCCTGGCGAGGGCGGGATATCGCGTCGACGTCGCCGCGGACGGACTGGAGGCCGTCCTCAAGCTCGGCGTCTGCGAGTACGACGTGATCGTCCTCGATCTGATGATGCCGAACCTCGACGGCTTCACCTTCATCTCCACCTTCGCCCGCGAAGAGCCGGAGCGCCTGCGCCGCATCATCGTCACCAGCGCCGCCTCCCCGAACGTCATCAAGGAGAGGATGGAAGGCTCGCCGTTCCGCGTCCTCCCGAAGCCGTTCGACATCAGCGAGCTCGTCTCGCACGTCCGCTCCTGCATCGACGCCCAGTCGGCGTAGCATTACCCGATGCAGCCATTCGGCTCCGACCGCCTCCGGCACGCGGGGGAAAAGCTGATCCTCCTTTCCGCGATCCCGAAGGGGTGGACGCCGCGCGTGCCGAAGACGAACACCAGCGCCGAATACCCCGGCACCGCCGTGCTCTGGTTGGACCAATACTTCGAGGTGGTGGAGGCGGCGGCGGGGGAGGGGGAGCGGGTGCGCTACGTCCTCGCGCCGTGGCGGGAAGAGCACACCATCCGCACGTTCGAGAGCTACGACGCCGAGTCGGAGGCGCGCCGGCTCGCCGATCACCAGCTCGCGCACAAGCAGAGGCGCGCCAGCGCCGCCTCCGCCTGGTCCGGGATGTTTCTCGGCCATCTTCCCTCGGCCGCGCAGGTGCGCATGCAGAACGAGCTGGGCCTCGTCCCGTCGCGCATCACCATCGCCTCGTGCATCCCGCCGATGGTGCTGTTCGGCATCTTCGTCATGCTCGAGGTCGAGGCGACCCTCACCGGCGGCCGTTCGCCGATCCCGTCGTGGCTCTTTCTGCTCGGCGGATTCATGTTCGTCGAGTCGCTGATCCGGATGACCGTGGCGCTGTCGAGCAGCCGCGGCATCGGATCGGTGATCGGGACGATTGGCTACTTTCTCTTCCGCCGCGAGCTCCCCGCTCCCGGCCGGGGCACCAACGCCTCGTTCACGCTGCCGCCGCCGGACGACGTCGTGCGGAGCGACGCGCTGATGATGAAGGCGCCTTTTCTGACGCTCCTCTCGCGCGCCGAGCAGGAGCGCCTCGCCGAGCGCCACGGCTTCGACTACCGCAAGCATGCGTACGGCCTCACCTGGACGATGCTCGTCTTCGGCGTCCTCGGCATCGTCAGCTCGTACGGCAAAGCCGCCGGCGGCAGCCTGACCGCGCTCCTCTCGCTGCTCGTGGCGCTCGCTGTCGCCGCGGAGCAAATTTTGCGGCTCGTGCAACTGCCCCGCGGCCCCGCGCCGAGTCTCTTCGCCGTCGTGGTGCGGCCGTTCGTGCGCGACGTCCTTGCCGATTCCGCGGGTTCCTCGGGTTCCTCGGCAGTTCCTCGGCGTTCCTCGGGGACGACCGACCGCGATTTGTCCTGACCATCCCGAGGACCTCCGAGGAACCCGAGGAACCCGAGGAACCCACTTCGACTCACCACTTTCACCGGCACGCAACTGGCACTACTCACGCCCGCAGTGGTTCGAGCGGAGCTGGACGGTAGACACCGCGTCATCATCGAAGCCGCGTCTCCTGAAGTCGACGGAGGAGCGTTCCCCGCGAAGCGGGTCCTCGGCGATGTCGTGTTCGCAGAGGCAGACATCTTCGCGGATGGTCATGACCTCATTTCGGCCATCGTGCTGCACCGGCACGAGAGCGAGTCGGAGTGGAAGGAAGTGCGCATGCACGCCCTCGTCAACGACCGCTGGCGCGCCGAGTTCCCCGTCCAGGACCTCGGGTTCCACCGCTTCACCATCGAAGCGTGGATCGACCACTTCCTCACCTGGCATCGCGACCTGAAGAAGCGCGTCGACGGCGGCGCGACCGACGAAGAGCTGCGCGTGCAGTTGCTGATCGGCCTCGGGTACATGCGCGCCGCCGCCGAGCGCGCCGGAACGCGCGACAAGCGGCGTCTCGATGCGTTCATCGCCGCCCTCGAGAGCGACGACAGCATCGCCGAGAAGATCGAAGACCTCTGGAGCGAAGACCTCCTCGCCCTGATGTGGCGGAACGCCGAGCGGAAGTTCATCACCCGCTATCACTCCGAGCTCCTCATCGAGGTCGACCGGCCGCGCTCGGCCTTCAGCACCTGGTACGAGCTCTTCCCCCGCTCCGCCGCCACCGAGCCGGGGAGGCACGGCACGTTCGCCGACGTCGAGGCGCAGCTTCCCCGCATCGCCCGCATGGGCTTCGACATCCTCTACATGCCGCCGATCCACCCGATCGGCGAGACGTTCCGCAAGGGGAAGAACAACAGGGTCAAGGCGGAGCCGGATGACGTCGGCAGCCCCTGGGCCATCGGCTCGAAGGAGGGCGGCCACAAGGCGATCCATCCGCAGCTCGGCACCATCGACGACTTCGAGCGTCTCGTAGCGCGCGCGAACGCCCTCGGCATCGAGGTGGCGATGGACATCGCCTTCCAGGCAGCCCCCGATCACCCCTACGTCAAGGAACATCCGCAGTGGTTCCTGATGCGGCCGGACGGGACGATCCAGTACGCGGAGAACCCTCCCAAGAAGTACCAGGACATCTATCCCTTCCACTTCGAGAGCGAGCAGTGGAGCGAGCTCTGGGCGGAGCTGCGCGACGTCTTCGCCTTCTGGGCGAGGAAGGGTGTGCGCGTCTTCCGCGTCGACAACCCGCACACGAAGCCGCTGCCGTTCTGGGAGTGGTGCATCCGCGACCTCAAGCGCGAATGGCCCGACCTCGTCTTCCTCGCCGAGGCGTTCACGCGGCCGAAGATCATGTACCGGCTGGCGAAGGCGGGGTACACGCAGTCGTACACCTACTTTGCCTGGCGCAATACCAAGCACGAGCTGCAGGAGTACCTCGAGGAGATCACCCGGCCGCCGGTCAGCGACTTCTTCCGGCCGAACTTCTGGCCGAACACCCCCGACATCCTCACCGAGTTCCTGCAGCACGGCGGCCGTGCCGCGTTCACGCAGCGGCTCATCCTCGCCGCCACCCTCACCGCCTCGTACGGCATCTACGGACCGGCGTACGAGCGCTTCGTCCACCTGCCGCGCGAGCAGGGGAGCGAGGAGTACCTCGACTCCGAGAAGTACGAGGTCAAGTACTGGCCGCCGACCGACGACGACCTTACGGAGCTCATCGCGGCCGTGAACCGCATCCGCCGCGACAACATCGCCCTGCAGCAGAACGCCACGCTCACGTTCCACGAGACCGACAACGAGAACATCCTCTGCTACAGCAAGACGGCGGGCGAGAACGCGATCATCTGCGTGGTCAACCTCGACCCCCACAACACCCACGCCGCCTGGATCGACCTCGACATGGAGGCGCTGAAGCTCGAGGGAGGGCGCCCCTTCCAGGTGCACGACCTCCTCAGCGGCGCGCGCCATACCTGGCACGGCCCACGGAACTTCGTGCAGCTCAACCCGCACGTCGTCTCCGCGCACATCTTCAGGATTCGGCGGCGCGTCCGCACCGAAAAAGACTTTGAGTACTTCTTATGAGGAACGTAGAACGTAGAACACGGAACACGGAACGAGAGGCCGCTGCGCGCTCGCTTTTCATCGTTCTGCGTTCCGTGTTCCGCGTTCCGTGTTCACAGTTATGACTGACGACCTTTGGTACAAAGACGGGATCATCTACCAGACGCACGTCCGCGCGTTCTTCGACAGCAACGGCGACGGCATCGGCGACTTTCAGGGCCTGGCGCGCAAGCTCGACTACCTCCAGGACCTCGGCGTCAACATCCTGTGGCTCCTCCCGTTCTACCCGTCTCCGCTGCGTGACGACGGCTACGACATCGCCGACTACACCGCGGTCAACCCGAGCTACGGCACGCTCGCCGACTTCAAGGCCTTCCTCAAGGAGGCGCATCGCCGCGGCATCAAGGTCGTGACCGAGCTGGTGATCAACCACACCAGCGACCAGCACGCGTGGTTTCAGAAGTCGCGGCGCGCGAAGCCCGGCAGCCCCTGGCGCGACTTCTACGTCTGGAGCGACACGCCCGACAAGTACCGCGACGCCCGCATCATCTTCAAGGACTTCGAGACCTCGAACTGGGCCTGGGACCCGGTCGCCAAGTCGTATTACTGGCACCGCTTCTTCTCCCACCAGCCCGACCTCAACTTCGACAACCCGGCCGTGCACGACGCGCTCTTCAAGGCGCTCGACTTCTGGATGGACATGGGCGTCGACGCCTTCCGGCTCGATGCGATCCCCTACCTCTTCGAGCGCGAGGGGACGACCTGCGAGAACCTTCCCGAAACGCACGAGTACCTCAAGAAGATCCGTACCTACATGGACGAGAAGTACCCGGGCCGGATGCTGCTGGCGGAAGCCAACCAGTGGCCCGAGGACTCGCTGCCGTACTTTGGCGACGGCGACGAGTGCCACATGGCCTTCCACTTCCCCGTCATGCCGCGCATGTACATGGCGCTGGCGATGGAGGACCGCTTCCCCATCATCGACATCATGGGGCAGACGCCGCCGATCCCGGAGAACTGCCAGTGGGCGATGTTCCTCCGGAACCACGACGAGCTGACGCTGGAGATGGTCACCGACGAGGACCGCGACTACATGTGGCGCACCTACGCCAAGGACGTGCAGGCGCGCATCAACCTCGGCATCCGCCGCCGCCTCGCGCCGCTCCTCGGCAACCACCGCGGCCGCATTCACCTCATGAACGGGCTGCTCTTCTCGTTCCCCGGCACGCCGATCATCTATTACGGCGACGAGATCGGGATGGGCGACAACATCTACCTCGGCGACCGCAACGGCGTCCGCACGCCGATGCAGTGGAGTGCCGACCGCAACGCCGGCTTCTCCCGCGCCAACCCGCAGCAGCTCTTCCTCCCTACCATCATCGATCCCGAGTACCACTACGAGCAGGTGAACGTCGAGGCGCAGCAGGGCAACCAGTACTCCCTGCTCTGGTGGATGAAGCGCCTCATCGCCATGCGCAAGCGCTACAAGGCGTTCGGGCGCGGCACGATGGAGTTCCTCCACAGTGAGAATCGCAAGATCCTCGCGTACGTGCGGCGCTACGAGGATGAGACCATCCTCGTCGTCGCGAACCTCTCGCGGCTCGTGCAGTGCTTCGAGCTCGATCTCGCGCAGTACCGCGGCATGGTGCCGATCGAGCTCTCCGGCGGCACGAAGTTCCCCGTCATCGGCGAGCGCCCCTACTTCCTGAACCTCGGGCCCTTCGCCTTCTACTGGTTCGAGCTCAAGCGGGAAGTCGCGCCGGAGATCACGACGCAGGACGCGCCGCTCATCGGCGCCCGCAGCTGGGACGAGATCTTCGCCGCCCGGCACCGCGACGCGCTGGAGCGTGCGCTCTCCGCCTACCTGCCGACGCGCCGCTGGTTCGGCAGCAAGGCGCGGCGCATCAACGCCATCAACGTCCGCGACGCCATCGAGCTGCCGGACGACGCCCGCCTCGCCATCCTCGAAGTCGAGTTCAGCGAAGGCGAGCCGCAGACGTACCTCCTTCCGCTCGGGATTGCGAACGTCCGCCGCGAGCAGGACCAGTCGCGCAAGGTGCCGGTCATCGCGCGGCTTCGCGAAGGGGCGGTGCTGTACGAGCCGGTGCAGGAGGAGGCGTTCGCGAACGCGCTCCTCGAGACCGTCGCCCGGAAGAAGCAGCTCAAGGGCGTCAGCGGCAGCGTGGCCGGCGTGTCCACGCGCGCCTACAAGGAGCTGCGCGGCGAGGACAAGGAGCTCGAGACGCACGTCCTCGGCGTCGAGCAGTCGAACACTGCCATCATCTACGGCCAGAACCTCTTCCTGAAGCTCTTCCGCCGCCTCGAGACCGGCGTCAATACCGACGTCGAGATCACCCGCTTCCTCAACGAGGAAACCCCCTTCACGCACACACCGCGCATTGCCGGCACGCTGGAGTACCGCGATGAGCTGACCGGCACCCCGACCACAGTGGCCATCGTGCAGGGCTTCACGCCGAACTCCGGCGACGCCTGGGCGTACACGCTCGACGCGATCGGCCGCTACTACGACCGGCTGCTCAGCGACCCGAGCGCGGTCGAGCGGATCACGAAGGCAATGCCGCACGACAGCGTCTTCAATCTCGCCCAGAAGCCGCTGCCCGACATCGCCCGTGAGACCATCGGCAGCTATCTCGCCGACGCGGAGCTCCTCGGCCAGCGCACGGCGCAGATGCATCTCGCGCTCGCGTCCCGCTCCGACATCCCGGCGTTCGCGCCGGAGCCGTTCACGCCGCACTACCAGCGCTCCATCTACCAGTACATGCGCACGCAACTCGTGCAGACGCTGCAGGTGCTGCGGCGGCGCGGCAAGGACGACGAGCAGTTCGCCGACCTGCTGTCGCGCGAGGAGGAGCTGCACCAGCACATCCGCGGCGTCCTGAACGGCAAGATCGACGCGCAGCGCATCCGCATTCACGGCGACTACCACCTCGGCCAGGTGCTCTACACCGGCAACGACTTCGTCATCATCGACTTCGAGGGAGAGCCCGCCCGCCCGCTCAGCGAGCGCCGCCTCAAGCGCAGCGGCCTCCGCGACGTCGCCGGCATGCTCCGCTCGTTCCACTACGCCCCGCACGCCGTGCTCTCCGGCACCGCGCCCGGCTCATACGTCCGCAAGGAAGACCTCGCGCGGCTCGAAGCGGGCGCCGGTTTTTGGCACCGCTGGGTCAGCGCCGCCTTCCTCCGCGCGTACCTCGGCGAGAGCGGCAAAGCCTCCCACCTCCCCTCCACCCGCGAAGGAGTCGAGGTCCTCCTCAGCTCCTACCTCATCGAGAAAGGCCTCTACGAGATCGTCTACGAGCTGAACAACCGCCCCGACTGGGTGCGCATCCCGCTGCGCGGCGTGCTGGATCTGCTGGAGTGAAGTTGGCGCGCGCCGCTTGCGCGTCGCGCGTTGCGTGTAGCGCGTAGCGTGTTGCCCGCGCTGTAGCGCCTGGCAGCACCCGCGACGGAGAGTCGCCCAGGCGACCGCGCCCGCGCAACTCGCAACACGCAACTGGCACCGGGCGACGCGCAACGCGCAACGCGCAACGCGCAACGCGAACAATCAGGCGCGATCCTTGCCCTCGACCACCACCCATGCAACAGGCCAAACGCGGCGACACCGTTCACGTGCATTACCGGGGCACCCTTGCTGACGGCACCGAGTTCGACTCCTCCGCCGGCGCGGAGCCGATCGTCTTCACGCTCGGAGCGGGGGAGGTCATCCCCGGGTTCGAGCAGGCGATCGAGGGGATGACGACGGGGGAGAAGAAGACGCAGCACATCGAGGCGGGAAATGCGTACGGCGATCATCGCGACGAGCTGGTCTTCACCGTCTCCAAGGACCAGATGCCCGACAACGGCGGAGACATCGAGGTCGGTGACATGCTCAAGGTCGGGTTCCCCGACGGCAGCAGCGCGGCGGTGCAGGTGGCCAACGTCGACGCCACCTCGGTGACGCTCGATGCGAATCATCCGTTGGCCGGCAAGGACCTCACGTTCGAGCTGGAGCTCGTTCAGATCGACTGACGCCGCCGGATCGACTCTTTCGCCGGCGGCGCGTCCCACAACCGCCAGAAGCGCAGCCAGCGGTGACCGACGATGCGCTCGCGGAAGAAGAGCTCGTGGTCCCACTCCACCTCTGCCATCGTCAGCAGGCAGTCGACCATCTCGGGATGGCCGCACTCGACGGCGTAGACCGCCGCCACCTCGTACTCGACGATGTTCCCCCGCTCCAGCCGACCGGCGCCCCACATCGGGAGGAACCAGCCGCTGACGGGACAGAGCGCGCCGAGCGTCCGTCCGATGACCCAGAAGATCGCCTCGCGGAGCGGGTTCGGCTTCGCGCCGAGCTCGCGCAGGAGCCCCAGTACCAGCTCGCGGTGATGCCACTCCTCCGCCTCGATCTGGCGGATACGCTCCCGCTCCGCCCCCTCGCGCAGGCTCCTCCAGTGGCCCCGGTACGCGTACCCCGCCGCCAGTTCGCCGGAGCACGCCCCCTGCAACTGGCGAATCAGTTTCTGCCTCGCGTCGCTCAAATCCGCCCCTCCTCGACCAGCCCGTAACTCCGCGGCCAGCGGTCAGGCAGGTATGCCGTCCCGAACATCCGATCGATGCACGACAGCAGCACCGCGAAGTTCTTGTCCACCGCCTCCGCCTCGGCGGCGTGGTGCCAGTGATGAAACTCCGGCGTCGTCAGGACGCCGCGCACGACGGGCCAGCGATGGCTGACATTCGCATGGATGTAGACCGCGTGGAACGAGACGAAGATCAGGTACGCGTACACCGCCGGCGCGGAGAAGCCGAGGAGGAAGACCGGCAGGAATCCGAACAGGCGCGTCACGATGACGTCGACCAGGTGCAGGCGCGAGCCGGCCAGCCAGTCGAGCTGCTCGATCGAGTGATGCACCGCGTGGAAGCGCCACAGCAGCGGCACCCGGTGAAACGCGCGGTGCACCCAGTAGCTGGTGAAGTCGACGGCGAAAAGAACCTCGACGAACTGAAGCCAGAGCGGCTGCGCCGCGATCGCGCGCTGAAACGGCCCGTCGACCGCCCAGGCGAAGAACAGTTGCACCGGGATGATGGTCAGGAACGCGAGCAGTTGCACGCTGACGTGGTTGACGAAGAAGTAGCCGAGGTCGCGCTGCCAGCCGTCGCGGAAGATGCGCTGCTCGCGTAACGGCCAGAGCCGCTCCATCGGCACGAACAGCAGCGCCGTGACGAGCAGCGAGAGGATGAAGTAATCGAGTCCCGCCGACACCGGCAGCGGCTTCGACGTCACCGCCTCGGCCGACGGGCCGCCGAGGAGGATGGCCACGGTGCCGAGAATCAGCCCGAGCGCCGAGTGCAGCTTCGACCGGAGCACGAGCGCGCTGAGACAGGCCAGCACGAACGTGAGCGCGATGGCGGCGAGCAGCAGTCCTCGGAAGAAGAGGATGTTCGCCGTGTAGAACGTGCGCGCGTCGTTCGTCACCAGCAGATGCGGGAACCGGAAGCAGAGCTCCGCGAGCACGCAGAGGGCGCCGAGCACTCCCGAGGTGACGCCGGCCCGCTTCGCGAACCCGATGGACATGCTCGATTACGGTAACAGAACGATACAATCAGCGGCCGACCCATGCGCGACTTCGTCCTCGTCCACGTCAACGGTGAGCCGCATCGCATCCAGGGGGAGCGCGCGTTCCAGACCCTCTCCCGGTTCCTCCGTTACGACCAGCGCGCGACCGGGACGAAAATCGTCTGCGAGGAGGGGGACTGCGGCGCCTGCACGGTGCTGGTCGGCCGCCGCGAGAATGGGGAGCTCCGCTACCGCCCCATCAACTCCTGCATCCAGTTCCTCTTCCAGCTCGACTGCGCGCACATCGTCACCGTCGAAGGCCTCGCGCGCGGCGGCGAGCTGACGCCGGTGCAGGACGCCATGGTCCGCTGCCACGGCGCGCAGTGCGGCTACTGCACGCCCGGCTTCATCATGGCCATGGCCGGCATGTGCGAGGAAGGGTCGAAGGACGCGCGCCGCGGCCTGACGGGAAATCTCTGCCGCTGCACCGGCTACGAGTCGATCATCCGCGCCGCGAACGAAGTCGCCGGCCAGCCGAAGATCGCGCAGCGCTACGACAGCGCACCCATCCTCGCCGCCATCGCCGAAGTGGAGCGGGAGCCGGTGAGCATCGGCAAGTTCGCCAAGCCGGTCGACCTGAACGAGGCGATCCGCTTCAAGGCGGAGCACCCGAACACGGTCATCGTGCAGGGCGCCACCGACTTCGGCGTGTGGCACACGAAGCGCCACTTCGTCCCCGAGGCGATCCTCTCACTCGAAGGCATCGAGGGGCTGGGCGACGTCCGCGTCGACGGCCGCACGCTCGTTGTCGGAGGACGCGCGTCGCTCGCGCAGTTCGAGGCGGCGATCCGCGACGTCGTCCCGGCGCTCGTCCCGGTGATGGACCGCTTCGGCTCCCCGCAGATCAAGAACGCCGGCACGCTCGCCGGCAACATCGCCAACGCCTCGCCGATCGCCGACACGCTCCCGTTCCTCTACGTCATGAACGCGAGCCTCGAGCTGACCGGCACGAAGGGCGCCCGCACCGTTGCCATCTCCGATTTCTACGTCGGCTACAAGAAGCTCGCGCTCCAGCCGGACGAGATCATCACCCGCGTCTTCATCCCGCTGCCGGAGGGGGAGGAGACGCTGCGCCTCTACAAGATCTCCAAGCGCAGCCATCTCGACATCTCGACGTTCACCGCCGCGATGCTGATGAAGCGGAATGACGGGAAGATCGAGTCGATGCGGATCGCCTACGGCGGCGTCGGCCCGATGGTCCTTCGGCTCGGACAAACCGAGGAGTTTCTCAGCGGACGGCCGTTCGCGCAGGAGACGTTCGCCGAGGCGGGCGAGATCGCTCGCGGCGAGATCGCGCCGATCACCGACGTCCGCGGCTCGAAGGAGTTCCGCCTCCAGCTCGCCGAGAACATCATGTCGAGGTTCTACTTCGAATGCACGTCGCCGCCGGAGGCGGCGCCTTAAGGAATGTACGTAGGCAAGGACGTTCCGCACGACTCCGCCCGCGGTCACGTGACCGGTGAGTCGATGTACATCGACGACCTGCCGCCGCTCCCCGGCGAGCTGCTCGTCGACTTCGTCTGGAGCCCCCACGCGCACGCCCGCGTCCGATCGATCGACCTCACGGAGGCGCGCGCCATCCCCGGCGTCGCCGGCATCTACACGCACGAAGACCTCGCCCACAACTGCTTCGGCCCGATCGCCAAGGACGAGCCGCTGCTGGTCGAGGAGGAGGTTTTCTTCCGCGGACAGCCGCTCGTCGTCATCGCCGCCGACACCGCGGCCGCCATGAATGCGGCAAAGCGCGCTATCAAAATCGACCTCGAAGAGCTCCCGCCGATCCTCACCATCGAGGAGGCGATCGCCGCGAACAGCTTCCTCGGCGAGACCCGCTTCATCCGCCGCGGAGACGCCGACGCCGCCCTCGCCGCCGCGGAGCACGTCCTCGAAGGGGTCTTCGAGAACCAGGGTCAGGACCACTTCTACCTCGAGTCGCAGGCCGCGCTCGTCTACCCGGGCGAGCATGGTTCGGTGACGGTGCATTCGTCGACGCAGCACCCGACCGAGGTGCAGGAAGTCATCGCCCACCTCCTCGGCATCGACATGAGCCAGGTGGTCGTGAACACGAAGCGCATGGGCGGTGCGTTCGGCGGTAAGGAGTCCCAGGCCACGCACCCGGCGGCGATGGCGGCGCTCGTCGCGCGCAACACGAAGCGCTCCGCACGCATCGTCTACGACAAAGACACCGACATGCACGTCACCGGGAAGCGCCACGCCTTCCGGAACCGCTACCGCGTCGGCTTCGACCGCACCGGCGAGATCGTCGCGCTGAAGGTCGACCTCTACTCCGACGGTGGCGCGTACGCCGACCTCTCGCCCGCCGTCATGGCGCGCGCGATGACGCACGCCGAGAACGCCTACTACATCCCGAACATCGAGATCCGCGGTACGGTCTGCCGCACGCACAACCCGCCGAACACCGCCTTCCGCGGCTTCGGCGGACCGCAGGGGGTCGCGAACATCGAGAACATCATGGAGGAGATCGCCGCCTTCCTGAAGCGCGACCCGCTCGACGTCCGCCGCGCCAACTGCTACGGCGTGGAAACGCGCAACACCACGCCCTACGAGCAGGTGGTCGCGAACAACACCCTCCCCCGCCTCTTCACGGAGCTGGAGGAGCGCTGCGACTACCGCGCGCGCATGAGCGCCGTGCGCTCGTTCAACGAGACCTCCCGCACGCACCTCAAAGGGCTCGCGCTGACGGCGGTGAAGTTCGGCATCTCCTTCAACACCAAGTTCCTCAACCAGGCGAACGCGCTGGTGAACGTCTACCTCGACGGCAGCGTGCAGGTCTCGACCGGCGCGACCGAGATGGGGCAGGGCGTGAACACGAAGATCCGCCAGCTCGTGGCGGACGAGCTGCGCGTGCCGATCGAGCGCGTGGTGGTGATGCAGACGTCGACGGAGAAGAACAACAACACCTCCGCCACCGCCGCCTCCAGCGGCGCGGACCTCAACGGCAGCGCCGCCCTCGACGCCTGCCGCCGGATCCGGCAGCGCCTCGACGAGGTGCAGCGCCAGCATGGCGGGCTCATGACCTGGGAGCAGCTCGTAAAACTCGCTTACCAGGAGCGCGTGCCGCTCGGAGAGCGGGGGTTCTACGCCACGCCGCGCCTCGACTGGAACTGGACCAGCGGCCGCGGGACGCCGTTCCTCTACTTCACGATGGGGACGGCGTGCTCCGAGGTGCTGATCGATCGTTTCACCGGCGAACTGCAGGTGCTGCGCAGCGACGTGCTGATGGACATCGGCAAGCCGATCAACCCCGGCGTCGACCGCGGCCAGCTCGTCGGCGGCTTCATCCAGGGCCTCGGCTGGGTGACGACCGAAGACCTCCGCTACGCACCCAACGGCGAGTTGCTCTCGCACTCCCCGACCACGTACAAGATCCCCAACATCAACGACCTGCCGCCCGAGTTTCATCTCGACTGGATCGAGCACGACAACCCGGTCAACGTCGCCGGCAGCAAGGCCGTCGGCGAGCCGCCGTTGCTCATGGCGATTTCAGCGTGGTGTGCGGTGAAGCACGCGCTCGGGTTCGTGTCGAATGGGGAGCTCGCGAAGCTGAAGTTGCCGGCCACGAATGAGGAGATTCTGGGGAGGCTCACCTACTACGCGAAGAAAGGAGCCGTCGCCGCCGCGGCGGCGGAATGAAGAATTTCAAATTTCGAATGAAGAAGTAAGAGGTGCGGCTGCTTTCCAGTTCTTCATTCTTCATTCGAAATTCTTCATTTGCATTTCACATGTCTTACACGCTTCAGGAGTGGCTCAACCTCGTCTTCCGCTGGACGCACGTCTTCTCCGGCATCATGTGGGTTGGCGCGACGTATTACTTCACCTGGCTCGACCGCCGCTTCCACAGCACCGATCCCGACCAGGTCTGGATGGTCCACAGCGGCGGCTTCTACGTCGTCAACAAGACCAGCAAGCCGTCGCAGGAGCACACGCTGCACTGGTTCCGGTGGGAGGCGGCGATGACCTGGCTGAGCGGGATGCCGCTGCTCATCCTCGTCTATTACATGGGCGGGCTGCTGGTCGACGGCGAGCCGGGCAAGCCGGGCTTCGCGGTCGCGGCCACGATTGGGATCGGCGTGATCGTCGCCGGCTGGATCGTCTATGACCTGCTGTGGCTCTCGCCGCTGGCGAAGCACGAACCGGTGGCGATCGCGATCTCGTTTGCGCTGATCGTCGCGCTGGCCTGGTGGCTGCCGCGCGTGATGAGCAACCGCGCCGCCTTCCTGCACGTCGGCGCCGTCCTCGGCACGATCATGGCCGCCAACGTCTGGCACCGCATCATCCCGGCGCAGAAGCGGATGGTCGCCGCCGTGCGCGAGGGGCGCGAGCCCGACCAGCGCCTCGCCGACCGCGCCAAGTTCCGCTCCAAGCACAACACCTACATCGTCATCCCGGTGGTGCTGATGATGATCAGCAATCACTACCCCACCACCACCTACGGCAACCAGCACAACTGGGTCGTGCTCTCGGTGCTGACGCTCGTGGGGTGGGTGATCGCGCACTTTGTGCGCAAGCACTAGCGGCCGAGGGTCAGCTCGGTCGGCACGACCGGCACGCGGAAATACGCCTGCACGCCCGAGTGCGGCCGGTACGCGAGCAGCCGCCGCCCCAGCTCCGCGGTCACGCGCGGCTGGAGGATCACCTCGCCGGTCGGCGTGAGGGTCGCCGTCTCCATCATCCGGCGCCACTCGTCGAGGCTCTCGTTGTTCGCGTACTCGACCACGAGCGCGGCCGGGTGGGGGCGCGAGGGATCGGGCCAGCCGAGGAGCAGCGGCAGGTCGAGTAGCGAGATCGGCATGCGCGGGTTACGGGGCGGGATGCCGATCGTCGCCAGCAGCACCTTGTAGTAGCGCTGCCGCGCGAAGTCCTGCGGCCCCACGTCCTTCCGGTTCCCGTGATCGGAGAGGAGGATGATCCGGTTGCGGCGCGCCGGGTCGGCGGCCCCGCTCTCGCGGAGCGCGTCGCTGACGAAGCGCTGCAGGCGCGCGATCTTCCAGGCGTAAATCCCGAGCGGCTCCCCCTCGAAGTCGGGGTACTGCCAGTGCAGCGAGAGGTCCCAGATCTTGTCGACCGGCGCGCGCCGCACGCGCCCCCGCTCGTGCGGCGTCAGGTCGGACATGCCGGGATACCCCGGCTGGTGCAGGTAGTCGACGTGGCCGACGGCGAAGATCTTCGAGTCGCGCGACCCGGCGGTGAAGAAGCCGTGCAGCTCGGCGGAGAGCCGGTAGCCGAACGTGCCTGACTGGTTGCGCGGCGTCCGGGCGAGCGGGATGCGCGGGAGCCGCGGCAGCAGCACCGGCCCGAGGATGTGGCTCTCCTTCATCGACGCGGTGGCGAGCTGCAGCCAGCCCACCGGTCCGCTGCGGTTCACGTCGAAGCCGCCGTGCGCACCGACGTGCGTGGTGAACTGATCGGAGAAGAAGCTCCACGTCTCGAAGCCGCGCCGCTTCCCCTCGCTCACGAGCTGGTAGGGGGAGCGCTTCCAGTCCGGACGCTGGTAGGTGAGGAAGACGCCGGTCTCGTGCGGATGACGGTGCTGGAACAGCGCGACCCAGACGCTGTTCGTCAGGAGGCCCGGCGTCACCGCATGCTCGTACCAGGTGCCGTTCGCTCCCGCGACCGTCTGGCGCAGCGGCGCGAGCGGATCGCTCTGCGACAGCGAGTCGAGCCCGAGGATGAAGACGGAGTCGCGCGGCGCCACGCGTCGCGAGCCGAGGTGCGGCGTGAGGGTGACGCCCCAGGCCAGGAAGAAGACGGCAGCCACCGCCGCCACGCGCGGAAGACGTTTGCCTCCCGCCAGCGCGAGCACGAGCGCGATCAGCGGCACCAGCACCTGCGCTATCCACACCGGGACCGGCCGCAACGGCATGAGCATCGGATGGCGGAGCAGCGCCGGCAGCTCCATGGCGAAGCCGCCGACGATGGCGAAGAGCACCGCTACCGGCTCGAGCCACGTCCATCGGGTCGCCGTGCGATCGACCGCCGCGAACGCCAGCGCCCCTGTGAGGCCGGCGATGAGGCCGAGGACCAGCAGCTCCGGCACCAGGTTCATGGCGCCGGCGCTGATCCCCGCCAGCGCCGTCTGCCACGCCAGTACCAGCGTGATCGGCTGTTCCTTGAGGAAGGCCACTCCCAGGGCAATCGCGAGGAGCGGCCATCCCAGAATGAAGAACGCGAGGTGCGGCAGGAGCCGGGCCCGGAGTGCTGTCGCGAATGGCCGCCGCTCGACTGAGGTCACGGCGGCGAAGTTTACCTCGCGGCCTGCAGCGTCAACTCCGTCGGCACCGCCGGCACCTTCACGTACGCGCGCACGCCGGAGTGCGGTCGGTAGGCGAGCAGCCGCTGCCCGACCGCCGCCGTGATCCGTGGGTCGAGCAGCACCGCTCCGTTCTTCGCCAGCACCGCGCTCTCCATCATCACCTTCCACTCCTTCGGCGACTCGTTGTTGACGTACTCCACGACGAGGTCGGCGGGGCCGGGCCGCGACGGATCGGGCCAGCCGAGGAGCAGCGGGATGTCGAGGAGCGAGAGCGGCCTCCGCGGGTCGCCACCCGGGATGCCGATCGTCGCGAACAGCACCTTGTAATAGCGCTGCCGCGCGAAGTCGGTGGCGGCGATCTCCTTCCGGTTGCCATGGTCGGAGAGGAGGATGATGCGGTTGCGGCGCGCGGGGTCGGACGCGCCGCTGTCGCGCATCGCCTTGGCCACCTCCTGCTGCAGGCGCGCGATCTTCCAGGCGTAAATCCCGAGCGGCTCGCCCTCCCACTCCGGGTACTGCCAGTGCAGCGAGAGATCGCGGATCGCCTCCACCCGCGCCCGCCGCACCCGCCCCCGCTCGGCGGGCGTCAGGTCGGACATCGCCGGATACGCCGGCTGATGCAGATAGTCGACGTGGCCGATGGAGAGGATCTTCGCGTCCCGCCTGCCAGCGGTGAAGAAGTCGCGCAGCTCCGTGGCCAGGCGGAACCCGAACGTGCCCGACTGATTGCGCGGCGTCCGCGCGAGCGGCAGCCGCGGAAGCCGCGGCAGGAGCACGGGCGCGAGGATGTGCATCTCCTTCACCGCCGCCGTCGCGAGTTGCAGCCAGCCCACCGGCCCGCTGCGGTCGACGTCGAATCCGGCCATCGAGCCGATGTGCGTCGTGAACTGGTCGGAGAAGAAGCTCCACGTCTCGAAGCCCCGCCGCTTCCCCTCGCTCACGAGCTGGTACGGCGACCGTTTCCAGTCCGGCAGTTGATACGTGAGGAAGACGCCGGTCTCGTGCGCGTGCCGGTGCTGCACGATCGCCGTCCAGACGCTGTTCGTCAGCAGCCCCGGCGTGACCGGATGCTGATACCAGGTGCCGTTCGACTCTGCGACGACGCGGCGGAGCGGATCGAGCGGGTCGCTCTGCGACAGCGAGTCGAGCCCGAGGATGAAGACCGAGTCGCGCGGCGCCGTGCGTTCCTGTCCGGCGTGCGGTGTGACAGCCACGCCCCACGCGACAATAAAGAGGAGCGCGGCCGGAATGACGCGGCGCCTCGGACCCACTGCGGCGATCGCGAGCGCCGCCAGCAGGACCGCGAGCTGCGCGGCGACGACCGGCAGCGGGCGGACCGGCATCAGCAGCGGATGCCGGAGCAGCGCCGGCAGCTCCATCGAGAAGCCGGCCGTGATGGCGACGAGCGCCGCCAGCGGCTCCAGCCAGAGCGCCACCCGTCCCGTCTCCACGCGCGCGAACGCGAAGAAGAGCGCCGACACGAGTCCTGTCAGGAGGCCGAGCTGCAGCAGCTCCGGGAGCAGCTCGAGCGTCCCGCCCGCCATGCCGGCGAAGCTCGCCTTGAAGTCGAGGACGCCGGTGAGCGGCTGCTCCTTCAGGAACACGACGCCGAGGCCGACGCAGGCCAGCGGCCACACCAGGAGGAAGAAGAGGAGGTGCGGGAGGAGGCGGACACGGAAGGCACGTCCGTGGGTCGTGCGCTGGGGGACGGCCACGGCGGCGAAGTGTACCTTGCTCGCACGCCGCTCGTGTCGTACAAGGAGCCTCCATGGCGACCAGCTTTTCTTCCGACGAACTGCAGACCATGGCCGCCCCGCTGGAGCGGGCGCTCGTGCCGTTCATGCGCCGTTTCCCCGGCTCGGCCGGCGAGCGGCAGCCGGTGCACACCGTCTACGGCGGCGCGCATCTCTTCAAGAGCGACACGACCCGCAAACTCGGCGAGAAGGCGGTGCGCATCCTCGACGAGCAGGGCGTCGACCCGTTCGTCTTCGCCCGCGCCATCGGCGTCGACGACTCGCGCGCCGAGACGGTCTGGCAGCGCGTCGTGGAGAAGCTCGCGCGCGAGCCGGTCGAGGACTTCCGCGTCGACTTCGAGGACGGCTACGGCAACCGCCCCGACGAGGAGGAGGACCGGCAGGCGGAGATCGTCGCCCGCGAGCTCGCCGCCGGCATGCAGGACGGCACGCTGCCGCCGTTCATCGGCATCCGCATCAAGCCGTTCACGCAGGAGCTGATGCGGCGCGGCCTGCGGACGATGGACATCGTGCTGACCACGCTCACCCAAGCCACCGGCGGTGCACTCCCGTCGAACTTCGTGGTGACGCTGCCGAAGATCCAGCTTCCCGAGCAGGTCACGCTCCTCGCCGATGTTTTCGACCAGCTCGAGCCCCGCCTCGGCCTCGCGCCGAACACGCTCCGGCTCGAGTTCATGATCGAGACGACGCAGTCGATCCTCGCGGAGAATGGCGAGTCGAACCTGCCGCGCTTCCTCGACGCCGCCCGCGGACGCGCCGTGGCCGCCCACTTCGGGACGTACGACTACACCGCGAGCTGCAACATCACCGCGGCCGAGCAGCGCATGGACCATCCCGCCTGCGACTTCGCGCGGCACATGATGCAGGTCGCCTACGCCGGCACCGGGCTGTGGCTGTCCGACGGCGCCACGAACATCCTGCCGATCGGCGACCGCGACACGATCCACCGCGCCTGGCGGCTGCACGTCCAGCACGTCCGCCACTCGCTCGTGCACGCCTACTATCAGGGCTGGGACCTCCATCCCGCGCAGCTCCCGACGCGCTACGCCGCGGTGTACGACTTCTTCCTCTCCGGCCTCGCGGCTGCCACCGAGCGCCTGCGCAACTTCATGGAGAAGGCGGGCCAGGCCACGCTCGTGGGCGACGTCTTCGACGACGCCGCCACCGGACAGGGGCTGCTCAACTACTTTCTGAGGGGGATGAACAGCGGCGCGCTGACGGAGGAGGAGGCGCTCGCGACTGGGCTGACGCTGGAGGAACTACGCAGCCGCTCGTTCGTGAAGATCCTCGCCGGCCGTCGCGGGGCTTGAGAGACCGACGAGAGGCCTCCGGCGGGCCGGCCCGGCCGGCGGCGTTTGCGTTCGCACGGACCGCGTTCACTGCAGCACGCGCGCGGCCAGCCTATGGCAACCAGGGCAGCCGGCCCGGCCGGCCCGCCGGAGGCCCCCCGGTCGTCTCTCAAGACCCGCGATACGTCGAGTACCCGAACGGCGACAGCAGCAGCGGCACGTGGTAGTGCTGCGCGACGTCGTCCACGCGGAACACGATCGTCGCCTCGGGGAAGAAGCCGGCGGGGTTGTACGCGCCGGTGTCGAACACGATCCGGTACGTTCCCTTCTGCACCCGGTCATGGTCCAGCACGCGTGCGCGGCCGTCGGCGTCGGTCTCGCCGTCGAAGAGGACGTCCGTGCCGAGGAAGAGCGTGACCGCGACGCCGGCAGCGGGGCGGCCTTTCGCGGTGTCGAGCACGTGAGTCGTGATTCCGGCCATCAGAGCACCAGCTTTTCCAGTCGCAACGCGATGATCTTCGCCTGTTCCGCCGCCGCGATGCGCAGCTCCTCGTCGCGGTCGTGCGTCAGGCGCTCCGTCAGGTTCTCCAGCATCTCTCCTGCCGAGCGTCCTGTGGCGCAGACGAGATAGATGAAGCCGAACTTCTCCTCGTAGGCGCGATTGCCGTCGGCGATCCGCTGCATCGTCTCCTCGGAGGCGGCGCGCGTGCCGCTCTGCTCCTGCGACGACCAGCCCGCCTTCCGCTCGCCGATCCGCGGATGCGCCGCGAACGCCTCCAGCCAGTCCTTTGCGTCGAGGGACGTCCAGCTCTCGTTCGCCGCCGCCAGCAGCGCCTCCCACGACGCGAACGGCCGCCCCTTCAGCATCGACTCCACCCAGCGCGACGAGCCGCAGACGCGCCGCAGCTCCCCCGCGTCGAAGAGCGTGTTCACCCGCCGCACGATCGCCGCGTGCCGCCCGTCGTCGGTTGCCACGCCCCACACCCGCATCCGGCTCACCCCCCCGTCGGGGTAGACGTTCAATCGCAGATGCGTGAACGGCCCCTCGGACACCAGCTCCTCGAGGAAGAAGTGCCGCGTGTGCGCCTGCAGCTTCGTGCGCGGCAGCACCTCGGTCCAGTTCTCCCCGTCCCGCGAGCCTTCGATCGAGGCGGTGTCCGGATAGTTCCCCTTGAACCAGTTCGTGTCGAGCTCGATCCGCCGCACGCGCCCCTCGGTGGCGAGCTTCACGATCACCCAGTCGTGTCCGGGCCCGCGCCGGCGGCGCGTCTCCCACCCGTCGCTCATGTTGTGCGCGCGGCCCGGCATGATCAGGTTGTGCTTCGGTCCGAAGAACATGTCGCTGCAGTTCAGGACGTCCGCGCCGTTCTCCACGGCCGCGAGGTCGATCTCGTTCCCGAGCCCGCCCACCAGCCGCCATTCCGGCACCACCTCCCCATGCACGCGCAGGCGCGCCACGCCGCCGTCGGGGAAGATGTTGAAGCGGAGGTGGGTGACGGCGTCGCCGCCGTTCACCTCGAAGACGTTCTCGCTGTCGCCCTGCAGCGGCGAGCGGGGGAGGAGCCGCCGCCAGGCGGCTTCGAGCAGCGCCTCCACCGGCGCGTCCGGGCGCATCGACGTGCCCTCGAGCGAGCAGGACTCCGGGTAGTTGCCGCGGAAGAACGCGGTGTCGACGACGACGCCGCGCACGACGCCGCGCAGGCCGAGGCGCACGATCGCAAAGTCGTGACCGGGGACGCGCTTGCGGCGGCTCTCCCAGCCGTCCATCCACTTGCCGCGGTCGGTGTACTCGTGCTCTTTCCAGACCGGCTTTGACGCCTTGAGGAGGTTCTCCTTCTCGGCGAAGTAGTCGTCGTTGGCGTAGAGGACGCTGCCGCCGAGGCGTTCGGAGGCGAGGTCGATGAAGGTGCGGAAGTCGGACACGGCGCTACTGTAGCGTTGTCAGTTGTCGGTTGTCAGTTGTCCCGGAGGCGGGAAACCGCAGACAACCGATCACCGATCACCGACAACCCGTCCGCGCACCCACGTGGCGTGAACCACGCCCTGCAGCTCCGCGCCGAGGTAGGGCGTGACTTTGTGGCGGTGCCGGATCAGCTCCGGCGTGACGGTGAACGTCTCCTCCGGCGACCAGACCGCGAGATCGGCATCGTGGCCGGGGACGATGGCTCCCTTCCGCTCGAGCCGCGCCAGCCGCGCCGGCGCCGCGCTGCACCAGCGCACAATGTCTTCGATGTTGAAGCCCTGCGGGCGCGCGCCGGTCCAGACGATCGGCAGCACGAACTGCAGCGAGGCGATGCCGCCCCACGCCGTGGCGAAGTCGCCGCGCTTCAGCTCCGGCGTGCAGGGGGAGTGGTCGCTCACGACCAGCTCGATGAGCCCCTCGCGCAGCCCGCTCCAGAGCTGCTCCCGGTTCGCCCGCTCCCGAATCGGCGGCGCGCACTTGAACTCCGTCCGCCCGCGCGGCACCGACTCCGCGGCAAAGTGGAGGTAGTGCGGCGTCGTCTCCGCGCTCAGCGGCAACCCCTCCTGCTTCGCGCGGCGCAGGATCTCCAGAGCGCTCCCGGAGGAGAGATGCACGACGTGAATCCGCGCGCCGGTGTCGCGGCAGACGCGCAGCAGCAGCTCGATGGCCGCATCCTCGGCGGCATTGGGACGGGAGTGGAGGTACGTCGCGTAGTCGGCCGGATCGCCGGCCGGCTCGTGCAGGTGCTCCGGCAGCTCCGCATGCACGAGCAGCGGCGCGCCGGTCGGCGCGAGCTCGCGCGCCGCCTCGTACAGCTCCTCTTCGCTCACGTTCGGGAACTCGTCGACGCCCGAGTGCACCAGGAAGCACTTGAAGCCGCGCGCGCCGGCCTCGAGCATCGGCCGCAGCTCCTTCGTGTTGCCGGGGACGACTCCGCCCCAGAGCTCGACGTTCGCGCCGGTGGCCGAAGCGGCCACCGCTCCACGTTTCACTTCCAGCGCCGCAAGGGTCGTGGTCGGCGGGAGCGAGTTGAGCGGCATGTCGACGATGGTCGCAATCCCGCCGGCGATGGCGGCGCGCGTGGCGGTCTCGAAGCCTTCCCACTCCGTCCGTCCCGGCTCGTTCACGTGCACGTGCGAGTCGACGAGACCCGGCATCACCACCAGGTCGCCGTAGTCGACGTCCGCGCGTCCGGGAGGCTCGACGGCAGCGATGGTTGCGCCGTCCAGGACGAGCGTGGCGGGGCGAATGCCGTCCGGCAGGACGACGCGTTGCGAAGAAATCCGCATGTGAGAAGCTTACTGCGTGGTCACGTTCTTCGAGGCCGAGAGCCAGCTCGTGCAGGAGGGGACGCCCTTCGTGGCCGTCACGGTCGTCGACACCCTCGGCTCGACGCCGCAGGATCGCGGCTCGAAGATGCTCGTCACGTCCGCGGGGCGCGTGTTCGGCACCGTCGGCGGCGGGAAGATCGAGGCGCGCTCCATCGCCGAGGCGCAGGCGCTGCTGAGCGACCCCGCCGCGCCGAAGACCCGCTTCCACCAGTGGAGCCTGGAGAAGGACATCGGCATGACCTGCGGCGGCATCGTCCGGGTCTACTTCGAGGCCTTCAACGTCACCCGCTGGAACATCGTCGTCTTCGGCGCCGGCCACGTTGCCAACGCGCTCGTCGAGACCCTGGCGAAGCTCGACTGCCGCATCACCTGCATCGATCCCCGCGAGGAGTGGCTGGCGCGGCTGCCGGAGTCGCCGAAGCTGACGAAGGTGCACGCGGCCGATATGCCGTCGCAGGTCGCGGCGATCCCCGACGGCGCCTTCGTGCTGCTGATGACGATGGGGCACACCACCGACAAGCCGATCCTCATCGAAATCCTACGCACGAGAAAGTTCCCCTACCTCGGCGTCATCGGCAGCAACGCCAAGGCGAAGCGGCTGCGGCAGGACGTTCTCGACGCGGGGCTCCCGCCGGAGATGACGAAAGCCTTCTTCTGCCCGGTTGGACTGGAGCTCGGCTCGAATCATCCGCAGGAGATTGCAATCAGCGTCGCGGCGCAGATGCTGCAACTCCGCGACGCTCAATGAGGACTTCCACCCTGCGCGAGCTCGCGCGCCGTTACTCCATCGAAACCTCCTACACCGACGCGGCGGGCCAGAAGCAGCAGGCTTCCAAGGACGCGCTCGTCGCCGCCATCGAAAAGCGCGCCGGCATGCCGCTCGCGCGCATCGACCTGCAGCAGAAGGAGCCGGTCCTCCAGCCGGTCATCGTGCTCTGGGGGAGCGACCGCACCGTCGACGTCAACCTGCCGAACGGCGAGCGGGTGGAGTGGGACCTTCACCTCGAAGACGGCTCGTGGCGCTCCGGCCGCACCGACGTCCTCGGCGGCACGATCACGCTCGACCAGACGGTCCCGCACGGCTATCACACGCTGCTCCTCTTCGGCGGCACGTACGGCGCGCTGGTCATCGCCGCGCCGCAGAAGGCGTACGCGCCCCGCAAGAAGACGTGGGGACTCTTCGCGCCGCTCTACGCCGCCCGCACGCGCCGCAGTTGGGGCGCCGGCGACCTCGGCGACCTCCTCGCCTGGTCGAGCTGGGTCGACCATCACGGCGGCGGCATCGTGGCCACGCTGCCGATGCTCGCCGCGCACGAAGACGACCCGAGCCCCTACTCGCCGGTGAGCCGCCTCTACTGGAACGAGCTCTATCTCGACGTCACCCGCCTCCCCGAGTTCCAGCCGGGCGACGCGAGCGACGGCGCGATCGCACACCTCCAGCAGATGCGCGACGTCGACCACGCCGCCGTGCGCCGGGAGAAGAAGCGCGTCATCGAGCGCTGCGCGCAGCGCTTCACCCCCACCGCCGAATACGAGCTCTTCGCCGAGAAGGCACGCGAGTACGCCGAGTTCCGCGGCGACGCCCGCTACCACCTCTACGCGCAGTTCCGCATGAACCAGCAGATGCGCGAGGTGTCCAACGCCGCCCGCCGCCTCGGCACCGGCCTCTACCTCGACTACCCGCTGGGGGTGAATCCCGGCGGCTTCGACGCGAAGCGTTACGCGCACGTCTTCGCGAAGGGGGTCGCGGTCGGCGCGCCGCCCGACCTCTTCTTCACGAAGGGGCAGAACTGGGGCTTCCCGCCGTTCGATCCGGAGGCGCTCCGCCAGGACCGCTACCAGTACTACCGCGACACGATCCGCCACCACGTCTCGCACGCCGGCATCCTGCGCATCGACCACGTCATGGGGCTGCACCGCCTCTACTGGATCCCGGAGGGGAGCGACGCCAAGGACGGCGTCTACGTCCGCTATCACGCGGAGGAGCTCTACGCGATCCTCACCCTCGAGTCGCGCCGCCACGGCTGCGTCATCGTCGGGGAAGACCTCGGCACGGTGCCGCCCGAGGTGCCGAAGCTGATGAACCGCCACGGCCTGCGCCGCATGTACGTCGTGCAGTACGAGGTCAAGCCGGGCGACCCGCCGATCTCCACGCCTCCCGAGCAGTCGATCGCGAGCGTCAACACGCACGATATGCCGACCTTCGCCGCCTTCTGGGGAGCGAAGGACGTCGACGACCGCGTCGAGCAGGACCTCCTCGACGAAAAGGGGGCGGCGAAGGAGCGGGAGACGCGCGAGCAGACCCGCCGCGCCGTGACGCAGTTCCTCATCGACCACGGCTATCTCACCGGCGGGCCGACCGAGAACGTGCAGACCATCCTCGAGGCGCTGCTCGCCTACCTCGCCGCGAGCGACGCGGAGATGATGCTCGTCAACCCGGAGGACCTCTGGCGCGAGCTCGTGCCGCAGAACGTCCCCGGCCTGCCCGACAAGAGCTGGCGCCACAAGTTCCGGATGACGCTGGAGGAGGCGCAGGCCGACGGCTCGATCCGCAGGACGCTCACGAACGTGAACGAGCGGCGCGTTCGTTCTGGAGTGCCGGGCTCTCAGCCCGGCAAATCGACGGACTAAGAGCCCGTCGGTCCAGGGAGGACCACCCGCACGCGGGCGGGCGTCGTGCCCGCCTGCGCGAACCACAGCACCTGTTCGGCCACGAGGTCGAACTCCAGGTCGTACGTGCCGGGCGGGAGCGGCGGCAGGGTGAACGTGAGCTCGGCGCTCTGGCTGGGCAGCACGCGCTCGGGCAGCGCCTCGCCATGGAGCTCGAAATTCACGAGGGCGCCCTGCTCGTCGAAGAGATGGCAGCCGAGGGAGACGCCGCCGAGCGGCTCGCGGCCGGGGAGCCATTCCGCGGTGCCGGTGTTCTCCACCGTCGCGTGCACCGTCCTGCCGTCGACCGTGACGTTGATGCGCGCGGCGAGCCCGTCGGCGCGGCGGCTGTCGATCTTCTCCTGCCCCTCCTTGTAGAGGAAGAAGTTGCGCACGGTGCCGAGCGCGGCGCGGGCGAAGTGAGCGAAGTTGACGAAGACGTCGCCGGCCAGGAGGAGGTCGTCGTATTCGGCGAGGCTGATGAACGAGGCGCGCGGCGTGTACGCGGCGAGCTTCAGGTCGGCGAACCCGAGCGTCCGCGCCGTCTCCCAGATCTCGTGCACGTCGATGTCGTTCTCGACCACGCCGTACGTCCGCATCTCGAACTGCGACATCGGCGTCTTCGAGTGGTGCGGCCCCGGCTCCGCGAACGCTGCGATCCCGCCGGGGCGCAGCACGCGCGCCATCTCCGCCAGCACCTCGTTCGGGTTCACCACGTGGTGGAAGGCGTCGAAGGTGATGATGCGGTCGACGCTCGCGTCGGGCAGGTCGATGCGGTGTCCGTCGAAGGTGAGGAACGACGGCTCCGGCTTGTTCCCGATCGGAGGGAGGCGGCGGTAGAGCTCGCGCGCGATGGCGAGCGCGGAGGGGGAGACGTCGGTGAGGTAGACGCGGCAGCCGAGCTGCGTCAGGAACCGCGACAGCCACCCCGTGCCGCCGCCGAACTCCAGCACCTCGATCCCCGGATGCAGGCGCATCCCGTCGATGATCGCGGCCAGGCTGCTCAGGATCGCGGGCGTGTCGCCGGCGTTCGCGAACGGCTTGGCCATGTGGTGGTCCCAGTTGCTCAGGCTGGAGAAGTACTCCTCCGCCTTCCGGTGCAGCTCGTCCATGGAGGTGTTGGCGATCAGCTCGCGCACGTCGATGAAGCCGCTGGTCGGGATGGGCGGGACGTAGCCGCTGTCGGCGTCGCCGCGGCTGCCCTCGATCTCGCGGCGGACGAAGATCGTCGCCACCTCGAGGTCGCCCTGCCGCTCGACCTGCACGTAAGGCTCGCTGCAGCCGGAGGTGCGGAGGGTGGAGAGCACGTCGGCGAAGCCGTACACGTGCGAGTAGAGGAAGGGGAATCCGGCCGGCTTCCGCATCAGTACGTTCGCGGCCGCGTTCGCCCCCGGCAGCCGCTTGCGCGCCCAGCGTGAGAGCGTGGTCAGCGTTCCGGTGGTGCGGCGGAACGGGAAGGTGAAGACGGCGATGCCGTTCGGGCCGAGCTTGCCGAGGAGGCGCGCCAGCAGCGGCAGCCCCTCGGCGGGCGGCATGTGCTGCAGGACGAGCGACGCGTTGATGAGGTCGAAACGCTGCGCCGAGGCGAACAGCTCGTCGTTCGACTGAAAGAGGATGTGCTCCGCTCCACGAAGCCTCGCGTGCTCCTTCGCGAGCGCGAGCATGACCGGTGAGCCGTCGCATGCCACCACCGCGGGAGCATGCTCGGCGAACGCGACCGCGACGCGTCCGGGGCCGCAGCCGAACTCGAGAATCGCGTGCGGCGAGAAGGTGCGCGACAGCCGCTGATGGATCGTATCGATGACGTGACGCGCGTACGCGTCGCCCGTCGCGAAGAACTCTTCCTCCGCCTCGCGCGTCAGGTTTGCGCGGAGATATTTCGGATTCGCGAGCACCGCGAAAAGCGGCTCGATAGCCGCATAGCGATCCCACGGGTTCGGCGCCGTCATCGCGCGCAATTGTATGAGAGGCCTGCGGATTGCTTTCCGCGGCTACTGACTCTGTTGTAGGGAAGTTGAATGGCCATCAGGAAAAAGAAAGACACGACCTCAGGCGCCGGCACCGGCGCGGTTCCCCCGAAAAAGAACAGCACCAAACGCGCGAGCACGAGCAACGCCGCGCCCGCCGCACCGCCGGAGCCGGTGAAGCCGTCGAAGGCCGCGCCCGCGAAGCGCGCCACCGCCGCGGCCCCCGCGCCGAGCACGAAGAAGCGCACGCGGAGAGAGGCCGTCGACGAGCTGCAGACGGTCGGCGCCGACATCGTCCCGAGCGTGCGCGTGGAAGTGGACGCGGAGGCGGCGTCGCTCGGTGACGTCAGCGGCGTCGCGGGCGCGCCCGACACGAAGCTCAGTGAGGCAGGACCGATCCTGCCCGACGCCGCTGCCGGCGAGACGCCGCGCACCGAAGGCGAAACGCCGATCGCGCTCAGCGACGCCGGACCGATCATCAGCGAGGCCGGTGCCGTCACGACCATCGAGGCGCCGATCACCGCGGCCGCGGGCGTCTTCGACAATGACGCTGGCGACGCCGCCGCATCGCAGGCCGTCGAGCAGGTGCAGCCGGAGGCCTCGGCGGCCGAAGCGGCCGCCGCTCCACAGACCCCCGAGTCGCTCCTCAGCGACTGGGACATCCACCTCTTCAACGAGGGGACGCATCACAAGCTGTGGGAGAAGCTCGGCAGCCACATCGTGCCGGGCGGCGTGATCTTCGGCGTCTGGGCGCCGAACGCCGACCGCGTCAGCGTCGTCGGCGACTTCAACCAGTGGAATCCCGATGCGAATCCGCTGCAGGCGCGCGGCGCCTCCGGTATCTGGGAAGGCTTCATCGCCGGCCTCGAGCGCGGCGCGACCTACAAGTACCACATCGTTTCCCGCCACGGCGGCTACCGCGTCAACAAGGCCGACCCGATGGCGGTGCATCACGAGACGCCGCCCGCCACCGCCTCGAAGGTGTGGGATCTCGACTACGAGTGGAGCGACGAGGAGTGGATGCGCACCCGCGCCGCCCGCAATGCCTACGACGCCGCCATGTCGATCTACGAGGTGCACCTCGGCTCGTGGAAGCGCACCTCCGACGACGGCGGACAGACGTGGCGCGCGATGAGTTACCGCGAGATCGCGCGGCCGCTCGCCGAGTACGTGCAGAAGATGAACTTCACGCACGTCGAGCTGATGCCGCCGCAGGAGCATCCGTTCTACGGCTCCTGGGGCTACCAGGGCACCGGCTACTTCGCCCCCACCAGCCGCCAGGGCACGCCGCAGGACTTCAAGTACCTCGTCGACGTGCTGCACCAGCACAACGTCGGCGTCATCATCGACTGGGTGCCGTCGCACTTTCCGAGCGACGAGCACGGCCTCTCCTACTTCGACGGCACGCATCTCTACGAGCACGCCGATCCCCGCAAGGGCTTCCAGCCCGACTGGGGCTCGCTCGTCTTCAACTACGGCCGCAACGAGGTGCGCTCGTTCCTGCTCTCGTCGGCGCTCTACTGGTTCGACGAGTACCACGCCGACGGACTGCGCGTCGACGCCGTCGCGTCGATGCTCTACCTCGACTACTCCCGCAAGCAGGGCGAGTGGGTGCCGAACGAGTTCGGCGGCCGCGAGAACATCGAGGCCATCTCCTTCCTCCGCCGCGTGAACGAGGACGTCTATAAGGTCCACCCCGACGTGCAGGTCATCGCCGAGGAGTCGACGGCGTGGCCGATGGTCTCGCGGCCGACGTACCTGGGTGGTCTCGGCTTCGGCATGAAGTGGGACATGGGGTGGATGCACGACACGCTGCGCTACTTCTCCAAAGACCCGGTGCATCGCCGCTTCCACCACAACGACCTGACGTTCCGGATGATGTACGCCTTCACCGAGAACTTCGTGCTGCCGCTGTCCCACGACGAGGTGGTGCACGGCAAGGGATCGCTGATCGGGAAGATGCCGGGCGACGAGTGGCGCCGCATGGCCAACCTGCGCCTCCTCTTCTCCCACATGTACGCGAACCCCGGCAAGAAGCTGCTCTTCATGGGCGGCGAGATCGCGCAATACAAAGAGTGGAACCACGACGCCAGCCTGGAGTGGGACCTCCTGCAGCAGCCGCTGCACGCCGGCGTGAACCGCTGGGTCGAGGACCTCAACAAGGCCTACCGCGACATCCCCGCGATGCACGAGCTGGACATGTCGCCCGACGGATTCGAGTGGATCGACTGCTGCGACACGGAGAACTGCGTCGTGACGCTGATGCGCAAGTCGAAGTCGCGCCCCGACGAGGTCATGGTCATCGCGTTGAACTTCACGCCGCTCCCGCGGCACAACTATCAGATCGGCCTCCCCCGCCGCGGTCACTGGCGCGAGGTGCTGAACAGCGACGCTCCGCTCTACGGCGGCAGCGGGCAGGGGAACATGGGCGGCGTCGACGCCGTCCCGATCCCGCTGCACGGGCGCCGCTGGTCGGCGCACGTCACGCTGCCGCCGCTGGGCGCGATCTTCCTGCTGTCGTCCGCAACCGAGGAGTCCGAGTCTTGACCACAACCGAAGCCACTTCCGTTCCGGGAACCGAGACGTTCCCGGACGCCGGCGCGCAGCACGAGGCGTCCCAGTCCCCATTCGGCCTGCGCCTCGGCGCGCACGTCGTCGGCACGAATCGCACCGAGTTCCGCGTGTGGGCTCCCGAGGTCGAACGGGTCGAGCTGCACCTCGTCGCCCCCCGCGACGAGCGCGTGCCGATGACGAAGACCGCCACCGGCTACCACGAGGCCACCGTCGAATGCGGCGAGGGCACCCGCTACCTCTACGTCCTCGACGGCGGCGACGAGCGTCCCGATCCCGCCTCGCGCCTGCAGCCGGAGGGGGTGCACAAGGCCTCCGCGGTCGTCGGCTCCGACTTCGAATGGCACGACGAAGGGTGGAGCGGTATCCCGCTGAGCGACTACGTCGTCTACGAGCTGCACGTCGGCACGTTCACCGAGGAGGGGACGTTCGACGCCGTCATCCCCCGCCTCGACGACCTGAAGGCCCTCGGCGTCACCGCGGTCGAGCTGCTGCCGGTCGCGCAGTTCCCCGGCACCCGCAACTGGGGCTACGACGGCGTGTACATGAGCGCCGCGCAGGAGTCGTACGGCGGCCCCCGCGCGCTCAAGCGCCTCGTCGACGCCTGCCATCAGCGCGGCCTGGCCATCCTCCTCGACGTCGTCTACAACCACCTCGGCCCGGAGGGGAACTACCTCGGGCAGTACGGGCCCTACTTCACCGACCGCTATAAGACCCCGTGGGGCCTCGCGCTCAACTTCGACGGCGCGCGCAGCGACGACGTCCGCTGGTTCTTCATCCACAGCGCGCTGCAGTGGGTCGACGAGTTCCACTTTGACGGCCTGCGCGTCGACGCCGTGCACGCGATCGTCGACCACTCCGCGGAGCCCTTCCTGCAGGACCTCTGCGACGCCGTGCGCAGGCGGGCGGCGGAGCTCGGGCGGCAGATCTACACGATCGCCGAGAGCGACCTCAATGACCCCCGCGTCATCTCGCCGAAGGAGGAGTTCGGCCTCGGCTTCGACACGCAGTGGGCCGACGACTTCCACCACTCGCTCCACGCGCTGCTCACAGGGGAGCAGGACGGCTACTACTCCGGCTTCCCGCTGAAGGTCAGCAACCTCGCGCGCGTGCTCACGACCGGGTATCTCTACGTCGGGCAGCACTCCGTCTACCGCGGCCGCAAGTACGGGCTGAAGCCGAAGACGCGCGACGGCGCGCAGTTCGTGATCTCGATCCAGAACCACGACCAGGTCGGCAACCGGATGATGGGCGACCGCCTCACGGCGCTCGTCTCCGTCGAGAAGGTCCGCCTCGCCGCTGCCGTGACCATCCTCGCCCCCTTCGTCCCGATGCTCTTCATGGGAGAGGAGTACGGCGAGAAGCGGCCGTTCCAGTACTTCACCTCCCACTCCGACCCCGCTCTCATCGAGGCGGTCCGCAACGGCCGCAAGGAGGAGTTCAACGACTTCTCCTGGCAGGGGGAGGCGCCCGACCCGCACGACGAGGAGACGTTCAACCGCTCGAAGCTCGACTGGGCGGCGCGCGAGCGGGACGAGCACCAGTCGATGTGGAACCTCTACAGGGAGCTGCTCGCGCTGCGCCGCGACACTCCGTCGCTCCGCAGCCTCGACCTCGACGCCGTGCAGCCCACCCCGTACGACGAGCAGAGCGTGCTGGTGGTGCGCCGCGGCGACGTCCTGCTCGCGTTCAACTTCAGCGACGCGGCGCAGAGCGTCGACGCACCCTCCGGCTCATGGAAGGCGCTCCGCGACACCGGCGCCGGCATGAGCGGCGGCACGATGACCCTCCCTCCCTCCTCGTTCGCCGTGTTCTCTGGAGCGCCGGGCTCTTAGCCCGGCGAAGCGTCGATGTACCGCGTACCCGGTGCCACCTACCGCATCCAGTTCAACGCCGGCTTCACGTTCGAGGACGCGCGGAAGATCGTGCCGTACCTCGCGCAGCTCGGCATCACCGACCTCTACGCGTCGCCGCTCCTGCGCCCGCGCAAGGGGAGCACGCACGGCTACGACATCGTCGACGCCACGACGCTCAACCCGGAGCTCGGCACGCGCGAGGACTTCGACGCGCTGAGCGCCGAGCTGACGCGCCACGAGATGGGCCTGCTGCTCGACATCGTCCCCAACCACATGGCGGCGAGCCACGAGAACGCCTGGTGGATGAGCGTGCTCGAGAACGGCGCGGAGTCGCGCTACATCCACTACTTCGACATCGACTGGCGGGACAACAAGGTCCTCCTCCCGCTCCTCGGCAAGCCCTACGGCGAGGCGCTGGAGTCGCACGAGCTGAAGCTCGGCTTCGACGAGGAGGGCTTTTTCATCAGCTACTTCGACAAGCGCCTCCCGGTGACGCCGCAGTCGTACAAAGTGGTGCTGCAGGAGTGCGTCGACTCGCTCCCCACGGAGGGGCCGGCCATCGAGGTGCGCGACATCGTCGCGAGTGAAGACGCCATCAAGAACAGCCGCTACCTGAAGGACGCGCTCTGGCGCGTGCGCGAGCAGTCGCAGACGTTCCGCGAGGCGCTCGAGCGGGTGGTGGAGCGGTTCAACTCCGACGTCGACCTGCTCGACAAGCTGTTCGACGCGCAGGCGTACCGCATCGCCTACTGGCGCATCGCCAGCGAGACCATCAACTATCGCCGCTTCTTCGACGTCACCGATCTCGTCGGAGTGCGCGTCGAGAACCCGGAGGTCTTCGAGTCGCGCAACAAGCTGATCCTCGAGCTGATCGCGGAGGGCAAGATCACCGGCGTCCGCATCGACCACATCGACGGCCTGTACGAGCCGGTGAACTACCTCACCAAGCTGCAGGTGCGGCTCGGCGATCCGGCCACGGAGGAGAAGGAGCAGTTCTACGTCGTCGTCGAGAAGATCCTCGAGCATGGCGAGGAGCTGCCGCCGTCGTTCCGCTGCGCCGGCACCACCGGCTACGACTTTCTCGATACGGCGAACGCGGTCTTCGTCGACCCGCGGGGGCTGGGCGAGCTGACCGGCTTCTATCACCAGTACACCGGCATCGCCGCGCCGTATGAGGACGTCGTCTACGAGCGGAAGAAGCAGGCCATCGAGCAGCTCTTTTACGGCGAGATGCGGGGGATGGGGAGCCACCTGGCGGCGCTGGCGGTCGCAGACCGGAACGCCCGCGACTTCTCGCCGAGCGAGCTGTCGGCCGCGCTGCTCGAGGTCACCGCCTGCATGCCGGTGTACCGCACGTACATCCGCGAGGGCGCCGTCTCGCACGAGGACCGCGGCTACATCGACCACGCCGTCGCCGAGGCGCGGCGGCGCGCGACGAACGTCGACCCGCGGCTGTTCGATTTCATCGACAAGGTCCTGCTGCTCGAGCCGCCGAAGTACATCGCCGGCGAGCGGGAGAAGTGGCAGGAGTTCGTGATGCGCTGGCAGCAGTTCACCGGCCGCGTCATGGCCAAGGGCGTCGAGGACACCGCGTTCTACAACTACAACCGCCTCATCTCGTTGAACGAGGTCGGCTGCGAGCCGGGACGCGGCAGCGACTTCGATCCGGTCGCCGACCTGCACGCGCGCAACGAGCGGGTCGCCCGCACCTGGCCGGCCACCATGAACGCCACCTCGACGCACGACACCAAGCGCTCCGAGGACACGCGCGCGCGCATCAGCGTCATCTCGGAGGTCCCCGACCTCTGGCAGCGCGAGGTGAAGAAGTGGACGCGCATGAACGAGGCGCTCAAGCGCGACGGCGCTCCCGACGCGAACGAGGAGCTGCTGATTTACCAGTCGCTCGCCGGGGTCTGGCCGCTCGACGATCCCGCCCGCATCCGCCTCTTCCTGGAGAAGGCGGCGCGCGAGGCGAAGACGCATTCGAGCTGGCTGTCGCCGAACGAGGCGTACGAGAAGGCGCTGCAGGACTTCGCCACCGCCGTCATCGAGCACCCCCCCTTCGTGGAGTCGTTCAGCCGCTTCCACAAGCGCATCGCCTTCCACGGCATGCTCAACTCCCTCGCTCAGGTGGTCCTGAAGGCCACCTCGCCCGGCGTTCCCGACTTCTACCAGGGCACCGAGCTCTGGGACTTCAGCCTCGTCGACCCCGACAACCGCCGCCCCGTCGACTACGAGCGCCGCGTGGCCGCCCTGCGCAAGCTGCCGGCCGTCGCCACGCTCCTGCGCAACTGGCAGGACGGGCGGATCAAGCTGTTCACCACCGCCCGCACTCTCGCCGTGCGCCCCCGCCTCGGCGCCGATTACGCCGCCGTCGACACCGGCACCCCGCACGCCCTCGCCTTCACCCGCGGCGACGTGCTGGTCGCCGTCCCCCGCCTCACCACCCGGCTCGTGAAGACTGGCCAGTTCCCCCTCGGCGACGTCTGGGGCGACCACACCCTCGGCGTCGGCGGCCGCTGGCGCAATGTCTTCACGGAGGAGAATCTGGAAGGGGATGCGCTCCCGCTGCGACAGGTCTTCGCCGCGTTCCCCGTGGCGGTGCTCGAACGGGCGTAGACTTTTGCCATGGCACCGGCAATCCAGGGTCCCCCGAACATCGTCGTGAAAGTCCTCTCCGGCGAGACCCGTCATCACGACGAGGTCCGGAAGCGGAAGCTCTACGAGTCGGCGGGGATCGACGAGTACTGGATCGTCGACCCGGAGCTGGAGCTGGTCGAGGTCTACCGCGCCGCCGCCGGCGTGTACGAGAAAACGGCCGAGGTCAGCACCGGGAGCGGCGGGCGCTCACCTCACCGCTGCTGCCCGGCTTCTCCCTGCCGGTCGCCGACGTGTTTGCCTGAGGGGCGCGCCATGGCACTCGGAACGAAGATCGTTGCCCTGCGCCGTCTGGACATCGTCCGCGACGGCGGCTCGGTCGTCGCTATGTTCGAAGGCGCGGACGGCATCGAGTACCGCCTCTTCTTCAGAATCGCCCAGCGGGCAACCGAGCGCACGTTGCGTCGCTATCGACCGCCCATGTTGGAGTGGCGTCAAACAGCGGAGTATCGGAGCCCCGTCACGGGAGACACTTCGCCGGTCGTCACGAAGGATTCCGAACCGATCGCGTGGGAGGAAGCACGGCGCATCCTGGACGAGCTGAAGCCGTTTCACGACGCCGGCGCCTGCGAAGACCGCGGAGTGTTCGCCGAGATGCTCGACGCGGCCGCCAAAAACGGCCGTCAACCGGACTGATCGCGAGGATCTCGCTCGGTGGTGCTCACGACTCTCGCCAGCGTGGCAGCTTGACGAGCTTTCCCGCCGCCATGTCGTCGGTGCGTTCGCCGCGGTCGATGTACCTGTACCCGAGAATGGTTGCTTCGGGAAAGCCGGCGATGTCGTTGATGGCGATGTGCCGGTAGATTTGCGTGACGTAGGGGCGCCGGAGCACGAACCATAACTTGAGCCACGCGGATGCACAGCCGAGCGCACGCGCCATTGCCCGCGCGCGAGGTCGTGGACCGATGCGGTTGCAGTACTCCGCGACGAGCTCGTCACGGTCGTAGAGCTGGAACCACAGCACATCGTCGTCGTGGTCCAGCACCGCGAATGCGACGCAGGAGGTTTCCGTCGCCAGCCGTTCCGCGAGCGCGGCCAGCACCTCCGTGTCCTGCTCTTCCGACTCCCGGTCGTAAACCACCACCGTGCGGTCGTCGCTGAAGACGTACGCATCGCGCCCCAGGTCCGTCATCACCTGCACCACGCGGTCAGCCGATGCCCCGCGCAAGGTGATGCTGGTGTAGAAGTTCCCCACCGGGCGGGAGTATAGCGGCGCGCCAGGAACGCCTCGGCGGCCGCCGGTGGCCCTTCAGGCTAACCAAACCCCCGTTAGCCTGACAGCGCGTCGGCGTGTCTCGGCGGGCGTGGCCGTGTGCGAGAGACAACGTTCCCCCCGATGGCAACGACACGCCTGCATCGACAGGGATTACGGCATACCCGCGTCATCGGGCGGAGAGGGGGCCGGCGTTGCTGCCGGGCGGCGAAGAGGTAACGGACCAAGCGGCGGGGGGTAAAACGATGGTGCCCGAACGTCCGGCTGGTAGCTTGCGCGGGTCATCGACGCGCTCGGGGACCTTATCGACGAGCTCGTGAACGTCAATCAACGACCACAGTGCGCTCAATAGGGAACGTCGAGGAGATAAATGGTACCGCGTCAGTGGTGACCGATGACCGCGTGCGGGTGATCGATCAGGTGCGTAGGGGACATGGAGCGACCCTGGTGAATGGAACCTATAAGGGCGCAGGTCATTCGCTTCCCTTGCACCACGTCGTCGGTCCCAAGCACAACGTAATGGAGTTCTCTTCAGGACGTTGAAGATTGATCCCCAGAACGTTTTCAATTCCCCCAAACAGGGTGATTGATATCACTGCTGAACGCGTTGAAATGCCACCACAGCCGCCGTTGATACCCTCGTTGCCGTGACCGTTAACGTCCCGCCGGTCCCGGCTAACCTCTTGAGCGTCACGTGAACCAGAGGAGAAGAGGCGGACGACCGCTTCGCTACTCTCCGGCGGATACTCGTAAAGCTCCGGCCGGACTCCGGGATGGCTTGCGCAGCCACTTGTTCTTCATCGGGCTCTACATCCGGTCGAGGCAGTCACATCGCCAATACGGAACGGAAAGGTACCGCTAGAGCAGGAGCAGGCGACCGAGGCCATGCCATCGCACGACCGGGGCGGCAACGACGATGGTCCGTGAAGCTATCTCTCCGGCTCAGAAACTCCCTGAGGACGATCAGCAACTCTCCGGCTGCGCTATCGCATGCGCGAATAGACCCATCGAACTCCCGCCCGACGAGATAAGGATCATCGCTGACCTCAATTCTCACGGTCACACGGCGGTCGATCGGCGACCACTTCCAGCCCCGGACGAGCAGATTTCCCGTCATGTCCGGAAGGACGCAGTGCAAAGAGGAAGCAACATGGCGCCTCACGCCTCAACGGATGTCCGAATGCCTAATTCTCGTGACCCCCCAAAGGCTGCGGAACTCCCGTGCATCGGCCGTGATGCGTATGCGAAATGCTTTCAGCCAGATTAACGTCAGTACGAGTATGCCCGCGAACAGCGCTGCTGGCTGCCAGAATGAATCGTCGTGAAACGCCGCCTTCCACGCCATCGCACCACTGAGCGTACCGAGAATGGCCAAGGCCCACACGTACCCGATAGGTGTAGCGCCAAACTGCTGTTCTTCGTGCTGCATCACCATCCCTCAGCGACAACCACTACCGGCAGTGGCAGGAGGAGGAACAGGAGGGCAGATGCATTGCGCGTTCATGGTCGATACTCAGGATCCGTCACCGCAGGGTAGCCAACAATTCAGTTGCGAAGATTCGCGCGCCGGATACGCAGGCCGCCAGCGAGGATGTCGTTCAGCCGCTTGACGACATTAAGTTGCTCGTTGCTCGTAGTCACGGCATTAATCCTGTGCAGCGCGGAGCACCGCTGCATCGTCGAGAACCGCGATAAGACCTTCAACACAGTCTTTACGGAAGACCTTCAGGTTGATGACGAGTGCCGGCCCGTCGCGGCCTTCGACGACGAGCCTCGTCGTCGGCTTGAATCGGTCCGTATACGTGAATACGCCGATGTCGATCCGCGCATGATCCACATCTGCGATGGCAAGTGATCGTCGTCCGCCGAAAAGCGAACGATAACGAATGCCGTCACGCGAGTACGTCAGTTCGTAAGCCGACATCCAGGAGACGAGGAATACTACCGTTCCGAAGAGAATGTAGGGGAGCGGCGAGCGAGCATCAGTCACGAACGATGCAACTGATCCCAAGCCGAGAATCGTGCTCAGCACGAGGACGAATACTCGTGCTGGGACATCCGCTGAACACGACCTGACGGCGAGGGGGTCCGCTACGGACACGAGCACCCTCCGTTGACCGACTCTGCCATCGCCGCTCCGACGCCGCTCTGGACCGGCGTCCGCGTCGGTACACCTGACTCCGTGAACCTGCCGGCGACCATCGTCGCAGCTGTTTTCGGCGTCACCGTCTTGATTCGTCCACTTTCAAACCTCGAACCCATTGGCTTCTTGTCCGGAATGGACGCAGTGCAAAGAGGAAGCAACATGGCGCCTCACGCTTGAACAACGGATGGCGGAACGTACTGGGTGAGCAGAGCGAGGAACTCGCGCGGAGAGCCAATATCAGGGTACTGGTCAGAGACATCGAACCGGAACGTCAAGCCTTCGGCGCGAATCGTACAAACCTTCTGGAGATAATCGCCGCCCGCGTATCGACCGATCGCTTTTCTCGTACGGCGCTTCGCGACTTGCACCGTCACGGCCGGCCAAGGAAACGTCCACGACCTGCGACGCCGCCAGATCGTAATGGCGTCGGGAGCAAGGGCGAGCTTCGTGACCGGACGGAAGGTGAAGTAGTTCGAGAAGTGGCCTCGCTCGACGAGCGTGAGCCGCCGGAAGACGACGCTGTCGCCGATGCGGACCGGGCGCGTCGCAGCGCGCGTCTCGCGGATCTCCTCGAGCGTGACGTCCGCGCGCAGCCGCTCGCCGGTGGCTTCGGTGTAGCGCAGGTGCGCGGCTTCGGCGTCGTCATACATCCCAGCGAGAGTGAGAATGGAGATGGCTTGGCTATAAAGCAGCGGATCATAGTCTGGTGCGGTGTCGAGCGCCTCCAGCACGAGGCGGTGGGCGCGTGGCAAGTCATCACTCTCGATACTATCGCCCGCTTCGTCCAACAGGTGCCATGGCGTCTCGCCCACCGTACCTCCCTTCAGTCGCAGCCACACGGTCCAGTGACCTCCCCGAAGCCGTACTGTAACCAGTTACCCACAGCGCCACCGAACGCCTCCTGCTTCAGCAATCGTGTGGCGTTCGGACCATAATCTTTGAACGCGCGCTGACGCCAACCGTTCGGCAACGGACCGCCGCCGTTTCGCATACCTTCGCCCGCGCTTCCAGCCGGGAGACCCCGCGATGAACCCGCCCATGGCTCCTCCTACGAGCGTAGCCGTGATCAGCGCGTTACTGTCCCAGCACTCGCCGCCGTGCGGAAGAAACTGCTTCGTAACCTCGTTCGCGAGCCCGGCTCCGCCGCCGACCAGCAACGGGTTTCCGGTACTGAGCCCAATGGCGGCACCGGCCAGCGCACCCACGCCGCCTGTGACCGCGCCACGACCGAACGCCGCAGCAATGTCGCCCGCATCCCCGCCTGCGGCGTACGCGCTGATCGCTTCACTGGCGCCGCCGATGACGGCGCCGACGCCCATTCTCGGTGCCAGCCGCGCGCCCGATGGCGCGAGCGTCTGCCGCGCTGACTCTCTCAACCTACGAACGTCGAAAAGGAGAATTCCATGAAAGGAATGAACGTTCCACCCCCTCCATCCGTCGATCGACCGCAACTTCCGCGCGCTGAACTTGAACAGCGCGCCGGACACGGACGAGACGCTCACCGGCCGGCTCGGTTGCGTCATCAGCATTTCGCGGTGATCCGCCCCTTGCTCGACGCGCTCAGTGCGCGGCGCTGCGTCAGCTACAGCGCGGCTCCCGTCGACGATGGGCGGCCGGCTAAGAACGCCTTGGCCGACGGTCCCCCTTGATCACCTTCCTGCCGAGCAACGCCGCCAGCCCCACCGGCAGCCACACCCACACCACCTCGCTCATCAGCGTCTCCATCCCTCGTGCGCTGAAGAAGCCGGGGCCGATCGGCGACACGCGGATCGGGGTCCAGGGGAAGAAGTAGCGCTCGTTCGAAAAAGGGGCGAGCAGCGCGACGCCGAGGCCGCCGTCGGTGAGGGCGTCGAGCAGGGGATGCGAGACGGCGCAGAGGAAGAGGAACGTGAAGGTGGCGCGGCCGGGGCGGGGGGTGAAGAGCGTGCCGAGGAGCGCCATCACCAGCGCGAAGAGGAGCGAGTGGGTGATGCCGCGGTGGCCGAGCACGTGCTCGTAGGGGATGCCCATCGCGAACGCCGCCACGTCGGCGTCGGGCAGGATCGTCAGCGCGGCGCCGATCGGGATCGCCCGCCCCGGGACGCGCGGGAACCAGCTCTTCAGCAGCGCGGCGGCGGGATGCGTGAGGATGGTCGGCACGTGCGTCAGCCGCGCCCGGTCAGCGTCGCCAGCCGCCGGAGCTTCAGCGCGTTCTCCAGCGTCAGCGCGCCGGCGTCGAGGCGCCAGCTCCAGTTGTGCTGGTGGGCGCCCGGGGTGTTCATGCGCGCCTCCGACCCGAGGCCGAGGATGTCCTGCACCGGCACGATCGCCGTCTCGGCGACGGAGGTGTACGCGGCGCGGATCAGCCCCCAGGCGATGTCGTCGGCGCTCGCGCAGCCGAGGTACGCCAGGGCGTTCTCCCGCTCGTCCTCGGAGGCGCGATCGAACCAGCCGCGCGCGGTGTCGTTGTCGTGCGTCCCGGTGTAGGCGACGGTCTGCGGATCGTAGCGGTGCGGCAGGTGGGTGCTGTCGTCCTGCGCGAAGGCGAACTGCAGGATCCTCATCCCCGGCAGGCCGACGCTCCTCCGCAGCTCGTGCACGTCCTCGGTGATGAAGCCGAGGTCCTCGGCCACGAGCGGCAGCTCGCCGAGGGCGACGCGTAAAGCGTCGAAGAGCGCGTTCCCCGGTCCGGGCATCCACCGGCCGTGCACCGCCGTCGCCTCGTCCGCCGGGATCTCCCAGTAGGCGGCGAAGCCGCGGAAGTGGTCGAGGCGGATCACGTCGGCGAAGCGGAGGTTCGTCCGCACCCGCGCGATCCACCAGCGGAAGTCGGTGTCGCGCAGCACGTCCCAGCGGTAGAGCGGGTTCCCCCAGCGCTGCCCGGTCGCGCTGAAGTAGTCGGGGGGCACGCCCGCCACGACGGTGGGCATGCCGTGCTCGTCGAGCTGGAAGAGCTCCCGGTTTCCCCAGACGTCGGCGCTGTCGTGCGCGACGTAGATCGGGACGTCCCCCATGATCTGGATGCCGCGCGCGTGCGCCGCGTCGCGCACCGTCTCCCACTGCCGGAAGAAGAGGAACTGGACGTACTGCCAGAAGCGGACGTCGTCCGCCAGCTCCTTCCGCGCCCGCGCGATCGCCTTTGCGTCACGCGTAACGAGCGGCTCGTCCCACTCCCACCAGGGGGCGCCGCCGGCGGCGTCTTTCAGCGCCATGAAGAGCGTGTAGTCGTCGAGCCACTCCTGCTGCTCCGGGGAGGTGACGAACTCCTCGAGGGCGGCGCGCAGCTCGGCGCTCGCGTGCTCCTGGAAGCGGCGCCACGACGTGCGCAGCAGCGCGAACTTGTACGACCCGACGGCGCCGAACTCCACATGCTCGTCGGAGAAGCGCGGCAGCTCCGCGACGTCGTCCAGCTCGAGCAGCCCCTCCTGCAGGAGCCGCTGCAGCGAGACGAGCAGCGGGTTGCCGGCGAACGACGAGAGGCAGCCGTACGGGGACTCGCCATATCCCGGTGGATTCAGGGGTAAGACCTGCCAGATGCGCATCCCGGCGCTCTGCGCCCAGTCGAGAAAGGCGATCACATGGTCGCCGAGCTCCCCGATGCCGTAGCCGCCGGGGAGGGACGTCGGATGCAGAAGGACGCCGGCGGCGCGGCGGCCATCGGCGGGTGGAGGAACGGACGTGTGCATCGCGGCGGAGCCTACCTCAAACAGGGAGCGCCGCACCGTCCGGCGAGAGGGACAATTTCTCGCCGAGCGCGTCGAACAACGCGAGCCACTCCCGCGCCGATCCGTTCTGCGAGGACGCCTCGATCGCCGGCCGGATCGTGCGGCGCATCCGGTAGTAGCGGTTTTGCACCCGGCGCAACTCGACGGGCAGCCTGGCGGCGGTGATGACCTCGACGATCGTCTCCAGCGCCTCCAGCCGGTCGAGTGCCTCGGGGCGCTCGCGGAAGCGGTCGGCCGCCCGCTCGGCAGCCTCGCGGAAGGCCATGTGGGTGGTCTCGTCGAGCGTGACCCCCTCGTCCCGCGCCTCGCGCAGCCGCGCCTCGAGCTCGGCGGGGGCGGGGAGCTCGGCTTCGAGCAGCCTGCGGATCTGGAGGTTGAGGTCGAACTCCGCGGCGGTCTGCAGCACCTTCGGCACCGGGACGCCGAGGCGGGTGTGGAAGCGCATGAGGGGGTCGTAGCGCTCGTGGAGCTGCCGGAACGCCGACTCCGCCTCTTCGAGGGTGGCCACGATCAGCTCGTGCAGCACGCGGCGCTGCTCGTCGCGGAACAGCGAGCGGATCGACGTCGGAATCGCGCCGAAATAGGTGTCGAGGAGGCGGATGACCGTCGGGATGCCGCCCGGCTCCATCGCCTCGGCGAGCTGCCGGCGCACGTCGTCGTAGTCGTCGGGCTCGCCCGCGGGGCGGACGCCGCCGGTCAGCTCCGTCTCGCCGAGGTGCAGGGTGGCAATCTCGAAGGCGGCGCTCTCGCCGGTGATGATCGAGCAGACCTCGACCAGGCCGATCGCCAGCCGCGCGCGACCCGCCTTGTGCACCTCGAAGGCGCGGCGGGTGACCCGGTAGCAGTAGACCCGCGCCTCGTCGTCGAAGCTCTCGAAGAGCGACAGCACGGCGTAGTGAGCCGCCACCCGCGCCAGGTCGAGCCGCGCGGGGATGACCTCCGCCTCGTAGATCTCGCGCGCGGTGCCCCGCTCGGTGAGGTTGCTGCGGGCGTCGCCGATGCGCTCGAGGAACTCCGGCTCGAGCTCCAGCCCGGCGCGCGCGGCGAGCTGGATGACGCGCGCGGCGTAGTGCAGCACCTGCACGGTCTCGATGCCGGAGATGTCGTTGAAGAACCAGCCGCAGCTCGTGTACATGAGCATCGCGTTGCGCTGCAGCTCCAGCAGCTCGAGCGTGGCCGTCCGTCCGGCTCCCTCGCGGGCGTGCTTCGCGAGGAAGCGGGTCACGTTTTCCGTGGAGCGGTCGAGGATCACCTCGATGTACTCGTCGCGCGCGAGCCAGGGGTCGTGCAGCAGGCGCGCCCCCTCGCGCTCGAAGAGCGTGGTGGTCTGGTCGCGGAGCCAGTCGAGCGCGGCCCGGAGCGGCGCCCGCCACTGCTGGTTCCAGCCGGCGCTCGAGCCGGTACTGCAGCCGCAGTCGCTGCGCCAGCGCTCGACGCCGTGCGAGCAGCTCCAGGCGGTGCGCTCGACGATCTCCACGGTCTCCGTCGGCGGATGCTTCGCCAGGTACTCGCCGTAGTTCGTGAGCACGGCCAGGCTCTGCTCCTCGATGAGCTGCAGCGCGTACGCGAGCGCCATCTCGCCGAAGCGGTGATGGTGGCCGTACGTCTCGCCGTCGGTGGCGATGTTCACCACCTGCGGGTGCGTGCGCGTGTCGCTGAACGCGCCGGCGAGGCGGTGGGCGAGGTTCTCGCCCCGTGCGAGGAGCTGTTCGAACGCCACCGCGCGGGAGATCGGGCCGTCGTAGAAGAAGATGGCGATGCTCCGGCCGGACGGCAGGTCGCAGCGGTACGGCATGGTCGGATCGACCGGCCCGCCCGCCTGGTGCGGCTCGAGGATCGTGAAGGCGATCCCCTGTTCCGCCAGCGCCTCCAGCGACTCGACGTCGACGGCCGTCTCCGGCAGCCACATCCCCTCCGGCTTGCGGCCGAAGCGCCGCTCGAAGTCGCGCACGCCCCAGAGCACCTGCGTCCGTTTGTCGCGCGTGTTGGCGAGCGGCAGGATGATGTGGTTGTAGGCCTGCGCGAGCGCGCAGCCGTGGCCGGAGAAGCGCTCGCGGGAGAGGCGGTCGGCCTCCAGGATCGCGGCGTAGGTCTCCGGCGCGGCGGCCTCGAGCCAGCTCAGGAGCGTCGCGCCGAAGTTGAAGCTGATCGAGGCGTAGTTGTTGGCGATGCGGCGGATGCGGTCGCGCTCGTCCATGATCCGCGCGTTCGCGTTCGGCTCGTAGCATTCCGCGGTGATCCGCTCGTTCCAGTCGTGGTAGGGAAAGGCCGTGTCCTGCGTCTCCACCGCCTCCAGCCAGGGGTTCTCGCGGGGCGGCTGGTAGAAGTGACCGTGAATCGTGATGGAGCGAAGCGGCGGCATCAGCGGGCGAATCGTACAACGGGGATGGTCTCCCTCTTGCGATACAGTCCGCCTGCAGAAATCAGAGGAGTGTTGCAGATGGCCGATTCGCGGTGGACCGTACTTGCCGAGCTTCTGAACAGGCACAGTGAAGAGATCACGAGGGAGTGGCTGCGGCGGCAGCAGGAAGACCTCTCCCTGCGCAACAACCTCCTCCGCGCGGGAGAGCTCGAGCAGCAGTGCAGCGAGTTCCTGCGGGCGTTCATCGCGGCGCTGCCGAACGGCGGCGCGGACGTCCTGCACTCCCCGGAGTGGACGGCGGTGCGCGAGCTGGTGGCCGGCATCTCCCGCACCCGTGCGCGGCAGGGCTTCACGCCGACCGAGACGGCCATGTTCGTCTTCTCGCTCAAGCAGCCGGTCTTCGACGTCCTTCGCCGCGAGGTGAAGGGGGAGGAGCTCGCCGACGAGAGCTGGAAGGTCACCACGGTCCTCGACGCCCTCGGCCTCTACACCACCGAGACCTACCAGAAGGGGCGGGAGGACATCATCGCCCGCCAGCAGCAGGAGTTGATGGAGCTCTCCACGCCCGTCGTCCAGCTCTGGGCCGGCGTGCTCGCGCTCCCGCTCATCGGGACGCTCGACAGCGCCCGCACCCAGGTGGTCATGGAGAGCCTGCTCCAGGCTGTCGTGGAGACCGGCTCCGAGATCGCCATCATCGACATCACCGGCGTCCCGGTGGTCGACACGCTGGTCGCGCAGCACCTCCTCAAGACGGTGGCGGCGGCGCGGCTGATGGGGGCCGACTGCATCATCAGCGGCATCCGTCCGCAGATCGCGCAGACGATCGTGCACCTCGGTGTGGAGATCAACGACGTCATCACCAAGGCCACGCTCGCCGACGCGTTCGCGATCGCGCTCACCCGGATCGGCCTGCAGGTCACGCGCAAGCAGCGGCGGACGGAGTAGCGATGGAACGCATTCCGATCCTGAAGATGGGGAGGTTCCTCCTCGTCTCGATCCAGGTCGACATGGACGACCGTACGGCGATGACCCTGCAGGACGACCTCACCGGCGCGATCGTCAAACACCGGGCGAAGGGAGTGCTCATCGACATCTCCTCGCTCGACGTGGTCGACTCCTTCATCGGCCGGATGCTCGCCAACACCGCCGCCATGGCGCACGTGCTCGACGCCGACACGGTCGTGGTGGGCATGCAGCCGTCGGTGGCGATCACGCTCGTCGAGCTGGGTCTCTCGCTGAAGGGGGTGCGGTCGGCGCTGAACATCGAGCGCGGCATGGAGTTGCTGCAGCGCATCGAGCGTGAGAACGGGACCGAGGGGGAGGCGGACGACCCCGATGCGGGTAGCGAAGTCTGAGAGCATCTCGGTGCGCAGCAGCGCCGAGGTGGTCGGCGTGCGCCACATCGTCCGCAAGTGGGCGGTCGAGCTCGGGCTGAGCCTCGTGGAGCAGACGAAGATCGTCACCGCGGCCAGCGAGCTCGCGCGCAACATGATCGACTACGGCAAGGGCGGCACCATGACGGTCGAGGCGATCGAGGACGGCATCCGCAAGGGGCTGCGGCTGATCTTCGAGGATCAGGGCCCCGGGATCCCCGACCTCGCCGCCGCGCTGCGCGACGGCTTCACCACCGGCTCGGGTATGGGCCTCGGCCTCGGCGGAGCGAAGCGGCTGTCCAACGAGTTCGAGGTCAAGACCGCGCCCGGCGAGGGGACCCGCGTGACGATCGTCCGCTGGAAGGGTGCCTCATGACGCATCTGAGCCGCAGCGTTCGCGTCACCGACTCCAGCGAGGTCGCCGGCGCGCGGCGGGTCGCCTCCCAGTGCGCCGCCGCGCTGCGGCTCAGCGAGACAGTGGCCGGCAAGGCGGCGCTGGTCGCGACCGAACTGGCCACGAACATCCTCAAGCATGGCAACGGCGGCTCGATCCTGATCGGCTCCGACCTTTCCCGCGGCACTTGCATCACCCTCGTCGCCATCGACAAAGGGCAGGGGATCACCAGCGTTCCCGCCGCGCTGCGCGACGGCTTCTCCACCGCCGGCAGCCCCGGCACCGGCCTCGGTGCGATCAAGCGCGCGGCCAGCCTCTTCGATCTCTACGCCCTGCCCGACCGGGGCACCGTCGTGCTGGCGCGCATCGAGGACGAGACCCGGCGGACGGGGACGGAGCAACTGCCGCCGATCGTCGTCGGCGGAGTCTGCGTGCCGCTGCCGGGAGAGGAGTATTCGGGCGACGCCTGGACGTCCATCGCCTCGCGCGACGAGGTCACGATCGGCGTCGCCGACGGTCTCGGGCACGGCATCTCGGCCTCGGAGGCGTCGGCGGCGGCGGTGCGCGTCTTCTCCGAGCCCGGCGAGCGGCCGCTGGAGCGCATCCTCCAGGACGCACACGGCGCGTTGCGCCCGACCCGCGGCGCGGCGGTCGGGCTCGCGCGCATCCACCACGCGCATGGGCGCGTCGACTTCTCCGGCGTCGGCAACATCGCCGGCGCGATCGTCGCGGAGGAGGGGACGACCCGGCGCGTCGTCTCGCTGAACGGAATCGTCGGCCACGAGATGAGGAAGGTGCAGTCCTTTTCCTACCCGTGGACGCATGGTTCGGTCCTGATCCTGCAGTCGGACGGGGTGTCGTCGAGCTGGAACGCCGCGAACTATCCCGGCCTCCTGCAGCACCACCCCGCGTTGATCGCCGCCGTCCTCTTCCGCGATCACTGCCGCGGCAATGACGATGCGACGGTCGTCGTCGCGAAAGCTTCCTGAATGCCGCGCACGCCGCTTTCATCGATCTCGCTTCATTTCGAGTACGACCTCGTCGCGGCGCGCCGCCGCGCGCGGCAGATCGCGGCCCTCCTCGGCTTCGAGGACCAGGACCAGACCCGCATCGCCACCGTCGTCTCCGAGATCGCCCGCAACGCGCTGCGCTACGGCGGCGGCGGACGGGTCGAGTTCGGCGTCGATACCGGCACCGCTCAGGCGCTGGTGATGACGGTCATCGACCGCGGTCCCGGCATCGAGAATCTCGACGACGTCCTGAACGGCCGCTATCAGTCGCAGACCGGCATGGGCCTCGGCCTCGCCGGCGCCCGCCGGCTGATGGACGAGCTGCAGATCAACACCGCGCCCGGCAAGGGAACGACGGTCGTGATGCGCAAGATGCT
>DASWNW010000094.1:0-26882 GCA_036399015.1 Thermoanaerobaculia bacterium | reverse complement strand
TGACCTGGTAGGTGAAGGAGTCGTCGGCCTCGCTGCCGTCGTGTACGTAGGTGAACGCGCCACCGGTTCCCACCGTCAGGTTGCCGTGAGAGGGTCCGGCAACGACGGCGACAGTCCACTGGCTTTGCGGCGTATCCGAGTCCAGATCATTCGAGAAGAGTCCGGGTGCGGTGACGTCGAGAGCTCCGCCGATGGCGACGTGGAACACGTCGTCGACGGCGACCGGTGGCGCGTTCGAGGCTGAAACGTTGATCGTCACCGACGCCGGAGCCGAAAGGGCGAGGCCGTCCGAGACGGTGTAGGTGAAGGTGTCGCTCGGCTCAGTGGAGCCATCATGGACATAGGTGAAGGAGCCGTCCGGGGCGAGCGTGACGCTGCCTTTCGCGGGCGCCCCGGCCAGCGCGGCGGAGAGGTCGCTCCCCTCGGCGTCGCTGTCGTTGGCGAGCACGCCCGGCGCGTCGACGACCAGCAGCTCGCCCCGCGGCACGGAATAAGCGTCGTCGACCGCCACCGGCGGCTGCGAGCCGTCGCGCAGGTCGAAGCGGAAGTAGAGCTCCCCCCGGCCCGCGATCATGAAGACGGTGTGGAGACCGCGGTCGAAGAGCGGCTCGACGTGAGTCCAGTCGTCGATCCCGCCGCCGATGGTGATGAACTGCGTGCCGTCCGCCGGACGGGCCGAGCGGCGCCTGGCGCTGCTCGCGACGGGATAGAGGATCGGCGAGCCGTCCGGGTCCGTGGTGAACGTCGTCGTCCCGCGATCGTCCGTGAAGACGAACACCAGCCGCATCGGCCGGGCGAGATCCCGCGGCGGGAGCTCGGTGAACGGCAGGCGCAGCTCGACGTGCGTCCGCTCGTCCCCGTCGGTCGCCGGCCAGGGTCCGCCCAGCCGCACCGCGTCGCCGAACGAATTCCCCGCGCACAGACGCCGCTCGAGTGTGAGCACCTGCAGCGTGGTGCGGTCGACCGTGGTGGCGAAGGCCTGCTCGAACCCGGTTGCGCCGCCGGGTGCGGTGCAGCCGCTCTCCGCGTCGTTGTCGGCGTCGACCAGCACGGAGATCACGGCCGGGGCCGCCTCCGCCAATGCGCCGCTCAGCGTGGAGAGAAGGACGAACAGCGCACCGCGAAGCCACATCGAAATCACCTCGAGCAATTCATTTCCGCTGGACACACCTCCGGCACACAAACGACCGGGAGCGGACCTTGGACGTCGGACTGCCGGGAGCCTACGTCAGCCGGCGCAAATCGGAGTCCGGCCATCCGGCGTTCCGGATTGCGGCGCGCTTACGCTCGTCCCACGGACTCAGCGGTTGGTCCCGGGATGGGTAGTGCTGATACCCGAAGTGGTGGGTTCGGTCCCCGATGTAAATTTTTTGAATCTACAGCTTTTGACCGAGTACGTCCTCGAGCCGCCCGCGGTACGACGGGCCCAGCGGGATGCCGTCGCCGGTCGAGAGGACGATCGACGGCGTGCCGTCGGGCGAGGTCACCAGTTTTCGCACCCGGTCGAGGTTCACGATCGCGGAGCGGTGCACGCGGATGAAGGTCGAGGGGTCGAGCGACTCCTCGATGCTCTGCATCGACTCCCGCAGCAGGTAGGACTGCTCGCCGGTGTGGAGGCGGGCGTAGTTGCCCTCCGCGGAGATCCAGTCGATCTGCGAGGCCTTGACGAAGACGATCTCGCCGCGGGTGCGGACGGCGAAGCGCTCGCGGCGGGGCGTGGGGCGCGACTGCGCGGCGGCGCGGCCTCCGGCGATGAAGCGGCGGGCGCGCTCGATGGCCCTGGCCACCCGTTCGGAGTCGAGCGGCTTGACGAGGTAGTCGGCGGCGCTCAGCTCGAAGGCGTCCAGCGCGTACTCCGGGTGGGCGGTCGTGAAGATCACCACCGGCCGCTGCGACGGGTCGAGCGAGCGGAGGAGCTCGAGGCCGTTCTCCTCCGGCATGTGCACGTCGAGGAAGACCAGGTCGGGGTGCAGTTGGCCGACGAGCTCGGCGGCGGCGCGGGCGTTCTCCGCCTCGCCGATCACCGCCACGCCGGTGTCGCCCCCCAGCAGCGCGCGCAGACGGGCGCGGGCGAGCGGCTCGTCCTCGACGATGACTGCGCGGAGGCTCATGCCGGCGCCTCGAGCACGAGGGGGATCGATAGCTCGGTCACGATCTGGTCCTCCTCACGCCACCAGTGGAGCGCCGCGCGGTCGCCGAACGCCTCGCGCAGGCGCGCACGCGTCTCCTCGACAACGACCGGTGGCGGTGTGCGCTTGCGATCGGGAGCGTCATGGCGGATTTCGAGGGTGAGCATACCCCCCCGGCTCTGACCCCTGAGGTCAAGATGCTGTGCCATTTTGTCCTCGGCGTGGAGGACCGTCTCGACCAGGCCATGCACGAGGAGCGGCGGCACGCGCGCCGCCAGGAGCTCCTCGTCGACGTCGATGCGGGTGGTGAACGCGCCGTCGGTGCGCTCGCGCTCGATGTCGAAGTAGCGGTCGACGACCTCCAGCTCCTCGGCCAGCGACACCGAGGGGCGCCCGCCGAAGTCGAGCATCGTGCGCAGGAGATCGCCGAGGTGGACCAGCATCCGGTCGGCGACGTCGGGACGCGTGGTGACGTTTGCCGCCACGGCGTCGAGCGTGGCGAACATCAGCCGCGGCTGCATCGACGCCCGGAGACGCTGCAGCTCGGCGTTCGTCACGGCGCTGCGGAGCACGGTCCGGTTGCGCTCCCGCTCCGCCGCCATCCGTTGCAGCATGATCAGGTTCATCACCCCGACGATGATCAGGAAGAGATAGATGTTGCGGTGGAAGCGGATGCTGAGCGACAGCATGAGGAAGGGGAGGTTCTGCGGCGTCCCCTCGCCGGCGAGGTAGACCATCCCGCCGATGACCGCGCGCACGAACGAGAACACCGGCGCGATCGCGAGCAGCATCAGCGCGTTCCGGACGCGATGCGGCTTCTGGAGCGGCAGCCGCTCGGCGATGAAGATCGCGATCGGCGTGAAGGCGGCCCACGTGAAGCTGGAGGTGAGCTGGAACTGCAGCACCTCGACCCAGGTCTCGGCGTAGTCGCCCATGTCGACGGTGCGGCGATAGAACTCGCTGGTGGAGTAGAGGCCGAAGACGATCCAGATGCCGAGGATGCCGAGGGAGAGCCCGAGGAGCTGAACGAACCTGCGCCGCGTCACCATCACACCACCATCCTCAGCGGGATGCGCACCTCGGCCACGAAGGCGTCGCCGCTGCGGGAGTAGCGCAGCGACTGCCGCTCGCCGTAGATCGACGCGAGCCGCGCCATCGCATTCGGTACGCCGACGTTGCCGCGGGCGAAGATCGACTCCGGCTCGCATCCGGGGCCGTTGTCGCGCACCTGGACCCGGAGCCAGTCGCCGTCCGGTCCCGGCTCCGACTCGACCAGCACCACCACGCTCCCGCCGCCGCGCATGCGGGTGATGCCGTGCACGATCGAGTTCTCCACCAGCGGCTGGAGAAGGAGCGGCGGGACGGCGGCGTCCTTCAGATGCGGCTCGCTGACGTGGATGACGGTGGAGAGTTTGTCGCCGAAGCGCATTTTCTGGATGTCGAAGTAGCGCTCGAGGAAGGCCAGCTCGTCCGCCAGCCGCACCTCGCGCGTCGACTCGCTGGCGACCGAGGCGCGCAGCAGCTCGCGCAGCTTCCCGAGCATCTCCGCCGCGCCGGCCGGATCGCGGTGCAGCAGCGCGGCCACGGCGTTGAGGGCGTTGAAGAGAAAGTGGGGGTGGAGGTCGGCGCTCAGTTGCCGCAGCCGCGCCTCGGCCAGTTGCGCTTCCAGGCGCGCGTCGGCGTCGAGGCGCATCTTCTCTTCCCGTTCCAGCCGGAGGAAGTTCGCCACCACGATCAGGACGAGGACGAAGAGGATGTGGGTGTGGAAGAGCGTCACCACCGAGGCGCGGTAGTCGAGAAAGGTGGTCGGGAAGGGGTCGACCAGCGCCGGCAGCCACCCGTCGATGAGCGAGCGGAGGAACGCCACCGCCACGGCGAAGACGACGAGGAGCAGCGAGTTGCGGGTCAGCAGCGGCCGGCGAAGGGGGAGGAGGTCGCTGATCCAGAGAACGATCGGGGTGAACAGCGCCCAGGCGAAGACGGAGGCGCTCATGCCGAGGACGCGCGCCTGGAGGTCGTCCTGCTCCCCGCGCGCCTGGATGATGGTGTGGTGCTGCCAGCCGAAGAATCCTCCGACGCAGAACCAGATCAGGGTGATGACGATCGCGGTGCCGGCGAGGCGGCCGAGGTCGCGGAGGGAAAGCGGCACGCCACCATGTTACGCGTGCCGGTCAAGTCAGTCGGCTCCGAGACGCGCCTCCCTCGCCGCCAGCTCGACTTTCCGCGTCCCGGCGAGCGACATGGCGCGGTTCGGCGTCCGCTGCAGCGAGGCGCGAAAGTGCGCGGCCGCCTCGGTGGGGCGCCCGAGCTCGAGGAGCTTCTCCGCGTACAGCTCGTGCGCCGGCTTCATGGTGTCGGGAGGGCCGAACGGCGGCCCGAGGATGTCCTCGAGCTTCGCCGCGGCGGCGAGGGCCGCCAGCCCCTTTTCGCGATTGCCACGCGCCAGCTCGATCAGCCCCTCGATCTCCCGCTCCATCACTTCCACCACCCGCGCGTCGAAGCTGGTGGTCTTGGTCTTCCGCAGCGCGGTGAGGTCGGTGAGCACGCGCGCGGCGTGGTCGACCTGGTTCCGCGCGAGCGCCTGCATCGCCTGCGCGAAGAGGAGCGGTCCCGCCTCGCTCCCGGTGTACGCCGCCATCGCCGGCGCCGCGCAGTGCCCGCCGCCTTCGGCGGACGCCGGGATCGCCACCGGCGCGCCGAACTCGAACGCGTTCCAGTCGCCCGTCTCGACGGCGTAGCGGACGCGCATCTCCGCCTTCGCCCCTTTTTCCCGGGGAGCGTCGGCCGGCATGTCGAGGAGCTTCTTCGCCTCCTCGTGCCGCCCCTGCTGGTGGTAGATGTACTGGAGCCAGGAGAGGCTGTGGTAGTCGCGGAGGTTGCTCACGCCCGTGGCGATCCAGTTCTCGGAGTTCGCCCAGGCGCGCTCGTTCGACGCCGCCGCCTCCGGCCACATCCCGAGCTGCAGGTAGATGTGGGAGGGCATGTGCAGGGCGTGGGTGGCGTCTGCGGCGACGACCGAGTAGCGGTTCGCGGCGCGCATCCCCAGCGGCGCCAGGACGGGATCGTCGTAGGCGTGGATGAGGTAGTGGAGCACGCCGGGATGGTCGGGCTGCGCCGCCGCGACCGGCTCGAGGATCGCCGCGGCGCGCACCTGCTTGCGGAGGTCGGCCTCGTCGCGCTTCTTGAGGCCGAGGATGGAGAGGGCGTGGAAGACCTTCGCCTCGGCGTCGGCGGGATGCGCGGCGGCGAGGCGCTCCATGGCCCGCTCGTAGGCGGCGTCGCGCGCGTCCTTGTCCCCCTCGCCGAAGAGGAGGCGGACGGCGTCGAGGTACTGCTGCTCGCGCGGGGTGGGGGCGGCGGGGAACTTTGCGACGACCGCGCGTCCCGCCTCGAGGTCCTGCGTCTGCCAGATCGGCTGGTTCTGCGTCATCGCCTCGCCCCAGTAGGCGAGGGCGAAGGCGGGATCGGCCTTCTGCGCCGCGACGAACTCCCGCCGCGCCTGCGGGTAGGCGAAGTTGTGCAGCCACCCCAGCCCGCGCAGGAACGCCGCCTGCGCCTCCGGCTTCCCGGAGTTCTCGAATTTGAGCGCGCCGAGGCGGAGCTCGGCGGGGACCGTGGACGCGAGGAGGAGCAGCGTCGTCAGGAGCAGGAGGTGTTTGCGCATGGCGGGATTCTAGCCCCGCCACCGCCACGGTTGACGCGCGTCGGCGATCGGGCGGAACGCATCCTCGTAGTGGGTGACGATGAACCTTCTCCCGTTCCAGTGGAGGGAGAGGATGTCGTAGCGGAGCCGCGCGTCCGGGTGGCGGGCGGCGTACTGGTCGCCGAGGCGGATGAGGCGTTCGCGTTTCACACGGTCGACCGCCTCGTGCCCCTCCATCCCTCCCTGCCTCGTCTTCACCTCGGCGATGACGACCGTCGCACCGCGCTTCACCACCAGGTCGATCTCGCCCGCGGGGAGGCGGGCGTTGCGCTCGAGGATCCGGTAGCCGCGCAGGCGGTAGAACCAGGCGGCGCGGCGCTCGCCGAGGGTGCCCAGCTTCCGCGCAGGGATTGCACGAGGCGCGAAGAGGGCGGTGAGGAGTCGCAAAGTCTCAGAGTGTGCCACGCGGAGAGTCTCAGAGTCTCAGAGTCTCAAAGTCTCAAAGTCTCAAAGTCTCAGAGTCTCAGAGTCTCAGAGTCTCAGAGTCTCAGAGTGTGCCATCGGCGGAGCTTCTTTGCGACTTTGAGACTCTGAGACTCTGAGACTCTAGCGCCTGTGAAAATGCCGCTCAATATCCACATGCTTGATGTCGACGATGACCGGGCGGCCGTGGGGGCAGGCGAAGGGGTTCGACGAGTCGAGCAGCTCGGCCACCAGACGGGCCATCTCCTCGCCGCCGAGGGGGCGGTGGACTTTGATGGCGGCCTGGCAGGCGAGGGAGGCGGCAATGCGCTCCCGCACGCGGGTCACGTGCGACGACTTTTCCTCCAGCGAGGCGTCGATCAGCTTCCCGAGGAAGGCGTCGACGTCGTTGCGCAGGAGCTCGGGGGGGACGGCGGAGATGGCGAAGGCGTTGCCGGAGAAGCGCTCGACGTCGAAGCCGATCTCGCGTAAGTCGGCGAGGTGCGACTCGAGCGCGGCGCATTCGGCGGCGCCGGTCTCGTAGAGGATCGGCGCGAGGAGCTGCTGCGAGACCGGCGCGCGCGCCTCGACGCGGGCGAGGTAGCGGTCGTAGAGGACCCGCTCGTGCGCGGCGTGCTGGTCGACGAGGCGGAGGCCGCCCGGCATGTCGACGAGGATGTAGCTCATGCGGTATTGGCCGAGGACGCGGCCTCGGAGGTCGCCGAGCTGCGGCGCCGGCTCGTCCTCGATGGCCGTGGCGGCGCGGGACATCGACGGCGGCTGCACGACCGACTCCTTCTGGAAGAGGGGGGTGAAGGCGGCCGTCCAGCGGGGATCGCCGCTGTCGCGCCTGTCGACGCGGTCGTCGTAGCGCTGCGGGGGGAAGAGCTGTTGCGGCGGCCCGGACGGCGGCAGCGGTGCGGTCTGCTGGTCCTCGCGGATGAGCGTGGCCCCCTCCTCCGCGCCGCCGAGGGCGCGCCGGATGGCCTGCTCGACGGCGACGTGCACCTGCGAGGAGTCGCGGAAGCGCACTTCCGTCTTCGCCGGATGGACGTTGACGTCGACCATGTCGGGCGGCAGGTCGAGGAAGAGGACGATGGCGGGGTGCCCCTCGAAGTCGAAGGCGTCGCAGGCGCGGTTGGCGGCGTGGGTGAGGACGCGGTCCTTGACCAGGCGGCCGTTGACGAAGAAGAACTGGTTGCGCTTCGAGCCGAAGCGGAGGCGCTGCGTGACGAAGCCGGCGGCGCGGGTGACGCCGATCTCCGCGTCGATGTCGGCGAGGTGCTCGGCGGCGTCGCTGCCGACGATCTGGAGGACCCGCTCGCGCCCGGTGGCGGCGGGGGGGAGGTCGAGGACCAGCCGGCCGTTGTGCTCGAGGCGGAAGGCGCGCGAGGGGAGCGGCAGCGCGTAGGAAGAGATGATGGTGACGATGGCGCGGAACTCGGCGTCGGCGCTCCGGAGGAACTTGCGGCGGGCGGGGACGTTCTCGAAGAGCTCGCGGACGGAGATGGTGGTGCCGCGGTCGCGGGCGGCGGGGCGGACGGTGCGGCGTCCGGTGAGCGGGTCGCATTCCAGCTCGACCGCGGCGCCGTCACTGTTATCAGAGGTGGTGAGGGTGAAGCGGGAGACCGAGGCGATGGAGGGGAGCGCCTCGCCGCGGAAGCCGAGGGTGCGGACGTTGGTGAGGTCGTCGAAGTCGCGGATCTTGGAGGTGGCGTGGCGCTCGAGGGAGAGGAGGGCGTCGGCCTCCGACATCCCGCAGCCGTTGTCCCGCACCTCGATCAGTTTCTTGCCTCCCAGCTCGAGGAGGACGTCGATGGTGGTGGCGCCGGCGTCGATCGCGTTCTCGACCAGCTCCTTGACCACCGAGGCGGGCCGCTCGACCACCTCGCCCGCCGCGATCTGGTTCACGAGATCGGAGGGGAGGAGGTGGATCGGGGGCATCGTGCGGATTGTACGTGACGGTTTGCGCCGCGACAGGCCCGGTTTGCATTGCATCCGGGCCGGTTTGCATTGCATCCGGGCCGGTTTGCATTGCATCCAGGCCGGTTTGCATTGCATCCAAGCCTGTTTGCATTGCATCCGGGCCTGTTTGCATTGCATCCGGGCCGGTTTGCATTGCATCCAAGCCGGTTTGCATTGCATCCAGGCCGGTTTGCATTGCATCCGGCCCGGTTTGCATTGCATCCGAGCCAGTTTGCATTGCATCCGAGCCTGGTTGCGATGCATTCAGCCCTCGCCAACGGGCAACCGGCAACGAGCAACCAGCAACCAGCAACACCCCCCCCAGGCACACCCGTTGCTGCCCTGTCCGGCATGACGCGCCGCCTGCTCGCGCTGCTGGGGTTCATCGCCGTGATCGTGCTGGCGGTAACGTTATTGTACCGCGTCTACATCCATCACATCCAGGCCGAACCGTACGAGGACGAAGAGAGCACCGTTGTACGGCTGGAGGGTAAAAATTGCACCACCCTTCCGCTAAACTATTCGTCAGTCGCACGATCATAGTTGGCATGCGCGCTGCTATTACCCCGGCCAGGAGATAGCAAAATAACATGATGCGCACGATCAAGACCGCCGTCGCCATCGCAGTTCTCTCGATCGCCTTCAGCCCCGTCGCCGCGGCGGCCGTTCCCGAAGCGCGCGACCTCACCCCCAACTTCCTGCAGGCCGGTGCGTCCATCGACCGCCTCCAGGTGTACGAGATCGCAGGGATCGTCATCATCCGTGGCCGCGCTGCGGACAAGCAGCAGGCTGAAGACATCGGGAAGCTGGCGCTGAGCCTCGGTTACGAGCGCGTCGCCAATCTCACCCAGGTCGTCGAGCACCGCGACGCCGAGCTGGCCCGCGTTGCCGAGCGCGAGCTGACGGTCAACCGCTCCCTCGACGGCTGCAAGTTCCGCGTGACGTCGGACCGGGGCATCCTCCGCGTCGCCGGCGAAGTCAAACACGAGCTGCAGAAGGACGTCGCGATGCAGGTCCTTCGCAACATCGATGGAGCCAAGTCCATCGAGATGACCCTCAACCGGTTCTAACCGCAACGCCCCTACACTTCCACACTTCCAATTGAACGAAACCGGGCCGCGAGGCCCGGTTTTGTCGTTTCTACCGGACCGTCCGGACCGCGAAGAGGAACCGGGTCCCGGCGTTCATCTCCTCGGGGTGCACCACCGGCTGGGCCACCAGGATCGAGAGGAAGACGTCGTAATCGCCGAAGGTGATGGCCGATTCGGTTCCGAGGCCGACGTCCACCACCGGATCGGCCAGGTCGCTGACGTCGAAACCGGCCGCTCCGGCGCCGAGGTAGGCGACGCCGTAGAGCGTGTTCCAGTGCAGCGAGCCGAGGCGGTAGTCCTTGTTCCGGAAGATCGGGGCGAAGTACTCGTTGGTGAGGTGCACCTCGTGGGTGCCGATGGAGCTGTCGTTGGTGCGCACGCCCTTGAGCGCCTCGCGTCCGCCGAGGCGGAAGAGGTCGTACTGGGGGAGGGCGTAGCGCTCCCACTCCGGGGTGGGGTCGAGGTCGCCGTCGCCGTCGCGGTCGCGCGGCACCGGGATCTCGGCGGCCGGCAGCTCGTCGTAGGCGAGGAACGAGCCGACATGCACGCGCGAGAAGATGAAGGAGGTGTCGGTGAGGTCGAAGCGGCGCAGCCCCTCCACCTCGAACTTCGTGTACTGGTAGTCGGCGGCCAGGACGCTGACGGCCTGGGTAATGGCGGCGGCGAGGCCGGTGCGCTGCGGGCCGATCTCCCGGAAGGCGGTGAGGACGGGGGTGATGCGGCCGCGCTGCTCGCCGACGATGGCGTTCATCCGCTCGTCGAACTGCGTCCCGTACTGGTAGCCGACCTTCATGTAGATGTTGCTGGTCTGGTTGTCGGGACGGTTCAGGTCGCCGAAGGTGAGCTGGTCGTTCTGGATGAGAAAAAAGTACCGCTTGTCGTAATCCTTCGGGACGCCGACGAGGAGCAGTCCGCCGCGGACGCGCTCGTATTCGTTTTCGTCCTTGGAGGCGAGGTCGGGGAACTCGATCGAGTCGAAGACGCCGAGGCGGTAGGTGTAGTTGCGCGCGTAGTACTTGTAGCGGAGGAAGGTGGAGATGTCGCCGTTGACGAACTCGTAGTCGATCTGACTCTCGAACAGCACGTTCCGGATGAGCTTGCGCAGGCGGACGCTGGCCTGCCCCTCCGGGAGGTAAATGTTGACGGCGGGGAGGTTGTCGCGCCGCTCGTAGGCGCTGGCGGCGGCGTCGGAGAGGATTCCGGGCGTCGCGGGGGCGGGGGTGGTCTGCGGCTGGTCGCCCGCCGGGGGGGTGGGCGGGGGAGTCGTCTGGCCGGCCAGAGGCGCAGAAAGTGACAGAACTACCGCAAATACGGCAGCGAAGCGGCTTATCGACATTCGGGACTGGTCCTTTTCCAGTGCGCACAGTTATAGCGCGCCTGCCGACCTATGGTAAAGTCAAGGCCGTGAAGTCTTTACGTTGAAGACGTTCCAGCTCGCCTGGCACACGTTTTGTAGTGGCGCGATTGCAGTGTAGCTGCGGACCGTGAACCGTGCGAAGTAGTTTAGGAGGTGTGACTTTGTTGCGTTACCAGCATCGGCTGCTGATTCCCCTGCTGTGCTTTCTGATCGTGGCTCCCCTGGCTTTGGCCCAGGACGACACCACGATCAATCGTGAAGACCAGCTCCGTTTCTTTGCTCCGACTCACTCGGGTCAGACGGGGCTGTTCGATACCGTGACGGCGGATACGCTCCGTCAGGGTACCTGGTCGTTTGGCGTTTACTTCAACGACTGGGATCTGCTCGCGGGCGAAGCTCGTAATTTCGCGCCCCCCTCGGCGCGCGAATACGAAGACATGAGCTACGACCTGTATCGCCTGAGCGCCTCCATCGGCGTCGGTATCACCGACCGCTGGGAGGTCAGCGCCATGCTTCCGTACGACCGCATCGTCAGCAATGGCGGCGACCGTGTCGGCTTCATCCATGGCCACCTGCATCAGGGCGAGTTCTCCGAGAGCGGTCTTGGCGCCCCCCGTCTGGCGACCAAGTTCAGCCTCTCGCCCACCGACGCCCCCTCGCGGTTCGCCATCTCCGGCTTCGTCGATCTCCCGATGGGCGACGACGAGATCACGACCGGCGCGACCGACTTCGGCATCGGCGGCCACCTCACCCGCGGCATCGGTACCCTCTCGGCCGCGTACGTGATGCGCGGCGACCGTGAGGACGACGACATCGGCGACGCCTCGATCCCGAACGAGATTCATCTCGACGGCGGTCTGAACATTCCGCTGACCCGCTTCGGCACCACGAACTGGATCAGCGAGCTCAACTCCGTCTGGTACACGGGCGGTGACCATGCGCCGGACAACCCGGTGTTCCTCGTGACGGGCATCCGCCACTGGTTCGGCACCAGCGGCTGGGCGTTCAACGCGGGCGCCCGCTGGAACGTCGCCAAGTTCCTCGACGGCAACGACGAGTGCCGCTTCACGGAGCTCGACGACTGCGCCCTCTCGGGCCTGGTCGGCCTGACCTTCGCGCCGCTGGCGTTCGCCGCCGTCGTCCCGCCGCCGCCGGCTCCGGCTCCCGTGCCGGTTCCGCCGCCGCCCCCGGCCCCGGCACCGGTCGCTCCGGCTCCGCCGCCGGTCGTGCCGGAGCGTCAGCCGCAGGACCTGCGGACGGACGAGATCCACTTCGAGTCCGGCTCCGCGCGCCTCACCAACATCGCCAAGGCAATCCTCGACGAAGTCGCTCTGCGCATGCGTCAGGAGCCGTCCGCGATGGCGGAAGTCATCGGCTACACCGACGATCGTGAGAACACCGGCGCGAACCGGGATCTCGACCGCCGCCGTGCCGAGGCCGTCCGCGACTACCTCGTCAGCCGTCACGGAATCGATCCCGCGCGCATCACGGTCGAAGGCCGTGGCACGCAGGACGCCGTCGGCGACAACACGACCGCCGAGGGCCGTCTGCGCAATCGCCGCGTCGTGATCCGCCTCCGCATCCCATAGGCTGGAACCCAGCAGTTTTCACCCGCCCCCGCGGCTCGCGCCGCGGGGGCTTTTTTTTTGCTCTGCACAACGCCATGCGCCGTACAGCCATCGCTTTTCTCCTGACGCTCGCCGCCTGCGCCACCACGCCGCCCGGGCCGGCACCGTCGCCCACCCCCTCTTCGGGCACGCACCCGGTCGAGCAGCCGGCCACGCCCCGCTCCGAGAACGCGCTGACGCCGGTCGCCTCGGGGCCGCGCGCCATCGCCGCGCCGAGCATCCGCGTCGGCCTGCTCAGCGACCAGTCCTCCGTCACCTTCCCCCGCACCGCCGACGGCTACTACCTCGTCTCCGAGGGCGGCCCGTCGATCCTGCGGCGCGGCTTCACCGCCACCGCCCCGCTCGCGAACGCGCCGGTGCGCTACGCCGTGCAGGTCAGCGCGATCTCCGACCAGTCGAGCGCGAACGCGCTCGTCGAGAAGATCCGCACCGAGACCGGCCTCCGGGTCGACACGGTCTTCGACGTCGCCAACGGCCAGTACCGCGTGCTGGCGGGCGACTTCGCCACCTCCGAGGAGGCGACGCCGGCGCGCGCGAACCTCACCGAGCGCGGCTACGGCCGGGAGCTCCTCGTCGTGCGACGCCCCTCCGACCAGCCGTTCGAGAAGCGCATCGAGGTGGTCGACGACGAGGGGAACCGCTACACGATGACCGGCCCCGCGCTGCGCGTCCTGCCGGTCTCGGCGGAGACGATCACGATCGACAAGCAGCCCTACCGCTCCGCCGCCGAGCTGTTCATCAACGCCCGCGGGCTCCTCAACGTCATCAACGAGCTGCACTTCGAGGAGTACCTCTACGGCGTCGTCCCGGCGGAGATGGGGCCGTCGATCTACGACGAGGTGGAGGCACTGAAGGCGCAGGCGGTCGCCGCCCGCACCTACGCCTTCCGCAACCTCGGGCAGTTCCGCGCCGAGGGGTACGACATCTGCCCCGGCCCCGCCTGTCAGGCCTACAAGGGCTTCGCCGTCGAGCACGAGCTGTCGACGCGCGCGGTGCGCGAGACCGCGGGGCTCATCCTGACGATGGGCGGGAAGCCGGTGGACACGCTCTACACCTCCACCTGCGGCGGCGAGACGAGCGACGTCTCGACGATGTTCCCGGGCCGCAACGATCCACACCTCAAGCGGGTCCGCTGCGTCGAGCTGGACATGCTCACGCTCGCCGGCCGCGCCGACTCGGGCCTGCTCACCGAGCAGCAGGTCGACGCGCGGCTCTTCGCCGCCCTCACCGGCACGCCGATCGCCGGCGACAGCTGGAGCGCGCGCGAGGTGGAGCGGGCGACCGTCGCGGCGATGAAGCTCGCCGGCCGGAGGGAGATGAACCAGCCGCTGCCCGCGTCGTCGCGGCGCGGCGACGTGCTCGAGTATCTCGCCGCGGTGATGGGGCTCGATCACGCCGGAAAGGCGCTGACGCTCCCGGAGGATCGCCGCTACTTCTTCCCGCAGAGCGCGAACAGCGACGCCGTGCCCTTCCTCGTGGCGTCGTTCCTCACGAAGTACGGGATGAACCCGACGCAGTACATCGACCGCGTCTCGCTCGACCAGCCGATGCCGCGCGAGGAGCTGTACGCGCTGCTGCTCTCCTGGGTGCGCGAGCACACGGTGCTCACGAACGCCGAGGGGAAGATCCAGCGGCTCGAGGGGCGGCGGGTGACGCTCAAGCAGAAGGGGGAGGTCACGGCGCACACGCTTCCCGAGGGCATCCCGATCTTCCGCCGTCTCGGCGACCGGCTGCAGGAGTACAAGACCGTGCCGGTGCTGGTCGGCGACCGGATGACGGTGGTGCTCTCGCCGCAGAAGACGCCGGTCGCGGCGATCGTGCTGGCGAACTTCGACGGCGCGGCGTTCGACCGCACCTCGAACTTCTCGAACTGGACGCGCAGCTACCGCGCCGACGAGCTGGTGACGACGATCAACCGCCGCCAGCCGCTCACGCAGCTCGTGAACCTCGCGCCCGTGACCATCGACGCCTCACAGCGCGTCGCGGAGATGGAGTTCACCGCCGAGGGAGGGCGCAAGTTCACGCTGAAAGGGCTGCCGGTGCGCTGGTCGCTCAACGTCCCCGACAACCTCTTTGTCTTCGATAAAACTCAGGACGCCGACGGCGTCGACCGCTACACGTTCTACGGCAAAGGCTGGGGCCACGGCACCGGGATGTGTCAGGTCGGCGCATATGGCGCCGCGTTCCGCGGCTGGACGTACGACCGGATCCTGCGGCATTACTACACGGGGGTGGAGGTGACGAGGATGCCGTAGTTGGCGGTTGCGCGTTGCGGGTAGCGAGTTGCCCGGGCAGTTCCGCCTGGACGACAAGGCACGGGCAACGCGCAACACGCAACACGCAACGCGCAACTACGGTTCGCGGCCCAGCACCAGCGTCGCCAGCGCCACCGCGATCCTCCGGTCGAGGGCGTCGCTGGTCAGCTCGAGCACGTCCGTGCGGCCGTTCTCCGGCCGCCGGAGGATGCGGCCCACGGGCAAGCCGCCGTAGATGATGCGGACGTTCGTTTCGAAACGGCGGCTGAACTTGCCGAGGAGCTTGCGGCGGAGCGCGCCGAGGAGCGACTCCTCGAAGGACTCGCCGAGGTGGCGGCCGTCCTGGATCACGGTCCAGCGGTGGCGGCCGACCCGGGAGAAGGGGGAGCGGCGCAGCTCCGCGAGCGTGGCGCCGTTCGGGGTGGAGACGGCGTAGGCGCGCGCGCCGAGCTGCGAGATGGTCAGCGCCGGATGGTGCTCGTCGTAGAGGGTCACGTGAACGCGCGGGACGAGCCAGGCGATGCCGGTGGCGAAGACGACGGTGAGGAGCAGCGCCAGCATGGCCCGGAACGGCGCCCCCTCACTGAGCAGCAAGAGCACGGCCGCGATCCCGGCCAGCGCCACGATCGCCGAGACGAGGGCGGCGACGACCCCGGTGACGCTGGCGAAGCTGCGGTAGGAGAGGAGCACCTGTCCCTCCTCGCCGCGGATCGCCGCCACCTCCCCGGCGCGCAGGCCGGTGGTGAAGTGGAAGGTGGTCTCAGAAAAGGGCGAGCGGGCGATCGGCGCCGGAGCCGGCGGCGGGGGAGCGGTCACGGCCGCGGGCGGCGGGGGAGGCGGAGCGCTGAAGGGCTCCGTCGGCGGCTCGTACTCCGCTACTCCACTTTTTTTTTTAGCTCCGCGGCGTCGAGCTTCTCGTGCGGGAGGGTATGCAGGTCGACCCGGTCGAGCTGCGAGGTCGGCATGACGTCGAGCGACGGGCCGAGGTCCTCGGTCGCGGGGACCGGCTGATCGAACGGCTCGGCCGGCCCGGCGGCCATCGGCGTCGCCTCCGACTCGGTCGGCAGCTCCTCGGAGAAGCGGCCGTAGGTGTTGCCCATGCGCAGGCGGGCGCCGTGCGTCAGCGGGGCGACGCGGATGCGCTTCCCGTTGACGTACGTACCGTTCGCGCTGGCGAGGTCGTGCAGGACGAAGAAACCGCGCTCGAAGACGATCTCGGCATGATGCCGCGAGACCTTCGGGTCGCGCAGGATGATGTCGTTGCCTGGATCACGCCCGAGAGTGAACGGGCGATGCGTCTGCAGCCGGTAGCTTTTCTCCGCGCCATCGAGGCCGACGAAGAAGATTTTGGCCATTCCGGCGGATTCTAGCGTACTTGGCTGCGGTCCTTATTTGGACGCGGCCAGCCGCCCTCGCCCGATTTCGCTGACCAGCTCGTCGACCGTCAGCGGCTTGGTGAGCCAGGAGCGGACCCGGCCGGGGAGGGTGGAGGGGGCCGGCTGACCGGAGATGACGATGATCTCGATCTCCCCCGCGCCGTCCTGCGCGTCGAGCCGCTCGACCACTTCGCGGCCGTCCATGAGCGGCATCATCCAGTCGAGGAGGATGTAGTCGGGCCGCTCGCTGAGGACGCGGTCGACCGCCTCCGCCCCGTTCGCGGCCAGTTTCACCTCGAACCCCCGCTGGTTGAGACCGATCGCGTACAGCCGCCGCACGTCCGCGTTGTCTTCCACCAGCAGAATCTTCGGCTTGGCTCCTCCCATGAGGGGGGCAAAAGTGCAGGTTGTACGCCAGCGCTGCGGCGCTGGCGGTTGCTGGTTATCAGTTGTCGGTTGTCTGGGGTGTCTCGCCCGGGCCGACCGGACCCGGATAACCGACAACCGACAACCGACAACCGCGGGCGCCATCGCGCCGCGCCGTGATATTCTCCCGCCGCTTTCCGCGGCCCCGCGGGAGCCACTTCCAGCTATGAATGTAAAAAAGCGTTTGTTGGACGGCGCGCGGATGAATCGCGCGATCCGGCGTATGGCCATCGAAGTCGTCGAGAAGAACCGGGGGCTGGACGAGCTGATGATCGTCGGCATCCGGAGCCGGGGAGTGCCGATCGGGGAGCGGATGGCCCGCGAGATCGAGCAGATGGAAGGGCAGGCGGTGCCGTTCGGCATCCTCGACATCACCCTCTACCGCGACGACCTCACCACCATCGCCCCGCAGCCGGTGGTCAAGCCGACCAAGCTGCCGGAGTCGATCGACGACAAAAACGTGGTCCTGGTCGACGACGTCCTCTTCACCGGCCGCACCATCCGCGCCGCGCTCGACGCGCTGATCGACTTCGGCCGGCCGAAGCGGGTCACGCTGGCGGTGCTCATCGACCGCGGCCACCGCGAGCTGCCGATCCACGCCGACGTCATCGGCAAGACCGTCCCCACCGACGCCAACGAAGTGATCAAGGTCAAGCTCACCGAGACCGACGGCGAGGACGAAGTCCTGATCATGGAGCATTAGTCGTTGCGCACCGCCAGCTCCGCTCTCCGCTCCAAAGACCTCCTCGGTATCGAGCCCCTCACCCCGGAAGAGATCGAGCTGATCCTCGATACCGCCGAGGGGTTCAAGGAAGTGAGCGAGCGCCCGGTCAAGAAAGTGCCGGCCCTGCGGGGGCAGCTCGTGATCAACCTCTTCATGGAGGCTTCCACCCGCACCCGCGTCTCGTTCGAGATCGCCGAGAAGCGCCTCTCCGCCGACACCCTCAACTTCTCCGCCTCCGGCTCCGCGGTGGAGAAGGGGGAGACGCTCATCGACACGGCCGACAACCTCGTGGCCATGCATCCGAACATGATCGTCATCCGCCACAAGCATCCCGGCTCGCCGCAGATGCTGGCGCAGCGCTACCCGAACATCGCCGTGATCAACGCCGGCGACGGCGCGCACGAGCATCCGACCCAGGCGCTCCTCGACGCCTTCACCATCCGCGAGCGCCTGGGGCGCCTGGCGGGCGTGAACGTCACCATCGTCGGGGACATCCAGTTCTCCCGCGTCGTCCGCTCGAACATCCATCTCCTCACCAAGATGAAGGCGAACGTGACGCTCGCCGCGCCGCCGACGCTCATGCCGGCGGAGATCTCGAAGATGGGGGTGCGCATCGCCCATTCGCTCGACGAGGCGATCGAGGGGGCGGACGTCATCATGATGCTGCGCATCCAGCTCGAGCGGCAGGGGAAGCTGAGCTTCCCGTCGCTGCGCGAGTACTACCGCACGTTCGGCCTCACCCGCGAGCGGCTGCGGCGCGCAAAGAAGGGGGTGCTGGTCATGCACCCCGGCCCGATGAACCGCGGCGTGGAGATCGCCTCCGACGTCGCCGACGATCCCAACTACTCGGTCATCCTCGACCAAGTCACGAACGGCGTCGCCGTGCGCATGGCGGTGCTGTATCTCCTCGGTGGAGCGCACGGAAGCGAATGAACCCGAAATTGAAAATTGAAAATGGAAAATTGAAAAATCGGAGCGGATGTCGCCCCGGATGTCCGATCTTTCAATTTTCAATTTTCAATTTTCAATTCTTACCATCAACGACATGAACCTGCTCATTACAGGCGCGCGCGTCATCGACCCGTCGCAGGAGCTCGACGCCACGCTCGACCTCCTCATCGAAGACGGCTCGATCGCCCGCGCCGACAAGAAGATCAAGCCCCCCGCCGGCGTCGAGGTCCTCGACGCCTCCGGCCTCGTGGCCACTCCCGGCTTCATCGACCTGCACACGCACCTGCGCGAGCCGGGTCAGGAGCACAAGGAGACGATCGCCACCGGCACGCGCGCCGCGGTGGCCGGCGGCTACACCGCCGTCTGCGCGATGGCGAACACCGTCCCGCCGAACGACGAGCGGGCCGTGACGGAGATGGTGCTCGCGGAGGCAGCCCGCAACGGCCACTGCCGCGTCTACCCGATCGGCGCGGTGAGCAAGGGCCTCAAGGGGGAGGAGCTGGCGGAGCTGGCCGACCTCCGCGCCGCCGGCTGCGTCGGCGTCAGCGACGACGGGAAGCCGGTCTGGAACGCGCAGCTCATGCGGCGCGCGCTCGAGTACTGCTCGATGCTCGGCATGCCGCTCATCGCGCACGAGGAAGACGCGAACCTCAACGAGGGCGGCGTCATGCACGAGGGCTACTACTCGACGCTCCTCGGCATGCGCGGCATCCCGGCGGCGTCCGAGGAGACGCTCGTCGCCCGCGACGTCATCCTGGCGCGGCTCACGAACGCGCACGTGCACATCGCCCATCTCTCCACCGCCGGTGCGGTCGACGCGGTCCGCCGCGCGCGCGCCGACGGGGTGAAGGTGACGTGCGAGGTGACACCGCACCACATCGCCCTCACCGACGAGCTGGTGCAGTCGTTCTCCACGAACCTGAAGATGAACCCGCCGCTGCGCAGCGAGCAGCACCGCCGCGCCATCGTCGACGCGATCGCCGACGGCACGGTCGACGTCATCGCCACCGACCACGCCCCCCATCACTTCGACGAGAAGAACGTCGAGTTCGACCTCGCGCCGTTCGGCGTGACGGGGCTGGAGACGGCGTTCTCGGTCTGCTACGAGCAGCTCGTGCGGACGGGCCTCATCGTCCTGCCGCGCCTCATCGACCTCCTGTCGACCGGCCCGGCGCGCATCTTCAACCTCCCCGGCGGGACGCTGCGCAAGGGCAGCCTCGGCGACGTGACGCTGCTCGACCTCGACGCGGCGTGGGAGGTCACCCGCGACTTCGCCTCCATGGCCGCCAACTCGCCGTTCGTCGGCGTGCGGCTGCAGGGGAGGGTGGCGGCGACGATCGTCGGAGGGGCGATCCGGCACGACGCCCGTGTGGCACCGGAACCGAAGAAGACACGCGGGAAGAAATGACCGAGAAGCAGACCAAACGCGTGGTGATCGTCGACGACTCGACGTCCTATTGCGACCTCTGGTCGAACTTCATGCTCGAGCGCTACCCGGAGACGGCGGCGGTCGAGACCTACAGCCACCCCTACGACGCCCTCCCGAAGATCGACGCCTCGATCGACCTCCTCATCGTCGACCTGGAGATGCCGGGCATGGACGGCAAGAAGTTCGTCGACTACGCCCGCGCCAAAGGCCTCTCCCCCCGCCGCATCGTGGTGACGTCGTCCCACTCCGCCGACGAGCTCCACCAGCGCTTCCGCATCGGCGAGACCATCGCCGTGATCAACAAGACGGAGGCGAAGCAGCAGGAGGCGTTTTTGATGATTCTGGATTCGATCATGCGCCGCTGAGGCGGCGGTTGTCGGTTGTCGGTTCTCAGTTGTCTGTGGTTCCTGGGCTGACGGGCGATCGAGCGAGACGCCGCAGACAACCGACAACCGACAACCGATAACCGCCGATATAATCTCCCCGTGACGGTCGCACCCGAGCCCCAGCAACAAGCCCCGGCGTTCACGCTCAACGACCTGCTGGTCTACATGGCCAAGCAGCAGGCGTCGGATCTCCATCTCAAGCCGATGCGTCCGCCGCTGGTGCGGGTGCAGGGGAAGCTGATCCCGATCAAGACCGATCCGCTCAAGCCGGCCGACCTCGAGAAGTTGCTCCTGCCGATCCTCAATCGCGCGCAGCGGGAGAAGTTCGACGCGCTGCAGTCGGTCGACTTCGGCTACGGGGTGCCGGGCGTGGCGCGCTTCCGCGGGAACATGTACATGCAGCGCGGCACCGTCGGGGCGGTCTTCCGCCGCATCCCGATCCAGGTGCAGCCGATCGACGCGCTGGAGCTGCCGCTCGCCGTCAACGAGCTCACGCAGATCCCCGACGGCCTGGTGCTCGTCACCGGCCCCACCGGCTCCGGCAAGTCGACGACGCTCGCGGCGATGATCCTCGAGATCGCAGAGCACGAGCCGCTGCACGTCGTCACCATCGAGGACCCGATCGAGTTCCTCTTCATGGACAAGGTCGCCGCCATCTCGCAGCGCGAGGTCGGCACCGACACGCCGACGTTCCGCGAGGCGCTGCGGAATGCCATGCGCCAGGACCCCGACGTGATCATGGTCGGCGAGATGCGCGACATCGACACGATCCAGACCGTGCTCACCGCCGCGGAGACGGGCCACCTCGTCTTCTCGACGCTGCACACCAACAACGCCGCGCAGACGCTCGACCGCATCATCGACGCCTTTCCGCCCGAGCAGCACAAGCAGATCCGCGCGCAGCTCTCCCTCGTCCTGCGCGGCATCATCTCCCTCAAGCTGGTGAAGACGGTGGAGGGGAAGATGACCGCGGTGGTGGAGATCCTCAAGAACTCGCCGCGCATCGCCAAGCTGATCGAGGACGGCAACACCAAGGACATCCACGAGGAGATCGAGAACTCGGTCGGCCTCTACCGCATGCAGTCGATGAATCAGTCGCTCATCGCGCTGCTCGTACACCAGAAGATCAGCTACCAGGACGCGATGGCGCTTTCGAGCGACCCGGACGACCTGTCGCTCAAGCTCCGCAAGCTGTTCCCGCAGATCGAGGAGCGCGTCCGCCAGGGAGGAGACATGGCCCCGAGTTACTCCGACTTTTCGCAGATCACCGAGCTGATGGACATCAAGCGCCTCTACGAGGAGCAGGAAGTCCAGTGGAGGCAGCGCATGGCCGACCGCGACGAGGAGCTCGAGAACCTCCGCCACGACGTCGAGTTCCTCCGCACCCAGGTCGCCCAGAGCCAGGGCGGCGACCGGCAGAAGGACGAAGAGATCGCCCGCCTCCGCGGCGAAGCCGAACGCCTCCGCGCCGACGCCCAGGCCAAGATCGGGCAGCTCCAGGAGCGGATCAAGGAGCTGAATCAGAAGCTGATGGCGGGGGGAGCGGTCAGGAAATAGTTGTCGGTGGTCAGTTGTCGGTTATCTGCGGTTGTACGCCCGTGGCGCGCGCGAGCCGAGAATCCCCAGACAACTGACAACCGACAACCGACAACATGTCCACCAAGCCTTCCAAACAACTCGACACCTTCCCCAACCCCCACCCCCAGCGCGACTACGAGATCGCGTTCGAGGCGCCGGAGTTCACCTGTCTCTGTCCGATGACCGGGCAGCCCGACTTTGCGACCGTGCGCATCCGCTACACGCCCGACCTCCAGTGCGTGGAGCTGAAGTCGCTGAAGCTGTACCTCTGGTCCTATCGCGACGAGGGGGCGTTTCACGAGGCGGTCACGAACCGGATCGCGGACGACCTCATCGCCGCGCTCGCGCCGCGGCATCTCCTCGTCGAGGGGGACTTTTACGTGCGCGGCGGGATCTCGACGAAGGTCACGGTCGAGCACCACGGCGCACCCGCCACATCTCGTCCACGTACTCCGCGAACGAGGCAGAGCCGGACTCCAGCCACTCCGTCAGCGCGCCGGCGCTGACCTCGTCGAGACCTCCGATGATGCCGAGGCTCGCCGATTCGGCGACGCGGGTGAGCGGCTTGTCGAGCTCCGCGATGGTGCGGGCGGAGCGGGCGATCGTCCCCGCCAGGTCGAGGTCGAGCTCCATCGAGATCATGCGGGAGGCGATGCGCGTCAGCAGCACCGCCGCGTTCCAGTTCGAGCGCTCCTCCCACCGCGGCGGGACGACGAAGTCGGGCAGCTCCCGCTCGTGCGCCAGCGCGGCGATGTGGCGCTCGGTGGCGACGTGCACCGGCTCGAGCGTGGAGTGGAAGAGCAGCGAGTAGCGGTCGTCGTCCGCGTCGAGGCTCATCGTCCGCGCGAGCGACTGCTTCGCCGTCGGCTCCACGTCCACCGCGATCGCCGCCAGGAACGCGGCGCCACAGTCCTTGGCCCGGTCGGCCAGCTCCTCGAGCGGCGCCAGCTCCGTCGTCAACGGGAAGACCACCGGCACCGCCACGCCGAAGCGCAGACCGCGCGCGCTGGCGTCGCCGAACACCTCGGCGAGCTGCGCCACGTCCAGCGGCCAGGCCGCCACGACGAGCGTGGCGCCGGCGTACGAGCGCTGCGGCAGCGCGCCGCGGGTCGAGACGAGATGGAGGGCGCCGAGCTCCTGCTCCTCGCAGAACGTCAGCGCCTGCTCGCCGCGGCGGAAGACCGTCTCCGCGCTTTCCGTGGCCTCGATGAGCACCGGCCCGCGCAGCTCGCGCGCCCGCTCCAGCTCGTCGCGCACGTCGTCGCAGACGCCCACTTCCAGCTTCTCGGAGGCGCTCGCGCGCAGCGCCATGTAGTCGATGGCGATCGGGGAGGCGCGGCGCGTCCCGTACGGCGCGATCGCCGTGGCCGCCCAGAACGGCGCCTCCGGCGCGGGGGAGCGGCGGATGCGCAGCGGTGCGGCTTTGCGATAGAGGATCACGTCTTCGGAAGGTACGGCGCTACGAGTGCACGCACATACTTCGCCACCATGTCGAATTCGAGGTTCACCGCGTCGCCGATCCGGGCCATGCCGATGTTCGTCCGCCGCAGCGTCTCGGGGATCAGCGCCGCGCCGAAGCTCTCCGCGTCGGGCTCCACCACAGTCAGCGACACGCCGTCGACCGCCACGGAGCCCTTGTTGACCAGCAGCTCCGCGTACTCCGCCGGCACGCTCCAGCGGTAGACGGCGAAGTCCCCCTCGGAGGCGATGGAGATGAGCGTGCCGACGGTGTCGACGTGCCCCTGCACGATGTGGCCGCCCATCCGGTCGCCGAGCGCCAGCGCCCGCTCGACGTTGACGCGCAGCCCGGTGCCGAGGTTGCCGAGGGTGGTGCGGGAGAGCGTCTCGTCGGAGAGATCGGCGACGAGGTAGCCCTCGTCGTCGGGGAGCACCGTCAGGCAGACGCCGTTGACCGCCAGCGACTCGCCGCGGGTGAACGGCTCCGGATCGGTGGTGCGGATGCGCAGCCGCGCGCCGTTCGCCCGCCGCTCGAACGCCTCGATCGTGCCGGAGTGAAGGATCAGGCCGGTGAACATAGGATCGTGAGTCTCAGAGTCTCAAAGTCGCAAAGTCTCAAAGGAGTGCGTTCGTGGAACCTCTGCGACTCTGAGACTCTGCGACTCTGAGACTTCATACCGGGTACGCCGTCACCATCAGATCGCTCCCCACCAGCTCCACCCGATCAAACCGAAACCGGTATGCGTCTGTCAACCGCGCCACCGCCTCGCCGCTGAAGATGGAAGGCGCCTCGGCGCCGCCGACGATCATCGGCGCGATGAAGAGGATCATCTTCTGCCACAACCCCTGGCGGATGACTTCCGAGTGCACGATCGCGCCCCCCTCCACCATCACCGAGTGGATCCCGCGGGCGTACAGCTCGCCGAAGACGCGCGGCAGGTCGAGCCGTCCGTCGGTGCGCACCACGTCCACGTTCGACGGCAGGCCGGGATCGCGCGAGGTGAAGAGGATGGTGCGGCCGCCATCGGTGAAGACCTGCGCGTGCGGCGGCACCTCGCCGTCGCCGTCGAGGACGACCCGCGTCCAGGGGCGCTCGCCGGCGAGGTTCGCGCGCCGCGTGAGGCGGGGGTTGTCGGCGAGCACCGTCCCGCTGCCGACAAGGATCGCGTCGTACTCCTCCCGCAGGAGGAGACTCCGCTCGCGCGAGGCGGCGGCGGTGATCCACTGCGAGTCGCGCGTGACCGTGGCCAATTTCCCGTCGACGGTCATCCCCGCCTTCACCAGCACGAACGGCAGGCGCTGGGACACCGACCAGACGAACTTCTCGTTCAGCCGCCGCGCCTCCCCCTCGAGCAGGCCGACGGTGACGTCGATCCCGGCGGCGCGGATCGCGGCGATGCCGCGCCCGTTCACGACGTCGTGCGGGTCCTCCATCGCCACGACGACGCGCGAGACGCCGGAGGCGATCACCGCGTCGGCGCAGGGAGGCGTGCGGCCGTGGTGCGAGCAGGGCTCGAGCGTCACGTACATCGTCGCACCGCGCGGGTCGGGGCAGTTGCGCAGCGCCTCGGCCTCGGCGTGCGGCTCGCCGGCGCGGCGATGCCAGCCCTCGGCGATGACGTGGCCGTCGCGCACGAGCAGGCAGCCGACCATCGGGTTCGGGCTGGTGGTGTAGCGCCCGTTCCGCGCCAGCTCCAGCGCGCGCGCCATGAAGGACTCGTCGGTCACGCGCGGATTGTAGTCGGAGCCCTCTGGAGCGACGGGGGGGGCCGCTCAGCCCGTCGAGGGGAAACGAAAAAGGGACGGGCTGAGAGCCCGTCCCTCCAGAGAGAAACGATGAGACTACGGCGTGGTGAGGATGCGGTAGGTGGAGATCGGCTCGCCGCCGCGCTGCGGGGTGGCGACGTACATCCGCACGCGCTGGCCGCTGCGCAGGCGATCCACGGCGGCGCGGAACTCCGCGACGTTCGTGACGCGCTGTCCCTGCACCTCGGTGATCACTTCGCCTTCGCTGATGTTCGCCTCGCCGGCCGGCGAGACGTTCTTCACGTCGGTGACCACGACGCCGCGCAGGCTCTCGGGGATGTTGTACTGCTCGCGCAGGTTCTCGGTGAGGTTCTGCACCGTCAGGCCCAGCTTGTCGCGGACCGGCTCGGCCGCCGCCTCGGTCTCCTCTTCCTCATCGCCGCCCTCGGCCGGACGCTGCGCGGTACGCGCGGTGAGCGTCTGGCGTTGGCCGTTGCGGATGATGGTGAGGCGCACCTCGCTGCCGACCGGGCGGTAGGAGATGTAGTCGATCAGCTCGCGGTTGTTGCGCACCGGCTTGCCGTCGATCTCTACGATCACGTCGCCGTGTTTGACACCGGCGCGTGCGGCCGGCTTCCCTTCCTCGACGAACTGCACGAGGGCGCCGCGCGCCTCCGGAAGGTCGAACGCCTCGCGGGTCTCTTCCGTCACCTCGGCGATGGACATGCCGAGGTAGCTGCGGGTGACCTTGCCGGTCTTGAGCTGCGGCAGGAGCGTCTTCGCCGTGTTGACCGGCGTGGCGAAGCCGATGCCCTGCGCGCCGCCGCCGCGGATGGCGGTGTTGATGCCGACTACTTCGCCGGCGATGTTGAGCAGCGGACCGCCGGAGTTGCCGAAGTTGATGGCGGCGTCGGTCTGGATGAAGTTCTCGAACGACGACGTCTCGCGGCTCAGGCCGAGCGAGCGGCCCTTCGCGGAGATGACGCCGACGGTGAGCGTGTTCTCGAAGGTGAACGGATGGCCGATGGCGATCGCCCAGTCACCCTTGCGGATGCGGTCGGAGTCGCCCATGCGGATCCAGGGCAGGTCGTTGCCGATGTCGATCTTCAGGAGCGCCAGGTCGGTGGCCGGGTCGCGGCCGACGATCTTGGCGGGGACGGTGCGGCCGCCGGCGCCGTTCTCGTCGGCGCCATAGTGGACGTCGACCTTCGTGGCGCCTTCGATGACGTGGTTGTTGGTGACGATGTAGCCGTCCGGCGAAATGATGAAGCCGGAGCCGCCGCTGGTCTGGCGCCGCTCGTCATCGTCCGGGGTGTCGCCTTCGCCGCCGCGGCGGCGGGGATCGGACGGGTCGGGGAAGAAGAACTCGAACGGGTCGATACCGAAGTTGCGACGGCGCTGGTCGCTGGCGCGGACGATCTCGGTCGAGCGGACCGAGACGACGGCCGGCATGACGCGGGCGGCGACGTCGGCGAACGACGGGATGGTGACGGCTGGCACGTTGGCGCCGGCCGGTGCCGACACAGTCTGTGCCTTCGAGGTCCGCATCAGGCCGAGGTCGGCGCTGATGAGAATGCCGAATGCCACCGACGCGATGACGATGGCGATCGTCGACAGGATGCGCTTGGTGGATGAATTCATATGTATTTTTTTACTCCTCCTGGGGGCCTTTGCGGGGAAGCCGGATTTGACGACTTCCTGCGTGCACCACAAGTGCCATCGCGGGAATCGTCATTCCCACTGTAGAGATCAGACGCGCCGGAGTCGCGAAGGTTCCGAGAGAAGGGGGTTACAAAAAAGAAAAGGCCTCGCTGCCGCGAGGCCTCACCGGGAGAGAGAGTAGCGGAATCAGACGACGCGTCTGCGTCCGACGATGAGGCGGTAGATGAAGAGCAGGATCATCGCGCCGATGATCGACCCGATCCACCCCGCGGCCTGCGAATCCCTGCCGAGGAGCGTCGTTGCGAGGAACCCGCCGACGAACGAGCCGGCGATGCCGAGCAGAATCGTCACGATCCAGCCACCCGGATCGCGTCCCGGCATCAAGAACTTGGCAATGGCCCCGACCACGAGACCGAAGAGAATCCATCCGATGATGTTCATGCGCTTTCCTCCAAGTTGAGCCCGTGCTCGCCAGGAGCGCCGGACGCTTACTGTTGAGCAGCAGCCGTGCCAGCCCGGACTCAGCGGTTCCGTTTTTGGGGGAGATCGGGTTCCTCGGAGTTCCTCGGGGTTCCTCGGAGTTCCTCGGAGTCGGCGCAGAGTCTCAGAGTCTCAG
>DASWNW010000093.1:0-220571 GCA_036399015.1 Thermoanaerobaculia bacterium | reverse complement strand
CTTCAGGTCGGTGGCCAGCTTGGCTGAGGCGTAGTCCTTGTCGATGACGGCCTCGATGCCGCGCCAGGCGTTGTCGCGGCCGCGCACGACCGGGATGCCGCCTCCGCCCGCCGCGATGACGCAGGCAGCAGTGTCGAGCATGTGGGCGATGGTGTTGATGTTGAGGATGCGCAGCGGCTTCGGCGAGGGGACGACGTGCCGCCAGCCGCGCCCGGAGTCTTCCTTCATCGTCCAGCCGAGGTCGCGCTCGAGCGCCTCGGCGCGATAGCGGGTGAAGAAGGGGCCGATCGGCTTGGTCGGCCGCTTGAAGGCGATGTCGTTCGCGTCGACCTCCACCTCGGTGAGGATCGTGGCCACCTCCCCGCCGACGCCGATCGCCTCCAGGCGGTTGCGGATCGCCTGCTGCAGCATGAAGCCGATCGAGCCTTCCGTCTGCGCGACGGCGATGTCGAGCGACTGCGGCGGGATCTTCGTCGACGCCTCTTCGGCCTGGATGAGGATGTTCCCGACCTGCGGCCCGTTGCCGTGCACGACGATCAGCTTGTAGCCGTAGCGGACGATCTCGGCGAGCCACCGCGCCGCCTGCTTGGCGCGCGCGATCTGCTCTTCCTGGGTGCCCCGGTCTTCCGGGCGCAGCAACGCGTTGCCGCCGAAGGCGACGACGGCGAGTTTGGAGGCTCGTTCAGACAATCACAGCTCCTCGCGTTCGAGCGGCATGGTCATGCACCGCGGGCCGCCGCGCGCGCGCGACAGCTCGTTGCCGGCGATCTGCAACGCGTACTTTTTGTCGGTCCAGGTCTCGAGCTCCGTCCGCCCGAGGAGCAGGTCGTCCTCGTAGACGATGTGGTAGCCGTTTTTCGCGAGCGCCTCCGCGGTGCGCACGTTGCGCTCGTACAGCAGGATGATGCCCGGCGCGAGCGCGAACGCGTTGGCGCCGTCGGTCCACTGCTCGCGCTGCTGGTCGATGGCGCTCTCGCCGCCGCAGTAGATCGGCTCGAGGTCGAAGTCCTTCTTCTTGAGCGCGGCGAGGAGCGACTTCTGGTCGGAGTAGTCGAGGCCGCGCTTCTTCGTGAGGTCGACCGTCGTCACCTTGGCGGCCTGGCTGCCGCTCGGCAGGATCACCGGCGGGTAGATCAGGCACTCGTGGCGGTTGATGAAGGTGAAGATCGTGTCGAGATGCATGAACGAACGGGCGCGGGGGATGTCGACGATGATCGCGGACCGCACGCCGGCATTCGCCGCCTTCAGCGCGCGCAGCATCGCCTCGACGCCGGCCTTGTTCGTCCGCTCGGTGATGCCGATCAGGAGGAGGTCGCGCCGCGGCACGAGCACGTCGCCCCCTTCGAGCGTCGGCATGTTGCGCGGCATCGGGCGCTCCGGCTCGGTCTCCATGAAGTCGACCCAGAAGATCTCGTCGCGCTTGAAGTGGGGGTGGTTCTCGAAGACGTACTTGGAGAGGAGCGACTCGCGGCGGCGCGCCTGCGTGGCCATCGACGAGACGACGACGCGATCGCCGAGGACGATCTGCGGGTCGCGCATGAAGAAGAGGTTCGGGATCGGGTAGAGGTCGAACTGCGGCAGCTCGCCCGTCTCGGTGTTGCTGGCGATCCCGGAGATCAGCACCTCCGCCAGCGCGGCGGGCGGCATGTCGAGGAGGCGCGTCACGAGCTTGCGCTTGAGGCGGTTGCGCTTCCCCAGGTCGCGCACGATGTGGTCCTTGACGTCGGGATCCTCGAGCACCTCCTCGAGCAGGTCCTGGAGGTCGAGGACGTCGTCGGCGACGAAGCGGATCAACTGCTGGAAGCGGCGATGCTCCTCGCGCGCGACCTGCCCGTAGAGGATGTCGTCGAAGAGGAGCTGGGCCATCATCGGCGGGACCATCAGGTCGATCTCCCGGCCGGGCAGGTGGACCAGCACACTCTTCAGCCTGCCGATCTCACTGGTTACGTTCAGTCGCATGCGGGCGAGATTCTACTCAACCCCCGCTTCGTCGTAAGATTGATCTCCGGGCCCATGCGCGTGCTTTCTGCCGTGCTGCTGCAGTTGTTCCTCGCACCCCTGGTGCTCGCGCTGTCTCCGCGCATTGCCTTCGACCGCATCCTCCCCCCGGAGCACGACCTCGGCGGCGCGGAGGAAATCGCCCTCGTGCAGGCGCGAGGTGAGCCGGAGCAGGTCGAGGTCTTCGTCGACGAGCTGCTGCGCGACCTCAACCGCTCGCAGACCATCCGTGCCCGCGACGTCCGCTTCAGCACCGGGCCGGCCGACGCGCACCTCGACGTCAAGCCGCTCACCTGCAACACCAGCGTCCGCGCCGGCGAAGGGAGCGCGCGCGACTTCGAGGGAAACAAGGTGAAGAAGCGCTACGAGACAGTCGAGGCGATCTGCACCGCCCGCATCGACGTCCTGAACCGCTTCATGAAGTACCGCTCCACCTTCTATGCGACCGGGGCCGCGACCTCGCCGCGCGCTGATGCGGTGACGGAGGAGGAGCGGAAGGCAGCCGTCGAACGCGCGGCGCGCCATGCCGCGAGCGACGCGGCCGACCGGATCACGCCGCGGCGGGTGCGGGAGTCGATCTGGCTCGACCAGCAGGCGCCGGCGTTCGAGGAAGGATTCGCGATGATCGAGGCGTCTCGCCTCGCGGAGGCGCGGAAGATCTGGGAGGAGGCGCTGCGGACCGGCGGGCGCTCCGCGGCGCTGCGCTACAACCTGGGGACGGTGTGTGAGGCGATGGGAGACCGCCGCGCGGCCGAACTGCACTACAACGCCGCGCGGCAGCTCGCCCCGGCCGAGCCGCGCTACACGAACGAGTGGAAGCTGTTCGTGCGCCGCGGCCGGCCGTGAGACCTTACGCGTCCAACTGCTTGTTCGCGCTGTTGACGTTGATCGCGATCTGCTTCGGACGAGACTCCTCTTTCTTCGGAACCTCGATCTCCAGCACGCCGTTGCGGTAGTTGGCGACGATCTGCGACGCGTCGACCGAGCGCGGCAGCGTGAACGACCGGGTGAAGGAACCGTACGCCCGCTCGATGCGGTGGTAGTTGCTGCCGTCCTTCCGCTCGAACTGGCGCTCGCCCGTCACCGTGAGGACGCCGTCCTCGAACGTCAGGCGGAGGTCCTTCTCATCGACGCCCGGTGCCTCGACCTTCACGACGATCCGGTCCTTCTCTTCGAGGACGTCGACCGCGGGGTTCCAGGCAGCCGCCGGAGCCATCGTCTCCTCAGGGAAGAACGGGAACCGGAAGAAGGGCTCGAGATTGTGGAAACGAACGATACGAGTCATGTCTGCCTCCTTTATCTTAGTGCTTACTACTCATATCAAGCTAACACGAGCGAAATCTAAGACTATTCCTGCGCGATGTCAACTCACATCAGCAGCTCGGAATCTTTCCCTGCCCTCTCTGTTGATGCGGGCGCATGAGTGCAGTTCCCCACCAGGACGACGAGCTGAGCCGCGAAGTGGCTCGCCGCCGGACGTTTGCGATCATTTCCCACCCGGACGCGGGTAAGACCACGCTCACCGAGAAGCTCCTCCTGTACGGCGGCGCCATCGAAGAGGCCGGCTCGGTCCGGGCGCGCAAGCAGCAGCGCCACACCACCTCCGACTGGATGGCCATGGAGCAGAGCCGCGGCATCTCCATCACCTCCACCGTCCTCCAGTTCGAGTACGACGGCTCGGTGCTGAACCTGCTCGACACCCCGGGCCACCAGGACTTCTCCGAGGACACGTACCGGACGCTGGCGGCCACGGACAGCGCGGTCATGGTGCTGGACGGCGCGAAGGGTATCGAGCCGCAGACCCGGAAGCTCTTCGAGGTCTGCCGGATGCGGCACATCCCCATCCTCTGCTTCGTGAACAAGCTCGACCAGCCGGCGCGCGACCCGTTCGAGCTCCTCAGCGAGATCGAGCGGGAGCTGAACGTCTCCGCGGTCCCGATGAACTGGCCGATCGGCGACGGCCCGACGTTCCAGGGGGTCTTCGACCTCCGCCATCAGCAGGTGCTCCGGTTCGAGCGCACGAAGCACGGCGCCTCAGTCGCCCCGATGACCGTCAGCGGCCTCGATGACCCGACCCTCGCCGACGCGATCGGCCCGACCGCGTGGCAGGACCTGCGCGACGCGGCCGAGCTCCTCGAGGGCGCCGGCGCGGCGTTCGACCGGAAGCAGTTCGAGTACGGCCGCGTGATCCCGGTCTTCTTCGGGAGCGCGGTGAACAACTTCGGCGTCGAGCCGTTCCTGCGCGCGGTGATCGAGTTTGCCCCGCCGCCGTCGCCGCGCCACGCGAAGCAGAACGGCGAGGACTTCGAGCTCGAGCCGGTCTCGCAGACCTTCACCGGCTTCGTCTTCAAGATCCAGGCGAACATGGACAAGCGGCACCGCGACCGGCTCGCCTTCATGCGCATCACGTCCGGCGTCTTCGAGCGCGACATGCCGGTGCAGCACGCGCGGCTCCGCCGCGAAGTGCGCATGACCCGCCCGCACCGCCTCTTCGCGCGCGAGCGGGAGACGATCGACCGCGCCTATCCCGGCGACGTGATCGGCTTCGTGAACCCCGGCCTCTTCCAGATCGGCGACGCCGTCTCCTCCGGCACGCCGGTCGAGTTCGACCGCATCCCCCGCTTCGCCCCGGAGCACTTCGCGACACTGCGCGCGAAGCAGGTCACGCGGCAGAAGCAGTTCCAGAAGGGGCTCGAACAGCTCGAGGAAGAGGGCGCGATGCAGGTGTTCGTGGTGCACGACGGCCTCCGCTCCGAGCCGATCCTCGCCGTCGTCGGCGAGCTGCAGTTCGAAGTGCTGCAGTCACGCCTCGAGACCGAATACGGTGTCGAGACCACCCTGACGACGATGCCCTACAAGCTGGCGCGCTGGGTCGACCGCGACGTCGACGAGGTCGCGCGCATGACCCTCCCCTCCCGCACGCGCGTCGCCACCGATTCCGAGGGGCGGGCGGTGGTGCTCTTCAGCTCGGACTGGGAACTGGAGCTGGCGGTGAAGGAGAATCCGGGAGTGGAGTTTAAGAGCGCGAGCTGAGAGAGTCGCAGAGTCTCAGAGTCGCAAAGTCGCAAAGATGGCTTCGCAGACCGGAACCTTTGAGACTCTGAGACTTTGAGACTCTGAGACTCAGCTCTCGCGAAACGCGTCCGGATTCGCCCCACGCGACGCACACCACTGAACGTACGCCGCCGGCGCGATCTCGCTCGGCTTGATCTCGCTCCTGCCGCCCCAGAAGACATTCGTGTACGTCACCGGGATGCCGATCGACTCGAGGTGCTCGTCGATGGCGCGCTTGTGGGCGAGGACGAGCTCCTTCTCAGTGCCGTGCGCGACGGCCATGATGTTCACGTTGCGGAACTCGGGGCCGCCCTCGCGCCAGTAGCAGTGGGTGAGGATGTGGAAGCGGCCGACTTCGCGTCCCGCCTCCAGCTCGCGGCCCGGCGGTACGGCCCAGTGGAAGAGGGCGTTGAAGCGGGTGACGCGCTCGCCCTGAACCGGCTTCACATGCTCGAGGAACGTCGAGAAGCGGCCGACCACGCCGCGGGCGTTCAGGCTCTCGGCGACCTCGAAGAACTGCGCGAGCGGCACGCCCGCCTCGGCGGCGCGACGCTCCCAGAGATCGCGCGACACCTCGTCGGGCGTCAGCTCGCGCTTCACCGCCGTCAGCACCTGCCATTCGAGATCCGACAGCTCGACCTTGGCGGTGTCCTTCACGACCGCCAGCTCGTCCGACTTCGACCCCGGCTCCATCCCCTTGCGGCGCACGTGACCGACGCCGAGGGCGAAGATGCGTTTGGCAGGCATGACGCGGAAATGCTCGGCGCCGGTGAGGGAGGCGAGAAACGCGCAGTGCTTCTCGACCGAGTAGCCCTGCGGCACCTTCACCGTCGTCCAGAGGCGGTAGCTGGAGCCGGGCGTCGCCGCGTCGGTCGAGCGGATGACGACGTGTCCGGAGAAGGGGTCCTGCTGGAACATGAAGTCGAAGGCCTCGTCCAGCTTTTCGTTCGGGAACTGCCACGCGACGAGCGCCCCCTCGGCCAGGTTCGTGGCCATGAGCGTCTGCCGCACGCGGCGAATCGTGCCGCCGCGAAGCATGGCGCGGATGCGCTCCATCACCACCTCCACGTCGAGCCCCGCCTGCGCCGCGATCTGCCCGAACGGGTCGCGGACGAAGCCCTGGATGCGGTCCTCGGAGACGGCGAGGATCTGCGCGTTCAGAGGGTCGGTATGGGCGATAGGGGTCTCGGTGGCAGTGGTCATGCAGCGGCCATGATATAGTTTGACTCGCGTCACCTGGATCGATTTGCGGGCTGCTTGCAACCAGGTTAAAAAAAGCTAAAGAGCCGGCAGTCGTCGACCTGTTCGACTTCCAAGCGGCCCCGCACTTTGTGGCGGGGTTTTTTGTTTTTGTCCGGAGAAACGATGGCACGACCCGATCGCACCGAAGAGCTCCGCAGCATCCTCTCCCGCCGCATCCTCGTCCTCGACGGCGCCATGGGCACGCAGGTCCAGTCGTACCGGCTCGACGAGTCCGCCTTCCGCGGCGAGCGCTTCGCGAACCACCCCCGCGACCTCAAGGGCGCGAGCGACGTTCTGGCCATCACCAACCCCGGCGTGCTCGAGGAGATCCACCGCAAGTACCTCGAGGCGGGCGCCGACATCATCGAGACCAATACCTTCAACGCGCAGGCGATCTCGTTCGCCGACTACGACCTCCAGCCGTACGTATACGAGATCAACAAGGCGGCCGCGGAGATCTGCCGCCGCGTCGCCGACGAGCTCTCGACGCCCGAGAAGCCGCGCTTCGTGGCGGGGGCGATGGGGCCGACGAACCGCACCGCCTCCCTCTCCCCCGACGTGAACCGCCCCGGCTTCCGCGGCGTCACCTTCGACGAGCTGGTCGAGGCGTACTACGAGCAGGCGCGCGGCCTCGTCGACGGCGGCGTCGACATCCTGATGCCGGAGACGACGTTCGACACGCTGAACATCAAGGCGGCGCTCTTCGCCATCGAGAAGCTGTTCGCCGACACCAGCATCACCCTGCCGGTCATCGCCTCGATCACCATCACCGACGCCTCCGGCCGCACGCTCAGCGGCCAGACGGTGGAAGCCTGCTGGAACTCGCTCTCGCACGCGCCGCTCCTCGCCGTCGGCATCAACTGCGCCCTCGGCGCGGAGGAGATGCGGGCGCACGTGGAGGAGCTGTCGAAGCTCGCGCCAATCTTCATCTCCTGCTATCCGAACGCCGGCCTGCCGAACGCCCTCGGCGGCTACGACGAGACGCCGGACCAGATGGCTACCGTGCTGCGCGATTTCGCCGCCAACGGCTGGCTGAACATCGTCGGCGGCTGCTGCGGCACCGGGTTCGAGCACATCCGCCTCATCGCCGAGACGGTGGCCACGCTGCCGCCGCGCGTGCCGGGGAAGGTCGAGCCGCACCTGCGCCTCTCCGGACTCGAGCCGCTCACCGTCACGCCGGAGTCGAACTTCATCATGGTCGGCGAGCGGACGAACGTCACCGGCTCGCCGAAGTTCGCGCAGCTCATCAAGAGCAACGATCTCGACGGCGCGCTGAAGGTCGCGAAGCAGCAGATCGACGGCGGCGCGAACATCCTCGACGTCAACATGGACGAAGGCCTGCTCCACTCCGAGAAGGTGATGACCGAGTTCCTCAACCTCATCGCGTCCGAGCCCGACATCGCGCGCGTGCCGATCATGGTCGACAGCTCGAAGTGGTCGGTGCTCGAGGCGGGGCTGAAGACGCTGCAGGGCAAGTCGGTCGTCAACTCGATCTCCCTGAAGGAAGGCGAAGAGGTCTTCCGCCACCACGCGCAGCTCTGCAAGCGCTACGGCGCCGCGGTGATCGTCATGGCCTTCGACGAGCAGGGGCAGGCCGACACGGTGGAGCGCAAGGTCGAGATCTGCTCGCGCGCCTACGACATCCTGGTGAACGAGGTCGGCTTCGACCCCACCGACATCATCTTCGACGTGAACGTGCTCACCGTCGCCACCGGCATGGAGGAGCACAACGCCTACGGCATCAACTTCATCGAGGCGGTGCGGCAGTTGCGCGAGAAGTACCCGCTGGTCAGCACCAGCGGCGGCATCTCGAACGTCTCCTTCTCCTTCCGCGGCAACAACGTGGTGCGCGAGGCGATGCACGCCGCGTTTCTCTACCACTCCATCCGCGCCGGCCTGACGATGGGCATCGTCAACGCCGGGCAGCTCGGCATCTACGAGGAGATCCCGAAGGACCTCCTGGAGCTGGTCGAGGACGTGCTGCTCAACCGCCGTCCCGACGCCACCGAGCGGCTGATCGCCTTCGCCGAGACCGTCAAAGGCAAAGGGAAGGAGCAGACGGCGAAGGAGGCGGAGGAGTGGCGCAGCGGCACCGTCGAGGAGCGCCTCTCGCACGCGCTGGTCAAGGGGATCGTCGAGTACATCGACGCCGACGTCGAAGAGGCGCGGCAGTCGTATCCGACCGGCCTCTCCATCATCGAAGGGCCGCTCATGGCCGGCATGAACATCGTCGGCAATCTCTTCGGCGCCGGGAAGATGTTCCTGCCGCAGGTCGTGAAGAGCGCGCGCGTGATGAAGAAGGCGGTCGCCTATCTCCTGCCGTTCATGGAGCAGGAGAAGATCGCCTCCGGCGACACCTCCGTGCGCGGGAAGATCCTCCTCGCCACCGTGAAGGGGGACGTCCACGACATCGGCAAGAACATCGTCGGCGTGGTCCTCGGCTGCAACAACTACGAGATCATCGACATGGGCGTGATGGTGGCTGCCGACAAGATCCTCGACCGCGCCGAACAGGAGCAGGTCGACATCGTCGGCCTCTCCGGCCTGATCACGCCATCGCTCGACGAGATGGTGCACGTGGCGCGGGAGATGGAGCGGCGGAAGTTCCGCGTCCCGCTGCTCATCGGAGGCGCGACCACCTCGAAGCTGCACACCGCCGCGCGCGTCGCGCCGCGCTACAGCGGCCCGACCGTGCACGTGATCGACGCGTCGCGCGCGGTGAACGTCGTCAGCACGCTGCTCTCGGAGCGGGTGGACGAGTTCACGACCGGCATCCGCGCCGAGTACGACCGGCTGCGCGAGGGGATGGACCGCCGCGCCATCGAGATCCTTCCGCTCGACGAGGCGCGCAAGCGGGCGCCGAAGCTCGACTACGCACCCGAGCCGCCGCCCTTCACCGGCGTCCGCGTCCTGGAGGACGTGCCGCTCGCGGAGCTCGAGCCCTACATCGACTGGACACCGTTCTTCCAGACGTGGGAGCTGCGCGGACGCTATCCGCAGATCCTCGAGGAGCCGCGCGCGAAGGAGCTGTACGACGACGCGCGCAAGCTGCTCGCGGAGATCATCGAGAAGCGGCTGCTGAAGGCGCGCGCGGTGTACGGCATCTGGCCGGCGCATCGCGAGGGCGACGACATCGTATTACCGGGTGCAAAGTTCCACACCCTCCGGCAGCAGCAGGCCACGACCAGCGGCGAGAATTTCGCCCTGGCGGACTTCATCGCCCCGGCGGGCGACTGGGTGGGCGGCTTCGCCGTCACCGCCGGCCTCGGCGTCGAGGAGCTGGTGGCCGAGTTCCAGAAAGACCACGACGACTACAACTCGATCATGACCAAGGCGCTGGCCGACCGGCTCGCGGAGGCGCTCGCCGAGAAGCTGCATCGCGACCTGCGGCGGGAGTGGTACGCGCAGGACGAGTCGCTGAGCAGCGAGGAGCTGATCGCCGAAAAGTACCGCGGCATCCGTCCCGCGCCCGGCTACCCCGCCTCACCCGACCACACCGAGAAGGGGACGCTCTTCGAGCTGCTGGGGGCCGAGCAGCTCGGCATTCACCTCACCGAGTCGTACGCCATGACGCCGGCGGCCGCCGTCAGCGGGCTCTATTTCGCCCATCCGCAGGCGCGCTACTTCTCGGTCGGAAAGCTGGGGCGCGATCAGGTCGCCGAGTACGCGGAGCGGAAGGGGATGCCGCTCGCGGAGATGGAGCGCTGGCTCGCCCCGAACCTCGCCTACGAGCCCGAAGCGGAGCTCGCTCTCTCTGGAGCGACGGGCTCTTAGCCCGTCGAAAAAAAGAAATGCCGGGCTGAGAGCCCGGCACTCCAGAGGGATTCGTAGCGTCTTGCTTACTTCAGGTAGCCGATCATTTCCTTCGCGGTGGCGGCGTCCTTGCCGTTCGGCTCGAGCTCGAGGTAGCGCTCGAGGGACTTGCGCGCCTCGGCCGTCTTGCCGGTGCGGGCGTAGACCATGCCCAGCTCGTAGTGGCCGATCGCGAACTTGCCGTCCGCGGCGACCGCCTGCTCGAGCAGCGGCTCGGCCTCGGCGTCCTTGCCCTGGTTGATCAGGCGGGCCGCCTCGTTGAAGAGCTGGGTCGGGTTCGCCGGCAGCTTCTTCTGCGCCGCCGCGGCGTTGGCCTTGTCGCCGAGGGCGGTGTAGGACTGGAAGAGGATGTTCCACATGTCGGTGTCCTCTTCGTCGAACGTGAGCGCCTTCTTCGCGGCGTCGACCGCCTTCTGGTGCTGCTTCGCGCGGAGGTTCGCCTTCGCGAGCGCCATCCAGCCGGCGACGAGGTCGGGCTTGGTCGCCACGGCGGTCTCGAACTTTGCGATCGCACCGGTGACGTCGCCGCTGTTCATGAGGCCGGCGCCTTCGTTGTAGGCCGTCACGGCCGGGTCAGCCGCCGCCTGCTGCATCTGCACCTCGGCCTGCACGGTCTGGCTCGCCGCGCCCGCCTTCTGCAGCTCGAAGTCACGGTGATTCGCCTCACCGATCGTCATCTTGATCGTCTCTTCGTACGGCGCATACCCGTCCGCTGTGATGGTGAACTTGTAGCGCAACGTACCGTCGAGCACGGTCAGGGCAAACGAGCCGTCCTTGCGGCCCTTGAACTGGTTCTTCACCGTCTTGCCGGACACGGCGTTGAGGTTGAGCACCGCGTTCGGGATGGGCTCCTTCGTGACGGCGTCGAGGATCTTCCCCGTCATGCGCGCCTCGGCGCCGGCGAAGGCGTTCGTCGCGATGAAGAGGAACATGAGCGCGCTGAGCGCGAGGGACGATCTACGCATGAGTCTGGTCTCCTGTTTGATTGGCGTTTCGTACAACGATTTCTGACAGGGGGGGATTCCGTTTTGGTTCCTCGGGTTTCTCGGGTTCCTCGGGTTCCTCGGAGGGGATGGCGGCGGCGTGCCGAGGAACTCCGAGGAACCCGAGGAACTTCCGAGGAACCGATTCACTCGAACGTCAAATACGTCTGATCTTTGAGGCCCCGCTCGTAGTCCTGCAGGAGGCGCATCCCTTCGTTCGGCTTGACGCGGTCCTGCTTGATGGCGATGTCGATCTGCTGCTTCATCCGCTTCTCGAGGTCCCGCCAGTCCCACTGCGTCATGGCCAGCACCTCGCCGATCGGCTGTCCGGGGATCTCCTCCTCGATGTAGAAGCCGGCCTCTTCGTCCGGGTCGAGGAAGACGTGCACCTCGTTCACCCGCCCGAACAAGTTGTGAATGTCGCCCATGATGTCCTGGTAGGCGCCGGTGAGGAAGATGCCGAGGAAGTAGGGCTCGTTGGCGCGGATCTCGTGGAGCGGCAGCGTCTCGCGCACGTCGTTGAGGTCGATGTACTTCGAGACCTTGCCGTCCGAGTCGCAGGTGATGTCGACCAGCGTCGACTCGAGCTGCGGCTTCTCGTTCAGCCGGTGGATGGGGACGATCGGGAAGAGCTGCCCGAGCGCCCAGTGGTCGAGCAGCGACTGGAACACCGAGAAGTTGCAGATGTGCTGGTCGGCCAGCTCGATGTTGAGGTTGCGGACGTCCTCCGGCACCTCCTCCGGCTCCATCCCGCCGACCATCGACTGCATCCGCTCGGCGATCTGCCAGTAGAGCGACTCCACGCGCGCCTTGACGTCGAGGTCGAGCAGGCCGAGCTCGAACATCGTCTGCACCTGCTCCTTGATCTGCTGGAGGTCGTGCCAGGCGGAGCTGACGCTCTCGGGGCTGAGGTTCTGGTCGATGTCGATCAGCTCGCGCACGAGCTTATGGTCGCGCGCCTGGATCTCGCGCGGCTCGAGCGGCGTCTTCTCGATCGCGCCGAACGCCTGCACCACCAGCACGGAATGGTGGGCGACGGTGGCGCGGCCCGACTCGGAGACGATGATCGGATGCGGCACCTTCTCGTCGTCGCAGACGTCGAGGATGTTGTAGACGATGTCGCTCGCGTACTCCTCGACCGAGTAGTTCATGGAGGAGTGGAACGTGGAGCGGGAGCCGTCGTAGTCGATGGCCAGGCCGCCGCCGACGTCGACGTACTCGAGCTTGTGGCCGCTCTTGTAGAGCTTCGCGTAGTACATCGCCGCCTCGCGGACGGCGCGCTTGATGGTCAGGATGTCGGGGATCTGCGAGCCGATGTGGAAGTGCAGGAGCTTGAACGCCGACGACATGTTCGCGTCGTTCATGATCTCCATCGCCTCGAGGATCTCGGCGGTGGAGAGGCCGAACTTCGCATGCTCGCCGCCCGAGGTGGCCCACTTGCCGGCGCCCTTGGAGAGGAGACGCACGCGCAGGCCGATCCAGGGCTCCACCCCCATCTCCGCGGCGAGCTTGCAGATCATCGCCACCTCGGAGATCTTCTCGGCCACCAGGATTACCTTCTTGCCGAGCTTCCGGCCGATCAGCGCGGTGCGGATGTACGCCCGGTCCTTGTAGCCGTTGCAGATGATGATCGAGTCGGGGTCGGTGTGCACCGCGAGACCGGCGTACATCTCCGGCTTCGAGCCGACCTCCACACCGTGGTGGAAGGGGCGGCCGGCGTCGAGGATCTCCTCGACCACCTCCCGGAGCTGGTTCACCTTGATCGGGAAGACGCCGCGATACTCGCCGCGGTAGTTGTGCTCCGCGATCGCCTTCAGGAAGGCGCGGTTCAGCGTCTCGACGCGGTGGCGCAGGAGATCCTGAAAGCGGATCAGCAGCGGCGTGGCGAGGTTCATCACCTGCGCCTCGCGCACGACGTCGATGATCGGCACGGCGATGCCCTTGTTCTGCAGGGGGGTGACGGTCATCTCGCCGCCGGGCGCGGCATGAAAGTACCCGCCTCCCCACCGGTCGATCATGTAGAGCGAGGACGAGTCCTCCGCCGTCCAGTCGAGCTGCACCTGCTGCGGTACGACGAGATCCTCAGTGGTCAATTCGTTTCGTGCGCCTCCAGTGACGGGAAAGAATAGAACAAATGGTTCCTCGGGGTTCCTCGGAGTTCCTCGGAGTTCCTCGGCGAAGACAGAACCACCAGCCCGCCCGAGGAACTCCGAGGAACCCGAGGAACCGCGCTCAGCTCCTATCGAACTCCGTCTCGTCGATCCGCCCCAGCTCCTCGTCCGAGAGCGCCAGCTCCGCCGCCTTCGCGCTGTCGGTGGCGTGCTCGATCGTCCGTGCGGCCGGGATCGGTACGACCGTCTCCCCTTTCGACTTCACCCAGGCGATCGTCACCGCGTGCACCGAGGCGCCGCGGGCCTGCGCGATCTCCTGCAGCACCTCGAATTTCGGGAGCTTCTTCGCCAGCCGACCGCCGCCGACTGGGCTGTAGGCGAGGAAGGTCACGCTCCGCTTGGCGCACTCCTCCGCCACGCCGACCGACTCGCGAAAGTAGGGATTGAGGCGGTTCTGCACCGACTGCACCGGCAGGATGCGCTCCGCCTGCTCGATCTGTGCGACCGAGACGTTGCTGAGGCCGAACCAGCGGAACTTCCCCTCGCGGTGCAGCTCGGCGAACGCCTCCACGCTCTTCTCGAACGCCACCCGCGGGTCTGGCGCGTGAAACTGGTAGAGCCAGAGCTGATCCGTTCCCAGCGACCGCAGGCTCTGCTCGCACGCCTCCCGGATGTGCTTCGGGCTGCCGTCGTTCACCCAGGCGCCGCGCGGACGCCGCAGCCCCGCCTTCGTCGCCACCCGCACGCCGTCGCGGCCACGGATCGCCCGCGCGATGAGCCGCTCGTTGTGCCCGATGTCGCCGTCGTCCATGCAGTAAACGTCGGCGGTGTCGATGAGCGTCATGCCGGCGTCGATCGCCGCGTGAAGCACGCGGACGCCCTGTTCCTCGTCCGGCCGCCCTTTGATCGACAGCGGCATGCCGCCGAAGCCGATGACCGGGATCGTCTCCCCCGTCTTACCCAGCGTGGTGCTCTGCATCCGGCGTCCTCCTCGCCAGCCACCTGCGCCAACGGAAGCGCAGGAGATGCCGGCGATCGTCAGGATGCACGGGCATGACCAAGGCGCAGAGGACGTACAGCCAGAAGCCTGCGCCGTTGATGACGAGCAGCAGGACGAAGGCGACGCGCAGCATCGTCACGTCGGCCTTCCACGCCTCCGCCAGTCCGGCGCAGACGCCGAAGAGCAGGCGTGGCGCGCCGAGGCGCCGATAGAGCCGGCGTCTGCCGCCCGCGCCGCGGATGAACCAGATCAGGAGCAGCACCGGCCCGGTGACGAGGATCGCGATCGCGACCCCGATCCCGGTGAAGGCCATTGCGTCGAGGAACTTCATCTCGCTCCAGGTGAGGAGCGACACGACGGCCGTGAAGGCGACGAGCAGCACGCCGAGGTAGACCCGCACGCCGCGCCAGAAACGCTTGCGGCGCACTTCCTGTTCGGCCGCGGCGACCGTGCCGTCGATCAGCACGTCGCGCGGCTCGGCAGCCATCGCCTCTTTCGCCGAGCCGAGGATGGCGCTGCAGCGGGGGCAGGTGCGGATGTGCTCCCGCTGCTCGTCCGTCATCGGTGTTCCCTGTTCGAGCGACGCCACCAGCGCCGCGATTGCGTCATTGCAGTTCATGGAAGTCCCTCATCAGCTTCAGTCCGTTGTGGATGCGGCTCTTCACCGTCCCGACCGGAATGCCGAGACGCTCCGCCACTTCGCTCTCCGAGAGCTCCTCGAAGTAGCGCAGCAGAATCGCCTGCGCCAGCCGCTCCGGCAGGCGCATGACCAGCTCGCGCACGTGCTCGGCCTGGTCGGACGCGAGCGCCTGCTCCTCCGGCGAGCGCTCGCGCGAATGCATCGCGTTCAGGTCGGCGTCGTCGATCGGCGCCCGCTTCGCCCAGCGGTCCTTCACCAGGTTCCAGGCGATGGCGAAGAGCCAGGCGCTGAAGCGCTGGGCCGGGTCGTAGCGATGCGCGCTGCGCACGACGCGAATCCAGGTCTCCTGGAACACGTCATCCACCTCGGGAGACGGGCCGAGCGCCCGCTGCAGCACCGCCGCGAGCGGCTTCTTGTAACGCTCGATCAGCGGGCGCACCGCCTCGGCGTCCCCGTTCACGATCGAGCCGACCAGATACGCGTCGTTCACATCCAGCTATACCGCGCCGGGGCGAAAAAGGTTCAAAAGCCGGCAGGTTTCGCCAGGTGATGCCGCGTCGCCGACTGATAGTGAATGGCCACGTTCACCGCCAGCGTGTCGTGCGCGGGGGCGGCGTTGAGCTGGATCGACGTCGGCAGCCCGTTCTCGCCGAAGCCGTTCGGGAGCGCCACGCAGGGAGCGCCGAGGAGGTTCATCGACGGGATGACGGCGGGGCCGCTGCGGAAGTCGCGATAGACCTCGTCGAAGTTCGGGCCGACCGGATAGGCGACCGTTGCGCGCGTCGGCGAGACGACCAGATCGACCTCCTCGAAGAGCCGCAGCAGCGCCTGCCGGATCTTCGCGCGGACGCGCTGCGCGCGGAGGTAGTCGATGGCGAGCGTGGCGGCGGAGGCGAAGCCGCCGGTGCGGTCCGCGACGGCGCGGAGCTGCTTCGCCCGCCCGTCCTGCAGGATGTCCTCGAACGCGCTCGCCCCCTCGGCGTCGACGATGAGGGAGATGGTGGGGCCGTACGGCAGGTCGGGATACGTCACCTCCGACAGCGTGTGCCCCTGCGCACGGAGCACCTCGACCGAGGCGAGGAAGTTGTCGCGGACTGCGGGCTGGACGTGGTCCCACGAGCCTTTCACGAGGCCGATGCGCGCCTTGCGCTGATTCGCAGCGCGCGCCATGACGCTGCTCGCCACCCAGTTCGCGCGTCCGGAGGGGAAGACGCGGGCGGTGGTGGGATCGCGCGGGTCCTCGCCGACGATCGCGCCGAAGACGGTGTTGCAGTCGGCGGCGCTGCGCGCCATCGGGCCGATCTTGTCGAGCGTCCAGCAGAGCGCCATCGCGCCGTGGCGGCTCACCGCGCCGTAGGTCGGGCGGAGACCGGTGATGCCGGAGAAGGCGGCGGGAGTGAGGATCGAGCCGGAGGTCTCGCTGCCGATCGCGAACGGCACGAGCGCCGCGGCGACGGCGGCACCGGGACCGCTCGACGACCCGCCCGACCAGAAGCCGGTGTTCCAGGGCGTGCGTCCGGGACCGGTGAACGACGCGTCGGCGTTGTTGTAGCCGAAGCCGCCCGCCAGCTCGACCATGGCCAGCTTCGCCACCAGCACGGCGCCGGCGTTCGTCAGCCGCTCGACGACGGTGGCGTCGTAGTCGAAGACCTGGTTGCGGTACGGCTCGGCGCCCCAGGTCGTGGGGATGCCCTTCGTCGCCAGGAGGTCCTTCACACCGTAAGGGATGCCGAGGAGCGGACGGTTGTCGCCGGACGCGAGCGCGCGGTCGGCCGCTTCCGCCTCGGCCATGGCGCGGTCGCGAGTGATGGTGACGACGGCGCCGAGCCGGTCGCCGTACTTCGCCAGCCGCTCGATGTAGAAGCGCGCCAGCTCCACCGCCGACACTTCCTTCGCACGCAGCGCGCGGCCGAGGTCTTCGATGCTGGAGAAGGCGTCGATCATACGAAGTCGGGCGCGTCGGAGTTCGAGAGCGGGAACCTGCGGAAGGCGTCGAGCTGCGGCGCGACCTCCTGCACGTCGGCCACGATCCGCTCCAGCTCCGCCGGCGTGAGGTGCTGCGCGTACGGCGGCGGACATTGCGCGAGCGCCTCGGCGAGCGGCAGCGCCGCGCCCGCGGCGAGGAGGGATTTCGCGAACGTGCGGCGGCTTGGCATGCCGCCATCGTACCGTCTCCTGTGGAGCGGCGGCCGCTCCGGCCGCCGAACGTCCTGCAGCAAAGCCGGCGGCCGAGGCGGCCGCCGCTCCACAAGCACGTCAGCGGGGGCTCGCGAGCGGGTCGAGCGAGCGCACCGCCTCGGCGATCTGCGCGTCCGTCAGCTTCGCCACGTCATCGAGGACGGTGCCGAGCCCCCGCTCCTTCATCCACGCCACCAGCTCTCCCGCCAGCTTCTCGTTCGCCTTGCCGTGCGGCGAGTCGCCGCCGATGGTGAAGTCGAGGACGCTGCCGAGCGCCTGCCGCGGCGACGGGGCGAGCGCGATCTGCGACAGCTTCGCGCGGTACTCCAGCTCCCACGTCTTGTAGCTCTTCCCCGAGGCCGCGTCGATCGCGTGACGCCCCTCGTGGAGCGCGATCGAGTGGGTGAAGGTGTCGTGCTCGACACGCGCGAGGAACTCCTCGCGCGACTTCGTCTCGCTCCGCAGCCGCTCGAGGTATTGCTGGTGGAGGCGGTTCGCGAGCGTCTTCTCGGCCGAGGGGTCGTTCCAGTCGCGCAGCGGCCCGTCGGCGTAGAGCGGCCGCACCTGATAGACCTCCTCGGCCGTGCCCCAGCCGCCGTCGCCCGACTTGTCGTCGGTGAGCCACTGCGTGTAGCCGTTCGTCACGACGCCGTCGAGCGCCACGAAGCGCACGTTCGCCGTATGGCCGTACTGCTCGACCTTCATGGTGCGGTCGACGACCACGTGGGCGAGGTGCATGTCGTGGTATCCACCGGTCTTGCCGGTGATGACGTGCATGCCGTAGCGGCGCTTCAGCTCCTCTTTCGACGTCTTCAACTCGCGCTTCAGCAGCTTGTCCATCGCGCGGCGGTTGTCGTCGCCGAGGGCGATGCGGCGGTAGTGCTCGTTCGCCCCCTGCTCGATGCGGCGGAGCGTCGCGGCGTAGCGGGCGATCTCGCCGGCCGGCTCGACGAGCGCCGCCTCCTCGAACATGCGCACACCGGCCAGCGCGCGGGCGATGCCGGGCCGCTCGGGCGCCGTGCCTTTCCACGGCGGCAGGAACCGCGCGAGGTCGGCGTGCGCGCCGGCGATGACGTGCGGAGGACCGCTGTGCGCGCTGACGCGGTAGTAGCCGTTCACCCCTTCCAGCGCCGCGGCGCCGTCTCCCGCGCGGAGGGCGACACGGATCAGCGCCCGGGACAGCGCGAGGTAGGGACCATGCTCCGCGATCAGCGCGCGCAGTGCGGTCACCGTCTCGTGCAGCTCCGCCTCGCCGCTCTTCGGATCGCGGCTGACCGCCTTTGCCAATACGACGGCGGCGGCGCGGCGCTCGCGCGGCTTCGTGGCCGCGGCCTGCGCCTTCTTCGCCTCGACGCGGGCGGCGGCAAAGTCCTGTTGCTCGATGGCGATGCGCGCCAGGACGACGTACGCGTCGGGCGTGGCGAGCTGCCGGAGGCGGGTGCGCGCGGAGTCGACCTTCCGGAGCACGCGCCACTCGTATTTGGCGAGGTCGAACGGCTCCGTCGGGACGGTGGCCGCCTTCCCGTTGCAGGCGGCGATCAGGAGGAGGCAGGCGATCCGGAGACGCATGCCGCGAAGATACGGCGCGGCGTCAGCGGGATCTTGTCGCGGCGGAGCGTTTTTGTATCCGCCGGTACTCGCCGGGCGCAACGCCGAACGCGCGCGTGAAGGCCTTCGTGAAGTGGCTCTGGTCGGCGAAACCGGCCTGCATGGCGATCTCGGCGAGCGAGCCGCCGCGCGCGACCGCCTCGCGCGCCCACTGCAGGCGCAGCGCCCGCACGTGCTCGCCGACCGAAGTTCCGTAGTGGCGGCGGAACGCACGGGCGAGGTGCACCGGATGCACCCCCACCTCCTCCGCGAGCGTGGCGAGGCTCAGCTTCTCGGCGAAGCGGCGTCCGAGGATCGCCTGCGCCTCCACGAGCCACGACGGACGCACGCCGCCGCCGGTGCGGACGAGCGTTCCAAACAGCTCGAGCAGCAGCCCCTCGGCGACGAGAGGCGACGCCTCGTCGCTGCGCCGCAGCTCCGCCGCCAGACGGGCGCCGATGTTCGCGACCCGCGGCCCTTCGGCCACATCGCCCCGGTCGAGCGGCACCACCGCCCCGCCGAGACGGGTGGTGAAGGAGGGGGTGAGCACGACGTTCAGGCAGCGGGTGGCGTGCTCCGCGAAATCGTCCTCGTGCGTGTCGCCGGCGGGATGGAGGACGACCGTGCGCGCGGCACACGACTGCGTCCGCCGCGCGGAGCGCTCGCGATAGCCGCCGCTGAGGACGAACGTGAGGTAGCTCTCCTCGTGCCGGTGCCACGGCAGCAGCGCACCGCGCGCGTACCGCGTCTCCGACATCCGGAACGGCTCCCACTGCGCGGCGGTGACGACCCGGCCGAAGAACTCCCCGCTGCCGAGGATGATGGGCATGGCCCAGTGTACGGCGGGAACGGTCGCGGGTTGCTAGCGCACGTTCTTCATCACCACCCGCCCCGGCGGCGTGTCGTGAGTGAACATCTCCAGCGCGGCGCGGACCACCCGCTTGTGCTGCTCGCGGTCGCCGGCGCGGCCGACGATGCGTCCGATCGCGGCGCCGTCCCAGGTCATGCCGCGCGGCGGGCGGACCGACTCGGTCGCCGCGGGGGAGGCGCTGATGATGATCGTCGGGACGCCGCGCGCCTCGATCTCGCGCGCCATGTTGGCGATCGAGCGGTGGCAGGTCTCCGGGCAGCCGGCGGTGAGCACCACCAGCTTCGTCTTCGAGCGCTCGATCTTGTCGGCGATCTCCGGGAAGGTGGTCTCGTACAGCTCCTTCAGCTTCGTGGTGAAGCCGTAGCTGTAATGCTTGTCGTTGACGGCGCCGATGAAGCCCTCGGCGGCCAGCTCGCGCAGCGTGTCGAGCGGATAGACGATGTTCGGGTCGGCGTCGGCCTCGGAGTGGTCATAGTGGCCGTGGATGATGCGCGCCGCGGAGAGATCGGCGTCGGCGGGGATCACGCGGTAGCTCGTGTCGCCGGGGTCCTCGGACGGGAACGGCTCCTGGTCGGCGAGGAACACTCCGGTCGCCGAGACGATGGTGACGGTCGCGGCGGAGAGCTCTTTATCGTAGGGGGTGAAGGGAACGCACTTACGGGCAATACTCAACATGACTGCGGAAACCTCGCAAAGGGCGGGCCCGTGGACGGCCCGCCCGGTGATTCAACCTGCGATGAACAGACCGGCGGAGCCGGCCTAATCCAGCTCGCGGAGGACGTCGAGGAGCTGCGCGTTCTCGGGTGCCTCGGAGATGTCGTGCACGTCGACGTAGCGGACGATGCCCTGCTTGTCGACGATGACGACCGCGCGCTCGCAGATGCCCTTGTCTTCCTTCCAGACGCCGTACTTCCGGGAGACTTCACCCTTCGGGTGGAAATCGGCGAGGAGCGGGTAGCGCTCGATTCCGCCGATGGACTTTGCGAATGCTACGTGAGAGGGAACTGAATCCACCGAAATGCCCACGACCTGGGCATCATACCGTTCGAAGTCGGCCACTTCGGCCTCGTACGACGGCATCTGAACCGTTCAAACAGGGGTCCAGTCGAGCGGGTAAAACACCAGCACGGCGTTCTTCTTGCCGCGCAGATCACTGAGCTTGAACGTCTCGTTGCCGCGATGGCCCGGAAGCTCGAAGTCGGGAGCCTGATCACCAACCTTGAGCGTCTGGGTCTTGTCGGCGACGGACGTTCTTCCGAACGAAACCATCAGAAGACCTCCTCTTTCGCTGTGACGAACTGCCTGGCGGAGTCCACGTCCACCAGTTTCCGGTGCGGATTATATGGGTGATTTTTACGTCGTGGTGGTCACCGGAGGCCGGGTCTCCTTCGCCTCGCTCTGGGCGTCCTGACCGGCCCGCTTCAACGCGTCGCCGGCCGCCTCGGCCGCCTCGCCGGCGCCCTGCTTGACCCCCTGCCCCGCCTCGCGCGCTCCGGCGGCGATCCGCTGGCCCGCATCCGAGTTCTGCACGTCCTGGGCACCCTTCTCGATGGCAGCGCCGAGATCCTGCGCCCCCTCCTGCACGGTCCGCCCCGCCTCGCGGGACTCCTGCGCCGCCTCAGCCGTTGCCGTCTGCGTCTCCGCCGTCGGCTCCACGTTGCCCCGCTCGTCCGCCTGACAGGCGGCGAGCGCGAGCGCCACCACGATTCCAGCAATTTGCCTCATGGACAGACCTCCAGTCGGAGTCATGGGGAAGCAAGTCGCAAGCCGCGGCTGTTTTCCTTCTTCCTATGGAGACACCCGATCGCATCATTCAGGGGATGGCGCTGGACGGCCATTTCCGCGTCATCGCGGCGCAGACGACCACGGCCGTGGAGACGGCGCGCGAGATCCTCGACCTCGCTCCGGTGGCGGCCGAGGCGCTCGGCAGGGCCATGACCGGCGCGCTGCTGCTCGCGCGCGTCCTCGACAAGGACCTGCGCAAGCAGTACGTCACCCTCCGCTTCGAGGGCAACGGGCCCCTCGGCACCGTCATCGCCGACGGCACGGTGGCCGGGAACGTCCGCGGCTACGTCGCCAACCCCGTCCCCGAGGACCCGCATCTCGACGTCGAGAGTGCCATCGGCAACGGCAGCCTCACCGTGATCCGCGGCACCCCGCCGGCCGGGAAGCCCTACACCTCGCAGATCCTGCTCGCCGGGAGCGGCATCGCCACCGACCTCACGCGCTACCTGATGCGCTCCGAGCAGATCGCCTCGGCGGTGCTCCTCGGCGTCCTCAACCGGCGCGACGGCGTGGCCGCCGCCGGCGGGATGATCATCCAGGCCTTCCCCCAGGCACCGGAGGAGGCGATCAGCGCCGTCGAGAAGGCGGTCCGCGAGGCGCCGTCCCTCAGCAAGCTGCTGGAGACGATGGAGATCGAGGAGGCGGTGGCCACCGTGCTCCAGGGCACCGGCTACAAGCAGGTCGACGCGGGACACTCCGTGCCGGTCAGCTACGCCTGCCAGTGCACCCCCGAGCGCGCCCTCGCGCCGCTCGCGCTTCTCGGTCACGCCGAGTTGGAAGAGATGATCGACGAGGGGGGAACCGAGGTGGTCTGCCAGTTCTGCGGGCGCCGCTACCAGTTCGGGCCGGACGACCTGCGCACGCTGACCGCGACACACGACTCGTGAGGATTCGTCAGCGGGTGAGCATGTCGAAGGCCGCACGGTAGCGGCGGCTGCCGGCCACCTTCACGCCGTCGCGCAGCACGACGACGAAGTCGCCGCTGAACATCGGCTGCAGCTCGCGGACGCGATCGGCGTTGACGATCGACGAGCGTGAAACGCGGACGAAGCGCGCGGGATCGAGCCGCGCCTCGAGACTGGCCATCGTCTCGCGCACGAGATGGTGGCGCGCTCCGCTGTGCACCTCGACGTAGTTGCCTGCCGTTTCGAGCCGGTCGACCTCGTCGATGTCGACGAGAATCACGCGTCCGTCGCCCTTGATGGCGAGCCGCTTTGCGTAGTGCTGCGCCGGGCGTCCGAGCTCTCCGAGCGCGGCCGCGAGCCGTCTGTCGTGCTGCCCCGGCGCGTGCGCCAGTCGCCGCCGTGCGCGCTCGACCGCGGTGCGGAAGCGATGCTGGTCGATCGGCTTGAGCACGTAATCGACCGCATGCACGTCGAACGCGCGAAGTGCATGCTCGTCGTAAGCGGTGACGAAGACCACCGCGGGCATTCGCGCGACACCGATCGCTTCGACGACGTCGAAGCCGCCGACCTCGGGCATCTGGATGTCGAGAAAGACGAGATCGGGTGCGAGCTCCGTGATTGCGTCGATCGCCTCCGCTCCATCACCGCATTCCCCGATGACCTCGACGTCGGCTTCGCCCCGCAGCCGCTGGCGGATGCCGCGCCGCGCGATCGGCTCGTCGTCGACGATGAGCACGCGAATCACGCGGGGATCTCCAGCGAGACGATCGTTCCGCCGTCGCGGTCACTCGCGAGAGCGAACGTATGCCGCGCACCGTACTGCTGCTGCAATCGTGCGCGTGTGTTCGACAGCCCGATCCCGTCGCGCGCACCGGCCGCGACCCCCGGCCCGTCGTCGCGCACGGTCATCTGCAGCCGGCCGTTCCGGCGCGCGGCAGCGATCTCGATCCGTCCGGCAGCGATGCGCCGCGCGATGCCATGACGGACGGCATTCTCGACGAGCGGCTGGAGGATGAGCGGAGGCACGGGAGCGTCGAGCGCCTCGCCGGCGACGTCGATGCGATAGGCAAAGCGGTTGGAGAAGCGGACGCGCTCGATCTCGAGATACGCTTCGACGAGCTCCAGCTCCTCGCGCAGCGGCACTTCGTGCTTCGCGGAGCTGTCGAGCGTTTTCCTCAGCAATCCACTGAGTCTCACGAGCACGTCGTCCGCGGCGTCGGCGTCCTCGCGCATCAACACCGACACCGTGTTGAGCGCGTTGAACAAAAAGTGCGGCTGCAGCTGCGCCTTGAGCGCGAGCAGCCGCGCCTCGGCGAACTGCCCCTCGAGACGCGAGAGCCGTGTGGTCTCGGCCACGATGACGAGCAGCCAGTAGGCAGGGAGGTCGAGCAGGAACGTCGAACCGAGGAGCCGGAGGAAGGTGGCGCTCCATGAGCCGGCGGCGCTCGTCGCCCCAACCAGCGGAGCGACGAGCGCGAAAAGCGCGAGGTTCAGCAGCACGGCGACGACACTTCCGGCCACGTGCACGAGCACGCCGCGCAGCGCCCGTGCTCTGCCGAACGGGTATCGCGCGGTGAGACGCAGAATGGCCGGCGTGAGGAGCGCCCAGATCCAGGCCCAGGCGAGCCAGATCGCGAGCGGGCGCGCCCACCCAATCGGCTCGCCGCGCATCGCGGCCGAGATGTGCGCCTGCGCCGCGAGCAGCACGCCGCAGAGCGTCCAGCCTGCAGCGATGATCGACGCCCGTCGCACGATGTCAGCCTACCGCAGGCCGAGCTGCTTCAGCAGGCCGAGCGTATTGGCGGAGGTCCACTCCTCGGCGATCTTGCCGTCGACGAAGCGGAAGATCGCCGTGCCGCTCACCTCCACCTTCCGGCCTGTCGCCGGGATACCGTTCCCCGTTCCGGTATTCGTGCCGCGCGCGGTCCAGCGGACGGCGACCAGATCGCCCTCGGCGACCATCAGGTCGACGTTCACGGTGAGGTCGGGAAATGCGGAGCGCCATCCCTTCGCCTCGTTCATGCCGTCTTCGTGGGTGAACGTTCTCGAGCCGCCGTGTCCGACGAAGTCGTCCGTGTACGGGACCGTGAAGATCCCGCGGCTCAACCCGTCCTCGTAGACCCGTCTCGCCAGGACCTTGTTGATCGCGGTCTCGTCCGCGGAGCACGGCATGTTCATGAGAACCAACAGCATCGTTGCAAGCAGTTTCATTGTTTCTCCTTTCGCGGCGCATCGTGCCCCGCGGCGTCCGGATCGCGCGACGACCTTGTGACGAGCGGAATCAGAGGCGTGACGAGCCGTTCAATTTCGCGCGGATTCCGCGCGCGTGAGGATTCGTCGGCACGGCTGAAGGAGTACGCTGCCCTGCAAATGAAACGTGTGATCGCGTTCGTCGCGCTGGTGCTGTGCGCCGGCTGCAGTTTGTCCTCGTCCGTCGATGCGAACGACGCGCGCGCGCAACCGCGGCCGCTGGTCCAGGCGGAGGTGATTCCGCGGCGGGTGCCCTGTCCGCCGCTCAAGACGCTCCCGGAGCGCAGCTACTGGAACAAGCCGGAGGTCGTATTCGGCTCGTCCGATTACGTCGCGCGGCTCCACCACATGGAGGCGTTCTACGACGTGCCGGGCGAGCTCGGATATATCGCGGAAGGCGTGGTCTTCGGCTTCGAGGCGCTTTCCTTCATCCTCACCGAGACGCAACCGAACGGCGGCCCGCCTCTTCACGTTCACGAGACGGAAGAGGCTCACGTGCTGCTCGAGGGAACGGTGGAGTACCTCATCGGCGAGAGACGGTTCACCGTCGAAGGTCCCTATCTCGCGCGGGTACCGCCGCACGTGCCGCACACGTTCGCGAACCGCGGCCCCTGCCCCTTCAACCTCATCGCGGTGTTTCCGGCGAAAAAGATGTCGTATGAGGAGCGCGGTCCGAACCCGCTCGTGCAGCAGGTGAAGTGAGCCGCGGTCGGGGCGGAAGGGTAGAATGATGCCCTCGCCATGATGAAAGCTGCGCTCCTGTTGGCAGTGCTCCTCTCGCTCTCCGCCTGTTCGCTGCAGAGAAAGCCGCTGTCCTGCGAGCTCGCCACGGTCCAGCCGCACACGCAAACGGGGATGCGCGGCGACCCCTACTGCGAGATCCTGTTCATGCAGGGAGCGGGGCGGCGGGCGACCGGGTGCGTCTACACCACGTACGGCCTGAACGACTGCCCCGCGGCGCAGTGGGAGGCGCTCGACCCGAGGCAGCTCCGCCGCGAGTATCAGGTGGACGAGGTGATCATGAACGGCCCCCGCGTCTGGGTCATGGACTCGTTCACGATCGACACGCAGGGGAGTCCCACCTCGATCGACGGCCTGGAGATGAAACCGGCCGCCCCGATCGACCTCCCGCCGGGCGCACTGCTCGCCAGCCGCGCGCAACGGCCGTACAGGGAGACGTCCGTCGTGCGCAACACGACTTTCACCTATCTGAAGGGCCAGCCGGTTTACAAGCTCGTGGACAGGAGCGTCGACCCCGCCCGCACGTACATCATGCAGGCGTACTCCCGGATCGTCGACCCGTCGCTGACCATGGAGGACCTCGCCACCCTCGGCTCGCGGCTCGAGCTGCCCGACCAGTGGTTTTACGTCGTCGAAACGCCGGACACCGACGTCGTCGTGAAGAGCGGCGGCACCGCCCACGTGACGCAGGATTCGCTCCAGAACACGTATCAGCGGATGGATTAGCGGCGCGGCGCGTTCCCACTCGCGCTCAGGAACCTGACTGACCGCCCGCGACACCGGCGCAGGGCCGGCTGTAGGCGGCTTGTCGTAGTCCGTGGAAGCTCGTGCGATGTTCTGCACGTCGAGGGCTATACGAATCTCACCGAGGGGATGATGCAGGCGCTGGCAAATGGCACGCTGATCTACGGACGTGTCATGCCGGGAGGCGTGAACCAGTTCGCCTTCAAGCGGGGGTTTCGGCGCATCGCGTACACGAACGCCGAAGATCCGCCGTTCGCGTCGTTCGGGCAGCCTTCGTTGACACGAAAACAGGTCAAGCAGATGCGGCGGTGTACCGAGGCGATCGCCGCGAAGTTGACCGGCAAAGAATCGGCTGCGAAGGTGCCGGAGCCGCCGAGATTCGAGTCGCTGTCGTGGCGCACTGCTGGAGCTGGCCGCAGACTCTACGATGGGGCGTACAAACACGACGCGACCATCGTCACGGTCGACCGCGCGAAGGGTCTGATTTACGTGAAGTACGTCAGATCCGGTTCAGTGGAGCCGAAGCTCCTCGACGCGGTTGCACGCTTCTGGTACGTGCGGAAATGACGGCGCCCGTTACAAATAGTTGACAGGTGGGTGTACACACGGCGGCAGACCCTGCCGCCACGTGCCCGGACCTTGGGCACGCGTGCCCGTACCCTGCCGCCACGTGCCCGGACGCTGGGCACACGTGCCCGAACCCTGCCGCCACGCGCCCGGACCCTGGGCACGCGTGCCCGAACCTTGCCGCCACGTGCCCGGACCCTGGGCACGTGTGCCCGGACCCTGCCGCCATGTGCCCAAAGCCTGCCGCCGTGCGCCCGGGCGGTTGTAAGAAGAGAGGGAGTCGTCGCTTTAATCGTTTGAGGCATCGCTTCAATCGTTTTAGGCGCCGCGTCAATCGTTTTAGCCAACGCTTCAATCGTTTTAGCCAACGCTTCGATCGTTCGATCGGACGCTTCAGTCGTTTCAGCCGGCACTTCAGTCGTTTGAGGCATCCCTTCGGTCGTTCGATCGAACGCTTCAATCGTTCTGATCCGCTGCTAAGCTCTCCGCCTCATGAGATCGATCATCACCGGCAGCGGCATCGGCGTCCCCGCCAACATCGTCAGGAACGAGGCGCTCGCGCGCATCATGGATACGTCGGACGAGTGGATCCGCACGCGCAGCGGGGTGGAGGAGCGGCGCTACGTCGACGCCGGGCAGGGCTCGTCGGACCTCGGCATGATGGCGGCCGAGGAGGCGCTGCGGGCGGCGGGGCAAGCGAAAGAGGACATCGACGCGATCATCTTCGCCACGATGACGCCCGACCACTTCTTCCCCGGGAACGGCCCCGTCGTGCAGGCGAAGATGGGGTTTCCGGAGTCGATCCCCACGTTCGACATCCGCCAGCAGTGCTCCGGCTTCCGCCGGGCCGCTGGACCGCCGGCGTCGGCCGAGAGGTGCTGAGACGACCGAGATTGATAATACGAATTTCTACGACGCGAACGGCCGGAACTGGTACGAGTCTTCGTTCAGACTCCTGTGGGTGCAGGTGACGAAGATCATGCGCAAAGTATTGATCGCGCTGTGCTTCCTGGGCTTGATCGCGCAAGCCCAGGTAACGCCGTCGGTCGTCGAGCGGAATGCGGCCGCCAGTTGGGCAAACGAGTACCGACAGGACGTCTTCGAAGCGGTCATGCCCAGTGCCGCCGGCGACTCCGTTCAAATGCCTGAATGCCGCGTGACGACGCTCAGGGTATCCGGTTCTCTGGACACGCGAGAATACGCGATTCGACTCGTGGAGCTCTGCCCTCAGGTGAATGAGCGCGGCGGCCTGACCGAAGGCGGTGTAACGGGAGAGCTTCTCGTCGCCGCCGAAAGCCCCATCGCCGACCAGCTGGCCCGCCTCCGGTTGAGCGAGCCGGCGGTAACATCTGAAAGCGCGATCAAGAGGATTCGTATTCGTCGCGTGCAGCTCACAACGTCAGAAGCCAGCAGGGTCCTTGGGGTTCTCAGCGACGTAACGCTGCCGCCGTTACCATCCACGGACATTGCACTCGATGCGCCGACCTACGAGCTTGCGTCTGCGACTGGAATGATGAGGCGTGTCGTGGACGTGACACCTGCAGGCCGCAGCCGCGGAGAGCGATGCCTCATCAAGCTGGCAGCCACGGTGGCAGCCACGAAGGGGTTCGACGAGAAGGGCCTTCGGTACGACGCGTCATTTTGGAACTGACCGCTGAGAGTGCTCTGGTGGGGGACGCGTCGCGACTTTGATGTCGTACGCCTGACGAGAAGTTTGCTGTGGCACGGCCTAGCGTGAGACCGTTCTTCCGCAGAGCTACGACCAGTCGACGAGCCGCACGATACAAGCATGGGCACGAGGCGGTGACCACGATGGTCCAGGGCACCGGCTACAGATAGGTTGACGCGGGACACACCGGCAACGACGAGCTCGAGGAGTTGACCGCGGAGGCACGGAGGTGGGCTGCCACTTCTCCGGGCGCCGGTATCAGTTCGCGGTGGACGGACCTCAGGACGCTGACCGCGACGCACGACTCCCTGACGACCGTCAGAACGCGTTCCACCGAATGCCTCAATCGTTTGAGGCATCGCTTCAGTCGTTTTACCCCACGCGTCAATCGTTTTAGGCGCCGCTTCAATCGTTTTAGCCAACGCTTCAGTCGTTCTAATCCGCTGCTAAGCTCTCCGCCTCATGAGATCGATCATCACCGGCAGCGGCATCGGCGTCCCCGCCAACATCGTCAGGAACGATGCGCTCGCGCGCATCATGGACACGTCGGACGAGTGGATCCGCACGCGCAGCGGCGTGGAGGAGCGGCGCTACGTCGACGCCGGGCAGGGCTCGTCGGACCTCGGCATGATGGCGGCCGAGGGGGCGCTCCGGGCGGCGGGGCAAGCGAAAGAGGACATCGACGCGATCATCTTCGCCACGATGACCCCCGACCACTTCTTTCCCGGCAACGGCCCCGTCGTGCAGGCGAAGATGGGGTTCCCGGAGTCGATCCCCACCTTCGACATCCGCCAGCAGTGCTCCGGCTTCCTCTACGGCCTCGACCTCGCCGACTCGCTCGTGCGCAGCGGCAAGTACCGGCGCATCCTCCTCATCGGCGCCGACGTGCACACCCCCTTCATGCCCTGGCACCACAACTGGGACGCGACCCTCGGCCGCTCGGACCGCGAGACCACCCCGGAGGAGTACGCGGAGAACACGAAGACGCGCGACCGGACGGTGCTCTTCGGCGACGGCGCCGGCGCGGTCGTGGTCGAGGCGAGCGAGAACGGCGACGGCCGCGGCCTCCTCGCGGCGAAGCTGTTCACCAACGGCTCGAACATCGAGGCGCTCTTCGTTCCCGGCGTCGGGTTCCGCCACCGCCCCTACGTCAGCGCCGAGCAGGTCGAGAACAGCGACTACATCCCGCTCATGGAAGGGCGGGAGGTGTTCAAGCAGGCGGTGTCGAAGATGCCGGAGGCGGTGCGGGAGGTCTGCGCGGCAGCCGGGATCGAGCCGGGGCAGATCGACCTGCTGCTCATCCACCAGGCGAACCTGCGCATCATCGAAGGGGTGGCGAAGCAGCTCGGACTGCCGCCGGAGAAGGTCCCGCACAACATCGAGCGGTACGGGAACACCACCGCCGGCACGCTGCCGATCCTCTTCCACGAATGCCTGCAGGACGGCCGGATCCAGCCGGGGATGCTGATCTGCTTCACCGCCCTCGGCTCGGGACTGCACTGGGGAGCGGCGCTCTACCGTGCGTAAGCTCGCGCTCGCGCTCCTCCTCTCGACGGTCGCCTACGGCGACACGCTCCCGTTCCTGACCGACAAGGAAGTCGCGGCGCTCGCCTCCGAGGTGTCGGGCGAGACGGCGAAACGGACGGTGGAGGGGCTGTCGCGGCATCACCGGATGCGCGGCTCGCGCGGCTACCGCGCCGCGGCCGACCAGATCGTGGCGGAGCTGAAACGCTACGGACTCGAGGACGCCCACGTCGACGCGCTTCCCGCCGACGGGAAGATCTTCTACGGCACGCAGCGCTCCCGGCCGGCCTGGAACGCCGACTTCGCGGAGCTGTGGGAGCTCGACGCGAACGGCGCGCGCGTCACGCGGCTCGCGAGCTGGGAGGCGACGCCGATCGCGCTGGCGCAGGACAGTTGGAGCGGCGAGGCGAATACCACCCTCGTGGACGTCGGCGACGGCATGCAGGCCGAGGATTACAAGGACGTCACAGGGAAACTGGTGCTGACGTCGTCGCAGCCGGGGCAGGTCGCGCCCCTGGCGATCGGTCGCTTCGGCGCGGCCGGCATCATCAGTTACGCGCAGAACCAGAAGACCGCCTGGTACGGCGAGGACGAGACGCTGGTGCGCTGGGGCCACCTCGACACCTTCGCGCCGGAGAACGAGCGCACCTTCGCCTTCATGGTCTCGCTGCAGACCGCACGCGCGCTGCAGGCGCGGCTCGCACGCGGCGAGAGCGTCCGACTGCACGCGCTGGTGCGCGCGGGACAGCAGCCCGGCTCGTACGACCTGGCGATGGCCACCATCCCCGGCACCGAGCTGGCGGCGGAGGAGATCGTCTACAGTTGCCATCTCGACCACCCGCGGCCCGGCGCGAACGACAACGCCAGCGGCTGCGCGACGATCCTGGAGGTCGCGCGCACGCTCTCGAAGCTGATCGCGGAGAAGCGCCTCGCGCCACCGCGCCGCACCATCCGCTTCGTCTGGCCGCCGGAGATCGAGGGGACGCTGGCGCTGCTGAACGGCCGGCCGGAGATCGCCAGGCGCATCAAAGCAGCGGTCCACCTCGACATGGTCGGCGGCGGCCCGGAGACGAAGGCGATCTTCCACGTCACGCGCGGCCCCGCCAGCCTCCCGTCGTTCGTCTACGACGTGGCGCAGGCGGTGGGGATGCTGGTGAACGAGGAGACGGCGCAGTTCGCGATGACCGGCAGCGCGCGCTGGCCGCTGCTCGCGTCGGAAGGCAGCAAGGACCCGCTCCGCGCCGCGTTCGTGCCGCTCACCCTCGGCAGCGACCACCAGGTCTACAGCGACAGCTCCTTCGGCATCCCGGCCATCTACCTGAACGACTGGCCCGACCGCTACATCCACACGAATCGCGACGTCCCGGCGAACGTCGACTCCACGAAGCTGGCGCGAGTCGCGTTCATCGCCGCCGCGAGCGGCTACGCGCTGGCGCGCATCACGCCCGACGACACGGCGGCGCTGACGGAGATGATGGAGGCGTTCGCGCTCGAGCGGCGGGCGGCGGCGATGCGGAAGAAGACGGTGAAGTTCGCGGAGTGGTACGAGGGAGGGATGCGGGCGTCGCTGGACGCTTTTTTCGCCGCACCCTCGGCCGGGCTGAGAGCCCGGCCCTCCAGGGAGCTACGTGGCGTGAAAGGTCCGATGTCCGCGTTCGGGTACGACTACTTCACGGCCCACTACCCGAAGCACAAGGAGATCCGGCTGCCGGAGGAGTACCGCTACGAGGCTTTGAACCTGTACGACGGGCGGCGGACGACGCAGGAGATCCGGGACATGCTCTCGGCCATCTACCGCCCCGTCCCGGTGGAGGACGTGCAGCAGTACCTCGACGCGCTCGCCTCGATCGGCGTGATCACTCGTCCCTGAGGTAGCGCTCCATCAGGTTCGCGTTCTCGTTCATCACCCGGATCTGGATCCAGTAGGCGCGGGCGTACATGAAGATGGAGACGGCGGCGAGGGCGTTGTGGAGCCAGAGCGGCGTCTTCCCCTGCCCCACCCCGCCGCCGGTGATGAACGTGATCATGATCGCCGTCATGGCCCACATCGCCGCCGGGAAGACGCGCGACTTGAACGCCTTGGTCTGACCGACCACGCCGGCGTCCTGTCCCGACTTGTCCTTCAGCTCCTTGCCGGTGCCGATGAAGAAGAACATGGTCATGGACTGGGAGAAGAGGCCGATCACGACCGTCACCAGCGCCACGAGGATGTGGTCGCCGACCTGCGCCGGCGTGGCCCGGAATCCCATGAGGATGGTGGCGATCAGTCCGGCGATGGTGATGAGGGTGGAGATGAGAAGAGCCTGCGCCACGGTCCGCGCATTCTAAGTGCTAGACTCCCGCGCCGTGACGAGCTACCGCGATTCCGGCGTCGACATCGATGCGCAGGACGAGGCGCTGCGGGAAGTCCGCCGCATCGTCCGCGACACCTACACGCCGGGCGTCCTCTCCGACATCGGCTCCTTCGGGGGGCTCTTCCGCGGCACGTTCGACGGGGTCGAGTCGCCGATCCTCGTCTCCTCCACCGACGGAGTCGGGACGAAGCTGCGCGTCGCGCAGGCGATGAAGATCCACGACACGGTCGGCTACGACCTCGTCTCCCACTGCGTCAACGACATCCTGGTGCAGGGGGCGCGTCCGCTCTTCTTCCTCGACTACTACGCCACCGGCAAGCTCCGCCCGCCGGTGATGACGGACGTGATCCGCGGCATGGCGCGGGCCTGCAAGGAGAACGGCTGCGCTCTCATCGGCGGGGAGACGGCGGAGATGCCGGGCTTCTACTCCGACGACGACTACGACGTCGCCGGCTTCATCCTCGGCGTGGTCGACGCGAAGAACCTCATCGACGGCAAGGCGGTCCGCGAGCGCGACGTCCTGATCGGCCTCCCCTCGGTCGGCCTGCACACGAACGGCTACGCGCTCGCGCGGCGCGTGCTCTTCGAGAAGCTCGGCTACGACCACCAGTCGATCATCCCCGGCATCGGCAAGGCGGGCGAGGCGCTGCTCGCGCCGCACATCTCGTATCTCAAGCCGCTGCTGCCGCTCGTGGAGCAGCGCGCCATCCATGCCATGGCGCACATCACCGGCGGCGGCCTGACGGACAACGTGCCGCGCGTGCTGCCGGAGAACCTCGACGCGCACGTGAAGCTCGGCTCCTGGCCGGTGCTCCCGATCTTCAAGCTGATCTTCGAGAAGGGGGGCGTCGACCGCGACGAGATGCTGCGCGTCTTCAACATGGGCATCGGCATGGTGCTGATCGTCGCGCCGGAAGAGGTCGACCGCATCGCGAAGCACTTCGCGCAGATCGGCCAGCAGTACTTCTTCATCGGCAACGTGGTGAAGGGCTCCGGCAAGGTGGTCTACGACGTGCCGCCGAGCGGCTTCGCGTCGTGGATCGAGTAGGGACCCGAGTAGCCGTGCGCCTGGCGATTCTGCTCTCCGGACGGGGGTCGAACTTCCAGGCGATTCACGAGGCGGTCCGGAGCGGGAAGCTCGACGCGGAGATCGTCTGCGTCCTCTCCAACCGCCCCGACGCGGCGGGGATCGAGCGGGCGCGCGAGTACGGCTACGACGCACACATCCTCGATCACAAGAGCTTCCCCAGCCGCGCCGCGCACGAGGAGGCGGTGCTGTCGGTGCTCGAGGCCGCGCGGCCGGACTACATCGCCCTGGCCGGCTACATGCGGCTGCTCAGCCCTCCGTTCATCGAACGCTGGCGCAACCGCATCGTGAACATCCACCCCTCGCTGCTGCCGTCGTTCCCCGGCGTCGACGCGCAGGCGCAGGCGGTCGCCTACGGCGTGAAAGTCTCCGGCTGCACCGTACACCTGGTGGACGAGCACCTCGACGCCGGCCCGATCCTCGTGCAGCGGGTGGTGGAGGTGCGCGACGAAGACACCGCGGAGACGCTCAGCGTGCGCATCCTCGTGCAGGAGCATGAGGCGTATGTGGAGGCGTTGCGTGTTCTCGCGAGGGGGGTGCGGGTTGACGGTAGGAGAGTCGTTCGCGAGTAGTTGTTGCTGGTTGCTGGTTGCTGGTTGCTGGTTGCTGGTTTGTGGTGATTCACCACTCGTACTCACAAGCAACCAGCAACCAGGCACCAGCAACGCGGCGCGCGCTAGCGCGCGCCGCCTAGAACGGCCAGAACGCCTTCCACCAGGCCTGCTTCTCCACGTCCGCTCCGGCGACGCCGGGGATCTTGGCGATGGTCTCGTTGCCGCTCTGGACGAGGATGGTGCCGATCTGCTGGCCTTTCTTCACCGGTGCGGCGACGGTGCCGCCGGTGAAGGAGACCTTCACGTTGCGCTCCTGGCCGCGCTTCATGAGGGCGGTCACGTCCTGGCCGGCGATGACCGGGACGCCGTCGGCGCGGCCGCCGGTGACGGTGGCGCGGCCGACGACCGTGCCCTTCTTGGCCGGGACGGCCATACGCCAGTTCACGAAGGCCTCGTTCATGAGGCGGGAGGCGTTGGCGAAGGAGCCGTTCGCGCCGCCGCCGGTCTTCGCGCCCATGATCACGGCGACGAGCTCGAGGTTGTTGCGGGTGGCGGAGGCGGTGACGCAGTAGCCGGCCTTCGCGGTATAGCCGGTCTTCACGCCGGTGGCGTCAGGCATGTAGTTCGGCTTGCGGGGATTGATGAGGTGGTTCGGATTGTAGATGCGGGCGAGCGTGCCGTTCTGGAACGGCATCTCGGCGATCTTGCCGAGCGCCTTCATGAAGGGGTGCTTCATGAGCTCCATGCCGAGGATGGCGAGGTCGTGGGGGCACATCTGGTCGACCATCTCCGGGTTGTCGGGGTTCGGCAGCCCGTGCGGATCGTAGAACTTCGAGTGGGTGAGGCCGAGCTCCTGCGCGCGCTGGTTCATCAGGTCGGCGAAGTTCTCGACCGAGCCGGCGATCTGCTCGGCGAGGGCCGTGGCGGCGTCGTTGGCCGAGGCGACCTTCGTGGCGATGATCAGGTTCTTGACCGGCCAGACCGAGCCGGCGCGGAGGTAGACCTGCGAGCCGCCCATCTTGCTGGCGCGGGCGGAGATCGTGACCGGCGTGTCGTACTTGAGGCGACCCTCGCGGATCTCCTCCATGACGATGAGGCAGGTCATCATCTTAGCCATCGAGGCGGTCGGCAGCGACTGGTGCTCGTTTTCGGCGAAGAGCACCTTCCTGGTCGACGTCTCGATGACGTAGGCGGCGGTGTAGCCCTTGCCGGTGGTGTCGACCGCGGCGCCCTGCGCCTGGCCGGGACCTTCTTCCTGCTGCGCGTAGACGGGCACGGCGATCGCGAGCGCGATCAGTGCAACTTTCCAAACCTTCATCGATTCACTCCCGGAATGCATTTCGTTTGGCGGGGCGAAACTGCACGCGCCATACCTGCCGGTTTCACTCGGCGGCGATGCGGCGCTTCTTGACGGCGCGCGAGGTGCGGGGGATGGAGCTGATCACGGTCCAGTCGTGTTTGTGGACGACGATCGGCTCCTTTGCCTTCGGCCAGAGATCGACCGGGATGTAGTAGTAGCCGTCGCCGAGGACGCGCGACTTGATGGCGAGGTCGCGCATGCTCTTGCACAACCCCTTCTTCCCTCGAATCGCGCTTCGCTCGACGAACACTCCCGTCGACTCACCCACCCCTTGAAACACGCTGATCTCCGCGCAGAGAGAGTTCACTAACGTCATAACTGCCACTCCCGATTGCTCATACTCGTCTGGACAGAGCAGTGCACGAGCGGGACCGTAGCAAGAGGTGTACCCAACTGAGGACGGAGTCGTAGAGTCGCAGAGTCTCAGAGTCGCAGAGTCTCAGAGTCGCTCGGCTGAAGCGAAGCCTCTTTGCGACTCTGAGACTCTGAGACTCGCCGCCGGAGGCGGCTCACTCCTTCAGCTCGACGTTCCAGTACGCTTCGTCGAGGAAGTTCTTCCAGATCTCCGGGTAGGTGCGGCCCTGGAGGCGGTGCAGCGGGTGCCATTTCGGGCGCACGGGAGCGCGGCGGAGGCGCATGTCGCTCTCGCTGAGGAGCTTGTTCCCCTTGCGGACGTTGCAGGGGAGGCAGGCGCAGACGACGTTCTCCCAGGTCGACTTGCCGCCGCGGGAGATGGGGATGACGTGGTCGAGCGAGAGCTCGGACGACGAGAACTTCTTCCCGCAGTACTGGCAGCGGTTATGGTCGCGCAGATAGATGTTCCCGCGGGAGAACTTCACCTCCTGCCGGGGCAGGCGGTCGAAGACGAGCAGTTGCACCACGTGCGGAATGCGGATGTTGCGGCTGGGGGTGACGACGTAGTGGTCACTGGGCTGGACCGGGATGTCCATCCAGTTCTCGAAGTCGTAGGTGCGGTACTCCGAGTCCACCGCGCGTACCTGCCCCTTGTACAGGAGGGTCAGCGCGCGACGCACCGACGTGATCTGTACGGCCTGAAAGACGCGATTCAGAACCAGGACATGTCCGTCGAGCATATCGATCTACTCAACCACGCATTCTACACGGTGCGGCTCCTCTTCAAACGGCCGGCCAATATTGCAAAAAGCACATGAAGTGCGACACACTTAGAGCTCGAACGGGTTTCGATCAGCTCTTTGGAGCGGCGGCCGCGCTGTCTGAAGGCGCGGAATCCGCGTATCGTGAGACGTCTCGCCGCGCGACTTCAGCGGGCGTCACGGGTGTGTTTTTGGGAGGCTTGAATGCGCGTTTGGTCACGGATCGCCCTGGTCGTCGTTTCCCTCATCTCTGCTTCCGCCATGCTGGCGGCGAACTGTCCGCTGACGCTGGCGGGCTCCACGCCTCCCGCCACCGGCTTCGAGCTCTCGCCGCACGGGATCTTCCGGACGAACGGCACCGTCTACGCGCTGCGCGGCCAGGTGCTGACCACCTACACGACCAACGCCGTCGGCACGCTGCAGATCGCGCGTGAGGACTTCATCGGCTCGCTCGCCGGACGCAACGTCGAGGGGGGCGTCGCCTTCGCGGACAACCACCTCTTCATCAGCAGCGACGTCGGGCTGGAGATCTTCAACCTCACCAACGTCGGCCCCGGCGGCAGCGCGCCGGTGCTGGTCCACCGCGCACCCGGCTTCAGCTACGAGCGCCTGGCGGTGAGCGGCAACCGGCTCGCCGGCCTGCGCCCGACCTCCTCCCTGCTCTGCTATCCCCGTCCCGGCACGACCACCTGCCGCAACCAGATCGACATCATCGACATCACCACGCTCACCGCGCCGGTGCTGCTGGGGGCGATCCAGTCGCACACGCACACCCGCAACCGCGGTTTGAACGACATCGCCTTCCACGGCAGCACGCTCGTGGCGGTCTCCGAGCAGTCGACGCAGGCGTTCAACATCACGAACCCCGCCTCGCCGGTGCTCCTCTCCGCGATCGACCGCCCCGGCCGCTGGATCGTCAGCAACGGCAACGACTTCCTCGCCGTCGGCACGAACCACTACTACGACATCTACTCGGTGCGCCCCGGCATGCAGCCGTTCTTCACGCGCACCGGGCTCCTCTCGATCCCGACCTACCTGACGATCGACCGGGCGAACCACATCCGCTTCAGCGAGGACGCCTGGTACGACCAGGCCAGCGCCCGACTCATCACGATGATCGACGAAGTCGACCCGATGACGCAGGAGCCGGCGCGCACGATCGCCTTCGACGTCTTCGACTTCCGCGTCCCGTCGTTCGAGGGCTCGGCCCCGCGCGTCTACGAGGACGTGACGATGACCTGGGACGACGAGGTGAAGCACGACCCGCTCAGCGTCGGCGACTTCGTCTACGTCCTCGGCGAGTCGACCGGCCTGCAGAGCTGGGGCTCGTGCGGCGTCGCCTCCGGCAGGATCGAGCTCGACAGCCCGCGGCACCTCCTCTGCGGCGGCACGGAGATCCACGGCTGGGTGACCGGCCCGCACCGCATCGTGAACGTCGAGCTGTTCCTCAACAACCAGGCCCTCGGTGCGGCGACGCTCGGCGGCCCGCTCCGCTTCGACGTCTCCTCCCCGACGCCGGTCACGCCGTGGCGCGTCAACGTGAACCTCGACGCCACCGCGCGCGGCGAGTACACGCTCCGCGCGATCGCGACGGACTCGCTCGGCGTGCGGAGGCAGTTCGCGGTGCAGCAGATCTTCTTCGGTGGGCCGGGGCAGAACTGCACGACGCCGCGGCGTCGCAGCGTCCGCTTCTAACCTCCCATCTCTTCAACGATCTTCAGTGCGGCCGACCTCGGGTCGGCCGCACCTGTGATGGGGCGTCCCACCACGATGTAGTCTGCCCCCGCGCCGATCGCCTGCCGCGGCGTCATCGTCCGCCGCTGGTCGCCGGCGTCCGCTCCCGCGGGACGAATCCCCGGCGTCAGGATCACGAACTCCGCGCCGCACGCCTCGCGAATGGCCTCGATCTCCAGCGGCGACGCCACGACGCCGCGCAACCCGGAGCCCTGCGCGAGCATCGCCAGCCGCACCGCGTTCTCGACCGGGTTGCCGCCCATGCCGATCTGCAGCAGGTCCGACTCGGCGAGGCTGGTCAGCACCGTGACGCCGAGGACGAGAAGGGAGTCGTGGGCACAGGCGCGGAGCATCGCCTCGCCGCCCGCCGCATGCACCGTGGCCATCGACGCGCCGAGCCCGGCCACCTCGGCCACGGCATGCTTCGCGGTGTTGGGGATGTCGTGGATCTTCAGGTCGAGGAAGACCCGCTCGCCGGTCGCCACCACGTCGCGGACGATGGCTGGGCCGTTGGCGACGAACGCCTGCAGCCCGAGCTTGAACACGCCGACCGAGCCGCGGAGCGACTCGACGAGGCGGAGGATCTCGTCGCGGCCGGAGAGATCGACGGCGACCACCAGACGTTCGCGTGCTTGCATGGCGGCGAATGATAATGGCGCGCGATGGACAAATTCACCGTTGCGCGCCTGCTCGATGAGATCTCCCGCTACATCGAGCTGAGCGACCCCAACCCCTTCAAGGCCCGCGCGTTCGAGAAGGCGGCGCGCGCCGTAGAGAACCTCGACGAAGAGCTCGCACCGCTGGTCGAGTCGGGCGGGATCCTGAAAGTCTCCGGCGTCGGAAAGGCCACCGGACAGGTGATCGAGGAGCTCGTTCGCACGGGCACGTCGCAGTACCTCGAGGAGCTGCGCGGCCAGTATCCGCCCGGCATCTTCGAGCTCCTGCGCGTCCCCCGCCTCGGCCTCAAGAAGATCGGCGTGCTCTACTCCGAGCTCGGCGTCGCGTCGCTCGACCAGCTCGAAGAGGCGGCTCGCAGCGGGCGCCTGGCGAAGCTGAAGGGCTTCGGCGCGAAGACGGCCGAGCACATCCTCAAAGGCATCGAGTTCGCGCGCCAGCGGGAGTCGCAGTTCCTGCTGCCGGTCGGCATCGAGGTCGGAGAGCTGATCCGCGAGCGCCTCGCCGACGTCGTGGAGGTGGAGGACGCGGAAGTCTCCGGCAGCGTGCGCCGGCGCCTCGAGGTGATTCGCAACGTCAACGTCGTCGTCGCGACGAAGAAGCCGGAGGCGGTGGCCGCCCGGCTCGCAGACATCGTCGCCGACGTTCAGCAGCTCGACGACACGACGTACAAGGGCGTCGCGCGGGGAGAGATGGACGTGCTCTTCCACCTCGCCGCGCCAGGCGAGTTCGGCTCGGTGCTGCTGCGCACGACCGGCAGCGCGGAGTTCGTGGAGGCGTTCGGGAAGATCGCCAAGGCGAAGAAGGAGCAGGACGCCTTCAAGAAGGCCGACATCCCGTACGTCGAGCCGGAGCGGCGGGAGAACGGCGAAGACCTGCAGCGGAAGAAGCGGACGAAGCTCGTCGAAGTCGCGCACCTGCGGGGGACCTTTCACGTGCACACCACCTTCTCCGACGGCCGTCACAGCGTCGAGGAGATGCTCACGGCGGCGCACCAGCGGGGCTGGGAGTACGTCGGCATCTCCGACCACTCGCCGACCGCCTACTACGCCGGCGGCCTCTCGCCGGAGCGGCTGAAGGAGCAGCACGCGGAGATCGCGCGCCACGAGAAGAGCGTGAAGCCGATGCGCGTGTTCCGCGGCACCGAGGCGGACATCCTGCAGAACGGGACGATGGACTACGGCGCGAAGATCCTGTCGAAGCTCGACTTCGTGATCGCCTCGGTGCACTCGAACTTCACGATGGAGAAGGATGAGATGACCGACCGCATCCTCCGCGCGATGGACGATCCCTACGTCACCTTCATCGGCCACCTCACCGGGAGGAAGCTGCTCGCGCGCGCCGGCTACAGCGTGGAGTTCGAGCGGATCTTCGAGAAGGCGGGCGAGCGCGGCGTGATGATCGAGATCAACGGCAACCCGAACCGGCTCGACCTCGACTGGCGGCACCTCCAGCGGGCGCTCGACCGCGGCGTCGTCTTCAGCATCAACCCCGACGCCCACTCCATCGGCGAGTACAACGCGGTCATCACCGGCACCTGGGTGGCGCGCAAGGGCGGCCTCTCGCCGAAGCAGATCTTCAATACGAAGAGCGTGGAGGAGGTGGCGGAGTTCTTCGCTGCGCGAGCAGCCAGGGCATGAGCTCCGGCTCCGCGTAGGCCGGGTCCCAGGAGTTGTGCCGCACGTTCCGGTACTCGGTATAGCGGACGTTGCTGCCGCGGGCGCGGAGCGCCGCCACGACGTCGCGCGACTCCTCGACCGGGATGATGTTGTCGCGGTCTCCGTGGAAGACCCAAGCCGGCACGTCGGCGAGCCGCTCGGCGGTCAGCTCCGGGCTGGCGGAGCCGCCGCAGATCGGGACGATCGCGGCGAAGCGCGCCGGCTGCGCCGTGGCCAGGTGCCAGGTGCCGTAGCCGCCCATGGAGATGCCGGTGAGATAGACGCGGTCGCGGTCGCACCGCAGCTCGTCGAGCGTCGCCTCCAGCGCCCGCACCGCATGCTCGATGCTCTGCCCCCGCCACGGGATGCGCGGCGGCGACTGCGGGAAGACGCCCACGAGAGGAAAGCGCGTCGGGTCCTTCAGCATCGCCGGGCCGAGGCCGACGGTCGTCTGGAGGAAGCCGTCGAGGCCTCCTTCACCGGCGCCGTGCAGGAAGAGCACGACCGGCGGGGAGCTGGGGAGATCGGGCGGGAGGTAGAGCTGGAAGGTTCCGGACGCGATCTTGCGGGGGACGAACATTAGGGGAAGGGGCGGGAGCCATCGGGCGCGGCGCACGGGTGAGCGGTGTGCGCCGCGCCGACGGAACGTGTAGGAGAGTTGCGCTGCCCCTCAGCGCTGGGCTGTTACGACGATCATGAGCGCGCGGTTGCTGTTCGGCTGCTTCGTTGCGCCGATGATTACGGTCTGACCGATCTTGAGGTTGAGCGTCGTCTTGAGCATGGGCGAGAGCTGGTCGCCGTCCAGTTTCGCGAGGCGGAACTCGCTGAGCTTCACCGAGTCGCTGGCGGGGTCGTACTCGCCGAAGCGGAAGTCGGCGCGGTAGCCGTTCAGCTCCACGACGCCCGGCTCCCCCTCCTTGCCGGAGGCGTTGGCCATGCCGATGCTCTCGAGCACGTTGTAGCGGAGCAGGGCCAGCTTCGACTCGACATCGCGAAGCACGGGGTCGACATGGGCTTCGTCGGCCGTGCCGCGGCTCGCGCCGACCAGGCGGATCGAGAGGTTGAGCGTCTGCGCGGGGGCGTCGAACTGTGCGAGCGTCGACGCGATCTTCTTCAGGTTGTCCGGGAGCTCGGTGACGACGAGGGAGTTCGCGGCCGGCTGGATGGACATCGAGCCTTCCGCGCTCATGAGCGGCTTGATCACCGCGGCGGCCCTGTCGGCCTGCTTGTGCTTGAACCGGAACGTGCGCACCTTCAGGTTGCTGCCCATGTCGGCCACGTCCGCGAAGGCGGAGACGGCCGCGAGCAGCAGCGCCAGGAAGGTGATCGAAAGTCGCTTCATAAATCCGCCGGGAGGTTCTCGTCGAAGATCATCACGATCTTCACGTCGTCGTCACTCGGGACTTCGACGATCGTCGCGTTCTGAGACTCATACGTTTCAATCACCGGTTTCGTCGCAAAACTGGTGGCGCGACGCATTTCGGCCCGCTCAAACGGAGCGGGTGAGATTACACCAGACGTGGTCCGGTAGAACATGGCGCCGGAGACGGCGGCGGCCAGGGTCGCGGCGAGGGCGAGCCTGCGGGGCCAGCTCACGACCTTGCGGGAGGCGCTGACGGTGCTCTCGGCGCCGCGGACGCGGACCTGCTGCATGACGTCGTCGACGAAGGCGTCGAGGCCGCCGGGCGGGACGAGATCTTCACCGCCGAGGGCGCGAAACATCACGTCCGGATCGGCGTGGGCGGCCAGGTCGAGGCAGCGGTCGCAGGTGCGCAGGTGCTCGAGCAGCACCGGGTCATCGGTGCCGGCGGCGAAGCGGTTCCGGAAGGCGTCGCAGCCGATCACCGGTTCCTCCAGAGCTGCGCGTACTCCGGATACTGCTTCTGCAACTGCTCCTGCATCAGCTTGCGGGCGTTGAAGAGGTGGTTCCGGACGGTCGACTCGCGGCAGCCGAGGATCTTGGCGATCTCGGCGGAGGCGAGGTCCTCCATCTGGTTCATCACGAAGATCGTCTTCTGCTTCGGCGAGAGCACGGAGGCGATCTCGTTGAAGACGTTCTCGATCTCCTTGCGCTGGACGATCACCCCCTGCTCCGCATCCGCCGCGGTCTTGACCAGGCGGAGGTTGGAGTTGACGGCGTTGTCGCGCGACTGCTTGTTGCGCATGAAGTCGATGGCCACGTTCGTCACCATCCGGTACAGCCAGGTGTCGAACGCGTAGTGGGGGTCGTATTTTTCGAGGTTCTCCCAGAGCTTGAGGAAGACGAGCTGGGAGATGTCCTTGGCGTCTTCGGCGTTCCCGATGATGCGGTAGCAGAGGGCGTAGACCTTGGAGGTCTTGCGGCGGACGAGCGTCTCGAAGGCGTCGGCGTCGCCGCCCCGGATCGTCTGCACCAGCTCGCGATCGTCGGGTTCGACCTTCGTTGTCGTCGGCATCATCAGGCGGAGCTCTGCGGGCATTGCCAGTTAGTACGGGGGCCGGTTGGGAAACGTCTAGGGGGAGCCGGGGACTTCCACCCGTTGTCGGTTGTCCGTTGTCGGTTGTCTGCGGGATCCTGGCTGCTGGCGAAAAGCCACGGACAACTGACAACCGAGAACCGACAACCTAACTGCTACAATCCACGGAACATGCGAGTCCTCGTCGTCGGGCAGGGTGCGCGCGAGCACGCGCTCTGCTGGAAGTTGAAACAATCGCCGCTGGTGCGGGAGCTCTATGCCGCGCCGGGGAACGCCGGGATCTCGTCGGTGGCGGACACCGTCCCCATCGGTGTCGCGGACATCATCGAGCTGGCCGATTTCGCGGAAAAGCTGAAGATGGACCTCACCATCGTCGGCCCGGAGCTGCCGCTCACGCTCGGGATCGTGGACGAGTTCCAGAAGCGGGGGCTGCCGATCTTCGGCCCCACCCGCCTCGCCGCCGAGCTCGAGGGCTCGAAGGTCTTCTCGAAGGAGTTCATGCGCAAGTACGGCATCCCGACCGCGAATGCCGCCGCCTGCAGCTCCATCGACGAGGCGAAGGCGGCCATGAAGGAGATGGGCTTCCCCTGCGTCCTCAAGGTCGACGGCCTGGCCGCCGGCAAAGGCGTCGTCATCGTCGAGTCGAAGTCGGAGGCCGAGGACTACCTGCGGATGGTCTTCGACGACAAGAAGTTCGGCACCGCCGCCACGCGCATCCTCGTCGAGGAGTTCCTGACCGGCGAAGAAGTGTCGTTCATGGTCATCACCGACGGGAAGAAGTCCCTCCCGCTCGCACCGGCCAAGGACTACAAGAAGGCGTTCGACGGCGACACCGGCCCGAATACGGGCGGCATGGGGGCCCACTCCCCCGCCGTCGTCCTGAGCGGCGAGACCGCGGCGGAGATCATGCGCGCGATCGTCATCCCGACGGTGCAGGGCATGGCCTCCGAGGGGCGGCCGTACACCGGCGTGCTTTTCGTGGGGCTGATGCTCACGCCGAACGGACCGAAAGTGCTCGAGTACAACTGCCGCTTCGGCGACCCCGAGACGCAGGTGCAGATGCTCCGGATGGAAGACGACCTGGCGGACATCTGCCTCAAGGTCGCCCGCGGCACCCTCGGCGACATGAAGCTGAACTGGAAGAAGGAAGCGGCGGCCTGCGTGGTCATCGCGGTCGACGGCTACCCCGACGACTTCGTCAAGGGGCAGGAGGTCGACTTCGACCCGGTCGACGACGAGTCGGTGGTGGTCTTCCACGCCGGCGTCGTGAAGAAGGGCGGCAAGCTGGTGAACCAGGCCGGCCGCGTCGTCAGCGTCTGCGCGCGCGCGGGCACGCTCTCCGAGGCGCTGGCGAAGGCGTATGAGGCGGCGCCGAAAGTGCGGTTCGAGGGCGCACGCTACCGCCGGGACATCGGATATCGCGCGCTGGAGGCGCGGGCAGCAACGTCATGACACCCTGGGTACAGATCATCATGGGCAGCGACTCCGACGCGGAGGTCATGTCTCAGGCCGCCGCGGCACTCGACGAAGCGGGGATCCCGTACGAATTCGCCGTCGCCTCGGCGCACCGCAGCCCGGAGCGGGCGAAGCAGATCATCACCGACGCGGAGGCGAACGGCTGCGCCGTCTTCATCGCCGGCGCCGGCATGGCCGCCCACCTCCCGGGCGTCGTGGCCTCGTTCACGACGCGTCCGGTGATCGGCGTCCCGCTGGCCAGCGGCGCGTTGCAGGGGCTCGATGCCCTGTACGCGATCGTGCAGATGCCTCCCGGCATCCCGGTGGCGTCGGTGGCGATCGGCGGCGCGCGCAACGCCGGCATCCTCGCGACGCAGATCATCGCCACGGGCAATCCCGAGCTGGCAGCGAAGCTGAAGGCGCAGAGGGCGTCGATGGCAGAGCAGGTGGCGGCAAAGTCGAAGAAGGTGGAAAAGTCGACACGGTGACGGTCCGATGGGTCACGGGCATCATCACCATCACCACCACGCCTCCGTCTCCCGAAAACTGACGATCGCCACGGTGGCGAACGTGCTGGTGGTGATCGCCGAGATCGCCGCCGGCCTCTACGCCGGCTCGCTCGCCCTGATCGGCGACGCGCTGCACAACCTCACCGACGCCGCCGCACTCGTCATCGCGCTCGTCGCGGTGCGCCTGGAGCTGCGCGAGCCGACGCACCAGAAGTCGTTCGGCTACCAGCGCGCCGGCATCCTGGCGGCCTTCATCAACGCCGGCCTTTTGGCGGCGTTCACCGTCTTCCTCTTCCGGGAGTCGTGGGAACGGCTGCAGCAGCCGCAGGAGGTGCACACGCTGGCGATGCTGGTGGCCGCCGCCGTCGCGCTGCTGGTGAACGCCGGCACCGCCATCTCGATCCACCACGAGAGCCGGGAGGACGTGAACGTCCGCGGCGCGTTCGTGCACATGGTGGGTGACGCCGTCTCGTCGGCCGGCATCATCGTGGCGGCGGTGCTGATCCGCCTCACCGGGTCAACGAAGTGGGACGCGGTCGTGTCGATCCTCATCGGCCTCCTCATCCTCTGGAGCAGCTACGGCGTGCTGCGGGAGTCGATGAACCTCCTGCTCGAAGGAACGCCTTCCGGCATCGATCCCGACGCCGTGACCCGCGCGCTCGGCGGAATCGAAGGCGTCCAGGGCGTGCATCACCTGCACATCTGGGCGCTCGGCCCCTCCAGCCCCGCGCTGTCGTGCCACCTCATGGTGGGCGACGTGCCGGTGAAGAACACCGCCGGCCTCCTGGAAGAGATCAACGCCATGCTCGCGCGCGACTACCGAATCGTCCACACCACCATCCAGTTCGAGTTCGCCGAATGCGCGGTGGGCGACCCGTACTGCGTGCCGTTCCGGAAAGAGCGGCACGGGTGAGCGTGCAGTTCTTCGAGTCGCGGAAGGCGTTCCGGAAGTGGCTGGAGAAGAACCACGACAAGGCAACGGAGTTGTTCGTCGGCATGTACAACAAGGCGTCGGGTCGCGGCGGGCTCACCTACCGCGAGGCGCTCGACGAGGCGCTCTGCTTCGGCTGGATCGACGGCGTGCGGAAGCGGATCGACGAGACCAGCTACATGCAGCGCTTCACGCCGCGGAGGAAGAACAGCTACTGGAGCGCGGTCAACACGAAGCGCTTCGGGGAGCTGCAGGAGCTCGGTCTCGTCGCGCCGTCTGGACAGGCGGCGTTCGACGCGCGCGATCCGTTGAAGACGCAGAAATACTCGTTCGAGCGGGAGACGGCGGAGGTGTTCTCGCCCGAGATCGAGCGGCAGTTCCGCGCGAAGAAGAAGGCGTGGGCGTTTTTCGAGCAGCAGCCGCCGTCGTACCGGAAGCTGGCTACTTTCTGGGTGATGAGCGCGAAGCAGGAGGCGACGCGCGCGCGGCGGCTGGAACGGCTGATCGCCGACTCGGCCGCGCGGAAGAGGATCTGACCGCCAGCCGGGCTGAGAGCCCGGCTCTCCAGGGGGGACGAGGGTCTTCGGCTCCTGCCCGGTCCCTCTGGAGCGACGGGCTCTCAGCCCGTCGCCCGACCTACGGCGGATAGGTGAACGTCACCACCGCCTTCGTGATCCCCCGGTCCAGCGCGATGGCGAGGTTGGGGGACATCAGGTAGAAGGGGCGGAGGTCGATCTGGTTGGCGAGCGTCTGCGCGCCGGCGCTGGCGCAGAGGTCGCCGCTGCGCTGCGCGTTCTCGATCGGCCGCTTCACGCGCATGGTCGGATAGAGGCGCTCGAGATCGTCGCGCAACTGGCCGTGCGCCTTCATCTCGTACGTCTTGTTGAACGACGTCACCGCCAGCTCTTCCTTCGCCACGCGCGCCTTCTCATCGTAGGTATAGGCGACGTTCGCCGTCCACTCGGTCTTCGGCTTCCCCTCGGCCTGGTAGCCCTCGTAGCCGCCGCGGATCGCGACCGTGGAGAGGGCGTCGCCGGAGTAGGTGTAGTCGGCGGTCATGGAGATGAGGTGATTGCAGGCGGCGGTGTTCTGGTAGTCGACCTGCTGGCGCGCGACGCGGCCGGAGGCATCGAACGTATAGCGGCTCGTGTAGCGCTGCGCGTCGATGACGAGGTCTTCGCGATCGAGGAGCCAGATGCCCTCGCCGCCGGGATGGGCGACGTAGGTGAGGATCTCGCCGCCGGAGGAGGAGGTGATCTTCTCGAGGTAATCGGGCCCCTGGACGAAGCGGATCTGGTTGCCCTGCTTGTCGCTCCAGCCCTGCAGCATGTCGTTCGCGAACGTCCAGCCTTCAGCACGCCGCGCGTCGCGGATCTCGCGCTGCCGCACCGGCGAGTAGCGGAGCGACTCCAGCATCGTCCCTTCCTTGAACATGCAGGGGAGGATGTCGTTGCGGTGGAAGCGGTCGTCGGCGTAGTACGTCGCGCGTGTGGCCGAGGAGCCCTCGACGCAGGCGCGCGAGCTCCAGACCGGCTGCTTCACGAGGTAAGGCCCATGCCAGCAGCGCTCGCACCAGGTGGCACCCTGTGGCAGCTTGCGGCCGCAGAAGGAGCAGACGATCCTGGTGCGCATGTCGTCCAGCTCGCGCTGCAGCTCGAACACCCGTTCGTCGATGCGGGCGCGGGCGTCGGCGTCGGTCTCCAGCTCCGCGTAGCGGCGGAAACGCTCGACCGCCTTCGCGTAGTCGCCCTGCTTCTCGTAGACCAGCGCCTGGTTGTAGACCACCGCGGCGTCGGTGGGACGGAGCTGCTCCGCCTGCTGGAACGCCTTCAGCGACTCCGCCAGCTCCGCGCGGCCGTAGAGGAACTTCGCGCGGTTGAAGAGGTCGCCGTACTCCTGGTCGGCCTGCCGTTTCTTCTGCAGCTCGCGCTGGAACTCGAGCTCGAGCTGCAGCTTCTGGACGTTCGGCTTCTCGTCCCCCGCGGGGAAGAGCTGCAGGTAGCGGTCGACCTTCACCTGCGCCTCGGAGTAGCGCCCCGCGCGCGCCAGGACGACGCCCATGTTGTACAGCACCGCCGGCTGGTCGGGCTTGATGGCGTCGGCCTTGGCGAGGTGCTCGAAGGCGGAGGCGTAATCCGCCATGTCGGCGAACTTTTTCCCGAAGAAGACGGCGCGGGTGAACTCTTCCTCGGTGGGTGAGGGGGGCGCGGGGGGTTCCTGGGCGGTGAGAGTGAACGCGAGCAGAAGCAGAATGAAGAATTTCGAATGAAGAATTGCGAATGAAGAACGGCGGCGAGGGCGAGCGCTCGAGGGTTCTTCATTCGAAATTCGAAATTCTTCATTCATCGTAGAAAGCCCTCCACCACCGACGACAACCACAGCAACTGCCCCTCGGTGGGCTGGGTGCGGGTGAGCACGAGGTAGAGCGCCCGCTTTTTCTGCTCGGTCGAGACGGAGCCGGTGGTGTCGCGCAAGGCGCGCTCCGGCTCGGCGGCCACCTGGGGGTCGACTTCGAAGATCACGTCGGCTGCGTCGCGGGGAGCCCAGTGCCGCTTCACGTCCTCGCCGAAGAGGCGGGCGGCGAGGGCGAGGCGGGCGGGCTCGTCGTTCGCCTCGCGGGCGGCGGCGGCGAGACGGCTGCGCATGCCGGAGCCCTCGATGAGCAGGCGGAGGTTCGAGAGCAACTGGATGCGCTGCATGCAGGCCTCGAAGATCTTCGACTTCACCGCCTCGTCTTCGATCGCGGACGACGCGCGGAGGACGTTCTGGATGCGCTGCTTCTCGTACTCGACGAAGCGCTCCGCCGTCTCCTGCGCCGACTGCATGTCTTCCTCGGGGACGGTGCTCTCGATCGCCACTTCCGGCGCGACCGGCTCCGGCACGAGCGGAGCGGCGACGACCTCTTCGACCACGGGCGCGTCAGGTGGAGCGGGCTCCACCTCCGGAGGCGGGATCGTTTCAGCGATCGCTGTCTCTGGTGCAGGCGGAGGCGGAGGGGCGGCGAGGTCGATCAGCGGCAGGTCCATCGCCGCCATCGTCGGCTTCGAGGTGTCGATCGTCTTCGTCGGCCGCAGGTCTTCCGGCGCGGTGAGCACGGCCGCCTGCCCGGTCTGCGGCATCGGCGCGAGCTTCGGGAGGCTGAGTTGCGGCGTCGACGGCGGATCGGACCAGAGTCCGCGGACGATCTCGGAGTCGGTGGTCAGCTTCTCGTCGAGCAGCCGCTCGCGAAGGCGGAGGCGCACCTCCTCGACCAGCCGCAGTTGCTGCGTGCGCTGGACGTCGGTGAGGAAGCTCGGCGCCGCCTTTTCGGCGGTCATGTCGCAGTGGCAGGGGCCGACGCGGTCGGCCTCGTACTGCTTCTTGATCCCGCGGAGGTAATCGACCGCCTTTGCGTTCGTGGCGATGTGCAGGTCGCGCGCGCGGTCACAGGCCGCCTGGTTCGCGAACTGATTGATCCCCGCGACCTCGACGAACTGCTTCGAGTCGGGGCGGTAGACCGCGACGTGGAAATGAAACGTGTCGCACGTGCGGCCGGCAGGGACGGCGCAGACGAGCGCCTGCTGGGCGAAGGCGGCGGTGGCCGCGAGCGAGGCGGCGAGGATCAGCGCGAGGTGGCGGGGTCGCATGGGAAGAATGCCGGGGATTATACGGCGCACGTAAACGAGACCTTCAACAGCCGCGTCTCTCAGTCGTACTACAGGCAAGGAGAAACGACATGAGAAAGAGACTGATCGTCATCACACTGCTCGTCACCATCGCCGGAGCGGCGCTCTACGCCGGGCCGGGACGCCACATGAGCGGCGAAGGGCATCACGGCTTCGGCGGCTTCTTCGGCCATCTGCACGCGGTCGCCGACGACCTCGACCTGACGAAGGCGCAGAAGACGCAGATCCACGGGATCTTCATGGAGGCGCGCGACGAGAACAAGCAGTATCGCGAGCAGCTCCACGGCGGATTCCTGTCGGTGGCGAAGACGCTGATCGAGAATCCGAACGACGTCGCCGGCGCGCAGACGGTGCTCGATCAGCAGGATGCCGCGGAGCGGGCGCTGAAGGCGAACATGCTGCGCGCCGCCTCGAAGGCGCTCAACGTCCTGACGCCCGAGCAGCGGACCGAGCTCGCGCGGATCATCGCCGAGCGAGAGAATCGCCACGGGAACTGACGTGTGGCGCCTGACGACCCTCTCGAGCGAGACGCGATCGCGCGCGTGCAGGCCGGCGATGCCGGCGCGTACGACTACCTCGTCTCCCGCGATCTCGGGAGGGTCGTCTCCCTCGCCTACAGCCTGGTGCGCAACGCGAACGACGCCGAGGATCTGGCGCAGGAGGCATTCGTGAAGGCGTTCCAGAACATCGGGCGCTTTCGCGGCGGCGAGCCGTTCGGGCCGTGGGTCTGCCGCATCGTCACGAACGCCGCGCTTGACGTGCTGAAGCACCGCAGGAAGTTCCGGCACGAGGAACTCGCCGACTCCGCCCCCGCTCCCCGCCGCGACGGCGCCGAGCTGCCGGCGATGAGCGGCGAGATCGCGCGGCGGATCGACCTCGCGCTGGAGGCACTCCCCGGGATGCAGCGGATCGTGGCACGCTTGCATCTGATCGAGGAGCTCGAGCATGGCGAGATCGCCGCCGTGACCGGGCTCGCCGAGGGGACGGTACGCTCGCACCTGTCGCTGGCGAGGAAGAAGCTGAAGGAGAACCTGGCGGACCTGTATGACTGACGACGACAAGTTCTTCGAGCGATTGCGCGTGGACGCGCGCCCGCTGCGCCGCCAGCCGGACGAGCAGACGCTCGCGCGCATCCGTGCGCGCATTCAGGAGCGGATCGCGCCGAAGCCGACGGTCGTCGAGCTCCTCGCCGCCTGGTTCCGCCCTCTCGCCGCCACCGCCGCCGCCGTCGCCCTCGCCGCAGCCCTCGGATTGAGCGTGGTCCGCTACGAGCCGGCGCTCGGCGACAGCACGCTCGAGGTCACGACCGGAGGAGAGACCTACGTTGTCGTCGACTAAGACGAAGCTCGTCGCGATCGCGGTGCTGCTGGTGACGTTCGGCGCCGGCATGGCCGCCGGCGTCTTCGCCGCGCACATGCACATCCTCTACGGCGGCGGCCCCGGGGCGGAGCGCTTCCCGCGCGCGCTCGTCAACCGGCTCGACCGCCGCCTCGACCTGACGGACGCGCAGCGGAAGCAGGTGGAGGAGATCGTGCGGCGTCGCCACGCGAACATCGGCACGCTGTGGGGCCAGTTCCGGCCGCAGGTGCGGGCGGAGGTGGAGCGGGCGAACGACGAGATCGCGCGCGTGCTCACCCCGGAGCAGCGCGCGCGATTCGAGAAGATGAGGATGCGGATCCTCGGCCGCCACCACCCGCCACCGCCGCCGCCGCGCTAGCGGGCCTGCGCCGCGGCCGCCGCCTGCTGTTCCGCGAGCATCTGCGGCGTGGTCGCCGGCTGATTCACGAGGTCGGTGTACTCGAAGAGCGGCGTGGAGAGGTAACGCTCGCCGGTGCTGGCCAGCACCGCCACGACGCGCTTGCCGGGGCCGAGCTCCTTCGCCAGCTCGATCGCGGCCCAGACCACGGCGCCCGAGGAGATGCCGACGAAAATCCCCTCTTCCTTCGCCAGACGGCGCGCGTAGCTCACGGCGTCGTCGTACGCGGCGTCGTAGATGCGGTCGACGACGTCGGCGCGGTAGATGGCCGGGATGATGCCGGCGCCGATGCCCTGGATCTTGTGCGGACTGTGGGTACCGCCGCGGAGCACCGGCGACTCGACCGGCTCCACCGCGCCGATGAGCACGTGCGGCGCCTCCTGCTTCAACACCTCGCCGACGCCGCTGACGGTGCCGCCGGTACCGACGCCGGCCACGAAGCCGTCGAGCTTCCCGCCGGTATCGGCGAGCACCTCGCGCGCGGTCGTCTCGCGATGGATCTTGATGTTCGCGGGATTGTCGAACTGGCGGGAGAGCCAGGCGCCGGGAGTCCTGGCGACGAATTCATCGGCCTGGCGCTGCGCCTCCTTGATGCCCAGCGGGGCGGGAGTGAGAAAGAGCTCCGCGCCGAGCGCCTGGAGCAGCTTGCGGCGCTCGGAGGACATCGAGTCGGGCATGAAGATCGCGCACTTGTAGCCCTTGGCGGCCGCGACGAAGGCGAGGCCGATGCCGGTGTTGCCGCTGGTCGACTCGACGATGGTCGAGCCGGGGCGCAGCTCGCCGGAGCGCTCCCCTTCCTCGATCATGGAGATGGCGATGCGGTCCTTAACCGACGAGAGCGGGTTGAACGACTCGAGCTTGACCACGACCTCGGCCACGCCCTCGGGGACGATTTTGTTCAGCCGCACCAGCGGCGTGTTTCCGATGAGCTCCGTGATGCTGTCGTAGATCTTTCCGTGTAGCATGGGCACTCCTTTACCGCACCACTCTACCGCGCCCCTCTTACTGGAGTGCTTACTGCGCCATCGCGGCACCGCTGGTCTGGCCGAGGTAGCGGTAGCCGATCTTGGCGACGGCGACGATGACGGCGGCGTCGGTGCCGACCGCCTTCTGCAGCTTGCGGCGCAGACGGGTGACGTGCGTGTCGACGGTGCGGCTGTTCAGGTTGAGGTCGACGCGGTAGTTCCAGACGCGCGAGAGCAGCTCGTCGCGCGGCACGACCCGCTCCTTGTTCTTGAAGAGATACATCAGGAGGTCGAACTCCTTCGGCGAGAGCTTGAGCTTCTGCTCGTTCGCGGTCGCCTCGCGCGTGGCGGGGTCGAGACGGATCAGCGAGTCCTCGCACACCGTCTTGGCGGTGGTGGTCACGACCTCGGAGCGGCGCATGACCGCGTCGATGCGGGCGAACAGCTCCTGCACGCCGAACGGCTTGGTGACGTAGTCGTCCGCGCCGCCGCGCAGGCCGCGGACCTTGTCGGTCTCCTGCCCGCGCGCGGTCAGCAGGATCACCGGCACCTTCGACATCTTGCGGATGTGGTCGAGCACCTCGAAGCCGCTCTTCTTCGGCAGCATCAGGTCGAGCAGCACCAGGTCGGGCGACTCGGCGTGGAAGAGGCGGATGGCCTCCTCGCCGTCGGCCGCGGTCACGGTCTCGTAGTTCTCGTGGCGGAGGTTGATCTCGAGCCCCTGTCGCAGGCCCGCCTCATCCTCAACGATCAAAATCCTCGTCATTCGCTTTCTCCGTCCGTATCCATTACGGACCATTTGTTACCAGGTTTCCTAGAAGGCCTGCCTCGCGTGGATCATGGTCGGCACGTCGTCGGGGGCGCTGCTCTCGAGAGAGCGGGGGAACAGCAGGCGGAACGTCGAGCCGACGCCGGGAGTGGAGTCGAGCTCCACCTGTCCGCCGTGGGACGCCAGGATCTGCTGCACGAGCGTGAGACCGAGCCCCGCGCCGCGGCGGGTGGTGGTATCGGAGAACTTCGCCCGGTAGTAGGGGTCGAAGATCCTCGTGACGTCTTTCGCATCGATGCCGATGCCGTGGTCCTTCACTTCGATGATCACATGCTCCGCCGTCTGGCGCAGCACCACTTCCAACCGCTTCTCGTCCGCGGAATATTTGATGGCATTGTCGATCAGATTGAGCACGGCGCGTGAGACCGAATCGCGGTCCCACAACTGACGCTCGACCGCCTCGTCCAGTTCCAGCGTGACCTGGAATCCCTTGCTGCGAATCCAGGACTCGTACGTGGAGACGAGGTTCCGGATCAGGTCGCGCGGCGAGACGGGGGTGAAGGCGAGCGCCTGCGTGCTCTTGTTCTGGATGCGCGCGACGTCGAGGACGTTCTCGACGAGGTGCGAGAGGAGCAGCACCTCGCGCAGAATCTGGTCCTGGATCTCCAACCGCTCGTGGTCCTTGAGCTTTCCGCGCATCAGCGTCTCGGCGCCGAGGCGGATCATGGAGAGCGGCGTGCGGAGCTCGTGCGAGACGTTGGCGATGAGGGCGCCGCGAAGCTTCATCGTCTCCGCCTCCTTGCCGATGCCGCGCAGCGCGAGGAGACCGCCGACGGCGGTGAGCGCGAGGGCGAGGAGGCTCACCCAAAGGCTCATGATGCGCTGGTTCTGCCAGCCCTGGCCGCCGACCGACTCGGTCTGCACGACCGCGCGCACGCCGAAGTTCGAGAGCGGCTGCGCCAGCAGCGCGGTCGAGGCGAAGCCGTCGTCGAGCTTCTCCAGCCCCTCTTTCGCGCCGAAGACGATCGTCACGTCGGCTTTCTTCTGGACGGCCAGCGTGCCGGGGGCGCTCTGCGCGAGCGGCGGCTGCTGCGCTGCATGTCCGACCGCTGCGAGCAGCAGGCGGGGGTCGTATTCGTAACGCACCATGCCGGTGGAGGTGAAGTGCTCGCGGGAGAGGCGGAGCTGCCCGGCCGCCGGAGCGTCGAGCTCCGAGTAGTAGATCGAGTTGGCCGGGTCTTCGTCGGGGACGTAGATCGCGGAGACGATCCAGGGGTGGCTGCCGATCCAGGCGCTGAGGGCGTCGAACGTCGGGTCGCCGACGCGGCGCTCGGTCTGCTGCCAGTCGTCGGAGACGAGAGTCATCTCCGCGCGGATGGCCGCGTCGAGACGGCGCGCGGTGATCTCGGCGGCGTAGCCGGCGTACTGGCCGGCGAGGGCGGTGGCGCCCTGCTCCATGCGCACCGAGAGGTTGTAGGAGCGCCAGGCGAGCACGCCCAGGCCGAGGGAGATGATCAGAAAGGGGAGAAGAATGGAGACACGATCCCGCCTGCGTCCCAGGTGCGGGACGACTGATTTCAGTCTTGCGGTGAGCGCATCCAGCATGAGCTTTCCGACATCGCGGTCATTGAGCGCCCGACGTCGTGGTGTGGGTCATCGTGAGGTGCAGGGCCACCATCTTGGCGACCTGCTCCTTGGTGTACGGCTCGAGGCGCGTCTCGATCTTCGTGATCGCGCCGTGACGCGAAATGAGCATCCAGATCCGGCCGGTGGACCGCGCGTCGGCGATGAGCTGCTTGAACTCGCGTCCGGAGGCCTCGCGGAGCGACCTGCCGTTGAGCGCGATGAGCTGGTCGCCCGGCTTGAGGCCGGCGCGCTCGGCGGGGCTGTTCGGATGAACGGAGTTCACCACCAGTCCCGGATTGCGGTCCTGCACCGTCGCGCCGAAGTAACGCCGGCCGCTGACGAGATGCCGGATCTTCTGCTCGCATTCGCGCGCAGTGCCGTTGCACTTCGGTCCTTCGGCGGCAATTGTGGCGGCGACAACGAGTGCCACGATGAGATTTCTGGAGATCCTTTGAACCATGAACGAAAGGGGGTCCTCGGCCGCCGATCACTGTACGTCCTAACAGCGGGAGTGCCGTTTACAAATCAGAAAAGATCGGATGAATTCCCTGTGCCTGAAGGCGTTAGCGCTGAAAACGCAGGGTGCCGAACGCGGCCGGGACGTGGAAATCCGCGGGGTTTTTCATGGTCGGCTGCCAAGCGCTGAATTCGTCCCCCTTTTCCGGATGTCGGTCGATCCGGAAAAAGTTCGCACGCCAGCTCTCGCCGTTTTCCGGCGTCGTGCGGCCGAGCGCCGCGAACGGGATGCGGATGATGGTGTCGATGGTCGCCGCACCGTGCGACTCCGTCACCTGCCGCACCGCGGCCATGAGCCCCTCGCAGTTCCACTCCCGGTCGACGTGCATGGTGGCGCGATCGCCGTCGGGCGAGTCGACGCGTGCGTCGAACACCGTCGCGCGGGGGCTGACCTCGAATTCGTAGTAGCGCTCCAGCGGCCCGGGGGTGATGAAGACCTCCACCACGTCTTCCTCGTAGAGATTGGCGTCGTGGGCGACGAGCGTCGACTTCACGAGGTCGTCCGAGCAGGAGAAGAGGACGCTCAGGTACTGGTCGTCGAACCAGGCGGCGACGCTGGTGGAGAGGCGGGGAGGAGCGGCGTCGGTGGCGCGGCGGAGACGGACGGGCGAGCAGCCGGCAGGCGTCGACCAGAGCTCTTCCATGTCGAAGGGCGCCCACACCACGACCAGCGTTTCCCCAGTCATCGCTTCCGGCATCATAGGCGATCAGCCGAGGCACACACCGTGCAACGGCCTGGGCCGGGACGATGGTGGCAACGATGGTGGATCACGAACTGAATGAGCTCAGGCGCGAGTTCCTGGGAGAAGCACGCGACAAGGTCGCGGAAATGCAGGCGGCGCTGGACGCCGGCCGCGATGCCGCCGGCCTCGAACGTCTGGCCTATCTCGCCCACCAGCTCAAGGGCTCCGGCGGCAGCTACGGCTACCAGCGCATCTCCGACGACGCCGCCGGCCTCGAGAAGGCCATCGAGGAAGGGCGCATCGACGGCGACCTCGGCGGCTTCGTGACGAGCCTGAGGAGCGAGATCGAGCGGGCGGCGAGGGAGCTCGACTAGTTGCTGGTTGCTAGTTGCTGGTGACAGTCACTACCGCGCCACCGCGCTCTTCTGCTCTTCCGTCGGCACGCGCGGCGCTCTCGCCAGCGCATCCCTTCTCCGCTCCGCCTGCACCTGGTTCCGGCCGTTCCTCTTGGCGCGGTAGAGCGCCTTGTCGGCGGCCACGATCAGCTCCTTCGCGGAGCGGATGCGGGAGTGGGGGACGCTGGCGACGCCGAGGCTGACGGTGACGTTCAGCGCGCCGGCCTGCGTCTCGAGCGGAGTCGTCTCGATCATCGAGCGGATCTTCTCGGCGAAGGCGATCCCGTCGTCGAGCGCCGTCTCCGGCATCATCACGGCGAACTCCTCGCCGCCGTAGCGCGCCACGAGGTCGGTGCTGCGGACGCTGCTGCGGTACAGCTCCGCGGCCCGCTTCAGCACGTCGTCGCCGACCGCGTGACCGTAGGTGTCGTTGAACTTCTTGAAGAAGTCGATGTCGATCATGGCCAGCGAGAGCGGCCGCTGGTACCGCTGCGACTCCTCGAAGGCGCGCGCCAGCTCGTCCTGGAAGTAGCGGTGGTTGTGCAGCTTCGTCAGGCCGTCGGTGATCGAGAGCAGCTCGAGGCGCTTGTTGGTCTCGAGCAGCTCCTTCTGCAGGTCGACGATGCGCTTGCCGGCGCGGATGCGCGCCAGCAGCTCCGGGTACTGGAAGGGCTTGGTGATGTAGTCGTCGGCGCCGAACTCCAGCCCCTGCACCTTGTCTTCCTGCTCCGCCTCGCCGGTGAGCATGATGATGTAGCGGGTGCGGAAGTCGGACTGGGTGCGCAGCTCCTGCGCCAGGACGACGCCGTCCATGTCGGGGAGCTTCCGGTCGAGGATGACCAGGTCCCAATGCTCGCGCGCCAGCGCGGCACGGGCTTCGTCGCCCGTGGTGCACTCCACCACCTCATATCCGGCCCGTTTCAGGAACAGGCGGACCAGGCGGCGGATCGCGGCGTCGTCGTCAACGATGGCTACGGTGAAGTCCGTCACTGGGAGAGGTTCGGGCTGCTATCCCTGTGCCACGCTAGGTTTTGACCCGCATGGAGATGTCGAGCGCGCGGACGGAGTGGGTGAGCGCGCCGACCGAGATCCGGTCGACGCCGGTCTCAGCCACACCGCGGACCGTCTCGAGCGTAATGCCGCCGCTCGCCTCCAGCGATACGCGGCCGTCCGTCCGCCGCACCGCCTCCCGCAGCTCATCCGTGCTCATGTTGTCGAGGAGGATGTAGTCGGGCGAGGCCGACAGCGCCTCCTCCAGCTCCCGCATGTCCCGCACCTCGATCATCAGCGGCTGCCGCTTGCCGGTCGCACGGATGCGCTCGACGGCGGCGGCGATGGACCCGGCCCGGTCGATGTGGTTGTTCTTGACCAGGAACATGTCGTGGAGGCCGATGCGGTGGTTCTCCCCTCCCCCGCACTTCACCGCGTATTTGTCGAGCATGCGCATGCCCGGCGCCGTCTTGCGGGTGTCGTGGATCTTCGCCCGCGTCCCCGCGACCGCCTCGACGTAGCGGCGGGTCAACGTCGCGATGCCGGAGGCGCGCTGCATGAGGTTGAGGGCAGTGCGCTCGCCGGAGAGGAGGGCGATCACCGAGGCGCTCACCTCCGCCACGATGTCCCCCGGCTTCACCGCGTCGCCGTCGGTCGCCTTCAGAACGACCTCGGCCGCGGGATCGAGGGTGCGGAACACCCCCTCGATGACCGCCAGCCCGGCGATGACCCCCTCCCCTTTCACCAGGAAGCGGGCGGAGCCGCGGTCCCCCGGGTCGAAGATCGCCTCACTCGTGATGTCGGGCAGGTCCTCGGCGAAGGCGGCGCGGATGATCGAGTCGAACATGGGACCGGAATCTTGCCACCCCCGTTCCCGTTTTGACGTGCGGTTCGTTGAAAATTTGGGGGCGCACCGGCTTCGACGGGAACACGTCGGGGTCATGGTTGCATGCCGAGCTCGGTCATCTCGTAAAACCGATCGAAAAACATAAACGCGAATAACGATTTCGCCCTCGCGGCCTAAAAACCCACGAGCGCTCGTCCGCCACCCGCTCACGGTGGAGGAGTCGAGCGTCATGATGTGAGCTGGTGACGCGCGTAACGCCTACGCGCGCGTCACGAGATTAAGAGGCTGGTTTGTGTCCGGTTCCCGCTCTCCGGACAGGGCACGAACGAGATCAATCGGAGAGACAAGCATGTAGTAGCCAGGCTGCCACTGTTTTCGGACGCGGGTTCAACTCCCGCCGCCTCCACCAACCCGACTTTCCTTCGACGCCGGCGCGCTCTTCGCGCCGGCGTTTCTGTTTTCCGGGCTCACGCAACCGCGTGCAGCCGGCGGTCGTCGACGACCTTCCCGTCGAAGAGCGAGACCTGGCGCCCGGCGCGCCCGGCGAAGCGGGGGTCGTGCGTGACCATGACGATCGTGCTGCCCTGCTCGTGCAGCGCCTCCAGCAGCTCCATGATCAGTTGCGCGTTTTTCGAGTCGAGGTTGCCGGTCGGCTCGTCCGCGAGGAGGACGTTCGGCTTGCCGACCAGCGCGCGCGCGATCGCGATCCGCTGCTGCTGGCCGCCCGACATCTGCGACGGGAAGTGCTTCTGCCGCTCGGTCATGTTCACCTGCCCCAGCGCCTCCAGCACCAGCTCGCGCCGCTGGCTGCGCGTGAGGTCGTTGCGGTACGTCAGCGGCAGCTCGACGTTCTCGAACGCCGACATGTCGGCGATCAGGTTGAAGGCCTGGAAGATGAAGCCGATCTCCTGGTTGCGCACGCGCGCCTGCTCCGCGGGACTGAGCCCGGTGACCTCCACGCCGTTGAGGAAGTACTGCCCCTCGGTCGAGGAGTTCAGCAGCCCCATCACCGAGAGCAGCGTCGACTTGCCGCAGCCCGAAGGCCCGCTGATGGAGACGTACTCCCCGCGCTCGATCGCGAGATCGACGTTGTCCAGCGCCGACGTCTCCATCTCCGCGGTGGAAAAGATCTTCTTGATGCCCTGCAGGTGGATCAGTTGCTCGGTAGCCATTGGAGACTCTCCTTGAAAAAGTCGCTAGTCGTAGCGCAGCGCATCGCCCGGCTCGAGCGCGACGGCGCGGCGGGTCGGCAGATACGAGGCGGTGGAAATGACGAAGGTCATGAGCAGGACGACGCCCACCGCGACCGGCACGACCCGGTCGAGGACGTTCGGAATGGCCCGGCTGAGCACCGGCATCGCCGCGATCCCGAGAGCGAGGCCGGCGACGGCGACGCTCAGGTAGATGGCGCCCTGGCGCAGGAACATCGAGGTTGCTCGCCAGGTCGTCGCTCCGAGCGCGCGGCGGATGCCGACTTCCTGCGTGCGCTGCGCGACCGAGCGGCTGATGAGGCCGAAGAGTCCCGACGCGGCCAGCAGGGCCGTGATGAGGGCGATGACGGTGAAGACCGGGATCATCGCGGCGGAGCTGAGCTCCAACACCTCCATGTACTCGCCGAGGAGCTGCAGGTTGTGCAGCGGCAGGTCGCGATCGACGCTGAACGCCGCGGCCCGCAGCGCGTCCCGCGGATCGGCGGCACCGTCCGGCACTCTCACCAGCACCTGGAAGGCATCGGGGATCGCCTGCCGCAACGGCTGGTACATGGAGCCGATGTCGGCGTCGGGACGGTAGGCCGCGCCGGGAACGGACGAGACGACGCCGACGATGGTGAGCCAGGTGCCGTTCTCCGCGCCGTTCAACTGCACCCGCTTGCCGAGGACGTCCTCTCCCGGCCAGTAGCGGGCCGCCATCTTCTCGTCCACGATCGCCACCGGGAGCGAGGCGCTGTTGTCGGTGCTGTCGAAGAGGCGCCCGGAGCGCAGCCGGATGCTGAGGAGGTCGAAGTAATTCTCGGAGACGACCGTGAGCGGCAGCGTCAACGCGCCCTGGTTCTCTCCCCCCTGCCGCGTCTCGATCGTCGCCGGAACGCGCGCCGGCCGCGTCGGCGCCGCCGTGACGAACGCTGCCTCGGCACCGGGGACTTTGGTCGCGATCGCGGCGCCGAGGTCTTCCCAGTAGCGGAGGCGCCGCGCCGGTTCGGAGAAGCGGGCGTCGAACACCGTCGGATACGTCGACACCATCACGCCGGCGCTCTCGAGCCCCGCCGGCTTGCTCGTTTCCTTCTGCACGGCCAGCACGACATTGCCGCAGGCCACGAGCACGAGTGACGAGAGGCCGACCTGCAGCCCGACCAGCACGCCGACGCTCCTGCTGCTGCCGCGCACCGCGGCGCCCTTGCCGCTGCCGGCCAGCACGGCGCCGGGATCCTGCCGCGAAATGCGCCATGCCGGGACGAGAGTGCTGAGCAGCCAGACCGCCACCGCGAAGACGACCGCGGCCACGAGATCGGCCGGCCGCAGCACCGGCAGATTCGTGGAGCGCCCGCCGGCCAGGACGCGGCTGATGAAGGAGTCGATCCCGTGCGTCCACTCGATGCCGAGGAACGCCAGTCCATACCCGGCCACGAGTCCGGCGAGAACGACCAGCGCCGTCTCGAGCAGGCTCTGACGCATCAGCCGCTGCCGCGACGCGCCGAGCGCGGTCCGCAACGCCAGCTCGCGGCTGCGCTCCATCAGGCGCGCCAGGAAGACCATGCTGATGTTCATGCAGCCCAGCAGCAGGATGGCGGTGGCCATGAGACTCATCATGGTGATGACCGGCAGGATGTTGTGGGAGAACATCCGCGCCGCAGGGTAGAGCGCCACCCGGCGCGTGGAGTTGAACAGCCGGGGATAGTCGCCGTTGACGTGCGCGACGGCCCCTTTCAGCTCGCCGAGGACCGCTTCCAGACTGTGGCCGTCCCGCACCATGACGAGCGGGATCACGGTCATCGTCGAGTCCTGCGGCCGCGCGAGCGGCGGCACCTGCAGCGGCACCCACACCTCGAAGTCGTCGAACACCAGCGGATCCCGCGGCATGACGCCGATGACCTGTACCGGTGCCGCGTCGATGCGCGCGGTCTTGCCGATGATGTGCGGATCGCCGGCGAAGTAGTTCTTCCAGGTATCGAAACCGAGGATCGCCACCGCGGCGGCGCCGGGCTGGCCGTCGCTCTCATCGAACGTGCGGCCGAGGATCGGGGCCACGCGCGTCGCGGCGAGGAGGCGCGGCGTGATTGCGCCGCCGCGCAGACTGGTCGTCGCCTCGCCTTCGCTGAGGACCATCGGCACGGTCGCGAAGGCGCCGAGGTGGTCGGCGGAGCGACTGTGCTTCAGCAGCTCCTGCCAGGTGTAGGCGTCGACGCTCGGCCGCGCCCGCGACGAGGCGTCGGGGGCGAGCTGCACGCTGTACCAGCGGTCCGAGTCGGGAAACGGGAGCGGCTTGAACGCCTGGCTGTAAACGAGCGCGTTCGTCCATACCGCCAGCCCGACGCTGAGCGCCACGACGCTCGCGCACATCAGTGAATAGCCCCACGATTTTCTGAGGAGGCGCCACGCGTATTTCAGATCGAACCAGAGACTCATGATGGGCTCCTGCTACTTCAATAAAATGCGCTCTTGATCCTGAAACTCGCCGGTCTCCGACGTGATGATGCGATCGCCCGCCTGCAGCCCCCGCAGCACCTGCATATGCTGCAGCGAGATCCGGCCGGCCTGGATCGTTACCCTCGTCGCATAGCGGCCCGCCGGATCGAGCTTGTAGACGGCGAGCGCCGCGTCGTTCTTCACATACGCCGGCTTGCCCACGTAGAGGGCGTCCGGCACCTCGCTGATGTAGACCACGCCTTCGACCTGCAATTGCGGACGGGCACCCGCGGGCAGCGGCTCCTGTAGATCGACGTCCACGACGACCGTGCCGTCGGTGACGCCGGGATCGACGCGGCTCACGACGCCGGTCACTGTTCCATTGCGCGTGTCGACGACGACCTTCTGTCCCGCGCGCACCTGCGTCGCCTCGCGCGCCGGCACTTTCAGCTCGGCATAGAGCTGGTCCTGGCGCGCGATGCGGCCGATTGGACTGCCGGGCTGCAATTGCTGTCCGACCTCCACGTCGATCGCCTGCACGATGCCGCTGATGCCGGCGACGACCTTCAGGTCGGCCGCCTCGTTGCGGGCGCGCTCCAGCGCTCGTGCGAGCTGGGCGACCCGCGATCGCCTGACGGCGAGCTGCACCTGAATGTTCGCCCGGATTTTCTCGAGGCGGCTCGACTCGATCGCGTGCGCCTTCGCCAGTTGCACCACGTCGAGCTTCGAGCGTTTCAGCTCGATGGCCGGAATGAGCTTGTCGCGCGCCAGCACCTCGTCTGCCTCCGCTTTGAGGCGCGCTTTGTCGAGGTTCAACTGAACCTGCGTCAGCAGGACCTCCTGGTTCAGCATCGCCGTCTGCAGCTCGGCCTCGGCAGCCTGGAGCTCCGCCACCGCCCCTTCCCACGCCGACTGCGCCTCTTCCGCGGTGGCGAGGAGCTGCGGATTCGTGAGCTCGACCAGCACTTCTCCCACTTCCACCACTGCACCCGGCTTGATGGCCGCCCTGGCAACGCGGCCCGGAACGCGGGCGGCAAGCTGCTCGATGTTCCACGACACCAGCCGGCCATTGGCCGCGACCTTCACTTCCATCGTGCCGCGACGCACGCTCTCGATGGTGAGCTTCGTGCGGTCGACGCGCGGGGTGCTGAAGTCGATGCTCGCCAGCAGGACTCCTCCCCCGAGCAATGCGATCGCGAGCGCCAGGACGATCGCCGGACGTTTGAATGGAGACACTTCGGGCTTGACGCGAATGCGATCCATGAGAACCACCGATCTTTTGAGAGGGTTTGTGTCTTTACCGCGTAACGCCGGCCATCGCCGTGGCGATCGGGTCGAGCGGCATCGGCTTCACCTGCTCCACGCGCTTGCGCGAGCGTCGGACGCGGACCGCCGAGTAAATCAGCATCACCAGCAGGAAGATGTGCGGCAGAAACACGAGCGGCGTCTCCCGCAGCCATTGAGGGAAGAGCTTCGCCTGGCCGGGATAGAAGGAGAGGGTGGTGATCAGCAGCGCCGTTGACATCCGCCAGAGGTGGCGCGCGATGCGGCGCGGGCCCGTGAGGCCGCGGCGCACGATCATGCGCAGGTCATTGACGGCGCAGAGCAGGGCGATCGTGCCGAAGATGAAGAAGAGGAACGCGGGCATCCCGTCCTTCCGCCCGCGCGGGCTGCCGGCCGCCTCGAAGCCGAACGACCACAAGGCGGACGTGACCATCAGGATGTAGAGCAGCGCCGCGTAATCGAAGAACGTCGTGCCCCCTTCTCTCCGCCGCGCCGTCCACCACGCCGTCGCCACGAGATAGAAGGTCAGCAGGCCGACGCACATGTTGACGGCGTTCACCTTCAGGAAGGCGGCGATGTACGCCGCGCTCGACGACATGATGAGCATCGAGACGAAAAAGACCGTGCCGGACGCGCCATGCCAGCTCGAGCCCTTGCGGGTTCCCATGGCCATGAAGCCCGACAGCAATCCCACCGTCGCACTGCAGATGTGAATCAGTAAGAGTGGCCACAACATGGTTCGGCGCTCCTTTCTAAATCGGCTCGCGGTTGCGACGCAGCCGCACCGCCGCGGCGAGACAGACCGCCGCGAAGACCAGCCCCGCCCATAGACCGGGCGTGGTCAGAAAATTCGCGATTTCCAACTGCGAGAATCCGGTGACCGGTTTTTTCAGCGCGTCGACCGCAAACGCCTCGTGCAATGCGCCGATCAGGCGGTATTTGACGAGCGAGGCGAAATGCGACGTGCCGAATACCCCTTTTTCGACGACGTTGATCGCGACCGACGGCAGCACGACCCACAGCAAGACCGCCCGCTTCGCCCAGGCGGAGAGGAGCAGCATCCAGGCATAGAGCGGCGCATACCAGAGCGCGTGCGCGGCGACGCCGTAGAACATCACCACCGACTCCTGCACCAGCGGCACGCGCGTCCAGAGCAGCGCGGGATTCACCCCGTGGAAGAGCAAGGCGACGCTGCCGAGGAGGAGCATGATCGTCTGCGTGGTCAGCGCGACGGCGATGGTGAACAGCGGCAGGATGACGATCGGAATCAGCGCCTTGGAGAGCACCGTGGTGACGTCGGAGACCGGCAGCGATTTCCAGAAGAGGATGCTGCGGTCGCGCCGCTCGCCATAGAGCGCGTCGAGACAGTAGAACGCGCCCACCAGGATGCCGGTGAAGAGGATCACCGACGCCGCGAGGCTGAACGGCTTGAACGCGGCCGCGTACTGCGCGTTCGGATCGAGCGCCGCCAGCGCGCGGACTTTGCGCGCGAGCCGGATCGTGGTCGCGGACCAGGAGAACAGGACCACCGCCGCCACGATCAGCGGCGCGAGCGTCAGCGAGCGGTTTTCCCAGAGCTCGCGGCGCACAGACCAGTACAGCGGCCGCGTCGCCGATTCACGCACCGGCGGGGCTTCCGTGATGAAGTCCATCAGAACGCCTCCTGCCTGCGGCGCAGCCGCACCGCCGCCGCGAGGAATACCGCCGCGCAGACGAGCCCCAGCCAGAGTCCGGGCGTGCTCAGGTACCGTCCCGGCGTGAGATGCGTCAGGGGATCGATGCTGATGCGGTCTTTGTTCGGGAAGGTGAAGCCCGACTGCCACCAACCGGTGATCCGGTACCCGAGGAAGGCGATGACGTACTTGGTGCCGAAAGCCATCCGCTCGAAGGCGGCGACCGCGAGGAGCGGCAGAACCGCCCAGAGGACGACGACGCGGCGCGCCCATCCCGAGACCAGCAGCAGCCACGCGTACACCGGCGCGTGCCAGAGGGCGACGGCGATCAGCGAGTAGACCAGTCCGATCGTCATCCGGAAGAGCGGCAGCTTCGCCCAGAGCGCCGCGGCACTCGAGCCGGTGGCCAGGACGACCGCGCTGCTGAGCAGGAGCATGAGGATCTGCACGATGACGGTGATCGTGAAGACGATGGCCGGCAGCACCAGCAGCGGGATGCTCGCCTTCGAGAGCACGGTGTCGCGATCGGAGACCGGCAGCGACTTCCAGAACAGAATGCTCCGGTCGCGGCGCTCGGACTGCAGCGCGTCGAGGCAGTAGAACGCCCCCACCATGAACGCGGCCGCGATGAGCATCGCCGGGAGCACGCTCCAGGGCATCACCGCCGTGCCGCTGGCGGAGGCCAGGCGTTGCGGCCGCGTGACGGTGCCGATCGTGAAGCCGAACATGAAGACCGCCGTCAGCACGAGCGGCGCGAGGTAGATCGAGCGGTTCTCCCACAGCTCGCGGCGCACCAGCCAGTACAGCGGCCGCGGCTCCGACAGCGGCGGCGCGACGGGCTGCGGATCGACCGGGAAGGCGGCCACGTTCGAGGGGGTGCTCATCGCGCCGCCTCCTGCACGCGCTCTTTGCCGATCACCGCCACGAAGAGGTCGGCGATGCCGGGCGTGCGCAGGTCGCCGAGCGGCGCGAGCCGCTCGCGATCCGCACCGTCGAAGAGGAGGACGCTGCGGCCGAACACCTGGCGCTCGTGGATCGGCCCAAGCGACCGCGCCGCGGCGACGTGCTCCGGACGGACCATCACCTCCACGTAGCGCGACTCGACGTCTTCCATGCTGCAGCCGAAGACGATCCGGCCGCGGTCGATGAAGACGAGGTCGGTGAGGACGTCCTGGATCTCCTCGATCTGATGCGTCGTGACGACGATGGTCCGGCTGCGGTCGAAGTAGTCGTTCAGCAGTGTTTCGTAGAACTGCTTGCGGTAGAGGAGGTCGAGGCCGAGCGTCGGCTCGTCGAGCACCAGCAGCTTCGCGTCGATGGCCATGACCAGCGCCAGGTGGAGCTGGGTGACCATCCCCTTCGACAGCTCCCGCACCTTGCTGTTGCGCTTGATGTTGGTCCGCGCGAGCAGCGCCTCCGCCTTCGATCGGTCGAAGCGGGGATGTACGCCGGCCACGTAGTCGAGCGCCTGGGAGACCTTGATCCAGCGCGGCAGGACGGCCACGTCGGCGATGAAGCAGACGTCGCGCATGAGCTGGTCCCGCTCGGTCCAGGGATCGCGCCCCAGCACCCGCAGGTCGCCCTCGTACGGCGTCAGGCCGAGGATGGCGTTGAGGGCGGTCGTCTTCCCGGCGCCGTTGGGACCGATGATGCCGAGGATGCGCCCCTCTTCGACGCGGAGGTCGAGGCCTTCCAGGGCCACCGTCGCGCCGAACCTTTTGCGGAGCCCGCGGGCTTCTATGGCTGCCATGGCGTCAGCGCTCCTCCGCCGCGGCGTCCGGCTCCGGGCTGCCGCCGGCCGCGTTCAGCAATTCCTCGGGGGTCAGGCCGAGCCGCTGGATCGTCGCGTAGATCCTCGGCCACTCCTCGTTCACGAACTTCTGGCGCTCGCCGGCGAGCAGCAGAGCGCGCGCGCCCTGTTTGACGAACATGCCCCGGCCTCGCTTCATCTCGACGAGCTGCTCGTCGACGAGTTGCTGGTAGCTCTTCAGCACCGTGATCGGGTTGATCCGGGACTCGGCGGCCACGTTGCGGACGGAGGGCAGCGGATCGCCTTCCTTCAGTACGCCGTCGAGGATCAGAGCCACGACGCGATCCCGTAACTGCCGGTAGATCGGCTGGCTGTCGTTCCACTCACTGTCCATCCTGCCCGCTCATTAGGTGTTATAGTTAACTACAACACCTACTCACGTGCAAGACTTTTCTTCAGGTGACCGTGCTCCTCAGTCGATCGTGCCGAACCGGCCGCTCTGGTAGTCGAGCATCGCCTGCCGGATTTCCCCCGGTGTATTCATGACGAACGGCCCGTAGCGGGCCACCGGTTCGTCCAGAGGGACGCCGCCGATGAGCAGCAGCTCGGCTCCCTTCCCGGACGCGACCGTCACCTCGTCTCCGTTGCGGTCGAAGATGGCGGCGTCGTTCTCCCGCGCCACCCGGTCGCCGAACGACGCCTCGCCGCGAATGACGAATGCGAACGCGTTGTACGTCTCCGGGACGGCCTGCGTGAAGCGGGCCCCCGGCTCGAGACGGACGTGCAGATACATGATCGGCGTGCGGGTGTCGATGCTCGCCTTCGTGCCGAGGGACTCGCCGGCGATGACGGTGACGGAGACCTTCCCGTCCGGGCTGGTGGCGGTGGGAATCTCAGAGGCGCGCAGCTCCTGGTAGCGCGGCTTCATCATTTTGTCGCGGCGGGGGAGATTCACCCAGAGCTGGAATCCATGCATCCGCCCGCCGTTGCGGCGCAGCTCTTCCGAGGGAAGCTCGGAGTGAATGACGCCCGAGCCGGCCGTCATCCACTGCACGTCGCCGGGACCGATGCGGCCGCGGTTCCCCTGCGAGTCCTCGTGCTCGACCGCCCCCTCGAGGACGTAGGTGACGGTCTCGAAGCCGCGGTGAGGATGGTCCGGGGCGCCTTTCGCCTCGCCGGGAGCATGGGTCGCGGGACCCATCCGGTCGAGCAGCAGGAAGGGATCGACCTGATCGAGGCGCGCGGTCGGGAAGGGGCGGGTGACGAGCATCCCCTCTCCCTCGAGTTGCGGCGTGGCGTGGACGAGTTGGGCAACGGAGCGTGTGGTCATCTCACCCCGTCACAACAACGAGCCATTCCGCGAGCGGGAAGGCCGCTACCGCGAACGCACTGCCCGGCGCCGCCCCGGGACCGGCTCCGCCGGCTCGGCGAGCAGGTCGCGCAGGAAGAACCAGACCGGCGAGCGGGTACCGTCGGGCCTCAGCAGCCAGAAGCCGCGCATGTCCTGGTTGAGCACCGCCGGATAGCCGGGCGGCGGCGTGTCGGCCGTGAACTCGTTACAGAAGAGCTGCCAGTAGACGACGTAGGCGGCGCCCCAGTCGAGCGCGGCGCGCGTCTGCGCCGCTACCTGGCCGAGGTGCGCGGCGGAGCCGTGGACGTTCTCCGGCGCACCGTACTCGCCGACGTAGATGTTGCCGCTGCCGGACGTGCGGGCGTCGAGGAACGTCAGCATCTCTTTCAGCCGCTCGCCGGACGGATCGTCGCCCGTCTCCCAGGCGGAGTAGGAGTACATGTCGGCGCGCACGGAGGGGAGGATGTCGTCCGTGAGCGAGACACGCCACGGCTGGTACTTCGCGCGCCAGACGTGGTTCACCTCGACGGCGTGCTTCACCGTGACGCCGGTGACGCTCGTGAGCCGGTTGCGCGCCCGCTCGACGCCACGCTGCCGCGCGTTCAGCCAACGGGCCATCCCGTTGACCGCGATGTCGGGCGGATCGCGGTCGCTGAACGTGCCGGTGGCGCCGTTGAGGCGGACGAGCCAGTCCCCCTCCCAGTTCTGGAGGATGAACGTCTTGCCCGAGCCGGCGTACTTTTTCATCAGATAGCGGGTGAGGTCGTGAAGCGCCCGCTCCTCGGTGCTCTCTTCGACCGGCGACATCCCGTCGCCGAACCAGACGTCGTCGTGCGCGTCGACGACGAGGATGATCGTCGTGAACGGCATCGAGAAGACCTGCCGGTAATAGACATGGTCGGCGACGCTGACCAGGTCGTTCGAGAGCGGCCCCTCCGGCCAGAGCGGCGAGTTGAGCGCGTAGGTGCCGGCCGGCCTGCGCGTCAGCCACAACTTGATGACGCGCGTGCCGAGATCGCTCGCGAGCTGCGCGCCGTGCCCCAGGTAATCGCGTCCGCCGGCCGCGACGCCGTACTTGCCGCCCGCGTGCGCGACGCCGACGCGGTCGCGGAGCGATGCAGCGTCCGCGGTGAGCGCCGACAGGAGCACGGCTCCCGCGAGGAGGACACTGCGCAGGTTCGAAGGTGCCAAAGCCGCCATACAGTAACGCCGCCGGAGTTCCGGCGCGAACCGGCCCCCGGCGGCGTTTACCGCATTGACACAGCAGCGCGCGTCAGAATGAAACGCCGAAGCGCGTGTAGATGAACCGCCCGTTCATGCCGAACGGCGTGTTGATCGGGTAGGTGAAGATGCCGTTGTTGCTCTGCGCGGTGAACGCGCCGTTCGCGTTCTTGACCATGTTGCGATCGGGGAAGTTGTCGAAGACGTTCTCGGCGCCCGCGGCGAACGTGTAGCGTCCCCACGTGTACGCCAGCTCGAGGTCGGCGATCCACTCCGGCTCGTAGATCTGGTCGTCGGCCGGGAGAATCGTGAAGCTGCAGTACTCGCCGTAGCGGCTCTCGCGCGCCGTCACGTTCCAGCCGGAGTTGCGGTAGGCCTGCATCAGGCGGACGTTGTCCTTCGGCTGCCCGCATTCCACGCGGCGGCGCTCGATGCGGTCGAAGAGGACCTCGCCGTACTGGCTCAGCTTGTCGGGAGTCTGCACTTCGCCGACCACCTCGGTCTCGTTGTGGCTGTACGCCGCGGACAGGTCGATCTGCCCGCCCATGAGCGGAAGCTGGTAATTCGTGACGACGTCGTAGCCGTTCGTCTCGGTGTCGATGGCGTTCGTGAAGAAGCGGGCCGCCGTCGCGCCGAGCGGCTTGATCAGCGCCTGCACGTCCGGCGCGGTGAAGTTGCCGGAGAAGACGATGCGGTCCTCGATCTCGATGTGGAAGTAGTCGAAGGTGACCTCGAGGTTCGACAGCGGCTGCCACACCAGGCCGGCGCTGAGGTTCTTCGACTTCTCCGGCTTGAGGTCCTCGGCGCCGAGGATGCGGGCGATCGGGCTGTCGACGCGGTAGGTGCCGGTCTCGAACGGCTCGAGGACGCCGGTCTGCTGGTTGAGCAGGAAGTTGGTGCTGATCGCCGAGAAGTTGCCCTGGCTGAGCGACGGCGCGCGGAACCCGGTGCTCACGGCGCCGCGCGCGATGAGCTGCGGCAGGATCGTGTAGCGCGCGGTGAGCTTCCCGTTGGTGGTGTTGCCGAAGTCGCTGAAGTTCTCGTGGCGCGCGGCGAGGCCGACGCGGAGCTTCTGCAGCACGTCGCCCTCCAGGTCGAAGTAAACCGACTTGCTGTTGCGCGTGATGTCGACCTCGTTCGAGGGCTGGAAGCCGGGGAAGACCTGCGCACCCGCGGGGGCGGCGTTGCCGTTCCGGTCCTTCACCCCGCCGTTGATGTACGAGTTCGGCTCGCCGGCCATCTGCTCGAAGCCGTCGCGGCGGAACTCGGCGCCGACGGCCACGTTCAGCGGCCCGGTCATCATCGCGACGTCGTACGCGCGCGACAGGTCGAGGTTGACGGTGACCTGATCGTCCCCGAGCGATCCCGAGTAGAACTTGGTCTGGTTCGGCGGCACCGTCGGCCCGAGGGAGGTGTTGAGAGAGTTGGTGACGTAGAAGTCGAACTTGTTCCGGCCGTAGCCGCCGCTGAAGTCGTAGAACCACCCGGCCAGCTTGCCGCGCACGCCGGTGGTGAGCGAGGTGTCGACGACCCGCGGCTGGATCAGCGGGAGGAAGCCGAGCGGGTAGATCTGCGGCCAGTTCTGCACCTGGATCGCGCGGCGGTAATTGCCGCCGTGCGAGCCGTGACGGAGGCTGTGGCCGCCGAACGCGTAGAAGACCTGCTGTCCGTCGGCGCTCACCGGCAGGTTGAAGTTCACGAACGACATCAGGTCGCGCGCGTAGGAGTCGCCCCAATGCGTGTTCGGCTGCTTGACCGGGTTGTTGCCGGCGTCGCCGGGGACGATCTGGTCGCGCGGGTCGACGCCGGCGCGGTTCGTCTCGTAGCGGACGCGGTATTCGCCGGTGAAGAACAGCACGCCGCGGCCGATCGGCCAGCCGCCGTTGACGCTCGTGTCGATCATCTCGCCGTCGCCGTGCGAGGTCTGCCCCGCCTTCACGTCGAACCGCAGCGGCTGCGCCTGCGACTTGAGGACGAGGTTGATGACGCCGGCGATGGCGTCGGAGCCGTACTGCGCCGCCGCGCCGTCGCGCAGGATCTCGATGTTCTCGATGGCGGCGGCCGGAATCGCGTTCAGGTCGACGCCGCTCGATCCGCGGCCGACCGTGTTGTTCGCGTTGACGAGCGCGCTCGCGTGGCGGCGCTTCGCGTTGACCATGACGAGCAACTGGTCCGGGCCGAGGCCGCGCAGCGTCGCCGGACGGACCGAGTCGGTGCCGTCGCTGATCGTCGGACGGGGGAAGTTGAACGACGGAGCGATCTTCTGAATGATCTGGCTCGTCTCCGTCGACGGCGAGGCCTGGATCTCCTCCTGCCGGATCACGTCCACCGGCACCGCCTTCTCCTGCTCCGCGCCAATGGCGCGCGAGCCGACGGTAATCTGCTCGCCGAACGACGGACGGAGCGTGAAGTTCTGCACGGTGTCGCCGCCGCCGGTGTTCACCGTCTCCGTGCGCGTCTGGAAGCCGCTCAACGTGACGGAGATCTTCACCGCCCGCCCCGACGGCACCGCGAGGACGTACTGCCCCTCGGAGTCGGTGATCGCCGTGACGCCGAGGTCATCGGCCGAGACGGTGACGCCCGGAAGCGCCGAGCCGTCCGGCAAAGTCACGCGCCCACGGATGGACGTCGTCTGCGCCGCGAGTGAAAGCGTGAACAGAGAGAGCAAAAGCAGAGCTCCGCCAAATTTCTTCATCACTGAGTCCTTCCGCAGTTCGGTACGTATGCGCCGAGGGTACGCCGATGCAGCGGTTCTGTCACTCGCCGGGTTTCGCCCGCACTTCCTCGAGCAGTTCCAGCAGCGTGCGCAGGCGCGCCACCGGGACGTGCGCCAGCCCGCGGCGGATGCTCGCCTCCACCTCCTCGTCGAGCGACGCGAGGAGCTCGGCCCCCTGGGCGGTGATGGAGGCGCGGATGATCCGGCGGTCGCGGGTGTCGCGCGTGCGGGTCACGAGGCCGCTCGCCTCGAGGCGGTCCAGCAGCCGGGTCAGGTCGGGATCGCGGCGCACCATGCGCTCGCTGATCTCGCCGCACGGCTGCCCCTCCTCCCCCGCCCCCCGCAGGATGCGCAGGACGTTGTACTGGGACGGGCTGAGGCCGGCGCCGCGCAGGACCTCGTTCATCGGCACCGCGACCTGGTCGGCCGTGCGCATGATGGAGAGCACGACCTCCTCCTGCACGCTACTGAACGGCCGCTTCTGTTTGATCTCCCGCTTCAGTCTGCCCGCCATGGTTCCATTATAGTCCGTTTGCGGATAGTCGTTGTGAGGAACAATTCGCGGCGCACCCCGGTTGTCATAGGCGAACAGGAGGAACCCGATGACCCAGACAGCAACTGCAGCGCAGACCACGTGGCAGATCGACGCCTCGCATTCCAGCGTCGAGTTCGCGGTGAAGCACATGATGTTCACGACCGTGCGCGGCCGTTTCAAGGACGTGAAGGGCACGATCGCCGCCGACGAGCAGAATCCCGGCGCCTCGACCGTCAACGTCGAGATCGCGGCCGCGAGCATCGACACCGGCTCGCCCGACCGCGACGCGCATCTCCGCTCGGCCGACTTCCTCGACGTCGAGAACCATCCCACCATCACCTTCCGCAGCAAGCGCGTCGAAGGCGCGTCGAAGCAGGAAGGGGACCGCTTCAAGGTCGTGGGCGACCTCACCATTCGCGGCACGACCATGGAAGTGACGCTCGACTGCCAGTACGAGGGCACCGGCAAGGACCCGTGGGGCGGCACCCGCTCCGGCGCCCGCGCCACGGCGAGCATCGACCGCCGCGACTGGGGCCTGAAGTGGAACCAGGCGCTCGAGACCGGTGGCATCCTCGTGGCGAACGAAGTGCGCATCGAAGTCGAAGTGCAGGCAGTGAAGCAGTAACGAGAGGAGCGGCGATGATCACCGTACGGAAATCGGAGGAGCGCGGGGTGGGCCGGCACGGCTGGCTCACCACCCGGCACACGTTCTCGTTCGCGAACTACTACGACCCGCGGCAGATGGGCTTCCGCTCGCTGCGCGTGATCAACGAGGACGAGGTGGCGCCCGGCCGCGGCTTCGGCGCGCACCAGCACGACAACATGGAGATCATCTCCATCGTCATGCAGGGGGCGCTCGCGCACCGCGACAGCACCGGCGGCGACGGCGTGCTCCGGCGCGGCGAGGTGCAGCGGATGAGCGCCGGCACCGGCGTCGTGCACAGCGAGTTCAATGGCTCCGCCGACGAGCCGGTGCACTTCTTCCAGATCTGGATCGTGCCGGAGAAGGACGGGATCGCTCCCGGCTACGAGCAGAAGCTCTTCCCCGAGGAGGAGCGGCGCGGACGCCTCCGCCTGCTCGTCGCCCCCGGCGGCGAGGAGGGGGCGCTGCGCATCCACCAGGACGCACGTCTCTACTCCGCAATCCTAGGAGACGGCGATCGCGTCGAGCATCCGCTCGCACCAGGCAGAGGTGCGTGGCTGCAGGTCGCGCGCGGCAGCGTGGACCTCAACGGAACGACGCTCCATGCCGGCGACGGCGCGGCCATCGAAGAGGAGCAGGCGCTCGCCGTCACCGCGAAAGGCGACGCCGAGGTCCTGCTGTTCGACCTGGGCGAATGATGGCCGCCATTCTCGGATTTTCGGGCAGTCTCCGCCGCGGCTCGTACAACACCGCGCTCCTGCGCGCCGCGGCGGAGCTCATTCCGCTCGAGGTGATCTCGATCCGCGAGATCCCGCTTTACGATCCCGACTGGGAGGCCGCCGCGGCCGGTGGCCTGCTCATCGCCTCCCCCGAATACAACGGCGGGCATGCCGGGCGTGGCGAAGAACGCCATCGACTGGCTCTCACGTCCGTTCCGCGACATCCCGCGCGTCTTCGGAGGGCTCCCGGTCGCGCTGATGGGCGCCACCACCGGCCGCGGCGGCACCATCCTCTCCCAGGCTTCCTGGCTCCCCGTCCTGCGCGCCCTCGGCACGCATCCCTGGTTCGGGCGGCAGTTGAATGTTTCGGGCGCCGCGGCGCTCTTCGACGAAAATGGCCTCCGCGACGAGGAGACGCGCAAGCGGCTCGAGAAGTTCGTCACCGAGTTCGCGGAGCTCGTCGCCGCGCACAAACGCCGCTGACGGAGGGCTGATGTCAGTGCTGTGGTTGAAGGATCCCGACGCCGCGCTGGCCGCGGCGAAGGACGCGAAAAAGGCGGTGCTGCTCGACTTCACCGCCGCCCCCACGTGACCGCCCTGCGTTCGGCTGGAAGCCGAAACGTATGGAGATCCCGCGGTCTCGGCCTTCGTGCACGAGCACTTCATCCCCTTCCAGGCGAACGTGAACGAGCCGGCGGAGCGCCCCGCCTTCCGCCGCTTCGGCGCGATCTGGACGCCGTCGATCGTGATCCTCAACCAGGAGGGGGTGGAGCGCTACCGCATCGAAGGCTTCCTCCCCCCGCGCGAGTTCCACGCGCAACTGGCGATGGCGCTCGCGCGCATCATCGCCATGCGCAAACGGTGGGCGGACGCGGAGCCGCATTACGCGCGCATCGTCCAGGAGTTCGCCGACACCGCCGCCGCGCCGGAGGCGCTGTACTGGCGCGGCGTGAGCGCCTACCAGGGACGCCGCGACCACACCGCGCTCGTGACCATGGCGATCGAGATGAAGCAAAAGTATCCGGCCAGTGAGTGGGCGATCAAGGCGGCGGTGTGGGGGTGAGGCGCGTCTGCGCGCGCGGCGTCAGGAGCCGCGGCGCCGCAAGCGCCGCGGGGGCGTCTGGGGTGTCGCGGCTGCCGGCCCACGTGGTCGCGAGAGCGGCCGCGTCGCGAGCGGCGCGTTCCGCATGAGGGCGGCCGTTCGCGTTTACTTCGGATAGAGCGCGGCGCTCAGTGCCTTGGCCCGTTCCGCCTTTGCCGGCGCGTGTTCCGCGTAGGCGGCCAGCCGGCGCTCGAGGTCGGGCCGCACGGGTGAGGCGAGCAGCGCCTCGCGGTTCCGCTCCAGGACGTCGAGCGCATCCTCTTCCCAGAACGTCAGCGCCGCCAGCTCCGGCGTCCAGACGCGCGTCCACGCCTCGCTCCACCCCCGCACGCGCGCCGCGGTCTTCGCGTCGAGCTTGTGCTTCCGCGTCGCGCGCGCGTAGTCGGCGAAGAAGCGCAGCGCGCCGGCGCGGTGATAGCGGTCGGCGTCACCGAGGATGCTGGCTATGTAGGAGCCGATCTTGACGAGCGGCTCGCCGGTTACCGGATGCGCCCCGTCGGCGAGGTTCTTTCCGTCGCGCAGGAACCGGAAGGCGGCGGCGAGCTCGCGGCGGTCGGTGGTCATCGGCTTGCCGTAGCGGTCGTAGTAGGCGAGGCCCTGTGAGTATGCCGCCTGCAGCGCCTCCAGCAGCGGCGCGTCCTCTTCGCGCGCGGCGCGCAGGCCGACCGGCGCCGGATCGCCGAGGAAGAGGGCGAAGAGCTTGTCCTCGAAGGGGGAGAGGTCGGCGTTCTCGAAGTTCGACGCCAGTGCCACCGCGAACCTTTCCGACGGCACGATCGACACGTTCGTGCGCGTCTCCTGCTGCGAGCCGCTGTGCGCGATGACGCGGCGGCCGTTGCGCGCATACACGCCGAAGCCGAGGTCGTAGCGGGTGTAGCGGCCGTCGCGCGTCGGGTAGCGCGTCCACGCCAGCTCGCGCGTCTCGTTCGACAGCACCTTCCCCGCCGCCAGCCCTTCGACGAGGCGGAGCATGTCCCCCACCGTCGAGCGGGTGCCGCCGCCGGCGAAACGGCTGCTGATGTCGACGTACTCGGAGCGCCGGAGCGTCCCCTCTTCCAGCACGTAGCCTTCCGCACGGTTGGGGATGATGCCGCGCGGGTCGTCGAGGCGCGTCGAGGTCATCCCGAGCGGCACCCACACCCGGTCGCGCAGGTAGACGCCGTACGGCTGTCCGCTCGCCCCCTCGACCACCGCGCCGAGGAGGTTGTAGCCGTAGCTCGAGTAGAGGAACTTCGTGCCCGGCTCCGCGGCGAGCTCCCACGCGCCGAAGAGATCGACCGACTCGCGGGTCGTCTTCGGCTCGCGGATGCGCCCCTCGACGTTGTAGTCCCTGTAGTGGCTGATGCCGCCCTGGTGGCCGAGAAGCTGCCGCACCGTCACCGGATGCGGCTTCCGCGGGAAGTACTCCACATACGTCTGCACCTCGGCGTCGAGGTCGAGCTTCCCCTCCTCCATCAGTTTCAGCACCGCCACCGCCGTCATCGGCTTGGTGACCGAGGCCATGCGGTAGGAGGTTTCGGCGGTGGCGGGGACGCGGTGCTCGAGATCGGCGAAGCCGAACCCCCGCTCCCAGCGAAAGTCGCCGTACGAGACGGCGACCGAGAGCCCCGGCATCTGCTGCGCCGCCATCGTCCGCGCCACGAACGCTTCGAACTCCGCGATCCGCGGGTCGTCGCTCCCGAACGCGGAGAGGGTGGTGAGGAGGAGGGTGGTGGCGAGGAGGACGCGCAGGCGGTGACGCATGCGACGAGTGTAGCGGGACGCCTCGCCGGCACGGCCGGCAGCGCTGGTTGCTCCGCCGGTGCACGTACGGCCACTCCGTCGGTGCGTTCTGCCGTGCGCGGCTAGCTGCCGCCGCCCTGCTTCTCCCTCTGCGGGTCGGGCGTCTGGACGTTCGGCCTCTCGCTGGGGGACGCGTTGTCGCGCGAGCGCTCCACGCCGCCCGGCTGGAGCGGCGGCTGGTCCGGCTGCGGGGACTTCGGCGAGCTCGGCGTCGGCTGGTCGATCGTTGCCATAGTGTTCTGCCTCCGGGCTCTGCCATCTCAAGAACCGTTCCCGATCTTTGCATGCTGCTATGCCATGTACCTCCCCGCCCTGATCCTTTCCACGGTTCTCTCCCAGGCACAACCGGTGGTCGCGCTCGAGCCTGTCGCCGGCGGCTTCGAGCGCCCGGTGGCCATCGCCCATGCCGGCGACGCACGCCTCTTCGTCGTCGAACAGCCCGGCACCATCCGCGTGTACGACCCGGCCCGGACCGGGACGGAGCAGTTCCTCGACATCCGGTCGCTCGTTCTCAGCGGCGGCGAGCGAGGCCTCCTCGGCGTGGCGTTCCACCCCCACTACTCCCAGAACGGCTTCTTCTTCGTCAACTATACCGACCGCGCCGGCGACACCGTCATCGCCCGCTACAGCCGCAGCGCGACCGACCCGAACCGCGCCGACCCCGCCTCCGCGCACGTGCTGCTGCGGATCGACCAGCCGTACGCGAACCACAATGGCGGGCAGCTCCAGTTCGGCCCCGACGGCTACCTCTACATCGGCATGGGGGACGGCGGCTCCGGCGGCGATCCCGAGAACCGCGCGCAGAACCGCAACGACCTCCTCGGCAAGATGCTGCGCATCGACGTCGATCACGGCTCGCCATACGGCATCCCCCCGTCGAATCCCTTCATCGGCCAGGCGGGGACGCGCCCCGAGATCTGGTCGCTCGGCCTCCGCAACCCCTGGCGCTTCTCCTTCGACCGCTTCACCGGCGACCTCTGGATCGCCGACGTCGGGCAGGGAGAGCGGGAGGAAATCAACTTCCAGGCGGGCTCGAGCATCGGAGGCGACAACTACGGCTGGCGGCGGATGGAGGGCTCGCGCTGCTTCAATCCGGCCACGAACTGCAACCCGGGGAACCTCGTGCTGCCGGTCATCGAGTACGGTCACGACGACGGCTGCTCGGTGACGGGCGGCTACGTCTACCGCGGCACGCGCAGCCGCCGCCTGACCGGCATGTACATCTACGGCGACTACTGCAGCCGCATGATCTGGGGCGCGAAACCCGGCGCGAACGGAGTGCTGACGTCGCAGTTCCTCATCCACGGCCCCGGCTTCGTGAGCACGTTCGGCGAGGACGCGAACGGCGAGATCTACGTCGCCGATCACGGCGGCGGAGCGATCTACCGGATCGTCGATACGTTGCCGCCGGAGCCGAAGCGGCGCTCGGTCCGGCACTAGGCGCACGGCACTAGCGCCATAATCGGCGCGTGCGCCGCATCCTGCTCCTTCTGCTGCTCGCCACGCCGGCGCTCGGGAAGTCTCTGCACTGGACCGCGGTCGACGTCGAGGCCCGCCTCGACCGCGACGGGAACCTGCACGTCGTCGAGCGGCAGCAGATGGTGTTCGACGGCGACTGGAATGGCGGCGAGCGTGACTTCAACGTGCGCGGCCGCCAGCAGGTGGGCGTGCGTCGCATCGTGCGCGTCGACGATGGGCGCGAGATCCCGCTGACGCAGGGGCCTCTCGACGAGATCGACCGCTGGGACTTTGCGTCGGCCGGCGTCGTGCGCTGGCGCAGCCGGCTGCCGGGCGATCCGCCGTTCGAGAAGCGCGAGCTGACGTACGTCCTCGACTCCGTGTACCGCAACATCCTCGTCGCCGGCGAAGGGAAGCAGTTCCGCCTCTCCCACGACTTCGGCCTGCCGGAGCGCGAAGGGACGATCGAGCGCTTCACGCTGCGCCTGACGGTCGACCCGATCTGGGGCAACGACGAGCCGCTCGTCATCTCGCGGACGAGTCTCCCGCCGCGCGAAGGGGTGCCGGTGGAACGTGTCCTGACGTACGGCGGTGCCGGCTATCCGGCCGGGGTCGAGCGGCCGATGCCCTGGTGGATCCCGGCGCTCGTCCTGCTGCTCTTCGGGGCCGGCTCGACCTACCTCGTGAGGCGCTTCCTTGCGGCCGAGCGGGAAACCGGCCGCTTCGCGCCGGTGGAGCCGCGGCTCGACGAGGCGGTCCTGAAGCTCGCGCCGGAAGTGGCGGGGGCGGTGTGGGACGCCGGCGTCGGCGCGCCGGAAGTCGCTGCCGTGCTGGCGCGCCTGACCCAGGAGGGGAAGATCACCGCCCGCACGGAAGACGACACGCTGCACATGCACCTGAACCTCTCCCGGCAACAGTTGACCGGGTATGACGGCGAACTGGTGGCGAAGCTCTTCTTCAACGGGCGCAAGAACACCGACACCGACTCGATCCGCGATCACTACCGGAAGAGCGGCTTCGATCCGTCGAAGATCATCCGCGAGGGCATCGAGCTGAAACTCGACAAGCTCGCCCACTGGAGCACGAAAGTGACGCGCTTCAACGGAGGGGTGAACGCGCTGCTGCTGACCGCCGCCGCCCTCGCTCTCGCCGGCTCCGCCTTCATGGGGGAGAGCGACGTCTTCGCGGCTGTCTTCGGCGCGGTGAGCGTGGCGCTCTTCTCGATCTTCGCCTGCATCGCCGCGGTGTATTTCTCGAAGGCGATCGACAACGTCCCCGCCGCGATGATCGCGCCGTTCATCCTGCTCTGTGCCGGCGCCGCGCCGCTCGTCGTCGCGTCGCTCATCGCGCGGGCGGTGGGGCTGCATGCGCCGGTGCTGTTCGCGCTGCTCTTCTGGACGCTCGCCTTCCAGAAGCTGGCGCTCGACCTCCTCAAGATCCGCGACAAGCCGGAGAAGATCGTCTACCGCAAACGCATCGCCGGCGCGCGCCGCTACTTCATCGAGCAACTGGCGCTGCCGCAGCCTGCGCTGCGCGACGAATGGTTCCCGTACGTGCTCGCCTTCGGCCTCGGCGCGACCGTCGACCGCTGGTTCCGCTCCTTCGGCGGCGAGACCCGCTCGGCCGCGTTCAGCGGCTCCTCCATCTCTTCTTCTTCGTCCTCCTCCTCCTCATCCTCCGGATGGACGGGCGGAGGCGGCGCATTCGGCGGCGCGGGGGCCAGCGGCACCTGGGCCGTCGCCGCGGGGACGATGGCGGCCGGTGTCGCGGCACCTTCCTCCTCCGGCTCGGGAGGGGGCGGGGGCGGCGGAGGCTCGAGCTCGGGCGGCGGCGGCGGTGGCGGCTGGTGACGCGGCGCTTCGACTCCCTCATCCAGGACCTCGGCGGCGTCGACGTCGGCGACCGGGCCTGCAACCAGTTCTCGCGCCTCTGCGGCGACCTGCAGGAGAACGCCGTCCGCCGCCGCAACCTGCGCCTCTACCTCGAGCAGATGGAAGCGATCGGGCCCCGCATGCTGCTGATCGGCGAGGCGGTGAGCTATCGCGGCGGGCGGCTGACCGGCATCGCGTTCGTGAGCGAAAGCGTGATGCTCGGCGGCGTCGAGACCCGCAGCGGCTTCGTCCTCGGCGCCGATCGCGGCTATCGCAAGGCCACGCCGGGCCCCAAGCTGTCGACCGAGGCCAGCGCCACGATGGTCTGGGGCACGATCCGGGAGATTCAGCCGCTGCCGCTGCTCTGGAACGCCTTCCCCTTCCATCCCTTCACGCCCGGCAACCCGCTCTCGAACCGCGCCCCTAGCGCGGCCGAGCTGCTCGTCGGCGAGCGCTTCATCGCCCGCCTGATGCGCCTCTTCCCGTTCGAGCACGTCGTGGCCATCGGCAACTCCGCCTCCCTCTCCCTGCAGCGCATGAACATCGAGCACACGAAAGTCCGCCACCCGTCGCAGGGCGGCAAGAACCTGTTCGTCGAGGGCATGGCCCGCCTATCGCAATCGAGGAAGACATGAAGAAGAGCCAGATCCAGCAGATCAAGGAAGGCCGCGCGATGCGCGAGAAGACATGGTCGGGACGCCTGCAGCCGTTCGGCCCGCACGTGACGCTGAAGACGGAGAACGCCGTCAAGCTGACCACGGTCCCGAGCTCGTCGAAGGAAAAGTACAACGGGGGAAACGAGTAGGCATCAGGCGTCGGGCTTCGGGCTGTGTTGCGAAACATCGCGGTCATCCTGGTTCCTATGCTCCTGACGTGTTGTACCGGCGCGACCCAGCCGCTACAAATCCGTCGTGCTGCTCAGGTTGCGACGAATGCTTCTCCGGCAGAGACCGAAGCGATTCTCAGTGCGGTCCAGGACGGCTTAGCCGAACAGTTGACGAACTCTGAGACGGCGAGCAGAGGTGGTCTCAGGCGCGCCGTTCTGCACTCGGTTGAAGTGGACGAACCGTTGGCGATGGTCACCGGCTGTGGCACGTTCTACGACTTCGCAATCCCCGAGTCGTACGCAATCACCCTTACATCTGTCAGGAACGCACACGGATGGAGCCTGGACTCGTGGCAGGTTGACACAAATGGCTTGCACGGTCCGCCGGAGGCGTGCAAATGATCGTTGCGCGATGCGAGCCCGCGCTCCATTCGTGTGGCTCCGAAGCGTGTCGGTGCGTCCGCTGAGACCGTTCAGCCGCCCGCGAGTGTGCTTCGTGCGCCGCTGCACATGCTTGAAGCATCTCCCAGAGATGCTTAGTGGACTCGCAAGACATGGTTAGTGGGACTCGCAGACATGCTTAGTGCGACCCGCAGACATGCTTAGTGGCCCCGCAGACATGCTTAATGGCCTCGTAGACATGCTTAATGGCCTCGCAGACATGCTTAATGGCCTCTTAGACATGCTTAGTGGCCTCCCGGAGGTCGTTAGTCTCGGCTGGAGGACGGTGAGTCTTGGTTGGAGGACGGTTAAGCATGTCTAAGAGGTGCTTTCGTGCGCTCTCCGATCGGATGAGTCTCACCTGGAGGGGTCGTAACGGTCTCGCCGGTCGCACTCATGGCCCCGCCGAGGCCATTAAGCATGTCCCGGAGGCCATTAAGCATGTCCAGAGATGCTTGCGCGTCCTCCCGCGTGGACGGTGAGGGTCGGTCACCGATCGGTCGCACGGCGAAAAAACAGGCAAGGTTTCGCTGAATCCGGGCAGGTGGCGCGTCTTGTTACGAGACGTTTACCGGTCGGGCCGCGTTACCCGCCGATGTGACTCATCTCCACTTTCCTCAGTCCCGGCGTCGCCTCGGAGCGCACTTCCGAATAGCGGTCGCCGCGGGCGCGCCAGACGCTTCCGATTGCGCGCGCCAGCTCCTCGTCGGTCGCGCCGCCACGCAGGAGCGCGCGCAGGTCGTGGCCGGTGGCGGCGAAGAGGCAGAGGTACAGCTTCCCGTCGGCCGCCAGGCGCGCGCGGGTGCACGAGCCGCAGAACGGCTGCGTCACGGACGTGATGACGCCGATCTCGCCGCCACCGTCGGCGTAGACCCAGCGCTCGGCGACCTCGCCGAAGTAGTTGCGGTCCGCCGGGACGAGCGGCCATTCGCGCTGGAGCCGCTCCACGATCTCCCGTCCCGACACCACGTCGTCGACACGCCAGCCGTTCGAGTTGCCGACGTCCATGTACTCGATGAAGCGGAGGATGTGCGGCGTGCCGCGGAAGCGGCGCGCGACGTCGACGATGCCGGCGTCGTTCAAACCGCGCTTCACCACCACGTCGATCTTCACCGGACCGAGTCCCGCGTCCGCGGCGACGTCGATCGCCTCCAGCACGCGCGCCACCGGAAAGTCGACGTCGTTCATGGCGCGGAAGACGGCGTCGTCGAGCGAGTCGAGGCTCACCGTCACGCGGCGCAGCCCGGCGCTTTTCAGCAGCAGCGCCTTCTCCCGCGTCAGGAGCGAGCCGTTGGTGGTGAGGGCGATGTCGTGCAGGCCGTCGATCGCGGCGAGCTTCTCGACCAGGCGCTCGAGGTCGCGGCGGAGGAGCGGCTCGCCGCCGGTGAGGCGGACCTTCTCCACCCCGTGCGCCACGAAGAGGCGCGTCACGCGCGCGATCTCCTCGAACGACAGCAGCTCCGCGCGCCCCAGGAACGCGAAGTCGCGGCCGAAGACCTCCTTCGGCATGCAGTAGGTGCAGCGGAAATTACAGCGATCCGTGACCGAGATGCGGAGGTCGTGCAGCGGCCGGCCGAGCGTGTCGCGGACGGTCATCTCGTCCGCAAACTACGCCGGGGGGAACAAAAACTCCAGCACCAGGCGCACCCGCTTCGCCCAGGCGCGCTCGCTGTGATCGGCGCGGCGGTCCTCGTAGTAGTGGAACGTCTCGTCGCTCCACCCCTTCGCGGCGATGCGGTCGCGCAGGTCGCGCGCGTCGCGCAGCGCCTCGGTCCCCTCGCGTCCGCCGATGTCGACCCAGAGCCGCGGCGGCTCACCGTCGAACGCGTCGACGGTCTCGAGAATGGCGCGGTTCGCCCACCAGACCGAGGGCGAGATCGCGGCGGCGCGTCCGAAGACGTCGCGGCGCGTGAACACGGCGTGCAGCGAGAAGAGGCCGCCCAGCGACGACCCGGCGACGGCGGTATTGGCAGCGTCGCCGAGCGTGCGAAAACGCTCGTCCATCGCCGGCTTCAGCTCCTCGACCAGCATCCGCGCGTAGTCGCTGGCCCGCCCGCCGCCCTTGTGCTTCGGGTCGACGGCCGGCGTGTACTCGTCCATCCGCCCGATGCCCGCGTGGTCGATCCCGACGATGATCATCGGACTCGCGGTGCGCTCGCCGATGGCGGCGTCGGCCGCCTCGTGGAGCCGCCAGTGCTGGCCGGGAACGTAGGCGCGGTCGGCGTCGAAGAGGTTCTGCCCATCCTGGATGTAGAGCACGGGATAGCGGCGTTCGGGCCGTTCGTCGTAGCCGGCGGGGAGGTAGATGGTCAGCTCCCGGCTGTTGCCGAGGATCTGCGACTCGAAGCCATGGATCCGCTCGATGCGGCCGGGACGGATGGCGGTACGGCGGTTCTCCAGCCGCAGAAGACGACGGAACGTCGTCCGCAGCGTGTCACTCATGTCCTGCACTATTGGATCTCTCGGTAGGAGCTTCGGAAGTAGACGAGCGGGGCCTCGTCCGTCACGCGGGCGTCGACGACCTCGCCGACGAAGATGGAGTGGTCGCCGCCGGGGAGCTGCGCGTGGAGACGGCACTCGAGCGCGCAGATCGCCCCCTCTACCAGCGGCACGTTCAACTCGCCGCGGCGCACGGCGACGCCTTCGAACTTGTCGTCGCGCCGGGAGGCGAAGCGGCCGGAGATCTCCTGCTGCGCCGCGGAGAGGATGCTCACGCCGAACGCGCCGGCCCCGGCGATGGCGTCGTGCGACTTCGCCCCCTTCTCGATGCACACCAGGACCAGCGGCGGGTGGAGCGAGAGCGAGGCGAAGGAGGCCACGGTCATCCCGTACAGCTTCCCGTCGTGGTCGGCGGTCACGACCGTCACTCCGCTGGCGAAGTGCGACATGGCCAGCTTGAAGCTTGCGTCGTCGATCGGCATCGCGGCGGAGTGTACTTCAAACTTTTGGCCCAACGGCGCGTATGAACGGACATGCGCAGACTGATTCCGCTCGCCCTCACCCTCTGCATCGCCGCCGCCACATTCGCCGACGAGGACGTGATCCGCAAGGGATTCAACGTCTCGAACGGCGGGACGCTCCGCCTCGACGCCGACCTCGGCTCGGTCCGCGTTGTCACCGGTGGCACCGGCGTCGCCGTCGAAGTGGTCCGCAAGGCGCGCGGGGAGAGCGGCGAGCAGGCGATGAGCCGCCACCAGATCGACTTCCGGCAGAGCGGCAACGACGTCATCATCGAGGACGACCTCGCCCGGCAGACCTGGTCGTTCTTCGGCAACTCGCGCTACGAGGTGCAGTGGAACATCCGCGTCCCCGACCGCTACAACCTCGACCTCCGCACCTCCGGCGGCTCGATCGAGATGGACGACGTCGGCGGCACGGTCGACGCCCGCACCTCCGGAGGCAGCATCTCCACCGGACGGGTGAGCGGCGAGGTGACGCTGAACACCTCCGGCGGCTCGATCCGCGTCGCCGGCGCGACCGGCCCGGTCATCGCCCACACCTCCGGCGGCTCGATCGACATCGGCGACACCACCGGCAAAGTCGAGGCGCGCACCTCGGGCGGCTCGATCCGGCTCGCGCGCACCGGCGGCGACGTCCTCGCCCGCACCTCCGGCGGCGGCATCCGCATCGAGGACGCCAGCGGCGCGGTCGACGCCTCGACGTCCGGCGGCTCGATCCAGGCGAGCCTCTCCCGCCAGCCCTCCGGCGACTCCCGCCTCACCACCTCGGGCGGCAGCGTGACGGTGAGCCTCGCCAGCGGCATTCGCGCGGAGCTCGACGCGCGCGCCAGCGGCGGCGGCGTGTCGTCCGACGTGCCGATCACCACGCACGGCACCGCGAAGGACGGCGTGCTGCAGGGCACGATCAACGGCGGCGGGCCGAAGCTCGTGCTGCGGTCGTCGGGCGGCGGAATCCGGGTGCGCGCGCAGTAAAGGCGTCACGGCGCCGGAAGGCGCCGGACGCTGTCCACTCTCACGATCTGTCCCACCGCCGAGGCGTCGGGCGGCGGCGCCTCGTCGAGGAACTCGACGGCGCCGGTGAACTCGCACTGGTCGTCGTTCGCGCAGGCGGCGAGGATCTTCCGCCCGACGTCGGAGTCGGTGCGGAACCGCATCGGCACCCAGTCGCCGCTCTCCGCTCCGACGTAGTTGAACGTCGAGACCGGCTCCGCGACCTTGACCTGGCCGGCCCACGTCCCCGATTCGTGATTCTCGTTCGGCGCCGCGGTTTCCGTGGCCGCGGCGGTCTCCGCCGGCGCGGCGGCCGGCGCGGTCGTCGCGGTCTCCGCCTCCGGAGCCGGTGCCGCCTTCTTTTCCCCGCTGCACGCCGCCAGCAGCACGATTCCCACAGTCGCAATCAGCATCTTCATCCGTCCGTCTCCCCTGCCACGTCCTGCAGCCACGCGGCGCAATCAGGCTCGCTGTCCGCGGCCCTGCGAAACCAATCCTCGAACCGGAGCGCCGTGGCGCCGCGGAACACCTCGTCGCGCAGGAGCTGCCGCGCCGGCTCGCCGAGCAGTCCGCCCGGCAAACGCCGGAGGCGGCGGTAGACCGCAGCCTGCGCGCATCGCGCCAGCAGGTAATCCATGCGCGCGAGCGGCTCGAAAACGAGGTCGCGTTTGAGCGCCCAGGCGGGAAAGCCGCCGGATCCACCGTGTGACGGATCGCGGTAGAGATCCCGCTCGACGTCCAGGTCGGCGAGGATGCTTCGCATGCGCACCACGTCCGCCTGCCGCTCCCACGCGCGCAGCGCCGCGATCTCCGCCGGAGGCACCCCCTGCGTCCGCAGCCACTCCTCCGAATGGAACAGCCGCTCCGCGATCCTGGCGCAGCCTTCGGAGACGGCGCCGGAGACGGGACGGCGGAAGGTGCGGCACGACGACGGCGCGACCAGCAGCGACATCGCCGCATGTCCGGCCTCGTGAAATGCCGACTGGTGCGCGACGACGCCGGCGCCCGGGCGAATCGTCAGCCCCTGCACCGCGGGAGGGTCGATGGCGTAGAAGGCGGAGGACGAGAAAGCGGTGCGCGTCGCCTCCCGCACCTGCAGCGCGGGCGGATTCGCCGGCAATCCGAGGTAGAGGAAGACCGAGGAGGCGCGCTCGAGACAGTGGGCGGCGTCGAACCTCTCCTCGATTGGCGTGGGGGGCGGCGGCTGCGTGAAGTTTCCCTGCGGTGGCAACGCCTGCCGCACCTGCCGTTCGAGGCTCGCGGCGGTTGCGGGCGCGTAGCCGCGGTGCTCCTTGATCAGCTCCAGGTAGGGCACTCGCGAGCGCTGCGACGCCCAGCGGTTCCGCGCCGCGATGAGCTGCCGCACCAGCGGCTCCATCTCCTTCGCCACGGCGGCGTCGGGCCCCGCGTCGAGCGTCCGGTCGAGATCGGGTCGTTGCTCCCGCAGATCCGCGATCGCGAGGAGCGCCTTCCGGACGTGATGGTCCGACTCGGACTGCATCCGGACGGCGAACGAGTGCACTGCCTGCAGGCAGCGCGACTGCTCCGGATCGTCGAGGCGGCGGCCGAGGGTCCGCGCCTCGCTGTCGGTGAGGAGCAGCAGCGGCTTGATCCCGAACGGCTTCGGCTTCGGCGCCGGTGGCGGCTCGGTGGCCGCCTTCCAGGCGGCGGTCATCGCCTCCGTCTGGACGCGGTCCGCAAAGGCGTCGAGCTGCGCCAGCTTCGCCTCCGGCTCCTCCGGCCCCGGTGGAAGGGAGGACGACTCCGGCGAGTGACACGACAGGAGAAGCAGTGGCACGACGAGGAGCAGTGCCACGGACGGCCGCATCGCCGTATGGTACGGCCGCGGCACGCGTCCTGCTGAAGCTGCCTCCAATGCAAGCGTTTACGCGGTACGCCCTCGCCGTCGCTCTCCTCATGCTCGCCGCCTGCAGCGGCGGGCCGACCGAACCGAGCGACTACGAGTTCGGACGCATCGACGTCTACGTGCGCGACGCCGCCGGCCAGCCGGTGAACGGCGCCGCCGTCCGCCTCGACCGCATGAACGGCGGGACGGAAGACCAGGGCGGCCTGACCGGCTCCGTCGGCCTGCCCGGTTACTACTTCTTCCTCAAGACCGACGGTGAGTATCGCCTGGTCGTGACTCCTCCGGCCGGCTACCAGTTCGCCTCAGGCCAGGCGGGCACGCAGGTGGTCCAGTTCGCCCGGAACCAGACGAAGACGGTCAACCTGATCGTGAACGCGACGTAGGAGCCTGCGCGGCAGAACGCACCGACGGAGTGGCCGTACGTGCACCGGCGGAGCAACCGGCGCTGCCGGCCGTGCCGGAGCTAATTCGCCAGGATCGCCTTGGCCGCCGCCTTCGCGCTCGAGAGCGCGGCGTCGGAGAGCAGCCCCTCGTCTCCCACCCAGTCGCCGGCGATGTACAGGCCGCGGACGCTGGTGACGGGCGACGGGCGGGGGGCGGTCGGCGTGACGAGCGCGTTCGACACCGTCATGGCGGGGAGGAAGCGGCGGTGCACGAGCACCTCGCGCCAGCCCGGCTGCATCCGATCGAGGAGCGACTCCAGCTCCTGCTCGTCCGCCACCGCGGCGCTGGTGCGGCGCGGCTTCGAGCCCTCCAGCTCTTCGTCCGTGGCGTGCCCCTCGCGGTTGTACTTGGCGAGGTGCACGAGCGCGCCGCCGCGCGGCGTGAGCTGCGCGAACGCGGAGTGGACGGCGTAGTAGAGCGGCTGGTCGATCCCCAGCGCGAACGTGTTCTTCGGCCGCGGCAGCGAGCGCAGGGCCACGTCGAGGCAGGCCGCCGTCACCGGACGGGCATTCCGCCAGTCGGCGCCGGCGTCGCCGGCCAGTTGCGCGGCCGTGTGCGGATCGACCGCCAGCAGCACGGTCTCCGCCGGAATGAGCGCCCCCTCCACCTCCTCCGGCGCCGGCTGCGGCATCGCCAGGAAGAGAGTGTCGTTGCGGTCGGCGTCGACCTCCAGGCCGCCCAGCTCCACGGCGCGCACGGAGTCGTCGTGCACGACCCCGACGATGCGGGAGCTGGAGACGAAGTGCACGCCCGACGAGATCGCGGCGCTGTGCATCGAGTCGACGATCTTCTGCCACCCCTCGTCGACGTAGAGCGCTCCGCGCATGGCGATCTTCATCTGCGCGAGCGCGTGCGAGGCGCTCTCCACGTCGGCGTGATCGGCGTAGGTGGCGAGCCGCACCAGCGCCTCGAGCACCTGCCGCGCGCGGCGGTCGCTGATGCGGCCGTCGATCCAGTCGCGGAGGGTGAGCGAGCCGGCGCGCGTGCCGCCGCGGCGGCGGATGTGCAGGAGCGCCGACCCGAGCTGCTGCTTGCCTCGCAGCGACAGGAGCGAGGTGGCGATGAAGGAGAGCCAGTTCGTCGGGAGGCGCAGCTCCTCGTCGCCGACGAGCGCGAGGGCGCGCGGTTTGGCGAGGCCGCCGCGGACCGGGATACCTAGCTCGCGGAGCACCTTCGCGCCGAGGCCGTCGCGGTAGAAGGCGTGGGCGCCGAGGTTGAAGCGGTAGCCGTGGCGGAGGTTCGTGACGGCGCGGCCGCCGAGGAGCCTCCGCTTCTCGAACAGCGTCACATTGCGGCCGCCGCGCGCCAGATAAATGGACGCTGCGAGGCCGGCGAGTCCGCCCCCGACCACCACGACGTTTCTTTTCACGATGACTGGCCGGCGATGCTACCGCATTTCTGACGTTGCGCCCGCTGCACCTATGGGAGAATCGCGCGAGCCCTCGACGTGTTTACAGCGGTGTCCGGTAACTGAATGCGCAAGATGACCCGCATGGCAGCGTTGATCGCTGCACTGATCTGCACGAGCGTCACCGCCGCTGCAGCAACGCCAGGCGAGTTTTACGGCAGCCTGCTCCGCCGCGGCGTGGCCGCGTTCGACGCCGGCCGCTTCGACGAGGCGACGCAGCACCTCCGCCTCGCCGCCTTCGGCCTCATCGAGAACATCGAGCAGTACCAGACGGCGCACGCCTATCTCGCCGCCACGTACGACCGCACCGGCCAGAGCGACCGCGCGCAGGACTCCGTGCGGCGCATCGCGCAGGCGGAGCGGGTCGAGGCGCGCTTTGCCAGCCTGAAACTTCCCGCGCCGGTGAGGGCGACGGTCGAGAAGCTCGCCGGCGGCGTCCTCACTCCGTCCGAAGTGGCCGGACTGCGCGGCGCGGCAGCCATGCCGCCGAGGACGCCGGCGCAGGCTCCGCCGACGCGGACTACGACAACGACCACGACGACGAACCCGCCGGTGACGGTGGATCAGGTGCAGGTGGAAGAGGTGAGGGCGGCAACGGCGACCACCACGCCGGGCACGACCACGCAGCCGGCAACGACTCCGGCGACCACGACGACCGCCCCGGCCACCACCACTCCGGGCACCACCACGCAGCCGGCGACAACGCAGCCGCGCGGCACCACCACCACGACCGCTCCGGCTACGACCACTCCAGCCACGACCACGCAGCCGGCCACGACGACTCCCGCTACCACCACGCCCGCCCCGGCTACGACGACTCAAGGCACGACCACGCAGCCGGTCACGACGACTCCGGCCAACACCCGCCCGGCCATCACGACACCGGCTCCGGCCACGACCACCGCCACCACCCGCCCCACCACCACCATCGCCGCTCCGGCCACCACCACCACGCCAACGACCCCCACCCCCCGCCCGGCGCCCACCTACACCCCCGCCGAGCTGGCCGTCCGCTTCGCAGCCGCGGAGCGGGCGCTGAACACGTCCAACCTCGCGGAGGCGCGGCGCATCTACTCCGAGCTCCTCGCCAGCCAGAACCTCGACCGGACCACCGCCATCCGCATCGCCGAGGGCTTCTACCGCGCCCGCCACTTCGCCGGCGCGCTGGCGGCGTTCGACCGCGCCGGGGGGCTGAGACGCACCGAGGAGCCGTATCGCTACTACGTCGCGGTGGCGCTGTACGAGACCGGACAGTACGAGCGGGCGAGGCGCGAGCTGGCCGCCGCGCTGCCCTACATCGAGATCACGCCGGACGTCGCGCGATATCGCGCTAAGATCCAGAGCGCCATCCAGTAAAGTGCTTCCGTCACTCCGGTGATTTTGGTTAGAATCGCGCCGGTTCCTAAGCCGTCTCGCGAAAAGGTGCGCCAAATGAAAAAGTTCGTCTGCGGGTTCGCCCTGCTCATGTTTGCCTTCGCCGGCCTTGCCGCCGATCGGACTACCACGCCCGAGATCACCCCGCCGGACAACGGCGACCAGTGGCTCCGGCTCAGCAGCACCGAAAAACTCTTCTGGGCCATCGGGTACTCGCAGGGTTACCGCGAGGCGCTGGACAAGATCGACGTCACCGCGGGGCCCACGTCCCCCTGCGCCAGCCTGGCCGTCCGCACCGAGCGCCAGTCGTCGACCGCCGGGAAGCTGAGCGGGTTCGAGCTGGTCTCCGGCCTGGAGCGCTTCTACTCCGACCCGGCCAACACGGTCATCCCGGTCGGCAGCGCGATCCGTATCTATCTCCTGCAGGCCAGCGGCAAGGATCAGACGACGATCCAGGAGCTGATCGACACCGCCCGCACCCTCGGGCTGCAGGCCGCCGCCCGCCCCCGCGCCCAGTAACCGCGGTCGCACGCTCCCCACAGAATCGCGATACACTCTCCCGGTCGTCACCAGATCAGGCCGGGAGGGTTTGTGCGTCTCCACTACGCGCTTTTCGTTCTCCTCTTCACCACTTCGTACACGACCGCGCAGGAAGAACCGCTTCCCGCCGTCGTTACCCGAACCGTTCCCGCCGCTGACGTGATGCTGATCGCGACGGCCGTCGAGCCGCTCCGCGTCGAGCACGCACCCACCCTCGCCGAGGCCGCCCGCCTCAACGACTTCAACACCTTCGACGCGCTCTATCGCGAGGCGAAGGAGCGGGGAGAGGCGGTCGCGCAGTACGAGACCCTCCACCAGCTCTGGACCTACGCCATGACGAACCCGATCGGGTCGTTCTACGGCGAAGAGATGTACGAGCGCCTCGCGCGCGTCTATCCCGGCTACGCGGAGTTCATCGACCAGCACCGCATCGTCGACAGCCACGGCAACGTGTTCTATCCGACGACGGAGACGCGGATGTTCGTGCTCGAGAGAGCGCTGCAGGGACGGGCGCCGCGGGTGATGGTCGCGGAGGACCTCCCAGGCCCGCCGAAGCCGGCGCCGGTCGTCGCTACCGCGGAACTGGCCGGCGGGCTGAGAGCCCGCCGCTCCACAAGCACGGAACCGAAAGTCGCCTCCCCCTCTCCTGCTGTCTCGTCTCCTGTGGAGCGACGGGCTCTTAGCCCGTCGTCCCCCGCCCCTGTGGTCGTCGCCGAGACCCCCGCCGCACCGGTAGTGGTCGAAGCCCCGCCCGTCGTCGCGGCGACACCCGCGCCGCAGCCCGTCGCCGTCCAGCCCGTCGCCGTGCCCCCCGTCCCCGCACCGCTCGCGCCGGCCGCCACCACCCCCACGGAGAAGAGCGCCTCCTCCCGCGGCATCCTCCTGATCATCATCGGCCTCCTCGGCGTGGGGCTGCTCGCGGTCATGTTCCGCACGCCGCAGGAGACGCTGCCGCCGATCATCGACGTGAAGCCGGAGCAGAAGCCGGCCGCGCCCGTCGAGCCGCTCAGGCGACCGGAGGGGCCGCAGCCCGTGGGGAAGAAGAACCGAGCGAACGGATCGCGCGGATGAGACGGGCGCCGGAGGCGCTCCCTTTCACCACCAGCCCGTTCACGCCGTCGCGCAGCCGGTCGCGGTCGTCGGCGGTGAGGTCCTTCGCCGTCAGCACCAGGATCGGGATGCGCGACGTCGACTCCCGCTGCCGCAGCCGCTCCGCGACCTCGAACCCGCTCATCCCCGGCATCATCAGGTCGAGGATGATCACGTCCGGCGGCGTCCGCTCCGCCCGCTCCAGCGCCTCGGCGCCCGACGTGGCGATCTCCAGCACGTAGCCCTCGCGCGCCAGCTCCTGCTCCAGCAGGTGCTGCACCGACAGGTCGTCGTCGATGAGCAGCAGGCGCGCGTTCCGCGGCAGCATGTCGCGTCCCGTGATCTCCGCGAGGCGCCGCAGGAGCCGCGGCCAGTCGACCGGCTTGACGAAGTAGTCGTCGGCGCCGAACGCCAGCGCCAGCTCCCGGTTCTCCTGCATCGAGACGATGATCACCGGGAGGTCGCACGTGTCCTGGTTCCCCTTCAGCGTGCGCAGCACCTGCCAGCCTTCCATCCCCGGCAGCACGAGGTCGAGCGTGATTGCGCGCGGACGCATCGCACGGGCGAGCTTCAACGCCTCTTCGCCCGAGCGCGCGCGGATCGGCACGTACCCGGCCGACTGCAGGTAGGCGCTGAGCGCCTCGAACGCCTCGTCCTCGTCTTCCACCACCAGCACCCGCTCGCCCGGCGGCACGACCACGCCGTCGGGACCGACGATCGGGCTCGGGATCGCCGCGCCGGCGAATCGCTGCGGCAGCGTGAACGTGAACTCGCTCCCCTCTCCCGGCTTGCTCGACACCGACACCGTGCCCCGCTGCAGCTCCACGAACTTGCGCACCAGCGACAGTCCGAGACCGGTGCCGCCGTAGGTGCGGCTGGTGGTGGTGTCGATCTGGCGGAACTCGTCGAAGATCACCGCCTGATGCTCCGGCGCGATGCCGATGCCGCGGTCGATCACGGTGACGGCGACCGACTCCCCATCGCGCCGTGCGCGGATCGTCACGGTGCCGTTGGCCTTCGAGAACTTCACCGCGTTCGACAGCAGGTTGTAGAGGATCTGCTTGAACTTCGCGTGGTCGGTCTCGATGGTCTCGACGCCCGGCGCGACGTCGAGCTCGAAGGTGACGTTCTTCTTCCCCGACAGCCCCTTCATGACCTGGCAGACGCTCTCGATCGCGCCGCGCACCGGGAACGTCTCCGGATAGATCTCCATCTTCCCCGCCTCCACCTTCGACAGGTCGAGTATGTCGTTGATGATGCTGAGGAGGTGCTGCCCGGAGGTGAGGATGGAGCGGAGGAAGCCGACGTACTTCGGCTCGATCTTCTCGCCGAGGCGCTCGACGAGGATCTCGGAGAACCCGATGATCGCGTTCATCGGCGTGCGCAGCTCGTGGCTCATGTTCGCGAGGAAGATGCTCTTCGCGCGATTGGCCTCCTCGGCCTGCTCGTTCTTGACCTGCAGCTCGCGCAGGATGCGCGCCTTCGCGATCGCCGACACCGCATGCTCGCGGACGCGCGCGAGCTTCTGCAGGTCGCTGCGTCCGAACGCGTTCTCGTCGGTGAAATTGTCGAAGATGAGGAAGCCTTCCATGCGGCCGCCGAGGGTGACGGCCATCGCCAGCATCACCTTCGGGATCGGGAGGTGCGCGGTCTTGTCCGACGCGGCGCGGTCCTCGAAGTCGGCCTGCTTGATCAGGTAGACGCCTTCCTCGAGCTGCTCGGCGCGCTCGGAGTAGCGGCGCATCGCCTCTTCGAAGGACAGCGAGCGACCGCGGAACGGATCGTCTTCATACCCCGCCACCGCAATGGCCTCGGTGCGCCGCGTCTCGTGATCGAACTTGAGGAACACCCCCTTCTCCGCCTGCGGGAAGAGCTTCATGCCCTGCGTGACGATGCTGCGCAGCACGTTCTCGAGCACCACTTCGCGGTTGATGACTTCGACGATGCGGTCGAGCGTCTCGATCTCCCGCGCCTGCGCCCGGATCTCCTCCGTGCGCGCCATCACCAGATCCTCGAGGATGCGGTTCTTCCGCTTGAGATGGCGCGTGCGCCAGCGGTTCGTCAGCAGCAGCGCCAGCGCCAGCGCGGCGACGTACGCGAGCACCGCCCACCAGCGCAACCAGAGCGGCGGACGCACCTCGAACGGATACGCGAGCGGCGCCGACCAGACCCCTTCCGCGCTGCGCGCCCGCACCATGAACGTGTAGGTGCGGTCGAAGAGGTACGCCGGGAGGTTCATGTAGCGCGTCTTCGTGTCGGCGGTCTCGGGCGACCACTCGCGCTCGTTCGCGAGGCGGGTGCTGTAGCGCACGCGCGACTCGTCGGTGAAGGTGAGCGCCGCGTATTCGAGCTCGATCTCGTTCTCGCCGCCCATCGTCACGCGCCGCAGGCGGACGACCGGCGCGACGGTGCTCCGCTCGCGCGCCGACGGATCGAACACCGAGACGCCGCGCGGCGTGGCGAGATGGATGCGCCCGCGGCCGTCGATGGAGAGCGGGCCGTACGCCCACGCCTCGTCGTCGATCAACCCGTCCGCCTTCGTGACGCGCGAGACGACGGCGTGCGAGCGGGCGTCGATCTCGACGAGACCGGCGTTGTTGCTCGCCCAGACGCGGCTGCCGTCGCGCGACGCGGTGAGGCCGACCACCGGCTGGCCGGTGAAGGCGATCTTCGCCGCGAACGGCGGCGCCGTGGAGAGCACCGCCAGCCCGCCCGCGCTGCCGACCCAGAGCCGCCCCTCGTGGAAGAGCAGCGCCCGGATGCCGTCCGCCGGCGCCCCCTGCGCGGTGCTCCAGACCGGCGCGACGACACGCTGCGTCACCTCGCCACCCGCCACGCCGCGCAAGAGGTGCGCGAGCGGCGACGTGGTGCGATAGAGGCCGCGATCGGTGCTGCCGATCCAGAGGTATCCCTCGCCGTCGAGCGCCACGCTCGTCGCGCCGGCGGGCGAAAGGCCCGCGCTCGCGCGGAAGAGGTGCCAGCGCTCGCCCGAGAGACAGCCGGCTCCCCAGCCGCCGGCGAAGCAGACCGCGGTGCCGAAGTCGCGGGCGGTGTAGGTGGTGTCGAGCCCGAGGGAGGTGACGACGCCGGGCGTGCCGTGCACGGTCACCGGGGTGTGGCGGGCGGTGGTGATGGCGGGGGGTTCGAGACCCACCGGAGTGAGCGCGTTGATGCCGGCGGAGGTGCCGAACCAGAGCCGCCCCTTCGCGTCGGGGGCGATCACGTACACCTGGTTCGACTGCAGGCCGTTGGCGACGGTGAGCGTCTCGGTGCGGCCGTCCTTGATGGCGGCGACGCCGCTGCCGGTGCCGACCCACATCGCGCCGCGCCACTCCGGCACGGCGGTGAAGGTGTTCGCGTCGGGAAGCGGCGGGCGGGTGCGCTCGGTCCAGGCGCTGAAGGCGCCGTAGCCTTTGCGCAGGCGCGACGCGCCGCCGTTCGCGCCGAACCAGAGGTTGCCCTCGCGGTCTTCGTGCAGCGTCCAGAGCGTCTCGCCGAGGAGGCCGTTCGCGCGCGTGACGACGAGATGCTGCGCGTGGTCGCGGCGGTCGATGCGCACCGCGCCCGAGCCGAGGCTGGCGGCCCAGATATGGCGGCCGTCGCGTGTCGGGAGCAGCGCCACGACGCGCTCCTTCATCTCCGTGCTGACCACCACCGGCGCGCCGTCCTGCGGACGCCAGCGCCAGACCACGCCGTCGCTGCTGCCGCCCCAGAGCACGCCGTCGGCCGTCTCGACGAGGGCGGTCGTGGCCACGTCCCGTTTCAGCAGCACGCCACGCGGGGTGACGATCTCGCCGTTCGCGCGCGCCACCACGAGCGAGCCGTCGCGGCGGACGAGCATCGCCAGCGCGCCGGCGATCGGGTACTCGCGCGGCGCACCGGCGCCGTAGTGGATGACGGAGCTCTGCGTCCCGACCCAAACCCCGCCCCCCTTCGCCGCGATGACGCAGTTGCGGCGCATGCGCGAGCGCGTCAACTGCACGTTGCCGAGCTTCGAGGTGAAGCGCAGCCGCTTGCCGGGACCGTACTCCCCCAGCGGTTTCTCCGACACCACCAGCCCCGCCTCGGAAGCCACCCAGAGGCGATGCGACCCGTCCTCGACGATCTCCCGCACGGTCGGGTCGGCGATGCCGTCCGCCGGACCGTACGTCTCCATCGTCCGCCCGTCATAGCGCGCGATGCCGGTCGAGTAGAACGCGAACCAGATGTAGCCCTGATGGTCCTGGATGATCTTCTGCACGCTCGCGGAAGGCAGCGCCACCGTCCCCGCACCCGATTGAAAGTGGGTGAACGGGAGCTCCTGCGCGGAAAGAGAGAGAGCTCCCGCGAAGAGGACCGCCAGGGTACGAAGCATGTTTGACAGTGTAAGCCGTGGCGCGTGGCGCGTTGCGAGTTGCGACCCGGTTGCCGGTTGCCGGTTGCCCGTTGCCGGTTGCCCGTTACCCGTGCCTGATCCGCGACACACCCCTCAGCAACTGGCAACGGGCAACGGGCAACTGGCAACTGGCAACTGGCAACCGGCAACCGGCAACCGGCAACCACTCGCAACTCAGACGCCGCCCGTCCGTACAATCCACCTGTGGCCCGCCTCCGCGACTGGCTCGACCTCGGTCGAAGCACGCTGACGTCCCTCTCCTCGGACGACGTGGCGGGGCTGTATTCGCAGGAGTGGCCGGAGACGAAGCGGCGGCTCATGGCGGAGCACCGCTGGTCGATCGAGCAGGAGCCGCGGCGGTTCACCCGCTGGATCCGCACCGTCAGCGCGATCTTCTACGGCCTCGCCAAGAAGCTCGCGCCGCACCGGCGGCTGCTGTTCGTGCTGACCTTCTTCGCCTTCTTCTTCTGCCTGGTGAACCTCGCCGAGCACTCAAGGGCGAGCTTCTGGGTCTTCGTCGAGATCACGGCCACCTTCCTGATGATGACCGTGCTCCTGGCGATGGAGCTGATCGACAAGCTGAAGTACCGCGACGAGCTCCAGCTCGCGCGTGACCTCCAGGCGAGCCTCATCCCGGCCAGGCTGCCGCACAGCGAGCAGTGGGAGCTCGGCGCGTTCAACGAGATCGCGAATACGGTCGGCGGCGATATCTACGATTTCGTCTGCCTCCCCGACGGGCGGATGGCGGTGCTCTTCGGCGACGCGTCGGGGCACGGCATGGCGGCCGGCCTCGTGATGGCGGTCGCGCACGCGTCGTTCCGGACGCAGCTCGACGTCGACCCGACGCCCGCCGCGATCGCCGGCTCACTCAACCGGATCCTCTGCCGCACCGGCGGCTCGCGCTCGTTCTTCTCCTGCGTCTACCTGCTTCTCTCCCCGGACGGCTCGTTCGTCGGCACGGTCGCCGGACACCCGCCGGTCCTGCGTATCGACACGAACGGTAAGGTCGCGGATCACATCGGCCGCGGCGCCTATCCCCTCGGCGTGAAAGCCGGCCTTACATGGGAGACGGTGAGTGGGCACCTCGAGCCGGGCGAGCGCCTCCTCCTCCACAGCGACGGCCTGACCGAGGCGCGCAACGCGCTCGACACCGAATTCGGCGACGCCTACGTCGAGGCGATCGCCGGCTGGCATCCCGAGGCCAGCGCCTCCACGCTCGTGGAGACGCTGGTCGGCGAATGGAAGATGTTCATGGGCAACCTGCCGCCCGACGACGACGTGTCGATCGCCGTCGTCAGGCGCCGGTAGTCGCGCGCGTCTCCACCAGCCCCTCGAACACCTGCAGCGCGAGATCGACGCGGCCCAGCGGCGCGCTCACCTGCACGCCGGCCACGCGGTCGCGCACCCGCTCGAGCGTCTCGCGGGCGATGGCCACGCCTTCGCGGAGCGCGTGCTCCTTGCTCTTCTCGCTGGCGATGCGCATGCGCTCCATGACGTCGTCGGGGACGGAGACGCCGGGGACCTCGTTGTTCATGAACTGCGCGTTCCGGTACGAGAGCAGCGGCCAGATGCCGGCCACGATCGGGAGCTTCATGTGCTCGATGCGGCCGAGGAAGTGCTCGAGCTGGCGCACGTCGAAGACCGGCTGGGTGATCGCGTACTCCGCCCCCGCCTTCACCTTCCAGTCGAGGCGGCGCAGCTCGTACTCGAGGTCGAGATGGCCGGGATTCACACCGACGCCGATGGTGAAGCAGGTCGGGTCGCCGAACGGGTTGCTGCCGAGGTCGAGGCCGCGGTTCATCAGGCTGACCATGTTGGTCAGGCCGATCGAGTCGATGTCGAACACCGCGGTCGCCTCGGGGTAGGGGCCCATCTTGGGAGGATCGCCGGTGATGATCAGCAGGTTGCGCACGCCGAGCGCGGCGCAGCCGAGGAGGTCGGAATGCATGCCGAGGAGATTGCGGTCGCGGCAGCAGTAGTGGAGGACCGTCTCCAGGCCGACGCGCTGCTGCAGCAGCACCGCCACGGCGATCGCTCCCATGCGGTTCTGGGCGCGCGGCCCGTCGGGTACGTTCACCGCGTCGACGCCCGCGGCCTTGATCGCCTGCACCGACTTCACCAGCGCCTCGGGGTTCGCGCCTTTCGGCGGCACGATCTCGATCGTGGTCACGAACTCGCCGTTGGCGATCTTGCGGCCCCAGTTCGAGCGGGTGGCCATCAGCGCCGGCTCGACTCCGGGCGGCTTGTCGCCGTTGCCGGTCTTCGTCTCGACGACCACGAAGCTGCGGCGCGGCGAGAGCGGGCGCACCGCGTCCGCCATCATCTTGATGTGCTCGGGGGTGGTGCCGCAGCAGCCGCCGATGAACTTGACGCCCTTGTGAATGAGCCGCTTCGCGTACTTGGCGAAGTAGTCGGGCGAGGCCATGTACATCTGGCGGCCGTTGACGTCGCGCGGGAGGCCGGCGTTCGGCTGGCAGGAGAGCTTCTTCGCCGTGACCGCCGCCATCTCCTCGATGGCGTCGAGCATGAGGTCGGGACCGACGGCGCAATTGAGGCCGATCACGTCGGCGCCGGCGCGGTCGAGGCGCTGCGCGACCGTCTGCGGCGTGTCCCCGAAAATCGTGCGGCCGTCGACGCCGATGCTCATCTGCGCGACGACGGGGAGGGAGCAGACTTCCTTGATGGCGGCGATGGCCTGCTCCATCTCGGTGACGTTCGCGAAGGTCTCGCAGACGAAGAGGTCGACGCCGGCGGCGTTCAGCGCCTCGGCCTGCTCGCGGAAGAAGTCGCGCGCCTCCTCGACGGCGGTTGGTCCGTACGGCTCGAGCCGGATGCCGAGCGGACCGATCGCGCCGGCCACGTAGACGCCGTCGCCGGCGGCGGTGCGGGCCAGCTCCGCGGCGCGCAGGTTGATCTCGCGCAGCTCGTCCTCGATGCCGAAGCCGCGCAGCTTCACGCGGTTCGCGCCGTAGGTGTTCGTCTCGAGGATCTCCGCGCCGGCGCGGACGTACTGCCGGTGCACCTCGAGGACGATCTCGGGGCTGCGGAGGTTCAGCTCGTCGTAGCACTTGTTGATGAAGACGCCCTTGGAGTAGAGCATCGTCCCCATCGCGCCATCGAAGAGGTAGACGTGTTCGTCGGCAACAGCCTGGATGAAGTCCATAAAAGAAAAACCCCACGCCGGGTGACGTGGGGCAGCGTCCATGTCGAAGTCGTGTACCGCGCGGCTCTTTAGCTTTTTTTAAGCTGGTTGCAAGCTGCCCCCAAATCACTCCAGCAGGGGAACAGTAGGTCGCGCGGCGGCGGATGTCAAACGAGGCCGGCGGACGGGGCCGGCGAGTGAATCACGGCGAGCGCGGCGGGGGCGGACTATTCGAGCCTCGCCGCCGCTTACCGTCAGCATGACCTTCCTCAACTCCGTCAGCCGCGGCAGGCGGCTGCAACCCGAACGGCGCAGCGGCTTGCGGATCCTGACGTTGAGGAACGCGTTCTGGGCGGCGCTCGCCGCGATCATCGTCTTCGCCATCTTCTCGCTCTACATCGACTCCCGTTCGGCGGGCGACTCGGAGTATGGGCGGCTGTACGAGCGCCGCAGCGACGCGGCGCAGAAACCGGCACCGCCTCCCCCGCCGCGCCGGTAGCGATCGGCGTTATCCTTTTCACGTTCCCACAATTAAAGACGTGAGGAGGTCCGGATGAGTGACACCCCCAGGTGGTCACGCCGCAGCTTTCTGGAGGCCGTCGGGCGCGCGGGTGGCGCGGCGGCCGTGTACGAGACGATGGTGGCGATGGGGATGGTGCGTGTCCCCGAGGCGTTCGCGGGGCCGCCGGAGCTGGCGAACGACCATGGACGCGGGCAGCTCGTGGTGATCCTCGGCGCCGGCATCGCCGGCCTCACGGCCGCGTACGAGCTGCACAACGCCGGCTACAAGGTGATCATCCTCGAGGCGAAGGAGCGGGCGGGCGGCCGCAGCTACACCGTCCGCCGGGGCGACACGATCGAGGAGAACACCGGCACGAAGCAGGTCTGCAAGTTCGACGATCACCCCGACTTCTACCTCAACGCCGGCCCGGGCCGCCTCCCCTACCACCACACCGCGATCCTTCACTACTGCAAGCTGTTCGGCGTGCCGCTCGAGGTCTACACGATGATGACGCGCGCGAACTTCTTCCAGCGCGACGGGTCGTGGAGGGGGCACTCCATCCCCAACCGCCGCATCGCCAACGACACGCGCGGCTGGATCGCGGAGCTGCTCGCGAAGTCCGTTGTGAAGGGCAACTTCGACGCGGAGCTGACCACCAAAGGCGTCGACCGGCAGCAGTTCCTCAAGCTCCTCAGCGCCTTCGGTGACGTCGAGGAGAAGCACGAGTACAACTACCTCGGCTCGTCGCGGTCGGGATACCTGGTGCAGCCGGGGATCGACTCCTGCGGGAAGCTCCTCAAGCCGCTCACGCTGGCGGACCTCGTCAGCTCCGACTTCTGGGACCACCGCTTCTATCAGGCGGAGGAGTACGAGTGGCAGCCGACGCTCTTCCAGCCGGTCGGCGGCATGGACCAGATCTGGCGGTACGGCTTCCTGCAGAAATCGCCGGTGGGGCGGTTCATCCACTACAACCAGGAAGTGGTGCACGTGGAGAACGTGACCGAGGAGGGGAAGGCGAAGGTGAAGATCGCCTTCCGGCCGGCAGGAGGGCTGTCGCAGGTGGTGTCGTCGATCACGGCCGACTGGTGCATCTCGACCATCCCGCTGCCGATCCTGTCCAACATCATCCGCGACAACAACTTCAAGCAGCCGTACAAGGACGCGGTGAAGGGGGTGGCGTTCGCGCCGACGGTGAAGGTCGGCTGGCAGACCAACAGCCGCTTCTGGGAGACGCGCGACGAGATGTACGGCGGGATCTCGTATACGACCGACCCGATCACGCAGATCTGGTATCCGTCGTGGGGATACTTCCGGGAGAAGGGCATCCTCACCGGCGCGTACAACTACGATCAGGACGCGATCGACTTCGGCAAGTACTCGCCGGAGAAGCGCCTGGTCGAGGCGATGAAGGGCGGCAAGAAGGTGCACCGCGACTTCGACAAGCACGTGCCGATCGACCTCGGCCTCTCGATCGCCTGGCAGAACGTGCCGTGGCAGCTCGGCGGCTGGGCCGACGACTGGTCGTGCGACAAGACCATCCCGCAGACGCTGCTGAAACCGGAGGGGCGCTTCTGGGTGGCCGGCGACCAGGTGTCGTACTGGTCGGGGTGGCAGGAGGGGGCGGTGCGCTCCGCCCATCACGTCATCGGCGGGATCACCGGCGTCGCGGCGGCCAAGAAGGACGTGCTGCTGCAGGGTGTCGAGCAGGAGCCGTCGCTCCGGCAGGCGCCCGGCACGCGCAGGCGTACGCGCGGTCTGCCGTAGGCACTCTTCATGGGAGCGGCGGCGCGAGCCGCCGCTCTCGCTGGCGCCGCAGGGCGTCACGCCGGGCGGGCGAACGATTTCGCAGGGAAGCTGAGCGATTTCGTTGAGAAGCTGTGCGATTTCTCAGGGAAGCTGTGCGATTTCTCAGAGAAGCTGTGCGATTTGTCAGAGAAGTTGTGCCATTTCTCAGAGAAGCCGTGTGATTTCGCAGAGAAGCTGTGCGATTTCTCAGAGAAGCCGATCGATTTGCCTGGCTCGCGAGCGATTTCGCTCAGCTTCCGAGCGATTTCGCCTGCGCCGCAAGCGGCGCCGTCAGCCCCGGACGCAGTCCACCGCGGCGGCGATGACGTCCTCGATGTTGAACGGCTTGTGCAGGACACGGTGGACGAGCGCCAGATCGAGATCCCTGGTGCCACGGGAGCCGGCGGCGGTCATCACCACCACACATTTGCGCGCCACCATCTGCTCGCGCATGAACTCGAGCACCTGGTAGCCGTCGCAGACCGGCATCATCAGATCGAGGAACAGCGCGTCGTACGTGCCGGCGCTGAGTTTCCCGATCGCCTCGCGGCCGTCGCGGGCCTCGTCCGTCTCGAACTGCTCCCGGCGCAGGACCGCCGAAACCAGCCTGCGGATCGCGTCATCGTCGTCCACCACCAGGAACCGCGCTGCCATCGCCGGGCGTTCTAGCACGGCTGGGGGCCGGACGCGACGGGAAGAGCGTCATAAATTCGCGATTTCGCCCCAAACAGGCCGACAGCGCTCAGCGGAAGATACGGCGGAACTTGTCGAGCGCGCTCTCCATGTCCTGGCGGTTGCGGTCGACCTCGTTCGCCCAGCGGCGGAACTTGTCGAAGGTGATGGCGGCCGGCTCGTCGAAGCTGTCCTCGTCGAAAAGAACGTGCCGGACGATGCGCCCCATGACGCCGGTCGGGCAGTGGCGGGTGGGGGCGGTGCCGTCGAGGAAGGCCTCGCGGATCGGGCCGGGACAGCCTTTGCGCCAGAGCATGCCGGACTCGGGGTCGATGTCGCGGAACGTTACGCCCGACGGCGGATCGGGGTTGGCCGGCTTGTGGGGGATCTCGCGCATGTACGAGCCCCACACCGGCAGCGCCGCCTCGGACGACGAGAGGCGCAGCGGCGCGCCACGGTCAAAGCCGACCCAGACCGAGGTGACCATGTCGGCGGTGTAGCCGACGAACCAGGCGTCGCGGTAGTCGTTGGTCGTGCCGGTCTTCCCGGCGACGTAGCCGAGGCCGTAGCGGCGGAGGCGCGTGGCGGTGCCGCGGCGGACGACGCCGCGCAGGAGCGTGTGCATGACGTAGGTGGCGTTCGGGTCGGCGACCCGCTTCTCCTCGATCTCGCGCTCGAAGAGCTTCTTGCCGCCACGGCCGGTGACGGCGCGGAGGAGGAACGGCTCGACGCGGTCGCCGAGGTTGGGGAAGACGGTATAGGCGGCGGTGAGCTCGCGCATCGAGACCTCGCCGACACCGAGGGACATGGCCGGGACGGTGTCGACATTGTCGAACCCGAGATCCTCGGCGGTATTCGCGACGCGGCGCAGGCCGACGACGTCGCGCGTGAGGCGCACGGTCGGCACGTTCAGCGAGCGCTCGAACGCCTCGCGCAGCGTGACGCGGCCGCGGAAGTGCTCGTCGTAATTCTGCGGCTCCCAGATCTCGTTGCGACTGAGCTCGACTTTGAGCGGCGCGTCGAGCAGCAGCGACGACGCCGTGGCCTTCTTCGACGAGATGGCGGCGAGATAGGCGAACGGCTTGAACGCGGAGCCGGGCTGGCGGCGCATCTGCGAGGTGCGGTCGAACGGCGAGCGGCGGAAGCTGGTGCCGCCGACGAGCGCGCGGATGCCGCCGCTGCGTGGATCGACCGAGAGGATGGCCACCTGCAGCGGATCGCTGCGCGACTGATCGCGGATCCAGCGGTAGCTCGACTGGAGACGGTACGCGCCGTTGCGCGCCGCCTGCTCGGCCGCGCGCTGCGCGTCGCGGTCCATCTCGCAGACGATGGTCAGCCCGCCGGCGACGACTGGACGCAGCCCCACCTCCCGCACCACCTCGGCGCGCAGCGCGCGCATGTAGTAGGGGTACGGGCGGTCGGGCAGCTCGCCGCGCGTGACGTCGACGGGATGCTTCCGCGCCTTCTCGTAGCGGTCCGGCTCGATCCAGCCGCGGTCGCGCATGACGGCGAGGATGGCGTCGCGGCGCGCGCGGGCGATGTCGGGCCGCTTCTCCGGCGTGTCGCGGTTCGGCGCGCGGATCATCGCGGCGAGCAGCGCCGCCTCGTCGAGGCGCAGCGTGCGCGGGGTCTTGTCGAAGAAAATGCGCGAGGCCTCGTCGATGCCGAGGATCGGGCTGCCGGCGTGATGGCCGAGGTAGACGTCGTTGAGATAGAGCTCGAGGATCTCGTCCTTCGTCAGGCGGAGGTCGAGCGCCACCGCGAGCGCGCCTTCGATGATCTTGCGTTTCCAGGTGCGCTCGTTCGAGAGGTAGCGCTGCTTCACGACCTGCTGCGGGATGGTGCTGCCGCCCTGCGCGATGCCGCCGGCGCGCACGTTGGTGAACGCGGCGCGGAGGATGCCGATCGGATCGAGGCCGATGTGGCTGCGGAAGCGGACGTCTTCCGCGGCGAGGAACGCGTCGGCAACGTGCGGCGGGAGCTGTTCGAGCAGCAGCGCGGGCGTGGGACGCCAGTCGGTGCCGTAGACGCGCGCGAGCTCGCGCTCGCGTCCTCCGGCGCGCGACACGATGATCGTCGGCTCGCGCCATCCGTGCGTGCGCAGCTCGCGGCGCATGCGCAGATCGAGGATGAAAACGTAGATCGCGAGCGCCTGCAGCGCGGCGAAAAGCGCGAGCGCGAACGGAAGTGCGATACGCGGCATCAGTGCTGCACGTGACAATCGAGGGATCATCGTCTACATTGTTTTTCGTGCAACCCGCACACCGGGTTCCACGCTGCGCAAGTTCTCTGATCGAAAGTACGGCTCCCCAACCGAAACCTTTCACATAGGAGAAACCACATGGCAGCAGCAAAGAAGAGCGCGTCGAAAGGCGCGAAGAAGGGCGGCGGCTCCAGCAAGAGCGGCGGCTCGAAGAAGTCTTCGAGCTCGAAGTCGTCCAAGTCCTCGTCGTCGAAGTCTTCGTCGTCGTCGAAGTCTTCGAAGTCGTCCTCCAAGTCGTCGGGCTCGACTTCGGCGAAGCGCGCCGCGGCGGGTCGCAAGGGCGGCAAGGCCTCGAGCGGCGGCGGCGGCGGTTCCCGCAAGGGCGGCAGCAGCAGCGGCAGCAGCAGCCGTGGCAGCAGCAGCAGCAGCTCCAAGGCCTCGGCGTCCGCGAAGCGCTCGGCGGCCGGCCGCAAAGGCGGCAAGGCTTCGAGCGGCGGCGGCGGGTCGCGCAAGGGCGGCAGCAGCAGCAGCAAGGGCAGCAGCAGCCGTGGCAGCAGCAGCAGCTCCAAGGCTTCGACTTCCGCGAAGCGTTCGGCGGCCGGCCGCAAAGGCGGCAAGGCTTCGAGCGGCGGCGGCGGGTCGCGCAAGGGCGGCGGCAGCAGCAGCAAGGGCAGCAGCAGCAGCGCGCGCCGGAGCAGTGGCGGCGGCAGCAGCAGCAGGTCCTCGAGCGGCAGCAGCAGCCGTGGCAGCAGCAGCACCAAGCGGAGCGGCGGTTCGAAGTCACGTGGCGGCTCGAAGAGCAGCAGCTCGGCGAGCACCCGGCGCGTGGCAGCGGCCGGTGCCATCGGTGCGGCAGCGGGTGCGGTAGCAGCAGCAGCGCGTCCGGCCGCGGGCCGTGCGCGTGCCGCGATCTCCAGTGTCGTCGACAAGGTTCGGGATGCGATTCCGGCCCTCGGCGGCAACGGCGGCGAGTCGAACTCCGGCGGCGGCTCCACCGGCGGTAACGGTGGCGGCAACGGCAACGGCAACGAAAGCTGACGTCTGACGTGTGATGCGGCGGGCCTCACAGCCCGCCGCTCCACGGTTCGCGGTCAGCCTTTCGTATCGCTGAAGACCTGGCGGATCCGCTTCGAGAAGTACTTCGGCGGCAGCCCGTCCTTCCAGGAGCGCAACTGCTTCGCGCGGCGGAACGACTCCATCGCCGCGGCGCGGAAGTTCTCGTCGGCCTCGAACGCGTACTGCGAGTACTGCGACGCGCCGAGGAAGGCGTGGATCCAGCCGTTGGTCGGCATCTTCCGCGTCAGCGCCTGGAAGCGCTGGGTCGCCTCTTCGAACTCGCCGGCGAAGTAGTACTCGAGCGCGCGCCGCACCTCGTCCGCATGCTCGTCGACCACTTCCGACGTCGCGGCCGAGGGACGCGGCACGACCGGCAGCGCGGGCGAGGGCGTGGTGACGGCGATCGCCGGCGACGGCGCCGCCGACGGAGGCATGGCCAGCTCGAAGAGATCGCCCGCACCGTCGGCGAGCGTGATGACGTTCTGCAGGTCGTCGTTCGTGCGCGCCGACGTGTTGGCGGTGACGGCGTTGGTGAGGGTGCTCATGCCTTGCGTGTACTGCGGCGAGGCGGTGGCGCGGCGCTGCTGCGCGGCCTGCAGCTTCTGGCGCGCGGCGGCGATCGCGCCGGCGGCGCGCTGGCGAAGCGCCGGGTCGATCGACGGGACGGTGGGCGTGGGAGCCGGCTGCGTCACCGCCGGAGCGGGACGCGCGGGCGTGGGCTCGGGGCGCGCCGGCTCGGGATCGGGAGTGTTCGTGGCGGCGAGCTGTTTCTTGGCGCGCTCCATCAGCACGTCGAGCGAGCCGAGGTTCTCCGGACCGGGACCGCTGGTGCGCTCGAAGTCGGAGATCGCCTCTTCATAGCGGCCGGTGTTCAGGTAGGCGACGCCGCGGTAGTAGTACGGGTGGTAGTTGATCATGATCGTCCCGTACGTGCGCGTGCGGTCCCCCTCCTTCGGGTTCCCCTTGATCGCGGCGGACATCTTCTGCGCGGCAACGCTCCAGTTGCCCTTGCGGATCGCGGCCAGGCCGTCGTCGTAGTCGTCGTACCAGGACGCGTAGGCGGAGGTGGCGGCGGCGAGCGTGAGGAGTGTGAGTGCGAGGATGCGGCGCGTCATGGTTTCGTCACTTCCTGGGTCAGCTCATCGAAATTCAGGTCGCGCATCCGGACATTCCGCTGCGTCGGCTTGCCGGCGTCGATGCGGACGTCGATGGTCTGCGTCCCCGCCTCGCCGCTGAGCGTCACCTGGTAGTCGCCGGGGGCGAGGCTGATGCGCGCGGGCGTGGAGCGGTCGTCCTGGCGGAGCGGCACTTCCTTCGAGTCGTCCTTGCTGACGATCTTCTCGATCTCGCCCCACGGGGAGGCGGACAGCAGCAGCACGCCCTCTCCCGGCGCGATCGGAGCGCCGCTCGAGGCGGTGGTGGTGACCTGGGTGCCGGCGGTCGACGTCGGAAGGGTGGCGACGGGCGGCTCGGCGGGCTTGCGGGTGAGGAAGTAGGCGGCGAGGGCGAGGACGAGCACGAGGGCCGCCGCGGCGGCGATGAGCGGGGTCTTGCTCTTCGCGCGCGGCGTGTACTGCTTCTCCAGCACGGTCGCCTCGGCCTGCGCGCTGGCGTTGTAGCCGATCTTCGCCTCGACCGCGGTCGGCGCGGCGCCGGGCGTGTCGAAACGCTCCATGACGGTGGCGTCGTCGCTGCCGAGGGTCTTCGGCGACGCGGTGAGGTTGCGCTCCATCACCGTGGCGTCGTCACTGCCGGTGCGCGTGCCGGTGGGACCGGTGGCACCGGTGCCGGGCATGGTGCCGCCGCGGGCGATCGTGGCGCCGCCGAGCGTGCCGCCGCCCGTGAGGGCGCCCGCGCGCGTCTGCTGCGTCGGCTGGGCGCCGCCGGCGGTGATCTGCGGGCCGCTGCCGGTCGACGACATCTTCAGGTCGGCCAGCGTCTGCGCGCCGGAGAGGGTGATCATCTTCTCGCCGAGGCCGTACTTCTGGTCGGGCGGGATGGCGCCGCGGATGCCCTCGAGGGCGCTGGCGAAATCGTCGGCGGTGGCGAAGCGGGCGTCGCGGCTCTTCTCGAGCGAGCGCATGACGATCGCCTCGAGCGGCGGCGGCACCTTCACTCCGGGGTTCAGCTCCGCGATCGGCGCCGGCTTCTCGGTGACGTGCTTGAGGATGTACCCGTGCGGATTCGTCGCCTGGAACGGCGTGCGGCCGGCGAGCATCTCGTACATGACGATGCCGAAGGAGTAGAGGTCGCTGCGGGGATCGAGATGCTCCCCTTCCTTGAGGAAGCCGGCCTGCTCGGGCGAGGCGTATTTGAGCTTGCCGAGGAACATGCCGGTCTGGGTGAGCCCCTGGCCGCCGTCCCCCTCGGCGAGCTGCTTGGCGATGCCGAAGTCGATGACCTTCACGAGCAGTTTCCCGTGGTGATCCTGCGACAGCATGATGTTCTCGGGGGAGATGTCGCGGTGGATGAGGCCCATGGAGTGGAGATGCTCGAGGCCGTGCAGCGCCTGGATCGCGATCTCCACGGTGAGGCGGGGCGGCATGGCGCCGGTCTGGGAGATCCACTTCTGGATGTTCGTGCCGTCGATGAACTCCCAGACCATGTAGTACGAGCCGTCGTCGAGCTGCGCGAAGTCGTACAGCATGGCCAGGTTCTTGTGCTTGATCATGGTGGACGTGCGCGCTTCCTGGAGGAAGCGCTGCAGGCCCTGATCGTCCTGGGCGACGTTCGGCCGCATGATCTTGATCACGCGGAGCTCGTTGAGATGGATGTGGCGGACCTTGAAGATCTCGCCCATGCCGCCGACGCCGAGGCGGTCGATGATCTGGTACTTGCCGTCGAGGAGACGCGTCGAATAGGTCCGCTGGAACGCCGTGACCTTCTCGCTGCAGTGCGGGCACTGGTCATAGGAGGCGTCGATCGGTTGCTTGCAGCGGAGGCAGTTGATCTGGTTCATGGGTTCCTCGAAGTCTCAGAGTCGCAGAGTCTCAGAGTCGCAAAGAGGCCGAAAAACTACTCTGAGACTCTGAGACTTTGAGACTCTGCGACTAATGATCGCGTAACACATAACTACACGCCGGGTCCGCGCCGAAGCGCACGATGTCTCCCGGCTTCAGGACCACCCGCTCGACGCGGGCGTTGTTGACGTAGGTTCCGTTGGCGGACTGGAGGTCTTCCAGCACCGGCTCCCGGCCGGCCACGGTGATGCGGGCGTGGCGGCGCGAGACGGCGGGATGGGCGAGGACGATGGAGCAGGTGCGGTCGCGGCCGACCATGACGCTGTCGCCGCTGATGGTGTGCTTCTCGTTCGCCTCCGGCTTCACGTTGACGAGCGCCCAGTGCTTCGACAGGTCGACGGCCGGCATCGCCTTCGGCGTGAGCGCGGCCGGATCGGCGTCTGCGACGGGGTGGCGGCCGGTCGGCGCGACCGGCTGGCGGGCGTTGTACTCCTCGAGCGCCTCGAAGAACTCGCGCGCGGTCTCGAAGCGCTGGTCCATGCGGGGATGCATCGCCTTCACGACGATCTGCTCGAGCTCCCGGTCCACCTCGGGGCGCAGGGCGCTGGGCGGCTGTTTCTCGCCGCGGTAGATCGCGTCGATCAGCTTCGGCAGCGAGCGGCTGTTGAACGGCAGCGTGCCGGTCAGCATCTCGTACAGCAGCACGCCGGAGGAGTAGATGTCGCTCTTCGCGCCGGCGTCCTTCGGCTCGCGGATCTGCTCGGGCGACATGTAGTGCGGCGTGCCGAGGAGGAAGCCGGACTTGGTGAGGACCGTCTGGCCGCTCGTATTGCCCCCCTCGCGGATCTTGGCGATGCCAAAGTCCGTCACCTTCACCACGCCCGACTTCTCCTTGATCAGGTTCGCCGGCTTGATGTCGCGGTGGGTGATGCCCTTCCCGTGCGCGTAGACGAGCGCCTCGAGCAGGCATTGCGTCGCCGAGATGGCGTCGCTGACGGTGAGCGCGCCCCGCTCGGTCAGCAGCACGTCGACGGGCATGCCCTCGACGAACTCCATCACCAGCACCGCCCCCTGCTCGTTGTTGATGAACTCGTAGAAGCGGGTGATGTAGCGGTGGCGGAGCTTGGACAGGATCTGCGCTTCCTTGATGAAGCGCTTCCGCGCCGTGGCGTCGCCGGCCAGCTCGTCGGACATGACCTTGAGCACGACCGGGAAGCCGCTGGGGAGGAGGTCGGTGGCGCGCTGCGTCAGGCCGACGTAGACGTGGCTCATGCCGCCTTCGCCGATCTCGCGGTCGATCCGGTAGTTGCCGATGGTGGTGCCGATCATTTCAGCGGCCCCTCATCGTCCCAGTGGAAGCCGTCGTGGCAGAGGGGCATGAAGATGAAGCGCTGCGCGCCGATGCGGATGACGTCCTTCGCCGCCAGGTCCCGGCGCGGCTCGATCTCCGTCTCGTTGACGTACGTCCCATTCGTGGAGTTGTGATCCATGAGGATGAAACGTTTCTCCTCCGGGCGGAAGACGAGGTCGGCGTGGTGCGCCGAGGCCTGGTCGTCGTTGATGACGATGTCGGACTTGCGGTCGCGGCCGACGACGTTGCGGCCCATGCGCACCGGGAACGACTCGCCGCGCGCGGCGCCGCTGAGGCCGACCAGCCAGCCGACCACGTAGCGTTTCTGGGCGTCGAGGCGGGAGGCGGCGACGGTGCGCTCCATCGGCGCGGGGGCGACGGCGAGCGCGCTGGAGGAGCTGTCCCTGGAGTGCCGGGCTCTCAGCCCGGCACTTTCGTCGAAGCGGGCGACGGGCTGAGAGCCCGTCGGTCCAGAGGGGACGGAGGGAGCGGGAGAAACGACGGCCTCGGCCGCGCGGGGGCGCACCACCGGGATCTCCGGCTCGCTCGCGTCCTGCGGGCAGTAGGGACAGATGTCCCACGACTCGTCGATAAAGTGCCCGTTGTCACACCGCTTGTCAGCCACCAGTCATCCTCACGCGTGAAATGCCACCGCGACGGCGTTGCGGCCGCCGAAGTAAATGATGTCGCCGTCCTGGAGGAAGCGTTTGTCGATCTTGTGATCGTTCACGTACGTCCCGTTGGAAGAGTTGCGGTCGATGAGCAGGACCTTGCCGTCGATCGAGACCACCTCCGCGTGGAGCCGCGAGACCTTCGGATTTTCCAATACGATCTCACAAATCGTCGACTCCCGCCCGATCCGGATGCCCGAGCCGCCGAGGCCAAGCTTCTGGCCCGCGCGGCTGCCGTTGAGGATCGTGAAACGGCCGAGCATGGAGACCGCGGAGCCGCCTTCGGTGCCGCTCGGCGCGACGACGGTTTCGACGGTGCCGGCCTTCAGGAGGTCGGGCGGGATGCGCGACGCACGCGAGCGGACGGCGAAGAGCGTCCCCACGCCCGCGAGCATGACCATCAGCCCCCCGGCGACGGTCGCCGCGAGCGGATGCCTGCGCCAGGGCGGGAGACCGCGGATGGCACGGTCGGCGTCGTGGCCGAAGCGGATCAGGTCGGGGGAGCTCGGGAAGAGCTTCGCGGCGGTCGCCAGCTCCGCCTTCGTGTTCACCCAGTCCCCCTCCCGCGCGGCGTCGAGCGCGGCGCGGTAGTGGCCGTTGAACGCGCCGCCGGTGCTCGCCTTCACCCCCGCCTCGGCCAGGAACTGCTTGGCGATGTCGATCGGGACGAGGAACTTGATCTGCTCGGCGTTCGTGTGCCCCCACGTCGAGACGCCGATCACCTCTCCGTCCAGGTTCACCGCCGGCCCGCCGGAGTTGCCGCGGTAGATGGCGACGTTCGACTGCAGGACGGGCGTGTTGGCGACGTTGCGCTTGATGGCGGTGATGGTGCCGGGGTTGAACGTCGCCTCGAGATCGCTCTCGCGCGAGAGCCAGCCGCCGATCACCTCGTCGCTGCTGCTGGCGACGGCGGGGTAGCCGACGGAGAAGATCGACTCGCCGATGCGCGTGGTGTCGGAGTCGCCGAGGGGGAGCGACGGGAGTCCCTTGCGATCGATCTCCAGGACGGCGAGGTCGGTGCCACGCTCGTTGAGGGCGGGGGACCAGCGGCGGATGCGGTACGGGAGCGTCTCGCCGTTCGAGAGCTCGACCTGCGAGGCGACCTTCATCTCCTCGAGGCGGCCGGCGCGCGAGAGGGGGCCGACGTAGCGGTCGAGCGTCCCCTCGCGGTAGATCGTGCGCAGCGTCTCGATCGGGAAGTGGCGCACCAGCGCGGCGATGGCGCCGTTGCGGTGGAGGTCGCGGCGGAGCGCGGCGGGGTCGCGGGTCGGCGCCACGACGTGGCCGCTGGTGAGGATGTAGCCGTCGGGATGGATGACGAAGCCGGTGCCGGAGCCGCCGGCGCCCGTCTCGACGCTCTCCTCCCGCGCCACGATGCCGCGCGCGCGAAGCTCGTGCCCGTCGGCGCGGAGCTGGGTCTCGATGGAGGCGATGGCGTCAGCGGGATAGCGGAAGCTGGCGGTGGCGAAGGCGTTGATGCGCACGACCGCCGGCTTGACGGCGTAGGCGACCATCTTCTGCGCGTCGTCCAGACGCGCCCCGTCGCGGCGGCAGGCAGCGAGGAGGAGGACGGCGATGACGAGGTGCCGGGGGCGGGGCATGGGTTATCGGGACAGGTAGTACCAGGCTCCGGCCGCACCGAGGACGAGGAGGAGGAGGAGCCAGGGGACGGGGCTGCGGGTTCCTCGGGGTTCCTCGGAGTTCCTCGGGGTTCCTCGTAGTGGTTCTGCCGACGGAGCCGAGGAACCCGAGGAACCCGAGGACCCCGGCTCCGGCTCCACCTTGATCTTGTCCGTGTCGCGCAGGGCCTCGTCCGTCACGGCGACGAGCTTCTGCGTGTCGGCGAGCGTCTCGTCGAAGAGGTTCACCGGCTCGCCCTCGCCGTGCTCGACGCGGGCGACGATCACCGTCACGTTGTCGGGGGCGCCCCGCTCGAGGGCTCTCCGCAGGAACTCGTCGGCGGCGTCCTCGATGGTGCCGTGGGCGATTTCCTTCAGCTCCTGCTCCTTGACCAGGCCGTGCAGGCCGTCGCTACAGAGGATGAAGGTGTCTCCCTCGCGGAGCTGGAACGGCCCGCGGACGTCGATCTCGACGTCGTCGGAGACGCCCATCGAGCGCTGGAGGACGTTGCGGCGCGGGTGGACCTCCGCTTCCTGCGGTGTCAGGAGCCCCTCGCGCACCATCGTGGCGACGAGGGAGTGGTCCTCGGTGAGCTGGCGGATGGTGTCGTCGCGCACCAGGTAGATGCGGGAGTCGCCGACGTGGGCGATCCAGGCGTGGTCGCCGCGGACGGCGAGCGCGGAGGTGGTCGTGCCCATGCCCCGCAGCTCGGGGTTCGAGTGGGCCTCGGAGTAGATGCGTGCGTTGGCGCGGATCAGCGACTCGCGGAGCGCGGTGGCGACGTCGGTGGTCTCGCTGCCGAGGAACTGCGCCTTGACGGTCTCACCGGCGATGCGGGAGGCGGTGGCGCCGCCTCGGTGGCCGCCCATGCCGTCGGCGACGACCAGCAGCCGTCCGGCGGCGTGGTTGTCCTGCTCCTCGGACGGAGTGGTGTACGTCCCGAAATCCTGATTCTCCGACCGCACCAATCCCACGTCGGTGCGCAGGACGGCACGGACGACGAGACTTCGATGCGGTGTGGCGTCGGACGATGCTTGCTCGCTCATCGGGAGCTAACCTTGCCTGGAGAGAACGCATTATACGTGAAGGGGATCGGTTCCTCGGGTTCCTCGGGGGTCCTCGGCGTCGGGCGCGTTTTCCTCCGAGGAACCCGAGGAACTCCGAGGAACCCGAGGAACCGAAGCCCCCCGGTATAATCTGCGGCAATGGATCAGCTCCAGATTCACTACGTCGATCTCGGCGTACCGCGCATCACCGACATCAAGTCGGAGTTGTCGATCGGACGCACCGAGGGAAACGATCTGGTGCTCAACCACCCATCGGTGTCGCGGAAGCATGCGCGCGTCGAGGTGCGGAACAACGGCTGGTGGATCGTCGACCTGAAGTCGACGAACGGCGTGAAGGTCAACGGGAACCTGATCACCGAGTCGCAGATCAACTCCGGCGACAAGATCCTGGTCGGCTCCGTCCAGCTCGACATCAAGTCGATGCCATCGGTCGACTTTTCGGGCGAGTCGATGTTCGACAACCCGTCCGGGACCGTCATCCGGCGCATCTCCGACTTCAACTCCGAGTTCGGGCTCGACCTCGGGGAGATCCAGGTTGCGGCCGGAGTTCGTCCCCCTTCGGAGCCGGGGCTCAAGCCGGAGCCGTCGGTCACGCGGGAGAAGATCTTCCAGGTGCTGGTGCAGGTGGCCAGGGCCATGCTGCAGTCGGACGACCTCAACTCGCTGCTCAACACCGTCATGGACATGGTCTTCAAGTACCTGCCGGTGGAGCGGGGGCTGATCATCCTCTTCGACGACAACGGCGAGCCGGTGCCGAAGCTGACGAAGTTCATCGACGGGGCGGACGCGCAGGACATCCCGATCTCGCGCACGATCCTGAAGATGGTGGCCGAGCAGCAGGTGGCGCTGATGACGTCGAACGCGCTGGAAGACGCGCGGCTCCTCGGCGGCAAGTCGATCGCCATCCACGGGATCCGCTCGGCGATGTGCGTGCCGCTCTGGAACCGCAACCGGGTCATCGGCGCGGTGCAGGTCGACTCGCCGATTCACATCGGGCGTTTCACGGAAGAGGACCTCGACCTGATCACGGCGCTGGCGAACTTCGCCGCGGTGGCGGTCGAGCGGGCGCAGCTCGCGGAGAAGATCGAGCAGGAGCGGAAGATCCGCTCGAAGATGGAGCGGTATCACTCCCCCGCCGTCATCGACGAGATCGTGAAGGGGGCGGCGACGACCGACGAGGACGACGTCCGGACGGCCGACGTCTCGATCCTCTTCGCCGACATCTCCGGCTTCACGACCGTCTCGGAGACGAAGAAGCCGGAAGAGGTGGCGTCGTTCCTCTCGAACTTCTTCTCGGCGGCGGTGGACGCGATCTTCGCGTACGGCGGCACGCTCGACAAGTTCATCGGCGACGCGGTGATGGCCTTCTTCGGCGCGCCGATCGCGCAGGACGACCACGCCGACCGCGCCATCCTGGCGGGCCTGATGCTGATGGAGCGGGTCGAGCTCTGGAACGGGGAGCGGGAGAAGGAGGGGCTGCCGCCGGTGCGCGTCCGGATCGGGATCAACAGCGGCCCGGCGGTGGTCGGGAACGTCGGCACCGAGAAGCGCGTCGACTACACCGTGCTCGGCAGCGCCGTGAACATCGCCTCGCGCCTGGAGAGCGGCGTGGCGAAGCCGGGGCAGCTCGTCATCTCGCAGCCCACCCTGGACCGGGTGGTGGGGAGTTTCAACACCGAGGCGCTCGGCGAGTTCGCGCTGAAGGGGCTGCAGCAGAAGATGCCGGTGTTCGCGGTGCACGGTTCGGTGAACCTGCGCAAGACGAACGCGAGCGATACGTTCCACGCGGTGACGCCGTAGTTCGCGTTGCGGGTTGCGTGTAGCGCGTTGCCCGGGCTTCCTCGTCCAGGCGGAACTGCACGGGTAACGCGCAACTCGCCACCCGGGCGTAGGTCGTCAGGTCAGCCGCTCTGTCGCCGGATCGCCGATCAGGTCCTGTCCTCGGGCAGTCACATGTCCAGTGGTGTCATACGTCTGCGAGTACAGCACCACTGCATCATCATTGGCCGCCCGCCGCGTGCCATGTCCCGCCCGGGTTAATTTCGTCGCGATACCGCTCGGCGTTTTCTCCGTGTCCGGCATCGCTTTCAGCGTTTCCGGCTCGACGGCCTTCACCGCTTCCAGTGCCGCTCTGGGACCGGCACTCTGCTTCTCCGGGAGCGGTGCTGCGCTCGATTGACCGGACGTACCCGAGGCGCCGCCGCCCCCACATACGACATTCGCGACAACCACCGCGGCAAAGAACAGGCCCCTCGAGTCGCGCCACCTCAAACGCCCAAAGCCTAACGCCGCGTGCGCCAGAGCGCACCCGGAACTTTCAGCCTGGCTCGCTCGTTGTACATCCGAGCCTGATGCCGCGCCAGAAGTCGCTGTTTCGCACGATCGTCGAGCCGCTCGCCCTGGCGGTGAGCCTCGCCTTTCTCGTGCGGGCGGCGGTGCAGCTCTACTCGATCCCCACCGCCTCCATGGCTCCGACGCTCGCGCCGGGGGACCAGATCGTGGTCACGCGGTACTACCGGGGGAACCCGGAGCGGGGGCACGTGGTCGTCTTCCACGCGCCGGACGGGCGGGAGCTGCTGGTCAAGCGGGTCATCGGCGTGCCGGGCGACCTGGTCGACTCGCGGCTCGGGCGGGTGCGCATCGGTGGGCACACGATCCCCGAGCCGTACGTGCTCCGTCCGGCCGCCACGGGCGCGATCGAGGCACAGCTCATCCCGGCTCGGTCCTATTTCGTCATGGGCGACAACCGCGACGACTCGATCGACTCCCGCTCCTGGGGGGTCGTGCCGCACGAGCGGATCGTCGGACGCGCGCGCCTCGTGCTCTGGTCCTCGGCCCCGCTGGGACGCTCCGCGAGCGCCACGGCCGCGCGCGAGACGGACGCGCCGCGCCTGCCGCAGGCGCCCCGCCGTCTCTTCAAATGGATCGAGTGAACTGCTAATCTCAGCGCAAATCGGAGGACGTCCAATGTTGCGCAATCGACGCGAGCGGGGTGAGGGGCAGTTCGGGTGCCTGGTGGGGCTGGCGATCATGCTCGTCGCCGGTCTGATTGCGTACCGGATGATCCCGGTGAAGGTGAAGGCGGCCGAGTTCCGCGACACCGTCATCGACGAGGCGAAGTCCGCCGGGCAGCACAACAACAAAAGAATCCGCGCGGCGATCCTCGACAAGGCCGAGAAGCTCGAGCTGCCGGTGGAAGACGAAAACCTCGAGATCTCCCGTAAGGCGGCGGAGATCACGATCGACGTCACCTACACCGTGCCGGTCGAGTTCCCCGGCTACACCTACGACTGGGACTTTCACGTCCACGTGGAGAACCCGATCTTCTAGGGCGGCTCCGGCGGCATGTCATCCAGTTGAAAGCGGACGGTCTCCCATCCGGTGAGGTTGACGGCCGGCGCCTCCGGCCGCACCGCCTCGGCGACGTCCTGCACGAACTCGGGATATGTATCGATGTCCATCGACACGCGTCTGATTCGAGTCCCGTTCCCTGACTCTGCAGAGAGCGGCGGCCGCGCCGGACGTCAAAATCCTCTGCCGCCGGAACCGGTCAGCGCCGCACGAGCACTTCGTCGAGCGGCTTCTTCGTGATGTCGGGGACGCGGCAGTCTTCGGCGGGGTAGCCGACCGGGATCAGCAGGTACGCCTTCTCGTTCTTCGGGCGGCCGAGGATGTCGCGGAGGAACCCCATGGGACTGGGAGTGTGGGTGAGGGTCGCCAGGCCGGCGGCGTTCAGCGCCGCGAGGAGGAAACCGCAGGCGATGCCGACCGACTCGTTCACGTAGTAGTGGGTGACGCGGTTCCCCGCGGCGTCGAGGCCGTAGTCCTCCTTGAAGACGACGATCAGCAGCGGCGCGACCTCGAGGAACTCCTTGTGCCAGTCGGTCTGGAGCGGTGCGAGCACCCGCAGCCACTCGTCCGGCATCCGGCCGTTGTAGTTCTCGTACTCTTCCTTCTCGGCCGCCTCGCGGATGCGGCGCTTGAGCTCCGGGTCGCGCACGACGACGAATTTCCACGGCTGCATGTTCGCGCCCGACGGCGCCGCGGCCGCCGCCTCGATGGCGAGGTCGATCACCTCATCGGGGACGGGCTCGGCGGAGAACTCCCGGATCGTGCGGCGGAGCAGGATGGTGTCGCGGAACGCCCGCGCGGCGGCGAGCATCGCGTCGCGTGAGAGACGTTCCCGCTCGTAGCGCAACTAGCCCGCCGCGGCTGCGCGGTCGCTGACCCGCGCCGACTCCCACTCCACGACGTCGGCGGCGAAGAAGTTGATGCGCGTCTTCTTGTACTCCTTCGTCGGAAAGAGCGCCCGCTTGTCGGAGAGGCCGCTGTCGATAGCGAGGTCGTTGATGACCGACTCGCACTCGTCCACCGACCGGGCGTGCACGGTCGTGTAGAGGTTGTACGGCCAGTCGTCGTAGACGGGACGGAGGTAGCAGTGCGAGACGGCTCGGTGCTGCACGAGCTTCGTGGCGTAGTCGTCGACGTGCACTTCCGGGACGACCCAGACGCCCATGGCGGTGGCGGCGAAGCCCTGCTTGCGCGCCGAGACGGTGGCGGCGAAGCGGCGGATCTGCCCCCGGCGCAGCAGCGTGCGGGCGGTGGCGAGGAGCTCCTCGCCGGTGATGCTGGAGGTCCGCGCCACGGCGTCGAAGGGGCGCGGCTGGAGCGGCAGGTCGTGCTGGAGGAGGCGCACGGTCTCGATCTCGGACGGCGTGAGCTGCGTGTAGTCGCCGTGCGTGTCGTGCTCGTGCTCGTGCTCGTGGCCGCCGCCGCCGTTCTTGTAGAGCTTGAGCGTCGGGAGGGGGCGGATGGTCTCGCAGTCTGCCTCGCGGCCGAGGATCTCGATGGTGCGGTCGAGACCGAGCTTCGACTCGGGGGAGCAGAAGAGCGTGAACCAGAGATTGAGGTCGTTGTTCCGGCGGTAGTTCTGGGTAACGCCGGGGTGCGCGTTGATCGCCGCCGCCGCCTCGTCGACCCGCTCGGGCGAGACACGCGCCGCGACGAGGCAGGAGCGGTAGCCGAGAGCGCGCGGATCGAACTGCGCGGAGAGGTGGCGGATGATGCCCTCGCGCCGGAGGCGCTCGGTGCGCTTGATCACCTCTTTTTCGGACATGTCGAGCGTCTGTCCGATGAAGGCGAAGGGCGTGGAAACGAGTGGAATCTCTCCCTGCAGAGCGCCCAGCAACTCCCGGTCCCGTTGATCCATTTCCTGCATTTGAACCCCTCGGCTGCGTGGATTCCCTGGGCTTGGTCGAGAGTCAGGAATTGTAGCGCAGCTTCGGGAACTCTCCGGCGTCGATTCTGTCACCACGGCTGATCCGTTCGCGGTGTCCTGCGGCCGCCTCGACCGCATCGGCGCGGTCGATTCCGGCGTAGCCCGGCGGAAACGCGCCGAGCCGCCGCAGCGCCGCGTCGAAGAGGCGTACGCCGCCGCTGAAGGTGCCGCGCTGCACGTGGTGATAGGCGGCGGCGAGCTGGATGAGCCCCTGCAGGAACTGCTTGTGAGGATCGGCGGCGGGGAGCCAGAGCTGCTCCCACGCCTCATGCGCTTCCCAGAACTGGTGGGAGTTGAAGAGAACGACGCCCTCGGGGAGTGCGCTCAATCCGACGCGCGCGTCCCCTTCCGCAACACGTCGCACAACGCGGACGTGAAATCGGCCGTCGAGCCGGTGCCGCCGATGTCGCGCGTGCGCGACTCGGGGCCCATGGCCAGCACTTTCGTGATCGCGTTCTGGATCCGTTTCGAGGAATCGAGCTCGCCGATATGGTTGAGCATCAGCACGGCAGACTGGAGGAGCGCCAGCGGGTTGGCCTTGTTCTGCCCCGCGATGTCGGGCGCGCTGCCGTGGACCGCCTCGAAGACCGCCCCCTGCTCGCCGATGTTCGCGCCGGCGACGACGCCCAGTCCACCGACAAGACCGGCCGTGAGATCGGAGACGATGTCGCCGTAGAGGTTCTCGAGCAGCAGGATGTCGAACTGATTCGGGTTCTGCACGAGCTGCATGCAGAGGTTGTCGACGATCCGGTCGTCGGCGACGACGTTCGGGTAGTCCTGCGCCACCTCGCGGAAGCACTTCAGGAACAGGCCGTCCGACAGCTTCATGATGTTCGCCTTGTGCACCGCGGTGACGCGCTTCCGGCCGTGGGCCAGGGCGTACTCGAAGGCGAAGCGGGCGATGCGCGTCGAGGCCGTGCGGGTGATGATCTTCAGCGACTCGACGACGCCTGGGATGACCTCGTGCTCGAGTCCGGCGTAGAGACTCTCCGTGTTCTCGCGGACGACGATCAGGTCGATGTCCTCGTAGCGGGTAATCACGTTCGGCATCGACTTCACCGGACGGAGGTTCGCGTAGAGGTCGAGCGTCTTGCGCAGGCGGACGTTGATCGAGGCGAACCCCGTCCCGACCGGCGTGGTCACCGGCCCCTTGAGCGCGACCTTGTTGCGGAGGATGGAGTCGAGCACGTCCTGCGGCAGCGGGTCGCCGAAGCGGGAGATCGCCTCCGCGCCGACGAAGTACTTCTCCCACTCCACGTCGACGCCGGCGCACTCGATGATCTGCACCACCGCGGCCGTGACCTCCGGTCCGATGCCGTCGCCGGGGAGAAGGGTGATCTTGTGTTTTGCCATGGTTACTCCCTGTTCAATTCTCGTGCGCGCCGTCGCGCGGCCTCGAGGTCGAAGCCGAGCGGAAACCTATCGCGAAGCGCGCCGAAGGCGGGCAGCTCGTCGATGCAGCGGCGGATGCTCTCCAGCGTCGGCGGGATGAAGTCGAGGTAATGCATCCGCCCGCGCGCGATCGGCTGCTTCGAGAAGGTGCCGAGGATCTTGATCGACCGCTGCAGCAGCGTCTCGAAGTAACGGCGGCGCACGTCGCCCGCCGCGCCGGCGGCCGCGGCGTAGTGCGCGAGCAGTTCCAGCTCCGCGTCGTCGCCGATGATCCGGCCCACTCCGCGGTCGCGGAGAAGCGAGGCGATGTCGTACGTATCGGGACCCATTCTCAGGTCCTGATAATCGATCAAGTAAAGAATGTCATCTATAACGTGTAGATTTTGTCCGTGGAAATCACGATGACATAACACGTACGGATGTGATGCAACATGCTCGCACAGCTCGCGCAGCAGCGACTCCAGCGGCGCGACGTCGCCGCTCATGAGCTGCTCGACGTAAAAGTCGCGCGCCATCTCCAGCTCGCCGTAGAAGAACTCCGCCGTGAAGGCGGCGTTCAGCCCGCGGTCGGGCGCGCGCTGGAAACCGGCCAGGAGGTCGAGCGCGGCGCGGTAGAGACGGAGACCCTCCTCGCGGTCCTGGTGCAGGACGTCGAAGAGCGTGCGGTCGCCGACGTCGCGCTGCAGGACGGCGAAGTCACTGTGCTGCAGGACCTCGGGGACGCGGCCGTGCGGCGCGACCGCCTCGTACGCGCCGAGGAAGCGCGCCAGTTGCGGGCGCACCTCCTCGGGGTAGTAGGCGAGCATGTACGACGTCCCGTCCGGCGCGGCCACGCGGTAGTACGCGCGGACCGAGGCGTCTCCGGCCAGCGGCGTTGCCGTCCAGCCGGAGCCGAGCCAGTTGTCGAGGTAGTGTGCCGCTTCTGAGGGAAGGGAGCTCACGGACGCGGGTTATTTCGGCGCCGGGCCCTTCTCGTCGTCGCGTGCGTCTCGGATCACGACTTTCGTGATCGCCACCGGCTCATTCGGACGGTCGTTCGCCCCCTTCGGAGCGGAGACGATCTTGTCCGCGACTTCCATCCCCTTCGTCACCTGCCCGAACACCGTGTAGTTGTTGTCGAGGAAGGTGGAGTCGGCCACCACGATGAAGAACTGCGAGGAAGCGCTGTCGGGATGCTGCGAGCGGGCCATGGAGACGATGCCGCGGCGGTGGGAGACGGAATTGAACTCCGCCTTCACGTTCTGCTCCGAGCCGCCCGTGCCCCAGGTGCTCGGGTTGCCGGCTTTGCTGTTCGGATCGCCGCCCTGGATCATGAAGTTGGGGATGATGCGATGGAACTTGGTGTTGTCGTAGAAGCCCTTCCCGGCGAGGTCGAGGAAGTTCTTCACGTGGTTCGGGGCGACGTCAGGGAAGAAGCGGATGTCGATCTGTCCGGCGGTCGTGTGCAGCTCCGCGACCTTGTTCTCGTACTGGCTCATCGATGGGTCCTCCTGCGCCGTGGACGGCGCGGTGCTGGTGCTGGTGTCGGTCGTGGCGGTGGTGTCGCTGGCAGCCGCCGCAGAGTCGGTCGCGGTGGCGGCAGTGTCGGAACCCGCGGTGCCGGTTTCGTCGCCGCTCTTCGCGCCGCAGGCCAGGACCGCAAACATCAAAACGCCGCAAATCAGTCGTTTCAAATTCAACCCCCCAGGTCGGTTCTCGGGCGCGAATCCTAGCACTATCGGGTGGTGAGCACGGTGGGGCCGACCCGGCCGGTGGCGATACGGATGTCGCCGCCCGTGGCCCGCAGCACGACCTTCGGACCGCCGCCGTTGAGCTTCCCCGCCGCGCGGATGCGGGTTCCTCCGGCAACGGTCTCGCGCGTGACGGAGAGGCCGGGGATGTCCGAGAGGAAGGTGTCGGCGTCGGGGTTGGAGGTGACGATGGTCGCCTCGATGTCGGCCGCGAACTTCGGGTCGACGTACAGGATCACGTTGCCCTTACTCGTCTTCGCCGTCACCTCCTCCCCTTTCACGGCGGGGTCGACGGTGATGGAGACGTCGCCGGACGTGGTCTCCGCGGTGACGGCACCGGCGGCCTGGCGGACGATGATGTCGCCGCCGCCGGAGATGAGGCGGGTGGGGCCGCTGGTATAGAGGAGACGGATCGTGCCGCCGAGGGTGGTGAGACTGCCGCCGCTGCGGGTGCTGTCTACGAAAATGTCGCCGCCGCCGGTACGGGCGGAGAGGCGGCCGTGGATCTCGCCGAAGTGGAGCGGCCCACCGTCCGAGCGGACGTTGCAGTCGCCGGTCACGGCGCCGAGCTTCACCGAGCCGGCGCCCGTCCTGACGTCGGCGACGCCTTTGACCCTCGCCACGTCGACGTCTCCGATTTTCGCGTCGTACTTCAGCGAGCCGTTCATGATGCCGCGCTTGAAGAGGCGCGAACCGCCACCGGGAGCGGCAGACGGTCCGGGCGGCGGGATGGGGAAAGCCGCATTCCGGATCGGCTCGGCGGTCCTGGAGGGGACGCCGGCCGCGAGCAGGTAAATGTTCCCCATGAGGGAGTGGGTGGTGAGGGTCGGGCCGCCCGGCGCGTTGACGCTGCCCCGGAACGACTTGCCGGCGAACGCGCCGCGCGCGGGGAGATTGGTCCGGATGTCGCCGGTGGCCGCCTCCGCGTTCCAGTGGAAGCCGGCGTTGGCGGCGACCGTCGCGGTGACGTGGCCGTTCAGCGTCTTGAGGACGACGTGCCCCCGCGGATAGGGGGTGGTGTAAACGATCGAGCCGTTCACGCTCTCGACCGACGCCCCACCATCGGCGTTGGTGATGATGACGTTGCCGTTGAAGTTTCGGACCAGGAGAGCGCCGGTCACGTTCGCCACACGGATGCGGTCGCTGGCGGTGGAGACGATGCGCACTCGCGTCTTCCGCGGCACGCGCACGCTCCAGTGCACGGCGGCGGTCCACGACTTCGGCTGCGTGGGAGTGCCGATGGTGATCCGGGCGACGCGGGTACGGGGGTCGCCGCCGACGAGGAGGTTGGTCAGTTTCGCCGCCTCGTCGAGCGCATCGCCGTTCTTTCCCGCCAGCCGCTTCGTGATCGTCGCCTCGATGTCGGTGACATCGGCGCCCGTGACGTCGATGTTGCCGGCCGGGTTCTCGAGCACGAACGTCCCCCCCTGCGCCACGGCGAACTTCTGCACGAGGACGACGGATCTCTGGACCGGCTTCTGCGCGAATGCGGCGCTGCCGGCCAGGAGCACGAGGACCGCGATGAAGGAGCGTCTTCTCATCAGTTCGGCTTGATGTTGCGAAGGGCCTCGGCCGCTTTGACGCGGACGTAGAGGTTCTCGTCGTCCTGGGACGCCTTGGCGCGCAGCGTGTCGAGCATGGCCGCGTCGAGCATGTCGCCCTTCGAAGTCATCCTCGCCAGCGCTTCGACGGCCTTCAGGCGGACGGCGGGGTTCGGATCGCTCTTCAGCGCCTCGATGAGGGCGTCACGCGTCTGCACCGCCACTTCCGGCGGGAGGGTGGTGAGGGTCTCGACGGCACGCAGACGGACACCCTCGTGCGCGTCGTTGCGCAGCACCTTCGCCAGCGCGTTCGCGATCTCGGGGTCGGCGTTCGCCGGATCGGAGTAGGTGCGGCGCACCCATTCCATGGCACCGGAGCGGGGGGTCATCGCCTCCTCGTTCTCGAGCATGTACGACAGCAGGCGGACGATGCTCTTCTCCTTCGGGTTACCGGTGACGGTCCAGTGGGAGGTGACGTCGAACGAGACGGCGATCTGGTCGTCGCTCGCGTCGGCGTCGACGAACTGGACGTTGGCGATGTTCGGGCGGCCCTGGATATCGGGGCTGAGCGCCTTCGCGTTGAGGACCCGGCTCTCCGACAGCGAGACAGGGGTGATGGCGTCGAGGGGACGCTCGCCGATGCGCTCGACATTCAGCGGCGCCGGCTCGAAGCGGTCGGCGTTGTAGTCGCCGGCGTAATACGCGCCGCCGACCAGCAGCACCACCGCGGCGGCCTGGGCGATCCACTTCAGCGCCGGACGACGGGTAAACGGCACCACGTTCGCCGGTGCCGGCTCGGCGGCGAGACCGGCACGCTGGAGGAAGCGCTGCTTCACATGCGCGGGCACTTCCTCTTCCGGAAGGTCGCCCAGGAGCGACCAGGTCGCCTTGATGGCGGCCCACTCGCCGGCGCAGACGGGACAGTTCTCGATGTGCTGATGCGACAGCTCCCGGCTGACCGGGTCGAGCTCTTCGGCCAGCAGCAGCGGCATCGATTCTCTCAGTGAAATGCAATCAGACATTGGTTTCCTCCACCGGCGATTCCTCCACCGGGGTTGCTACAGACTGTGGCGCTACCGGGTTCAGGATGTTCCGCAGCGACTCCATGGCCCGGAAGATCCGCGTTTTGACCGCACCGACGGAGCAGCCGACGACCTTCGCGATCTCGTCGTGGGACATCTCGTGATAACGGGCGAGGACGATCGCCTCCCGCTGATCGTGGGTGAGCTTGTCCAGGGCGGCCTTGACCATCCGCGCGGTCGAGCTCTGCTCGATCCTCTGGTCGGGACGTTCCGCGAACGGCGCTTGGAGGGTGGCGAGCACCTCATCCCCCTCCTTCACCGCCTGGTTGTCGGCTCGCCGGAAGTAGTCCCGGCACCAGTTCGAGGTGATGGCGTACAGCCAGGTGCGCAGGCTCGCGTTGTCCTTGAACGTGTGGGCGTGCCGGATCATCCTGAGAAAGACCTCCTGCGTGGCGTCTTCGGCCAGCTCGGGATTCCGCAGGATCCGTGAGGCAAAGTTGTAAATCCACTTGCTGTGGCGGTCATATAGCTCCGACGCCGGGGAGTAGTCGCCCGCCTGCACGATCTTCATCAGCTCCTGATCGGTCAGGTGCTTCATTCCGCGGCCATCTATATGGTTTGACGTGGCCATCAGCTAAAAAGTTACGCAGGGGCCCCAACAAAGTGGGTTGGGACCGCATTCGGGGACGGCTGAGGACGCTCCAGCGACACGGCGATGAGGGCGAAAAGGTTCAGCATCAGGTAGAAAACCTCGGTGTCGCCGAAGTTGAACTCGAAGAGTCCGGCCACCGTGAGGCTGATCGCCACCGCCACCCCCGCCTCTGCCCAGACGCGGTGAGGGCCGTGCCACGAGCGGACGCATTCGCGGGTAAACAGCACCAGCAGAAGAACATACGCCGCGAGGCCGAGGATGCCGCGCTCGGCCCAGAGCTGCACGACGTTGTTGTGGAGGTGGGGCGGCCGGGCCCGCGGCGCGTCGTGCTTCCGGTAAATCGAGTACATCTCCTTCACGTTCGCGGGGCCGACTCCGAGGACCGGGAAGTCCTTGATGATCTCCACTCCGGCCTCGAGCATACGAATCCGGTCGAAGTTCGACTCCTGGCGGGTATCGAACGAGGACACCAGCCGGGCGAACATCGACATCGGCATGAAGGTGACGAAGATCAGGAGGGCCGGGAGGGCGTAGAACGCCAGCCGGATCCGGGTGGCGGCGAGGACCACGAAGACGGCCACCAGCCAGCCGAGCCAGACGCTGCGGGTGAAAGTCAGGAGGAGCGTCAGCGTCGCCAGTCCGCCCGAGACGAGCTGCCACCACTTCCGCTCATAGCGCCACTGGACGAGGAGCAGCAGCGAGAGCGGGAGGACCATTCCCGAGAAGGTCATGACGTGGGTGGAGGGGCCGTTGATGCGATGCTCGAGGTTGCGCTGCTCGCCGAAAACGTACTCGGCGAGTCCCCAGACGGAGATGTAGGAGGCGAAGATCGCGTGCGCCTTCAGGGCGAGGTCGCGGAGGCGCGGGACCTCCCGGAAGAGGATGACGGCGCAGGGGAAGATCAGCATCTTGAACCAGAGCATCCCCTCCCCCCAGGCGTGCAGGCGCCGCGGCGCGGCGAGCGCGGAGACGCTGGAGACGACGCCGTACATGATCAGAGGGAAGTAGAGGATGTGCCAGGAGAAGCGGGCGTCGCCGCGGCCGACGGCCCAGGCGAGGGTGAAGATGGCCAGGAACGCCCCCAGCTCGACGGTGGCGATCTTTCCCTGGAAGATGATGTGGAGGAAGTAGAGGAGCGCCGAACTGGTGACGAGCGCGGAGGGATGCGCGAAGTAGGAGGAAAACTTCACTTCATTCTTCGAACGCTTCTTCCACCAGCATGACCGGGATGTCGCTCACGATCGGGTAGATGCGGCGGCACTTCACGCACTGCAGCCCCTGCTCGACGACCGGCTCCTCGCCGCGGAACTTGTCACGGAACTTGTCGCGCACCGACGTGCGGCGCGCGTCGGCGAGCGGCACGAGCTTCACCTCCTGCTTGCAGATCGGGCAGGCTAGAATCTCGAGCAATTCCTGGTCGACAGCCATAGGGCGCCGACTATAGCAAAACTCTTTCGATGAGAATCCTTCACCTCGCGGCGGGTAACCGCTGGACCGGCGCCGCGGCTCCCGCATTCGCCGAGGTCGAGGCGCTCCGCGCCGCCGGTGTGGACGCGCACTACGCGTTCGTCGGCGGATACCGCCTGCAGGCGAAGCTCGAGCACCACGACTTCGCCCATCCCGTGATCGAGAAGAACCAGAACCCGATCGCCTTCCGGCGGACGCTGAACGCGCTCGACCGGCTCATCCGCCGCCACGGCTTCGACATCCTGCACGCGCACCTGACGTACGACCACTGGCTGGCGCGCATGGCCGTGCGCGACTACGGCGTGCGGCTGGCGCGGACGTTCCACTCGCGGCGCGTCCTGCGCAGGGATCCCTTCACCCGCTGGCTGGTGCGGCGCACGGAGCTGCTGTTCGTCGTGAACGACTCGTTCGTCGGCGCACCGGCGCTGCACGGCCGGGCCGCCACCTTCACGCCGCCGCCGCTCGATCACCGGCAGTTCTCGCCGGAGGGGGCGAACGCGCGCGCTCTCTATGGCATCCCCCCGGAGGCGAAGCTGGTGACGGTGATCGGGAAGCTGGCTCCGCGGCGCGGGTTCGAGGAGGCGCTGCAGACGTTCGCAACGCTTCGACGCTCGATGCCGGAGGTGCGGCTGATGATCATCGGCCACGGCGAACATCGCCCGCTGCTCGAGTCGCTCGCCCGCAGGCTCGGCGTCGACGTCGTCTGGGCCGGCTATCACGAGGACGACCTCGCGGAGCACTACCGGGCGGCCAACCTGCTGCTCTTCACGGCGCGCGGATCGGACGAGGGGCACCGCGCCGTGCTGGAGGCGATGGCGTGCGGAGTGCCGGTCGCGGCGTATCCGGTGGAAGGGGTGGCGGCGCTGATCGGGCCGGAGCACGTCGCGGCGAAGGCGTCGCCGGAGGCGCTGGCCGCACTCGCGGCCTCGCTGCTCGCGAACCCGCCCTCGGTGTACGGCCGCTCGCTCGGCTTCGGCTACGCGCCGGCCGCCGAACGGCTCATGGCCGCCTACTCACGCTGAGGCGATCACCTTCAGCTCGACGGCGATCGGCGTCGGCAGCGAGTCGACGCCGACGGTGGTGCGCGTCGGCTGGATCTTCCCGAAGTACTCGCCGTACACCTGGTTGAAGCGGGCGAAGTCGCGCTCCATGTCGGTGAGATAGACCGCCACGTCGACCACTTTCTCGAGCGAGCTGCCGGCGTCCTCGAGGATCGCCTTCACGTTCTCGATGCAGGCCCGCGTCTGGACCTCGATGTCGTGGCCGATGACGCTCCCGGCGCCGTCGCGGAGGATGCCGGGGATCTCCCCCGTTCCCGGCGTACGCGGACCGATGCCGGAGAGGAAGAGCATGTCGCCGACGCGGCGCGCATGGGGATACGGCCCGACCGGCTCCGGCGCGCGCTGGCTGCGGATGACGGTCTCCGTCCCCCCCTGTGACGACATCTCGCTGTCGCGGTGCACGTCCGGCCCCTCGGCGAGCACGTTGTGGGTCTCGAGGCCGGTGCCGCGCTCCTGCTGGACCGCCCCGGCGGGACCCTCATCGAACTCCTTCTCCCAGTCCATCTGCTTGCGCTCATTCGGCGTCAGCTCGACGATGGCGTTGCCGGTTCCCCAGACGGGCTGGTAGTCCCAGACCTTGCCGTCGTACTTGTTGTGCTCCCCGCTGACGGCGCCGAGCCACCAGATGGCTTTGAAGCCCATGTCGGCGTTGGCCTCGCGGGCGAAGTCGCGCGCCACCTGCGCCACGTCCTCGAGCCGCCCCTCACCGAACATCTCCAGCAGCTTCCGGTTCCACTCGTCGTCTTTCTGCGAGGAGATGCGGTCGTGCGCCGGGTCGATCTCCGCGACCTCGTAGCGGTTGGAGAAGTTCGTCACGCAGATGACGATGGTCTTCTTGCCGTATGCCTCGATGGCCGCGCGTCCGGCCGCGCCGAGGGCACGCGTCTCGTCGCGCTCCGCGTAGATGTTGCAGGAGACGATCGAGGCGGGGATCTTGTTGTCAGGGTTCAGCAGCTTCAGAGCGACGACGGTCCCGGTGTCGATCGGGAACCCGTGGTACGCCACCGTCGCCGCCTGCATCCCGCGGCTCTTCGCGATCCCGCAATACAACTTCCCGAACTCCGGATCGATCCGGAACTCGTACGGGATGGACCCGTACTCGTACCAGTTCGCATCGACGAGGGTCCACGCCGGCTTCGGATCGACCTGGAAGAGGTGCCCGATCACGGAGAACCATTGGGTCGAGTAGACGAGCAGCAACTCCGCCCCCGAATTCGCGATCTCCCGCCCGACCGCCTCGTAGCTGCGGCGGAGAGAAGCCCAGCCCTTGTTTTTCTCCGGTGCGAGGAGGGGGTGGGGCTGGCCGGGGACGATGTAGGCCTTGAGGATCATCGCGCCGCTCCGTGGCGGGAATTGAAAATTGAAAATTGAAAATTGAAAAATCGGACGGAGGACGTCATTTCGGTTCTTTGCTCTTTCTCACGATCGTGGTGAGGATCGCGATCAGCTCCGTTGCTTCGGCGATCAGTGCTGCAATTCGTTTCGAGTTGATGAACCTGGAGAGAACCCGCAGCCAGTACCGGGATTCGCGTGCTTCTTTCAGTGAGATGTTGCACTTGGAGATGAAGTCGGCGCGGCTTTGAGCTGCATCTGCTTCCTCCAGATTTGCTCCGATCGAACCGGCTGCGGCCGCGGCCTGGGCACTGGTGCTCCTGAGAGAGGGCTCCTGTTTGTACACAAACCGGTGCAGGTCGATCACGGCACAGGCAAACTCGAACGCCCGCTCCCGAAGATCAGCACCGCGCCCGCTCTCACTCATATCTTTCAATTTTCAATTTTCAATTCGTCTCACACGGAGTGTGAGACCGCCCGTTCCTTCAACACCGGATCCCAGCCCACCACCGCGTTGCCGGTGCCGATGACGGTCCAGTAGCCGAAGACTTCTGCGGGGTAGTCGGGGAAGTCGAGGGCGGAGAGCATCCAGGCGAGGGAGCCGGCTTTCACTTCGCTGACGGCGTGGTCCATGAACTCGGGGAGGATGGCGATGAGCTCTTTCGTGCGGCCTTTGCGCATCAGGTCGATGACCTGCATGTCCCAGAGGTAGCCGGAGTGCTCGTAGACGTGCTCCCGGGACATGTCCTCGGGGATCTCGGGCTCGGTGGTGAAGTGGCGGTGCGAGAGGGTGTTTGAGGCGAGGAGGACGGCGCGCTTGCCGCTCTTCTCGATCGCTCGCTTCGTGGCCTGGCCGAGCTTGATCATCTGCGCCTGGCCCATCTCGTTCGAGAAGTAGTACGGCGAGTTGTTCGAGGAGATGCCGACGATCGGGATGTCCCACTCGGGATTCATCATGTGGCAGGAGACGATGGTCCCGTAGTCGACGCGGAAGTCGGGGTTGCGCATCATCCGGGTGATGAGTCCCATCTCGCGGCCGGTCTCGGCGATGAGCTCCGCGAGCTCCACGTCCACCTTCACGTCGTACTTGAAGCGGAAGAGGTTCGGGAAGATCGGATCGACCGACAGGCCGTGGAACTCCGGTAATCCGAGGAAATGGTGGCCGATGACCGTCTGCCAGTGCGGCGAGTGGACGAGGATAACGTCCGGCTTCTTCTCGAGGAAGTGCTTGCGGGCGCGCTCATAGCCCCAGCGCAGCACTTCCCAGCCGCATTCCGACTTCGGCTCGTTGCGCCAGTGGTTCTCGCCGTAAACGATGTGGGGAGGATGGGGGGCGAGGACGCCGCCGACGATCTGTCCGTTGCTCATGGTCTCTTTTGCCTCAGCGGTTGTAAGGGTACTCGTTGATCCAGTGGAAGCCGCGCGTGGTCAGGAGATGCTCCGGCAGCGGCGCCTTGCGCAGCGTAGCCTCGATCTGCCGGCCGTCCAACGTGCCGGTGAGAATGAGGGTCGACGGGTCCGGCTGCCGGTACGTGAACTTCCCTTCGGAGAGCGGCGGGCTGCTTCGTTTGAACGTGATCGTGCTCGCATCCTTCGCGATCATGTAGCGCTGGCGATGGTCGTCCATCCGCTCGAACGTCGCGATGCGATGGCTGCTGACGATCAGCCGCCGCATCCGCGTACGGTCGGTCGTCAGCGGCGGACGCTCCACGCCGTTCTCGCGCAACACGTCGATGTTCCAGACGCCGTAGAACGGCGCCTTCTCCAGCGGGATCTTGTTCCACTCCGCCTTCGATTGGACCGAGTAGTAGACGTTCGAGGCGACGAACGCGATCACCGCCAGCGTGCGCACGATCCTCACGCCGACATCCACCCGGCGCCGGCGGAAGGCCGGACGGAGGACGGCCGGCGGAACGGGGTGGTTCAGGACGAAGAGCTTCGCCAGCCGCAGGGCGTCGGGGGCAGCGATCACCAGCGCCATCAGCAGCAGGTGCGACGAGTAGAGCTTCACCGGCACGTCGTAAGTGAAGTTGAGCATCACGACGTTGACCATGACGCCGGCCGTCACCATTGCGCCGAGAAGCGCCGTGCGGCGCGCGGTCAGCAGGATGCCGCCGAGCATCTCCGCCGCTCCGGTGAAGACGTTGTAGGCCACCGAGAAGCTCATGAAGGTCCAGAGCAGTCCCATCGGGGAGGCGGAGCCGAACGGCTGCATGAGCCGGTCGAGCAGCAGGTTCCCGAACTGCAGCTTCATCACCTTCGCCACGCCGTACCCGATCATCGCTGCCGCCAGCGAGAAGCGGACGTAGGTCAGGAACCAGCCAAAGAGCACCGGATACGCGAGACGGCGCCGATCGAGGATCGACCAGACGACGGTCGCAAGCGCGGCGAATGCCGCGAAGACGAAGACCTGCACGTAGTTGAAGGTGGTGTCGCCGCTGCCGTTCGGCAGCACGTCGGCGGAGACGCCGAACAGCGCCCAGCCGACCGACTGGTAGACGGCGTACGGGAAGACGTCGAGCACCGCCCGCAGGTTGTAGATGCCGAAGTAGACGAAGAAGAAGCGGAACGCGATCCGGGTGGCAGCGCTCCAACGCACGCTGCTCGCTGGCGCGCTCACATCGGCCACAGCGACAGCCGGTACTCGGGCCTCAGGCCAGCTTGACGCAGACATTCTTCGCCTCCGTGAAGAAGTTCAGCGACTCGAAGCCACCCTCCCGCCCAACGCCGCTCTCCTTCATCCCGCCGAACGGCACGCGCAGGTCGCGCAGCAGCCAGCAGTTGATCCAGACGGTCCCGGCGTGCAGTTGCGCGGCGACGCGGTGGGCGCGCTGCAGGTCGCGCGTCCAGACGGTCGCGGAGAGCCCGTATTTCGTCGAGTTGGCGGAGCGGACCGCCTCCTCGTCGCCGTCGAACGGCGTGATGGTGACGACGGGGCCGAAGATCTCCTCCTGCAGGACGCGGCATTCGCATCCGAGGCCGGTGACGACGGCCGGCTCGATGAAGAAGCCGCGGTCCCCGACGCGGTTACCGCCGGTGACGATCGTGCCGCCCTCCTGTTTCGCGAGGTCGAGGTAGCCGGTGACCTTCGCGAGATGCGCCTCGCTGATCAGGGCACCGACGTCGGTCTTGGGATCGGTCGGGTCGCCGATGCGCAGCTTCTTCGTCGCCTCGACGAAACGCTCGAGGAACTCGTCGTAAATCGCCCGCTCCACGAAGATGCGCGAGCCGCAGAGGCAGATCTCCCCCTGGTTCGCGAAGCTCGACTGGATGGACGTCGCAATGGCCTGATCGAGATCGGCGTCGGCGAAGATGAGGTTCGGGTTCTTCCCGCCGAGTTCCAGCGAGAGCTTCTTGAACATCGGCGCAGCGGCGGCGGCGACGCGCGCGCCGGTGACGGTGCCTCCGGTGAAGGAGATCATCGCCACGTCGGGGTGCTCGCAGATCGCCGCTCCCGCCTTCGCGCCGTAGCCGTGCACGATGTTCAGCACGCCCGGCGGCACGCCGGCTTCGAGAGACAGCTCCGCGAGACGGTTGGCGGTGAGCGGCGTCAGCTCGGAGGGCTTGGCCACGCACGTGTTGCCGGAGGCGATGGCCGGGGCGATCTTCCACGACAGGAGATAGAGCGGGAGGTTCCAGGGGGAGATCAGCCCCGCGACGCCGATCGGCTGCCGCAGCGTGTAGTTCAGCGCGGTCTGGTCGGTGACGTGCGCCTCGGAAGCGTGATGGAGGATGGCGGTGGCGAAGAAGCGGAAGTTCGCCACGGCTCGCGGGATGTCCATCCTCTTCGCGAGCGCGACCGGCTTCCCGTTGTCGTCGCTTTCGAGGCGGGCCAGCTCGTCGAGGTTCTGCTCGATGAGATCCGAGAGCTTCAGGAGGATGCGCGAGCGCTGCTCCGCCGTGGTACGGCTCCAGGAGTCGAATGCCGCTTTGGCGGCGCCGACGGCGTCGTCGACGTCGGCACGGTCGCTGTCGGGGATCTCAGCGAGGACGTCGCCGGTGGCCGGGCAGATGTCGTCTAGGTAGGCGCCCGACCGCGGCGCTGCGAACGCGCCGTCGATGAAGTTAGCGAGGCGCAATGAACTCCTCCGGGTCGAACTCCCAGCGGTCGATGTCGGGATCCCAGGAGTCCCACGGCACGATCGCTCCCATCCGTTCGCGCAACTGCGGCGGGATGACCTCGGGCACGATGAACGCCTTCTGCCGCCGCAGCTTGTAAGGGTTGCGGAACTCGAAACCGAGGACGCCGAGGATGTAGCGGGCGATGTACCAGGTGGCCTGCGGGTTCCAGCCGTGCGCGATCTTCACCACCACGCCGAGGCCCTCCGGGTACTCCGGATGCTCGATGGCGAGGCCGAGCAGACCATCCGCGCCCTCCTTCGCGACCACCCGTCCGCCGCACGCCTTGAGGATGGTCGAATCGAGCCGGTTGAAGCCTCCGATGAGGTCGGGATGCGCGGTCATCGCGCTCCAGATCCAGTCGGCGTCCTTTTCGGTGACGAGGTTCGCGAAGAGCTTCGCCAGATCGGTGACCGTCATCGACACGGTGGGCAGACCGCAACCGTCCTTGGCGATCTTCCCCATCTTCCAGTCGTCGCCGAGGACGCCCTGGATGTAGCGGAGGTACTCCTGGAAGAAGGGGTGGTGCGGCCAGACGTACCCGACACGGCGCCAGCCGCGCATGCGGCAGCCGCGGAGGATGCCGGCGTGCTCGCCGGAGCAGCAGTGGTACCAGCGGCGCGGGCGGCGCACCTGCCGCCCGAACTGCACGAGCGGCACGTCGTGTGGCGCCTGCATCATTCCCCACTCCGCCTCGCGCAGAATCGAGCGGGCGACGGCGACGTGCTCCGTATCGCCGTTATGCGAGGCGACGGAGATCGCCTGCTGCTCGCTGGTCAGCTCGCGGGCGAAGTCCTTCGCGAAGACCTTCATCATGATCGGCTTGACCATGGAGCGGCCGTAGACCTCGACGTTGCCGCCGAACGAATAGATGAGATTCTTTCCGGTCACCCACGACACCGCGCCGTGAATCGTGTTCTCGGCGACGCCGTTGCGACGGTACTCGACCAGCGGCTGCCAGTTCGGCATGGCGCGGGCGAAGTTGGGCGCAGCGGTCTCGTCGAACGTCGTCGTCGGGTCTTTGTCGATGATGGTCACGCGAGCTCCGGCGCAACGCGCGCCATAAAATCGTGCATATTTTTCGTGACTCGCTTCGAGTCATGATTATTGAAGTCGAACCAGAGCATGAGACGGTCCGCGGGATCGAAGCGCTCCTTCATCTGCGCGAGGATCTGCTCCGAGTTTCCGACGAGCGCGTTGTTGGTCGCGCGGCGCACCTTCTCTTCGTCGAGCGTCCCCTCGAGCGCGCGCCAGTAGTTCGAGAGCGCCGCCTTCGCCTCCTCGTGTGCCCTGGCCGGGTCGTCCTCGTTGATGAAAACCAGCACCGTGCGCGGCATGAGCCGGCGCTGCCAGCCGCCGCCGTCCGGGTGATAGTGCTCGCGCATCCGCTCGTTCGTCTTCTCGATCTCGTCGCCGGGCGTGATGGAGAGATTGAAGACGCCGACGGGCAGGATCGTGTTCGCGAAGATCTGCGTCGAGGGATCGTGCGAGCCGATGGAGAGGCGGAGCAGGTCCATCCGCGGCTCCTGCGGCACGATTTTCAGGTTCGGGAAGCGGTAGCGCGGCTCGAGCGGGATGTCGTCGACGGCATGGCCGTACGCCTCCTGCGCGCGCGCCCAGTCCTCGTCCTTGCGGAAGTCGGGACGGCGCAGCGAACGGGGAGCGACCATGCGCGAGTTGAGCGTCTCACCGCGGATGAGGCGGAGGAAGATCTCCGTCGCCTCCTCGAAGATCTTGTTCTTCACCACCGGCCAGCCCGCCGCCTCTACGGCGTTCCGCGGCACGATGCCGTACGGGATGTTGATGAAGGGAAAGCGTCCCGCCGCGAAGCCGATCGTGAGGATGCGCCGCTCGTGCTCATCCAGCCCGTGCAGAGCGAGAAAGGTCCTGACGCGCTCCGCGGCGGCGATGGGGCCGCCGTTGGCGAGGATGTTCATGATCGCCGAGCCGACGCCGATGCGCTTCGTGCGGGCAAAGATGCGGTGCGCGAGCTGGAGGATGTCGGTGTTGAGGCCGATCTCGCCGACGAAGTGGGGGATCACCGCTCCCGGATTCGTCTTCTGCACCTCGGTGGACAGGTGGCTCTCCGCCACCCACGCCGTGCCGAAACCGAGACGGTCGGCCGCTTCGACCTGTTCGAAGAAGTTCTCGAACATGACCTTCTCCGACGGCATGTAGCCGTCGACCTCGGTCTGGGAAATGGAGAAGAAGATGTCGAGCTCCATCGGAGCGCACTACATTAGGCGACATGAAACGCGCGAGCAACTTCGTCCTCCTGCTGTTTGCCGTCGCCTGCGCCACGGCGCCGGTCATTCCGCCGAACCGCTACGGCCTCACGGTCGTCCCGGACGCGGCCACGTACGAGCGTCTCGCCCGCGCGAATCCGGAGAAGCGGCTGGTCGACCTGGGGTCGCTCGGCATTCCGCTCGACATCCGCTACGCGACCGAGAACAACTTCATGAAGAAGGCGCTCTACCCGGTCGCCAGAGCCTGGCTGCGCGCCCCGGCGGCGCGGGCGCTGGTCGAGGTGCAGCGCGAGCTGGCGCTGCGCGGCCTCGGTATCAAGGTCTTCGACGGATATCGCCCGTACCGCGTCACCGAGGCGATGTGGGAGCCGATCAGGAACACCGATTACGTCGCCGACCCGGCGAAGGGGTCACGCCACAACCGCGGCGCGGCCGTCGACCTGACGCTGATCGACCTGACGACCGGCGCGGAGCTGCCGATGCCGACGCCGTACGACGACTTTACGTCACGCGCCGCGCACGCGTTCACCGACCTGCCAGCTGACGCCTTGGCGAACCGCGCGATCTTGCGTGAGGTGATGACGAAGCACGGCTTCGAGCCGCTCCCCTCGGAGTGGTGGCATTACGACTTCGCCGGATGGGAGCGGTTCGAGTTGATGGACGTGCCGCTGGAAGCGCTGGCTCCCTAGAACCGCGTCACCATCGAGATCGAGCCGACCTTGTACGTATCGGACGTGTCGTAGGCGACGTCGATCTGGAAGCGCGGCCAGGCGAGGCCGGCGCCGATGGTGTAGTGCTCCTGGTCCTCGCCGCCCGGGAAGAGCAGCGCCTCGGCAACGAAGTTCGGGTCGTTCAGCGGGCCGTTCCACTTCACCGCATGCGCCGGATCCTGCCAGTAGCCGGCGCGCAGGGCGATCGGGATTCTCGTCGGGAAGAGGTACTCCGCACCGAAGCGGAGCTCCACCACGTCGTCAGCCACGAAGGGCTCCGCAATGTCGCCGACGCCGGGCGTCACCGCCACGAAGTTGTCGACGAGGGTCGAATACTTCACGCTCACCGCATCGGCGTTGATGGTCAATGACGGGATGGGGCGGAACGAGACGCCGAGGCCGGCGATGTCGGGGCTGTGGAACGTCGTCGGCACCGGCGGGATGAACTCCAAACCGGTGTTGATGTCGGCGTAGAAGACCGGGGCGTCGAACTCCGGCCCCTGCTTGTAGACGCCGCCGACGCTCATCCAGTCGGTCGGCGACCACTTGAAGCCGACGGAGAAGGTGGTGTCCGTCTCTTCCACCAGCTCCACCTCGTCGCCTTCGGAGGTCTCGGCGGTGGCCTGGACGATGATCTGCTGCAACTGGAAGCGGCTGTTGTAGCGGAGCGTCGCCGCCCTCTCCTGGAACCGCTGGTGGCGTGCCGTTACGCCGACGGAGAACCGCGGATGCACCTGCCAGGCGCCGGCGATGCCGAAGGTGCGCTGGCGGACGGAGAGCGCGGAGATGAAGGGGTTGACGGAGTTCTGGATGCAGGCGAAGGGGTCGTTCAACTGCTGCCTGCGGGCGAGGCACTCGGCGCGGGTGATCGGCCCGCCGAGGTATTTAACGTCGTTCGTGCCGGGGATGCGCTCGGTCGGCATGTAGAAGTCGGGCAGCGGGGTGATCTGTCCGGTGAAGTCGTCTTCCTGCGGCGCGACCACACCGCCGCCCTCGTTGTTCAGCGGCTCGTGGTAGTAGAGGCCGAACGTGAACTGCTTGATCGGGTAGACGATGCTCGCGAAGGAGACCACCGCCGCGTCGCTGTGATGGGTAAACGCCGTCCGGTTGATTTCCGGGAAGGTGCCGCTGGTGGTGAAGCTCTGCTCCTCGACGAAGTTGCGCAGCTCGAGCGAGACCTCCGGTTTGCGGAGGATCGTCAGTCCGGCCGGGTTCGCCTCGGCGGCCGAGGCGTCGTCGGCCAGGCCGAGGAACGCGCCTCCCATGCCGAGCGAGCGCGCGCCGGGGTTGCCGAAGTTGAACTGCAGGCCGGAAAGCGCCTCGATGTCAACGTTCTGCGCGGCGAGCGGAAGGGCAGTCAGCGCGATGACGAGCAGCAGCAGTGCGAGCTTACGCATAGGCGCTGAAGGATAGCAGAGCGTCAGACGCGCGCCGCCCTCACCGCCTCGATCACCTTCGCCACCACCTCCGGCGGCGCGCCGAGCTGCTTCTCCCGGTCCTTGCGCCAGCTCCACTCCACGTGGCCGTTCGCCAGGCTCTTCGCGCCGACGGCGATCCGCAGCGGGAAGCCGATCAGGTCGGCGTCCTTGAACTTCACGCCGGGACGCTCGTCGCGATCGTCGAAGAAGACGTCGATGCCGGCGGCGAGCAGCTCCTCGTACAGCGCGTTCGCCATCTTCAGGACCGCCTCGTCCTTGCCGACCGAGGTGACGACCACCTCGAACGGGGCGATCGGCATCGGCCAGATGATCCCGTCGGCGTCATGGCTCTGCTCGACCGCGGAGGCAACCGTGCGGCCGATGCCGAGGCCGTAGCAGCCCATGATCATCGGGACGCGCTGTCCCCCCTCGTCGAGGTACTCGCAGTGCATCGCCTCGGAGTACTTCGTGCCGAGCTTGAAGATGTGGCCGACCTCGATCCCGCGGTAGATCTCGAGAGCCGTGCCGCAGCGAACGCAGGCGTCGCCGGCGCGGGCGGTGGTGAAGTCGCCGAACTCCGGCTCCGGGAAGTCGCGGCCGGGGACGGCGAAGTCGATGTGGTGGTCGCGTTTGTTGGCGCCGACGATCCAGCGCTTGCGGTTCTTCAGCGAGTGGTCGGCGAGGACGCGCACGCACTTCGTGCCGACGGGACCGCAGTAGCCGATCGGGCCGCCGGTCGACTCCTCGAAGCGCCCCTCGGCGAGCATCTCCATCCACTGCACGTTGAGGTGGTTCTTGATCTTGATCTCGTTGCCGTCGCGGTCGCCGCGGACGAGGACCATCACCGGACCGGCGTCCGTGTCGAAGACCAGCGTCTTCACGAGCTCGGAGGTCGGCTTCCCAAGGAACCTGCCGACGTCGTCGATGGTCTGGGTCCCGGGCGTATGCAGCTCCGCGAGCGCCTCGGACGGCGCCGGCTCCACCTCGTCGTCGAAGAACTTCGAGGTCGCCTTCTCCACGTTCGCGCCGTAGCGGCAGTTCGGGCAGCTCACCACCGCGTCCTCGCCCGACTGCGCCAGCACCATGAACTCGTGCGACGCGGAGCCGCCGATGTTGCCGGTATCGGCTTCGACCGGAACGTGGTCTAACGCACAACGATGAAAGATTCGCGTGTAGGCGTCCCGCATCGCGTCGTAGTGCTCGTCGAGCGACTCGCGGCTGCTGTGGAAGGAGTAGGCGTCCTTCATGATGAACTCGCGTCCACGCATGAGCCCGAAACGGGGACGGACCTCGTCGCGGAACTTCGTCTGGATCTGGTAGAGCGAGACGGGGAGCTGCCGGTAGGAGCTGATCGCGTCGCGGACCGTGTCGGTGATGACTTCCTCGTGCGTGGGGCCGAAGACGAAGTCCCGCTCGTGGCGGTCCTTGATGCGCAGGAGCTCCTTCCCGTACTTCTGCCACCGTCCCGACTCCATCCACAGCTCCGCCGGCTGGATGGCGGGCATGAGCAGCTCGGTCGAGCCGGCGCGGGTCATCTCCTGCCGGACGATGTTCTCGAGCTTCTGGACGGAACGGAGGCCGAGCGGGAGGTAGGTGTAGATACCGGCCGCGACCTTGCGGATCATGCCGGCGCGCATCATCAGCTTCTGCGAGATGACGTCCGCGTCCGCGGGGACTTCACGAAGGGTGTTGATGAAGTAACGGCTCCAGCGCATGGGGCCGGGATTCTAACAGTTGTGACATGAAGCCCACGGAGGGCTGTGTTACTACTTCAGGAACGCGAAATGTACGACGATCGAGTCCTCGTTTTCGAGCGCCCACCTGTGTCGCGGATCTTCTCGTGCGCGGCCGCATTCGGGTCGGCGGCGCTGGTCTTCACCTACCTCGCGGAACACCCGCACGACTACGACTTCCTGCCGCTGGCGCTGCTGGTGCTGCTCTTCCTCGGCACGGTCGCGGCCGCCGTCGTGCAGTACGGCGATCACATCTATTTCAGCCCGGTCGGGGTGAAGTATGAGAACCGGCTGCTGAAGTTCTTCGGCAAGCGGTGGGAGTGGATGCGCTGGGAGGACATCGTGGAGGTGCGTGAGGTGAAGGAGAAGGTGCTGATCCTCCTCTCGCGCGACGGCCGGCGCATGCTCGTGGATGCGATCCTTGGCTACGCGATTGCACGCTCGGAGATCGTGAGGCGAGCTCCGCAGGCAATCCTGTCGGGGACGCTCGCCCGAGACGATTCTTGACCCGCAACCGCAAACGACTCCTCCTCGCTGCCGCAGCAGTCACCCTCATTGCCGTCGCGATCCTGACGACGGTGCTCGTCCGCGAGCGCGTGCAGCGCCGCCGCGTGTTCCGTCCGGCGGCGGGCGAGGTCAAGCCGCAGCCCCCGCGCGGCGTGCCGCCGGTCGAGCAGTGGACGCCGGCCTTCGCCACCCTCGAAGGGGAAGAGCTCATCGAGCTGCTCGAGGAGATCGAGAAGAAGCATCCGCGCGAGTACCAGCAGTGGTCCCTCGCCTACCTCCACGCGCGTGCGCTGGTGGAGGAGGACGACAGCGATGCGGCGAAGAAGCTCGAGCCGTTCCTCGCGAAGGGGCACCCGCTGCGCGACCGTGCCCTCTACCACCGCGCCGCGATGGCCGAGGGGGCGGAGGCGAGCCGCTTCCGCACCGCGCTCATCTTCGAGCACCGGGAGTCGACGTACCGCGACGAGGCGGTGGACGAGGAGCTCGAATACCTCGCCGGACTCGGCGACCCGAAGCCGCTGGTCGCGTTCGCGGAGAAGATCGCCCCGTCGGCGTCGACCGAGCGCCGGCGCGAGATCAGCGCCCGCATCGTGGAGGCACTGGTGGAGGAGAAGCAGCTCGACGCCGCCTTCACCCGCGGGATGGCGCTGCTCCGCGGCCAGACCGGCGACGACGCCGCCGACCGCGTGACGCGGGCGCTCGACCAGCCGGAGCTCATCCGCCGGCTGAACCGGGAGCAGCTCGCGTTGTTCGGCGAGACGTTCCAGAAGCACCGGCACTACGACCGCGCCATCGCGCTCCTGCAGCTCGCGATCGGGCAGCAGCCGCAGGCGAAGGCGGTCCAGGCAGCGGCCGTCCGGAAGAAGGCGCGCAAGAAAGCGGCGCCGGCCAAGAAGAAGGCTGGGCCCGCAAAGAAGAAAGCCGCTCCCGCACCCCCGCCGCCACCTCCCGCGAACCCACGTGCGCGGCTGGACGAGCTCGAGTTCGCCCTCGGACGCAGCTACTTCGGCGCGGAGCGGTACGCCGAGGCGCAGAACGTCTACCTCCGCGCCGCGGCGGCGACGCCCGGGCTCAACCAGAAGGCGATGTTCTTCTGGCACGCCGCCCGTGCGGCACAGCTCCGCGGCGACGACGCCACGGCCGAGCGGCTGATGACGCAGTCGATCGCGGTGAAGGGGAAGCATCCCGCGACCACCGCTGCGCTCACCCAGCGCATCCGCACCCGCCTCAACGCGCGGCAGTTCGCCGCGGCGGCCTCGGACCTCGCGTTGCTGCGGAAGATGGCGCCGAACGAGCGCGCGATCCTCGAGGGCTCGCTCGCCTACGCCGTGGGCATGCTCGCGGCGAACAACACGACCGCCGCCCTTTCCGCGCTCAACTCAGTCCCGACGGGGCTGCTCGACGACTACGACCGGGCCGAGTTCGCCTACTGGCGCGCGCGTGCGCTTGAGAACCGCGACGCACCCGCGTCGTTCCGCCAGTACCTGACGGTGCTCCGCTCGAAGGCGCCGTCGCACTTTGCCTACTTCGCGCGGACGCGGCTCGACTCGCCGGCCATGGCCCCGAAGCTCGGGCGCGAGCTGACACTGCGCGAGGCCCAGGTGGCGAAGCTGATCGCGGAGAAGAAGTTCGACACCGCGAAGTCGATCCAGACCGATCGCATCCTCCTCTCGTCGCGAGACCGGGAGAAGCAGCTCGCCACGCTCGCCGCGATCTACCGGGAGCTGCCGGTGTACAAGGACGTCCTGGCGCTGAAGCCGCGTGAGCTGCCGCGCTTCCCTGACGTGGAGGCGGACGACACCAGCTCGCTCCTCATGGCCATGGGGCTGCACGACGAGGCGGTGCCGGCGATCGAGAGCCGCTACGCGCTCCGCCCGGCGGCGAACGCGCTCACCCGCTCGTACGCCCTCAACCTCGGCGCGGCGTCGCGCCAGTCGATCTACGCGATCGAGATCATGATGAAGGCGGTGCCGGAGGACTTTCACCCCGACCTCCTCCCACCGGTCGTGCGCCAGCTCCTCTATCCCCGCTACTTCTTCACGTTCATCGCCGAGGATGCTGAGCGCTACGACGCCGACGCGGCGCTGGTGCTGTCGATCATGCGCGAGGAGTCGCGTTTCAATCCCCGCGCGAAATCGCAGGCAGCCGCACGCGGGCTACTGCAGTTCATCATCACCACCGCGCGCGACATCGGCCGCGACGTCGGCCTGGTCGACGTCGCCCCGGAGGACCTGTACGACCCGCGCGTGATCATCCGCCTCGGGGCGAAGTACATCAGCGAGCTGGCGGGCCAGTTCGGCGGCAACCGCTACCGCGTCGCCGCCGCCTACAACGCCGGCCCGAAGCAGGTCGCGGTCTGGTCGCGCATCCAGCCGGCGGAGGGGGACGACTACTTCCTCACCGCCGTGAACTTCGATGAGACGAAGCATTACGTGCGGAAGGTGATGAACTCGTACGAGCGCTATTCGAGCATTTATGGGAAGGCAGAGCCGAAGGGCGGGTTGAGAGCGGAGCCGTAGGTGGCGGATTTGCGGGTCTCCGGCGCGATTCCGCGCTGAGGCGCCCGCGACAGCCGAGGCGTGTACAAAACGCGGCACCCCTCGGAAAGACAACGGCACCCCTCGGAAAGACGACGGCAGCCTCCGGAAAGACGACGGCAGCCTTCGGAAAGACGACGGCACCCCTCGGAAAGACGACGGCAGCCCTCGGAAAGACGACGGCACCCCTCGGAAAGACGACGGCACCCCTCGGAAAGACGACGGCAGCCCTCGGAAAGACGACGGCAGCCCTCGGAAAGACGACGGCAGCCTTCGGAAAGACGACGGCAGCCTTCGGAAAGACGACGGCACCCTCCGGGGAGACTGCGCCACCCCTCGGGGAGAACGCGCCACCCCTCGGAAAGACTGCGCCACCCTCCGGGGAGAACGCGCCACCCCTCGGGGAGAACGCGCCACCCCCCGGGGAGAACGTGCCACCCCCCGGGGAGAACGCGCCACCCTCCGGGGAGACGACTCAGGCGGCGTTGCGTGTTGCGGGTCTCGGGGGCTGTTTCGGCTTACGGCATGGTTTCGTGAGGCTGCAAGGCCCCCGAGACGCGCAACCGGCAACCCCGTAACGGCGGAAAGACGACGGCACCCTCCGCGCAGACGACTCAGGCCTCCGGGAACGTTTCGCTCCGGGGAGACGACGGCAGGCTCCGTAATCAGAACGGCGAGTCGATCTCGAAGAACTCGCCGCGCATCATCACGGACGGCGGGATTCCGAACATCTGGTAGAACGTCCGGGTCAGGTGCGCGGCGTCCGCGAAGTCGGCCGCGTGCGCGGCCGCGGCGAGCGAGCGCTCCCGGCCGATCGCCACCACCGCGCGCGCCAGCTTGCGCCAGAGCATGTAGCGCCGGAAGGGGAGACCGACCTGCTGCTTGAACAGGTGCGCGAACCGCCCCTCGGACAGACAGATCGACGCCGCGGCGGCTTCCACCGAGATCCGTAGATCGTCCGAGGCGCGGATCTCCTGCAGGACCTTCGTGACCCGCTCGTCCATCTTCCGCGCGGGCGGTGCTCCGGCGCACATCGCTCTCACGAACTGCTGGATCAGCACGCGGATCTCGAGCGCCTCGTGGGGCCGCTCCAGGAACGTGCGGAGCTCCTCCGCGCACGGCGCCACCCGATCCGCCGGGACGAAGGCGATCTCGCGCCTGAACGTGCTCCGCAGCCACACGCCTTCGCTCGACTCCGGATCGACGAACAGCATCGCCCCCACGGCGCTGTTGCCGTCGTACGAGTGCTCCACGTCCGGCGGCACCACCAGGCCGCGGCCCGACCGCCAGTCACCGGTCGTGCCTTTGATGTAGACCTCGCCGTCGATTGCGATCACGAGCTGAAACGCGTGATGCGCGTGCGGCGGGACGACCCCCGCGCTCTTGCCGAGCGCCAGGAAGCCGCCGTCCCAGAGGTACCACTGCGGGCCGGCCCCTCTCCATCGCGACGAGCCGTTTTCGCCCTGCGCATCCCCCTCGGAATCGCGAATAGCAGGTTTGTACAAGAAATCCGTCGAGCTCATTCAATCGTCCGGCGAACGCGATCTCTATCTTCCAATCATCATGAAAAACAAACAAATCGCCGCTCTCATTGTCGCCGTTTTCGCCCTCTTCACCGCCTCCGCCTGCGCCACGAAGCCGCCGGCCCACCAGTTCGGGCTCGGCCCCCGTACCTCGGCGCAGAACCGCTACACCGCCACCCTCGAGCCGTCGCAGCCGTTGAAGGCGCGCCAGATGATGAAGCTCCAGGTAGCGCTCCGCGACGCCGCCGGGAACCCGGTCGACGGCGCACGCATCGAAGTGGACGGCGGCATGCCGCAGCACGGCCACGGCCTTCCGACGAAACCGCGCGTGACGAAGAACCTGGGCGACGGCCGGTACGAGATCGAAGGCCTGCGCTTCAACATGGGCGGCTGGTGGGAGCTCCATCTCGCCGTGCAGTCGCCCGCCGGCGCCGACCGCGTCACGTTCAACCTGCAGGTCTGACAGTCCGATTCGAGGTGAGCGCCATGAACAGGAAAAGACTCGCTGCCGCCGCCGTCTTCATCACGATCATCCTGGCCGTCGCACTGACCACCGTCGCCGCCACGCGCGGCGACCGGTGGTCCGAGGAGGAGCTCGACGTCGTGCGGGGCCTGTCGCTCTCCTCGCTCGGGCCGTTGCCTGCCGATCCGACGAACCGGGTGGCGGACGATCCGCGGGCGGTACAACTCGGCCAGCGGCTCTTCTTCGAGACGCGTCTCAGCTCGAACGGGAAGGTGTCGTGCGCCACCTGCCACGCCGCCGATCGCGAGTTTCAGGACGGGACGCCGCTGGCGAAAGGCGTCGGCACCACCGATCGCCGCACGATGCCGATCGCCGGCACCGCCTACACCCCGTTTCTCTTCTGGGACGGCCGCAAGGACAGCCAGTGGGCGCAGGCCCTCGGCCCCCTGGAGAGCGCGGTCGAGCATGGCGGCTCACGCGCGCAGTACGCGCACGTCATCGCGGAGCGGTATCGCGATGAGTACCAGCGCCTCTTCGGACCACTGCCCGACCTCAGCGCGATCCCCCGCTTCGCCGGCCCGGTCCCCGATCCGGCCGCGCGTGCGGCGTGGGAGGCGATGAGCGACGAGCAACGCGTGGCCGTGACCCAGGTCTACGTCAACATCGGCAAGGCCATCGCCGCATACGAACGGCGCCTCCAGTACGGCCCGTCGCGGTTCGACCGCTACGTCGACGCGCTCGTGGACGACGGCCGGGCGCCTGAGGATGTGCTCACACGCGAGGAGGTCGCGGGACTGCGCCTCTTCATCGGCAAAGCCAACTGCACGCAGTGTCACGACGGCGCGCTTTTCACGAACAACGAGTTTCACAACACCGGCGTCCCCGCGGCCGCCGTCGCGAAGCCGGACCGCGGCCGGGCCACCGGCGCGAAGGACGTGCTCGCGGACGAGTTCAACTGCCGCAGCCGCTGGAGCGACGCCAAGGGGGAGCAGTGCCCGGAGCTGGAGTTCATGGTCGCGGAGGGGCACACGCTCGAGCGCGCGTTCAAAGTGCCGTCGCTGCGGAACGTCGCCGAGCGCGCGCCGTACATGCACGCCGGCCAGTTCGCGACGCTCGAGGACGTTCTCGCGCACTACAACCGCGCCCCCGCCGCGCCGGCCGGCCACAGCGAGGTCAAACCGCTGCGCCTGAACGGACGCGAGCTGCAGCAACTCGCCGCATTTCTGCGTACGTTGAGCGGCGGCACCGCCGCGCCGCCCGAGCTGCTGCGCGACCCGCACCAGGAGGTGGCCGGTGGCCGGTGAGCCTCTGCGCGGCGTCTACACGTCGCTCCCGGCGGAACTCCCCGCCGCGCTGCACGGCCGTGACGTGGTCGTCGCCGGCGGGAGCTTCGACGCGGCGCTGCGCCTCGCCGGACGCTGTTCGTCCGTCACCTTCGTCACCACGCGCACGACCCGTCTCGCCGCTGCGAAGCACCCCAACGTCACCGTTCTCTATGGAAGCGAAATCGTGTGCGTGGACGGGCTGGGGCAGGTGGAGTCGGTCGTCGTGCGGAAGATCCGTACCGGCGCCATCTCCGCCCGCGGTGCCGCCGGGGTCTTTCTGATCGACGAGTCGCGGCACGACCGCGCATGGAAAGGAGCAACGTCATGAACTTCACCCTTCCTCCCGATGCCGCGCAGATGCTGGTCGGCGGCGCCGTGAACGGCGCCATCCTGGCCCTGCTCGCCCTCGCAGCACCGCGCCTGACGAGACGGCTCCTGTTCGCGGTGCTCGTCTTCGCCGCGGCCATGTACGTGGTCTTCACCGCCGGCGTCGACGAGCCGTCGCGCTGGATGGCCATCGAGCTCGCCGGCATCGGCCTCTACGGCGCGATGGGCTGGCGCGGCCTGAAGGGCTCGCCCTGGTGGCTCGTGGCCGGCTGGGCCGCCCACCCGCTGTGGGACATCGCCCTGCACTTCGTCGGCCCCGGACATACCTTCGCCCCCGTGACCTACACCGTTCCCTGTCTCACATACGACCTGGCCGTGGCAGCGATCTACGCGGCGCGGCTCGCAGTCGGGCCGCACGCGGCCGCGAGCCTCGTGCGTCCATCCGCAGCAGTCAATTGAGTTGCGCGTTGCGGGTTGCGGGTCTGGTGCGGTTACGCGCTGAGGCCCCCTCCGACCCGCAACTCGCAACCCGCAACCGGGCGTCAGCCCGCCAGCACCCGGTCGTACAGCTCGCGATAGTGCGGCACGATCTTCTGCTCGTCGAACCGCTCCACCGCAACCTCGCGCGCCCGCTTCCCCATCCGTCTCCGCAGCGGCTCGTCGCGCAGGATCTCCAGCGCGCTCGCGGCCATTCCGTCAACGTCGCCGACCGGGAGGAGGAACCCGGTCTCACCGCTCGTCACCACCTCCGGCAGGCCGCCGGTGTCGGTGGCGATGACCGGCACCTCGGACGCCATCGCCTCCAGCGCCGCCATGCCGAACGACTCCGACTCCGACGGCAGCAGGAAAAGATCGCAGGCGCCGAGGACCTCCTCGAGGTTGGGGACGTTGCCGAGGAACTGCACCCGGTCCCTGAGCCCATGCGTGCGCGCGAACGCCTCGGCGCGCGAGCGGTCGGGGCCGTCGCCGATCATGAGGAGCTGGCTCGGCACCTCGCGGGCGATGCGCGCGAACGTCTCCACCACGTCCATGATCCGCTTCACCGGCCGGAAGTTCGAGACGTGGCAGAGCAGCTTGTCGCCCCTTGCACCGAAGCGGTGGCAGAACTCGCTGGTGTCGCGCTTGAAGCGCGCCGGATCGACGAAGTTCGGGACGACCTCGATCTGTTTCGCGGTGTCGAAGTTCCGCGCCGTCTCGTCCTTGAGCCAGCGGGAGACCGCGGTCACGGCGTCCGACACCTCGATGCCGAACTTCGTGATCGGAAGGTAGCTCTCATCGCGGCCGACGAGGGTGATGTCGGTGCCGTGCAGCGTCGTGACGACCTTCAACTTCGACTGCAGGATCTGCTTCGCGAGGTAGGCGCTGATCGCGTGCGGAATCGCATAGTGGACGTGCAGGATGTCGAGCTTCTCGTACGCCGCCACCTCCGCCATCTTCGTCGCCAGCGCCAGCGTGTACGGGGGATAAGGGTCGAAGAGCGGGTACGGCGTGACTGTCACCTCGTGAAAGCGGATGCGCTCGTGCAGGACGTTCAGCCGCGACGGCGGCGCGTAGCTGATGAAGTGCACGTCGTCGCCATGCTTGGCGAGGGCGAGGCCGAGCTCCGTCGCCACGACGCCGGAGCCGCCGAAGGTGGGGTAACAGGTGATGCCGATCTTCATGACACCTCGCGCCCCGCATACGCGCCGAGGAGATCATCCACCCGCGGCGGCTGTTTCGTCACGAAGGCTTCGCCGTACGTGGCGCCGATCAGCGCGCCGAAGTGCTTCCCGCGCGCTTCGATCATCTCCAGGAACTTCGGGTCGGAGATGAACGTCTGCGGCTCCTTCGACTTCGGGTCGTAGAACTGCGACTTGAACGCCGCCACCGCCCGCATCTTCGTCTTCCAGTGGGCCGTCACGTCGACCACGAAGGATGGCGGGAACATGTAGTTCTGCAGGTAGTACAGCACCGTCTGCGGCCGGTGCGCCGGCAGCCCCGTCTCCAGCGACTTCAGGCCCGCGTAGAACGACGCCTCGGTGACGATGCGGCCGGTGCGGGTGTGATCGGGATGACGGTCGTCGGGATACGGCGCCACTACCAGGGTCGGCCGCCAGCGGCGGAGCTGCTCGATGATCTCCAGCTCCTGCTCGCGTCCGGTCTGCAGGTTGCCGTCCTGGAAATCGAGCTGCAGGCGGAACGTCGCGCCGAGCGCCTTGGCGGCATTCGTCGCCTCCCGCTTGCGCGTCTGCGGCGTCCCGCGCGTTCCCATTTCGCCGCGCGTGAGGTCGATGATGCCGGCGCGGAGACCGTCCTTCACGCACTTGGCGACGGTTCCGCCGCAGGAGAGCTCCACGTCGTCGGGATGGGCGCCGAAGAAGATGATGTCGACGGTTTCGTTCATAAGGTCACGATGGTGAAACACGGCGAGTCGGGTTCGAGTTCGTCGACCACCCGCTCGACGAGGTGCTCGCCGTGCGTGCACCAGTAGGCGAACCAGCTCACGACCCGCTCCTGCACGTGCCGGTCGGGATAGAACGTGGCCACGAGCTCGCGGACGGCGGCGTAGCGCTCCTTCTCCTTCCGCACGAGCCCCTTGATCGCACGCTCGCTCAGTTTGTTGAAGTGGAACTCGATGTGGCCGATCGACTTCTGGATCGAGCCGGCCAGAGAGTGATCGGCGGGAAGCGCGAGCTCCCCGATCTGCTCGATCCTTGAGATCAGCTCGCGCTTTCCCTCGGCGGCGAGCGCGTGAATGCGGGCGACGCCCTCCGGCTCCCGTTCCGCGAGGATCTGGTCGGCGGGTGCGAACACCTCCTCCGGCGCGATGGCGAAGCGGTCGAAGGCGCGGGCGACGCGCTTCGGCGCCACGAGCACATGCCCCCGCAGCGCGACGCGCGGCATCTCCACGCTGAGGAGCTCGTGGAGCGGAGCGATCTGGGCGTAGTACGCCACTTCCGCCGGACCGCCGACGAAGACGTCCGGCTGGAAGACATAGTCCTGGAGGAGGGGGCGGGTGAGCGCGGAGGTGGAGGTGGTCTCCGGTTGGCGGTTGTCGCCGGCCGGTTGTCTCCGGCCTTCGTCGTCGACGTGGAACAGCAGCGTGTATTCGTGTCCGTCCCGGGCGATGACCTGCTCTTTGTAGCCGGCCGACTCGAGCTGCGTGGCGCGCTCGTGCAGGGCGCTCTGGATGCCGGCGTGCTTTGCGTGAATCTGCTCGAAGAGCGGCGCGCCGGCGCGGCGGAGCTCCGGAAGCAGCGCGTCGACCAGGATGATCTCGCTGCCGAAGGTGTTGGCGACGAGCTCCGCAAAGGAGTCGCGGAAGGTGATGCCCTCGCGCAGCCAGGCGGGGCGCGGCATGTCATAGACGGAGAGGAGCTGCGCGATGAGCGCCTCGGGGACCGGCAGCGATCCGACCACCGCCTTCGACTCGGCGGCGCGGACCGCGCGGATACAGAGGAGGTCGAGTTGCCCGTTCTTCGAGGGGACGTTCAGCGTCGCTACCTCGTCGAAATCGTGATCCTCGGTCGCGAGCCAGAAGAACGCGGTGGCGGGAGTGCCCTTCGCCTCCGCCTCTCGCTTCATCTTCACGAGCGTCGCGAGCTTCGCCAGAGTGTAGAGCGGACCGCCCGCGAAACCCACCTGCTGGCCGGCGACGATCGTGAAGGTGTCTCCCGCCGCCCAGCGCTGGAGCTGGTCTTTGGCGAAGATGCCCCAGTGGCGGTTGGAGGCGTCGAGGGCGTCGGCAAGTATCTCCCTCTGGACAGCCGGGCTCTCAGCCCGGCCGGACCTGCGATGGGCTGAGAGCCCGTCGCTCCAGGAAGACCGCGGCAGAAACCGCTCGTCGCCGTTCATCCAGTCCAGCACGAACCGGTTCATCCCGGGGTAATGCTCGAGCGGGACCCTCATCGCATCCTGCTCCCCACCAGGATCAGGCGCGGGGAAGCCTTGTCGAAGCTCGTACCGTCGAAATCCCCGAAGGCGGAGCGGATCGCCAGATTGCATGAGGCGAACATCGCCGAAATCTCGTCGAGGTCATAGCCGCGCACCCGCTCGAGGTAGCGCTTTTCACCGATCGTTATCCGTTTGTTGAACGAGCGGTCAGAGGAATCGAACCAGCGCTCGAGCTTCACCGGGCCGAGCGGCGTGTCGCGCGTTTCCCGCTGCACGAGCTTCTCGAGCGCGCGATGGACGTTGAGGTAGTCGAAGAGGAACGGAGCGTCGGCCGCCAGAACGCGCGACATCTCGCGCACCACCTGCAGGTTCTCGTCCTCGGTGGCGAAGTAGCCGAAGCTGGTGAAGAAGTTCACGAGTCCGGAGAAGGCACCGTCGCAATACGGCAGGCTGCGCATGTCGGCGCGCGCGACCGCCATCGCGCCGTAGTCGGTGATCCCGGTGCGCAGCAGGACGTAGGAGAGGTCGCAGCCGACGGCGCGGTAGCCGAGGGACTCCAGCTCCTGGATGTGCCGCCCCATGCCGCAGGCGAGGTCGAGCACCGGGCCGTCGATGAGGCCGCACTGTTCGCTGAAGAACGCCACCTGCTGCCTGGCCTCGTGCTCGTCGCGGTGCGAGTACAGCTCGAGATACTCCTCGCCGAACCACTCCTGGTACCAGGTCACGCGCGGAGTCTATCGCGCGAGCCGGGAGGCGATGGCGCGCTCGTTCTCCCGCGCCCGCTCGAGCGCCGCCTCGAGCGAAGCGACGAGCCCGCGCGCGTTCGCCAGCAGCGCCTCGAGCTCTGCACGGTCGTCGTGCACCGGCTCCTCGACTTCAACCGGCTCTTCCACCGGTTCGGCTACCGGTGCTTCCGCCGGCGCCGCGGCGGCGAAAAGGTCGTCGACCGCTGCCTCGTCGAACTCCGGCGGCGCGGGCTCAGCGACGTGGGAGAACGGGTCATCGTCCTCCTCGGCCTGCACCGCGACCTCGCCGGTGTCGAAGAACGGCGCCTCATGCGTCGGCTCCGCGGCCGGAACCGGCACCGTCCCGCTCGACGTCGCCTTCATCGACAGCTTCGGCGTCCCCGCCGAATGCGGCGCCACGCCCGACCGCTGCGTCATGTCGGGCGCCGCCAGCTCCGGCTCCTCGTGGAGCGTGGTGTCGACGTTGTTCTTGAGGTTGTCGAGGATCCGGGCGACTGCCGCACGCAGCGTCGCCGTCACGCCGACGCCGTTCAGCGCCGCCGCCTCCACCACCGGGGCGTTGCCCGGCTTCAGATACGCCGACATCTCCTCCAGCGGCGCCGCGTTCGGGAGGTCGCGCTTGTTGTACTGGAAGACCAGCGCGACCTTTTCCGGGTCGAGTCGGTTGATGCGCAGATTGTTCTTCAGGTTTTCGAGGCTCTGCAGGTTGGATTCGCGCATCGACGGCTGCGAGTCGGCCACGAACACCACGCCGTCCGCTCCGCGGAGCACCAGCTTACGGGTGGCGTCGTAGAACACCTGCCCGGGGACCGTGTAGAGCTGGACGCGCACCTTCTGGCCGGCGATGGTGCCGAGCTCCATCGGCATGAAGTCGAAGAAGAGGGTGCGATCCGTCTCCGTCGACATCGAGATCATCTTCCCTTTGTTGTCGAGCTTGGGGTTGGCGTAGATCTTCTCGAGGTTCGTCGTCTTGCCGCAGAGACCGGGCCCGTAATACACGAGCTTGACCGTCACCTCGTTGATCGCCTTGTTGATCAGGACCATTGAAAGAATCTTACTAGAATGTCGGACGCATGCTCTCCGCCGGCTCCAAGGTCGGACCCTACGAGGTCCTCTCGCTTCTCGGCGAAGGAGGCATGGGGCAGGTGTATCGCGGACGCGACCCCCGGCTCGGCCGCGACATCGCCATCAAAGTGCTGTCGAGCGAGGCGTCGCAGGACACCGAGGCCACCGCCCGGCTGGAGCGGGAGGCGCGAGCGATCGCCGCGCTGTCGCACCCGAACATCCTCGCCGTTCACGACGTTGGGCGGGAAAACGCGACCTTCTACCTGGTGACCGAGTTGCTGGAGGGGAAGACGCTCCGCGAGCAGATCCGCACCGTGCCGATGAACTGGCGCCGCGCCGTGGAGATCGGCGCCGAAGTGGCGGAGGGGCTCGCCGCCGCGCACGCGAAGTCGATCGTGCACCGCGACCTCAAGCCGGAGAACATCTTCCTCACCGACGAGGGGCGGGTGAAGATCCTCGACTTCGGCCTCGCCCAGACCGACCCGATCCTCTCGCAGCGCGACGAGGCGAACATCCCCACTACGAAGTGGTTCCAGACCCATCCCGGCACCGTGGTCGGCACGCTCGGCTACATGGCGCCCGAGCAGCTCCGCGGCGAGACCGTCGACCCGAGCGCCGACATCTTCTCCCTCGGCTGCATCCTCTATGAAATGGTCACGGCGAAGAAGCCGTTCCAGCGCGACTCCGGCGCCGCCACCATCGCCGCCATCCTCAAAGACTCGCTGCCTCGCGAGGAGCTGAGCGTCATCCCGGCCGAGTTCCAGCGGATCATCGAGGGGTGCGTGGAGAAGAACCCCACCACCCGCTTCCAGTCGGCGCGCGACCTCGCGCTGACGCTGCGCGCCATCGGCAGCAGCACGAGCATCCATGACGATCTGATCAAGACGATCGTCAAGCGGCGCACGTCGAAGACGATCGACTCGATCGCCATTCTCCCGTTCGCCAACGCGACAAACGACCCGAACGCCGAGTACCTCAGCGACGGCATCACCGAGGGCATCATCAACAAGCTGTCGCAACTGCCGAAACTAAAGGTGATGGCCCGCAGCACCGCCTTCCGCTACAAGGGAAAGAACGTCGACGCGCAGAGCGTCGGGCGCGAGCTGCGCGTCCGCGCGGTCGTCAGCGGCGTGGTCAAACAGGTCGGCGACCGCCTGGTGATCAGTGTCGAGCTGGTCGACTCACTCGACGGCGCGCAGCTCTGGGGCGACTCGTACAGCCGCGGCGTGGCCGACCTGGTGAAGCTGCAGGAGGAGATGGCCGGCGAGATCGCGGAGAAGCTCCGCCCGAAGCTCACCGGCGCGGAGAAGAAGAAGCTCCGCCGGAAGACCACCGACAACAGCGAGGCCTACCAGCTCTATCTGAAAGGGCGCTACTACTGGAACAAGCGCACCGAGGAGAGCCTGCGCCGCGGGATCCAGTACTTCCGCGATGCGATCGAGGCCGACCCTTCGTTCGCGAGCGCCTACGCGGGGCTCGCCGACAGCTTCGTGACCATGACCACGAACATCCCGCTGCCGCCGCTGGAGGCGATGCCGAAGGCGAAGGCGGCGGCGATGCGCGCGATCGAGCTCGACGAGGGGCTGGCCGAAGCCTGGTCGGCGCTGGGAGCCGTGCGGTGGTGGTTCGACTGGGATTGGGAAGGCGCCGAGGAGGCCTACCTGCGCGCGATCGAGCTGAACCCGAACTACGCCACCGCGCACGACGGCTACTCGATGATGCTCTCGGCGCGAGGCCGTTTCGCCGAGGCGGTCGAGCAGAACACGAAGGCGGCCGACCTCGACCCGCTCTCGCTCATCATCGCCGTCCACGCCGGCTGGCCGTTCTTCTTCGCCCGCGACTTCGAGTCGGCAATCCGCCGCTTCCGGAAGGCGCTGGAGCTCGACGAGAAGTTCATCCCCGCGCACGGCTGGCTCGGCCTGGCGCTCGGGCAGCAGCGGCGCTACTCGGAAGCCTCGGAGGCGTTCGCGCGTGCGCTCGAGGTCGACTCGATCCCGATCCTCCTGGCGATGCTCGCCCACACGCGCGCCATCGCCGGTGAGAAGGAGGAGGCGCTCGCACTCCTCGGCCTGCTGGAGGGGGAACGGGAGAGCCGCTACATCTCTCCGTACGACATCGCCGTCATTCATGCCGGACTCGGCGAGAGGCGGGAGGCAATCGCCAGCCTGCGGCAGGCGCTGGAAGATCGCTCCGCGTGGATGGTGTTCCTCAGTGTCGATCCCCGGCTCGAGGCACTGCGCGACCAGCCGGCATTCGCCGAAATCGTCGCGGCATTGCATTAATTGGTATCCTTAATCCGTCATGTCACGTAAAGAGCTCCTCGCCCGCGTTTACAACGAGCAGATCATCGGCGTCGTACGCGAAGACACGGCGCAGGCGGCGGAGGCCGTCGCGGAGGCGTATGCGCGCAACGGCCTGCGCATCGTCGAGGTTACGATGACGACGCCCGACGCCCTGGAGCTGATGGCGTCGCTGCACAAGCGCTACGGCAAGACCGTGACCATCGCCGCCGGAACGGTGCGCAGCACGAACGACGCCGCGCTCGCGCGCCGCGCGGGGGCGACCGTGATCGTCTCGCCGCACACCGACACGCAGGTGATCGAGTACGCGGTCGAGAACGACCTGCTCTGCGTCGCGGGGGCGGCGACCCCGACCGAGATCATCCGCGCCTGGGAAGCCGGCTGCGACATCGTGAAGGTCTACCCCGCCCATTTCCTCGGCGGCCCCGACTACATCCGCACCATTCGCGGTCCGATCCGCGACGTGCCGATGCTGGCGGGCGGGCCGGTGCCTTTGGACATGATCGACAACTACCTCGACGCCGGCTGCATCGCCGTGAACCTCGGCGCCTCGATCGCCGTCCCCGACCTCGTCGAGAACGAGCAGTGGGACGAGATCGGCAAGCGGGCGGCGCTCGCCGCCTCCGTCATCCAGACCCGCAAGACCGTCGAGCAGCCGATCGTTCCGAATTACGTCCACTGATGCCCGCTCTCCTCGCGATCCTGCTCCTCACCGCGTTTCCCTCCACCAGCCGCACCGGCTGGATGCGCCCTGACGCGTTCCACCTGGCGGTCGGGATGCCGCGCGCCGAGGTGGAGCGCGCGCTCGCAAAGTGGTCGCCGAAGGCGGGCAAGAGCGCGAACGAACTGGTGGTCGACTACAGCGACGACAAGGCGCTCACGCTCGAGTTCAGGAACGGCCGCCTGGCGTCGGTGCGGTTCGAGCTCTTCGCCTATCTCAACGCCATCCGCGGCGCGTTCGACGAGGAGCGCCAGTACCTCCTCGGCGCGCACGGCAAGCCCCGCATGGCCAGCAAGTCGATTTTGATCTACGACCACACGCTGCCGAACGTGATGGTGGTCGTGACCGACGATCCGAAGTCGGAGCAGGGAAAGAAGGGGTTGGGCGTGCTGGCGGTGCGGTACTACGACCCGCGCGGTTAGCCGCGCGCAGTGCCTTCGCACCGCGCGCGGACCGAGGCGTTACTTGCTGCCGGTCGTCGCCTGCGCGCGGATTTCCCGCTCGCGCGCCACGTAACGGTTGGTCTTGCCTTCGTAGATGTAGACGCCTTCGCCGAGGGTGCCGACGTAGAAGCGCTCGCGCGTGAACGGGTCGGGGACGACCGAGGTTACTTCCGTGTTGCGCCCCGGGAGCGTCAGCTCCATCCACTGCGAATCCAGCGGCTCGCCGACGAGGATCTCGCGGTGCGCGCGCGAGGTCAGGAAGAGCATCTGCCCGCCGCTGCGGCTGCCGCCGTGCACGGCCGCGAACTGCGCGTCAGGGGCGTCGCTCGCCTCCCATTCGCGCGCGCCGTTGATCGTGCCGGCCTTCACACCCTGCATGCCGGCGACGAAGACATGCTCGCGGCCCTCGATGTTGCGCACCGCGATGGTGCGTCCCTTCGACGGCGCGTCCTTGATCGCGTTCCACTTCGTTCCGTCGAACACTTCCAGCCCGGCGGCGGTCAGTGCCACGAGCGCCTTGTTGCCTTCGAGGTTCGCAAGGGCGATGTCGACCGCACGGTTCGTGGCACCGCCGAGGCGGTACCAGCTCTTGCCGGCGTCACGGGTGGTGAACACCCCTTCCGCCGTCGCAGCGAACGCGCGGGTGCGGTTGAAGCGGAGGACCTTCTCGACGCGGATCGGGAAGCTCGACGGCTCCGCCTGCGTCCACTCCTGTCCGTCGTTGCTGTAGAAGAAGCCCTTCTCGGTGCCGGCGATGAACTTCACCTCCGCGTCGGCCTCGGTGGCGACGGCCAGCGAGAGCACTTCCGGCAGCGCGGTCTTGCTCGCCTTCTCCCACGTCACGCCGGCGTCGTCCGAACGGTAGATACCGGAGGCGGCGCCGCCGAAGACGACCGCGGCGTAGACGCGGTTCTTCTTGAACGGGTCGGGGGCGATGGTGGTGATGCGGAGGTTCTGCAGCCCCTGCGAGGTGCGGGTGAACGTCTTGCCGCGGTCGTGCGAGACGTAGACGCCGTCCCCCTCGATGCCTAGGACGATGCGCTGCGGCCGCTGCGGATGGAGGACCACCGAGTTGATGACCAGGCTCTCGTCCGTCATCACGTACCAGGACTTGCCCTGGTCCTCGGTGCGATAGAGACCGGCCACCGAGCCGGCGTAGACCACGTCCTTGTCGCACGGGTCGATGTCGACGTCGTGGATGCGGCGGTTGTTGAACCCGTCGCGGTAGCGCGTCCACTTGTCGCCGCCGTTCTGGGAGTTGTACACCCAGCCGCAGGTCGCGACCCAGACGTTGTCCGGCTTCGACGGGTCGATCGTGATGTGGAACATGTCGGTGTCGAGCACCATCCCGTCGGCGACGTGCTTCCAGCTCTTGCCGCCGTCGTCGGTACGCCATCCCTGGCGCCAGGTGCCGATGAAGATGCGGTCGCGGGAGCGGGGATCGATTGCCAGCGACTCCACGTTGATCTGGTCGGAGATCTTGTCCCAGGTCTTCCCTGAGTCGGTGCTGCGGTAGACGCCGGTCAGGCCGCCGACCACCAGGAAGCTGGCGTCGTTCGGATCGACGGCGATGGCGCGAGGCGAAAAGTCTTCCAGGCCTGCATCGCGGCGCTCCCAGTTCCGGCCGCCGTCCTGCGACACGGCGATGACGCCGCCGCCCCAGAGCCCCCACGCGGCAGTCCAGAGCCGCCCCTGACGGTCGAGGACCAGGTTGTCGACGATGTGGTTCGGGAACGGGATCCCCTGCCGCGGGTTGGTCCAGGTCTTCGCGCCGTCTCGCGAGGCGTAGACCTCGCCGTTGCTGGTGCCGAGGTAGAACGTCTCCGGGTCCGCCGGGTCGACGATGAGGGCGCGGACGTCAGCGCCGTAAAGGCCGGCGCGCCGCCACTGCGCCGAGAGAGGAGTCGCCAGGAGAACGATGACAAGGAGAATCAGGAGTTTACGCATACCCGCCCGTTGAACCGTAGTTTTACCATAGGCCGCCCTAGCAAACGGGCCGCCATATCGCTCCCTGCTGTATCCTTCCGCCCCGAATGAGCACTCTTCGCACCTGCGTTTTCCCCTGTGCCGGCTTCGGCACGCGCTTCTTTCCGGCCACGAAAGTCATCCCCAAGGAGATGCTGCCGCTGGTCGACAAGCCGATCCTGCAGTACGGGATCGAGGAGGCGCGCGACTCCGGCATGGACAAGCTGGTGGTCGTGACCTCGAAGGGGAAGGAGTCGATCTTCGACCATTTCGACCGCACGGCCGAGCTCGAGCGGTCGCTCCGGGAACGCGGAAAGGACGAACTGCTCGCGGAAGTGGACGCCGTCAGCCGCATGGTCGACCTCATGGCCGTCCGGCAGAAGGAAGCGCTCGGACTCGGCCATGCCGTCCTCACCGCGCGCGACGCCATCGGCAACGAGCCGTTCGCCGTCGTCCTCCCCGACGACGTCATCCTCGCCGAGCTCCCCTGCCTCCTGCAGATGCGGCGCGTCTTCGAGGACACCGGCCGCCCCGTCGTCGCCCTGATGGAAGTGTCGGAGGAAGAGACCTCGCGCTACGGCATCGTGGCGGGAGAGCTGGTCAGCGAGCGCCGCTTCCTCGTCAAAGACATGATCGAGAAGCCGAAGGCCGATCCCCCCTCGCGCTACGCCATCATCGGCCGGTACATCCTGCCGCCGGAGATCTTCCCCTACCTCCAGAACACCGAGCGGGGGGCCGGCGGCGAGATCCAGCTCACGGACGCGCTGCGCCAGCTCGTGCAGGCGGGCGACTTCTACGGCTACGTCTTCGAGGGCACCCGCTACGACGCCGGCGAGAAGCTCGGATACCTCAAGGCGACGGTCGACTACGCGCTGCGCCACCCGAAGCTCGGACGCGAGTTCCGCGAATACCTCAAAGAATCGGTGCTGTGAAGCGCGTCGACCTCCTCGACCTCCCCGAAGAGACGCGCGACCTCATTCGGGAGTCGGCGGTGCAGGGGACGCGGACGGTTTTCGAGCGCAACGGCAACCCGGTGGCGGTGCTGGTCTCCCACGACGAGTACATGGCGCTGCGCGAGACGATCGAGATCGCCAACGACTCGCTCCTCTTCGCCAGGCTCGCCGAGGCGGACGAGGGGGAGGTCGAGCAGCGGGGGCGGTACGAGCGGCTGCGGTTCGCAAAGTCGGCGGCGCCCATCTACGACGCCGCGCTGCGCCGCATCGAGCTCGACCCGATCGCGGGCGCGCCGCTCTTCGAGCCACTGAAGGGCCTCTGGAGCTATCGCACCGACGAGCTACGCATCATTTACAAGATCGTGCCGGAGGCGCGCGCGGTGGTGATCCTGAGCATCACGCGCATGTCATAAACTCCGCGCCGTGAAATTCATCCTGGCATCAGCGTCGCCGCGGCGCCGCGAGCTCCTGGCCTCGATCGGCCTCGAGTTCGAAGTCCGGCCGAGCAACGTGCCCGAGGTGCGGCAGGAGGGGGAGGCGCCGGAGGAGTACGTGGCCCGGCTCTCCCGCGACAAGGCCGGCGCGCTGGCGGCCGAACACCCGTCGCGCTGGATCATCGCCGCCGATACGACCGTCCTTCTCGGCGAGGAGCTGCTGGAGAAGCCGGCCGACGCCGCCGACGCCGCGCGCATGCTTTCCACGATCGCGGGAAAAACCCACGTCGTTTACACCGGCGTCACACTGCAGAATGTCGAGCGCGGCTACCGCGACACGCGCGTCGCCGAGACCGAGGTGCGCATGCTGCCGCTGGACGAGCGTGAGATCGACTGGTACGTGCGCAGCGGCGAGCCGCTCGACAAGGCGGGCGCCTACGCCGCCCAGGGTATCGGCGCGGTGTTCATCGATTCCATCCACGGCAGCTACACGAACGTAGTCGGACTGCCGCTTGCTACGCTGTTCCAGATGTTGCGCAGGGCGGGCATCGACCCGCTCACGGATCTACCGGAGTAAAGAACCATGACTTCTGCTGCAAAGGTCGGCGTCGTGATGCTCGTCGCGCTGGCCGTTCTCGGCTACTTCGTCCTCAGGATCGAGGACATCAACCTTCGCAAGTCGGGCCAGATGCGGGAGGTGAAGGTCGTCTTCGACAACGCCGCCGGTCTGGAGGACGAGGCCACCGTGCGCATCGGCGGCGTCCGCAAAGGGCATGTCACGAACGTCCAGTCGCTGCCGGACGGAAGGGCGCTCGTCACGATGACGGTCGCCGACGACGTCCCGCTGCACTCCGACGCCTCCGCGAAGATCGCCAACCTCGGCCTGCTCGGCGAGCGCTACGTCGAAATCGACCCCGGCACGCAGAGGGCGCCGGTGCTCGGAGCGGACAGCGTACAGATCCCCGGCACACAGCCCGCCTCCATCGATGAGATCACCGAGGAGGTGGCGGCCATCGCCCAGGACGTGAAGGCGATCACCGCCTCGATGCGCAACGTCATCGGCGGGCCGCAAGGGGAGCAGCGCCTGCAGGACATCGTCGAGAACGTCCGCCTGATCACGGCCGAAGTGCGCACGCTGATCGTCGCGAACCGCAGCAACGTCGACGCGACGCTGGCGAACACCCGCGCCATCACCGAGCACCTCCGCACCGAGATCCCCCGCCTCGCGGCGACGCTCGACCGCGTCGCGAACCAGATCGGCGGCACCGTCGGCGAGAACCGCGAGGACGTGCGCGTCGTCGTGGAGAACCTCCGCGGCCTCTCGGCCGATCTGCGCGTGACGGCCGACAACCTCAACGCCATCACCGGCCGCGTACGCGGAGGAGAGGGGACGATCGGGAAGCTGTTGAACAGCGAGGAAGCGCACGACCGGCTGACCGGCGCGCTGTCGTCGGTGGAGAGCGGCGTGAAGTCGCTGCAGGAGACGCTCGGGCGGGCGACCCGCATCCAGATGGACCTCGGCATCAACGGCGACTACTACGCCGGTATGGGCCAGCAGGAGGTCGGCGGCGTCGAGACCACCGACGGCGCCTCGCGCGCGGCGATCGGCCTCCGCCTCGTGCCGAACCCGGAACGGAACCGCTTCTACAACCTCGAGCTCGCGGACGATCCGCGCGGCCGCAAGCGAGAGAAGCTGAACATCGAGACCCGCACCAATCCCGCTACGGGTCAGTCCGAGACCATCATCACCGAGACCACGAAGTACGACCGCGACTTCGTCATCTCCGCGCAGGCCGGCTGGGTACTCGACGACCTCTCCGTCCGCATCGGCCTCTTCGACTCCACCGGCGGCGTCGGCGCCGACTACCAGCTTGGCGACCGCCTGCGCGTCACCGGCGAGGCCTTCGACTTCGGCGGCAAGAACGACAACAACCCCCACCTCCGGTTCCTCGGCGAGTACGTCCTGCGCAAGGAGACGCCGCGGACGCCGCAGCTCTTCGTCCGCAGCGGCATCGAGAACCCGCTGAACGACACCGCCTTCATCTTCGGCGGCGGCATCCGCTGGCGCGACGAAGACCTGAAGTACCTGATCGGGAGCATACCGCTCGGACGCTGACGCGTCCGCGTTGTCGGTTGTCGGTTGTCAGTTGTCCGGGGAGCAAGCCTCCAGGCGGACAACCGCAGACAACCGACAACTGACAACCGACAACATCAAAGCAATGCCTGACCAAATCAACGTCATCCTGCTCTTCGGCGGCCGTTCCGCCGAGCACGAAGTGTCGATCCTCTCCGCACGCTCGGTCGCGGGCGCGGCGGCAAAGGACCGGTTTGCGATCACGCCGATGTGCATCGCGCGCGACGGCAGGTTCGTCGCGCCGGAGCGCAGCGCGCGCATCCTTGCCGGTGAGGAAAAGGGCATCGCCGGCGACGAGGGGTTCTCCTTCGAGAACTGGGTGCGTACCGCGACGGTCGACATCGTCTTCCCGCTCATCCACGGCACCGGCGGCGAGGATGGCTCGCTGCAGGGGTACCTGGAGATGCTCGGTCTCCCTTACGTCGGCAGCGGCGTGACCGCGTCGGCCGTCGGCATGGACAAGGTGCACATGAAGCAGGCGTTCGCCGCGGCGAAGCTGCCGATGGTGGATTACGTCGCGCTGCTGGAGCACGAGTGGCTGCACGAGCGGGAGCGGGTGACGCGCGCCGTCGCGAATGCGTTGCGCCTTCCCTACTTCGTGAAGCCGGCGAACAGCGGCTCGTCCGTCGGCGTGACGAAGGTGAAGAACGACCGCGACCTCGCCAAGGCAATCGAGCACGCGCTCCGCTTCGACGAGAAAGTGCTCGTCGAGCGTGGCGTCGACGCACGAGAGATCGAGGTGGCCGTGCTCGGGAACGAGAAGCCGGAGGCGAGCGTCCCCGGCGAGATCGTGGCGGGCGCCGACTTCTACGACTACGCCGACAAGTACGTCTCGAACAAGTCGCAGCTGGTGATCCCGGCGAAGCTCGGCTCCGACAAAACCGAGGAGTTCCGCCGGCTGGCGATTGCCGCGTTCAAGGCGGTCGGCGCGTCGGGATTCTCGCGTGTCGACTTTTTCCTGGAGCGCGGCACGAACCGGCTCTACCTGAACGAGATCAACACCATCCCCGGCTTCACCAGCATCTCCATGTACCCGAAGCTGTGGGAGGCGACGGAGCTGAAGTACCCACGGCTCGTCGAGCGGCTGATCCAGCTCGGCATCGAGCGCTCGAAGTCGCGCGCGGCGCGGGGCGTCTCCACCATGACGTGGTTCGACGAGGCGGCCTCGCTGACCTGACGTCATGTGGCCCCTCCGTATCGCGCTGGCCCGCCTGCGCCCGCTGAACGCCTCCAGCATCGCGCGCACGGTGATCGTCGTGGCGATCGTGGTGGGCTTCCTCTGGATCGACTACGCGCTCTTCGCGCGCGTCTACGTCACCCTCGCCCGGGTGGAAGCGGAGACGCCGTTCTTCGCCCTCGGCCTGCTGCGCAACCTCCTCTCGCTCATCTTCATGGTCGCGAGCGTGATCCTCTTCTCGTCGTCGATGACCGCCGCCATCGGCGCGTTCTTCACCGACCTCGACCTCGACGTCTACCACACCGCCCCCCGCGCGAAGCTGCGGGTAGCGACGGCGCGCTGGCTGAAGACGCTGGCCCAGGCCTCGGCGGTGGTGTTCCTCTTTCTCATCCCGATGGTGGTGTCGTTCGCCCGCCATTACGGGCGGCCGCCGCTCTTCGACGTGGTGATCCTCGCGAACATCGCTCTCCTGCTCACCATGCCGGTGTCGCTCGCGGCGCTGGTGATCCTGCTGCTCGTGCGCTGGTTCCCGGTGCGGCGGGTGAACCAGATCGTGGCCACGCTCGCGGTGATCGTGCTGTCGGTGACGGTGATCGCGTTCCGGATGAGCAGACCGGAGCGGCTCTTCGACGAGATCCGCACCGGAAATGCTGCCGAGGTGCTGCGTTCGATCGAGCTGCCGGCGATGAGCGTCTATCCGGGATCGACAGTCGCCGAGCTGATGACGCGTCCGGAGCCGCCGGTGATCGCGCCGCGCATCGTGATCCTGGCGGCGGTGCTCTTCGCCGCGTTTCTCCTTGTCGCACGCTCCTCGTACTTCATCGCGTTCGTCCGGGCGAGGGAGAGCATGGCCCCGGTGGCGATCGGCGCCACGCGGGCGACGCGGCTGCTCGACCGGCTCATCGCGCGCGCCGATCCACCGCTGCGGGCGATGCTGGCGAAGGAGGTGCGGACCATCTCGCGCGACGCCGCGCAGTGGTCGCAGGTCTTCCTGATGGCGGCGCTGCTGTTCGTCTACCTCTATAACCTGCGGATGCTGCCGCTCGGAGGCGATACGCGCGCCGCGGTCGTCGCTTACGCGAACCTCGGGATGTCGGGCTTCGTCATCGCCGCCATCTGTCTCCGCTTCGCCTATCCATCGGTGTCGGCGGAGGGGAAGGCGTTCTGGATCGTGCAGACCGCGCCCGTCTCCTACCGGCAGTTCCTGCGGGTGAAGGTGTTCGTCTACGCCGCGCCGCTCACGCTGCTCGCGCTCGTGCTGACCGCCTTCGCCAACATTCTCCTCGACGCGGGAGCAGTGGTGTGGACGTTCACGCTCATCGGCGCATCGGTGCTGGCGGTGACGCTGGTCAGCCTGGGGGTGGGGATGGGGGCGCTCTCTCCGCAGTTCCAGATCGAGAACCCGCTGCAGGTCGGGCTCTCCCTCGGCGGGTTTGCCTACATGGCGGTCTCGATGGCGTACGTCGGTGCGATGATGATCCTGCTCGGCCGCCCGCTGACGCGCTTCCTGCTGCACGACGTGCTCGGCGTCGCCGCCGCGCGCGGCTGGGCCGAGACGGCGCTGCCGATCGTGATTGCGCTCACGCTGTCGGCCGCCCTGGCGGTGGTACCAATGCGCGCCGCCGAATATCGGCTAACTCGCGCAGCAGAAAGCGATTAGAATTTTCGAGCTTCTCAACGAACGCAAGGAGATGAAATGAGCGAGATTCCCCCGCCCACCGTTCCCCCTGCAACACCTCCGCCGCCGGGAGGCGGGTCGTATACGCCGCCGCCTCCTCCGCCGCCGTATGGGGGAGGTCCCGGGCACGGTGCCCCGGCGAGCTCGGACCGCACCCTCATGGTCGTGCTGTCCTACCTCTGGATCCTCGTCCTCATCCCGCTCATCACCAAGAAGGATGATCCGGAAGTCCAGTGGCACGCGAAGAACGGCCTCGGCATCACCATCGCCGAGATCCTGGCGTGGATCATCACCTGGGTCGTGACCTGGTTCGCACCGAGCGCCATCGGCTGTGTCGTTTCCGCGCTGAGCTGCGTCGTCGGCCTCGGCTTCTTCGTGATCCGCGTCATCGCCATCATCAAGGGCGTCGGCGGTCAGCGCTTCACCATCCCGGTCCTCAGCGACCTCGGAAAGAACATCAACATCTGATGAGCAACTTCGACCAAGGCTCCTCCTACACCCCGCCGCCTCCTCCTCCGACTCCGCCGCCGGCGGGCGGGGGCGGGGGGGACGTCATCTACCCGGCCACGCCGCCCAAAGACCCGATCCTCGTCCTGATCCTGAACCTGTTCCTCGCGGGCGTCGGCTCGATCATCCTTGGACAAAAGACCAAGGGCATCGTCGCCATCGTCACCTGGTTCATCATCGCCATCCCGACCTGCGGCGCCGGCAGCGGCCTCGTCGCGATCGTGATGGCCGTGGACGGCTACCTGCAGGCGCAGCAGCTCCAGCAGGGGCGCCCGGTCGGGCAGTGGACGTTCTTCAGCGATCATCGCTGAGTCAGAGGTTCCGCACCACCCACCAGCCGCACACGACAGCCAGGCTTCCCCAGCCGAACCACGGTTTGCTGAGGAAGCCTGGCCGCTCCCCGCGCACGATGCTCGGCAGCGCGCAGGTGGCCGCGATCGCAACCGCGAAGAGCAGCGGGTTGAGGAGGAACGCCTCCTCGACCCTTCCATGCAGCAGGTGGTGCAGCGCGCGCGTGATGCCGCACCCGGGGCAGTCGAGCCCCGTCAGCGACCGGAACGAGCACTTCGGGTAGTAGGGCGTCGACGCCGGCGGGAAGGTGAACAGCACCCACACGCCGGCGGCGACGACGAGCAGCGCGGCCGCGCTACCGATTCGCAGCCGCGTCTTGTAACGCACTGAAGAACGCGGCTCCACTCATGAGCATCCCTACCACGACCGCGAGCAGCCCGAGTCCGAGGGCAATCCAGCAGAAGAGGCGCGCCTTCCTCGATGCCTCGAGGGCGCCGTTCACGTCGCCCGCGGCGAGCCTCGAGTTCACCTGCGCCGCGAAGATGATCGCCACGATCCCGAGCGGCCAGCAGCAGAACGTGACCAGGATCGATTGCACGAGATAGTTCGGGATCGGAGCGCCCGGAGTCGGCCCGGCGGGAGGCGGACCGCCGGGAGCGAACGACGGGCGGGGAGGGGGCGGAGGGGGCGGGATGTACGCGTCGACGCGCGGCGGAGCCGGCGCCTCCGCGAGCGAGCGCCCGCAGTTCGCGCAGATGCTGGCGTTATCGAAGTTCGAAGTTCCACAGTGCGGACAGTTCAAGTTCACTTCCTCCTACAGAAGCGACAACAGCGCGGCTCCGGCGCCGGTGACGATACCAGCGATGACCGTGACGATGCACCACGTGCGCGCGCTCGCCGACGCCGCCTGCGCCCCCGCCACGTCGCCCGCGGCGAGCTTCGAGTTCACCTGCGCCGCGAACACCAGCGCCACGATGCCGAACGGCATGCAGCAGCAGATCGTCACGAGGATCGACTGCACCAGGTAGTTCGGAATCGGCGCCAGGACGGCGGGAAAGACCTGCGCCTGCTGGCCGCAGTTCGTGCAGACGGTGGCGCCAGCCGCCCGCTCGGTGCCGCAATGCGTGCAATACACGTCAGTTTCCTCCCGGGTACTGCACGAACTCTCCGTCGGCGAAGACGATGTCGCAGTCGAAATGGGTCGTGGTCCGCTCGTCGTAGTCGGCGAGCGACCCCCGCTCGAACCGCTTGTCGGCACCGCCGCTCACAATCACGTAGCCGCCGCCGGGCAGCGCCTCGTATCCCAGCAGCGTTCCCCACGCATCGGTGGTCGGCACCGGGCCGAGCTCGCCGGCGATCTCGCTCACGCTGTGGCCCTGCGGCCACTGCTTCTTCTCCTGCGCGTACGCTTCGAGCGTCGTCGCGACAAAGCGCATGTCGGCCATGGTGCGCTTCTGCCTCGACCGCTGCATCGCCGTGAGCAGGTTCGGGATCGCGATCGCGGCGAAGATGCCGACGATCACCACGACCACCACCAGCGCTGCAACGACGCCGGCGGCGATGGCTACGGTATTCGAGCTGCCGCGCACCGGCGGGCGGGGCGGCACGGGCGCACCGTTGGTCGGGTTCCCGCACGACGCGCACGGGACGTTCGAGACCTGGGCGACGTGGCTACCACAGTACGCGCAATACGCCATTCATGCTCCGCGTGGAGAGGATGGCGGATTGTACCGTGCACGTCACCACATCATGCCGAGCTGCAGGCGCGCCGCCTCGGACATCATGCTCCGGTCCCACACCGGATCGAACACGACCTCCACCTCGGCATTCTTCACGCCGGGGATCGCCTCGATCTTCGACTTCACGTCCCCCGCGAGCACCGGCCCCATGCCGCAGCCGGGAGCGGTGAGCGTCATCTTGATGCGGACGTTCTTCCCGCCGCCTTCCGCCTCTTCGAGGTCGCAGAGGTAGACGAGGCCGAGGTCGACGATGTTCACCGGGATCTCGGGGTCGTAGCAGGTCTTCAGCGCCTCCCACACCATCTCCTCGAGCTTCTCCGGCGTGAGCTCCGCGAGGTTGACCTCGGCGACGTCGTTGGGCGTCTTGCCGATGGCCTCGACTTCCTTGCCGGAGACGCGAACCATCAGTCCGCGGTCGGTGATGAGGGTGTACGTCCCGCCGAGGGACTGCGTGATCGTCGCCTGCGCTCCCTGCGGGACCAGGACCTTCTCCCCGCTCGGAATCATGATCGCTTCGGCGCTGCGGCTGAAGATGATTTCTTCTCTCATTATTGTCCCGGCTACTCCGTCGAAACTTTGTCCTGCTTCCCTTCGAGGGCGCTGCGGAGCGTGTGCCACGCCAGCGTCGCGCACTTCACGCGCGCGGGGAACTCGCTCACTCCCGAGAACGCGGCGAGGCGGCCGAGATCTGCCGCGCTGGGTCCGCCTGCCTCTCCGGTGACGAGCTTGTGAAACGTGTCGAACAGCTCCTCCGCCTCGTCCTTCGACTTCCCCTTCACCGTCGAGCTCATCACCGACGCCGAGGCCTTGGAGATCGCGCAGCCGTTGCCGGTGAAGCTGACCTCCTCGATCGTCTGGCCGTCGACCTTGAGGTAGACCGTGTAGTGATCGCCGCAGAGCGGGTTGTAGCCGTCCACGCGCGAGGTCGCGTCCGGCAGCTCGTGGAAGTTGCGGGGGTTCTTGTTGTGGTCGAGGATGACCTGCTGATACAGCTCGCGAAGATCGGACATTGCTAGCGGAAGACCTCGATGACTTTGTGGAGCGCGTCGACGAGGGCGTCGGCCTCCTCGCGCGTGTTGTACAGGCCGAACGAGGCGCGCCCCGTCGCCGGCACGTTGAAGCGCAGCATCAGCGGCTGCGCGCAGTGGTGACCGGTGCGGATGGCGACCCCTTCCTGGTCGAGGATGGTGCCGATGTCGTGCGGGTGCACGCCCTCGAGGACGAACGAGACCACCGCCGCCTTCTCCCGCGCGGTACCGATGAGGCGGATCCCGTCGATCTCCAGAAGGCGCTTCGTCGCGTACGTCTGCAGCCCGTGCTCGTACTCGGCGATGTTCGCCAGTCCGTGGGAGGAGACGTAGTCGAGCGCGGCGGCGAGGCCGACCACGCCCTCGATGTTCGGCGTTCCCGCCTCGAACTTGTAGGGCAGCGCGTTGTACGTCGTCTGCTCGTACGACACCGACAGGATCATGTCGCCGCCGCCCTGCCAGGGCGGCATCTCCTCGAGCAGCGACTCGCGTCCCCAGAGCACGCCGATGCCGGTCGGGCCGTACACCTTGTGGCCGGAAAATGCGTAGAAGTCGCAGCCGAGGTCCTGCACGTCGATCGGCAGGTGGGGCGCACCCTGCGCGCCGTCGACGAGAACGAGCGAGCCGTTCGCGTGCGCCGCGGCCACGATGCGCCGGACCGGGTTGATCGTGCCGAGGGCGTTCGACGCGTGACCGATCGCGACGAGCTTCACGCGTGGATTGAGCATCCGCTCGTACTCTTCCACCAGCAGCTCGCCGGAGTCGTTCACCGGGATGACCCGGACCGTGGCCCCCTTCTCCTGCGCGAGCATCTGCCAGGGGACGATGTTCGAGTGGTGCTCGATGGCGGAGATCAGGATCTCGTCACCGGCGCCGACGTTCGTGCGACCCCAGGTCTGCATGACCAGGTTGATCGCCTCGGTCGTGCCGCGGGTGAAGACGATCTCCTTCTCGCTCGACGCGTGGATGAAGCGCTGCACCACGCCGCGCGCATTCTCGTACTCCATCGTGGCCAGCTCGGAGAGGTAGTGCACGCCGCGATGAACGTTCGAGTTCTCTTCCGTGTAGTAGCGCACCAGCCGGTCGATGACCTGCCGCGGCTTCTGCGTCGTGGCCGCGTTGTCGAGGTAGACCAGCGGCCGGCCGCGGACCTGCCGCCCCAGGATCGGAAAGTCCTCGCGGATGCGGGCGACGTCGTAGGTGGTGCTGGCCTGCTCCAGGGCGCTCATCGGCTTCTCCTCTCCGGCAGCCGCTCCGGCATGGACCGGAACATCGCGCGCCGGATCTGCTCGCGCACCGGCTCGACGGCAATGCGGTCGGCGATCTCGCTGGCGAACGCGTACACCAGGAGGCCGCGCGCCTCCGCCTCGGCGATCCCGCGCGAGCGGAGGTAGAACAGCGCCTCCTCGTCGATCTGCCCGATCGTCGAGCCGTGGTTGCACTTCACGTCGTTGTTGTGGATCTCGAGGTTCGGCTTCGAGTCGACGATCGCCGTCTCGGAGAGCAACAGGTTCCGGTTCGTCTGCCGCGACACGGTCTTCACCGCGCCGGGCCGGACGATGATCAGTCCGTCGAAGACGCCGCGCGCCTGCTGGTCCAGCACGCCCTTGTACAGCTCGACGCTCTCGCAGTGCGGCTGCACGTGGTCGATCACGGTGCGGTTGTCGAGGTGCTGCGCGCCGGTGCCGACGAAGAGACCGTCGAGCGCGACGCTCGCTCCCTCGCCATTCAGCACCACGTGCGTCTCGTTCCGCGCCAGCAGCCCGCCGATGGCGAAGGTGCGCGAGGTGACGTTCGCCGCCCGCTCCTGGCGGATGAAGACGTTCCCGACGTGGTACGCCGCGGCCGACTCGCATTCGATCTTGTAGTGGTCGACGACGGCACCCTCGTGCGCGACGATCTCCGTCACCGCATTCGTGAAGTAGGCGCCGGAGCCGACGTACGTCTCCACCACCGTGATCTGGCTGTTCGCGCCGGCGACGATCACGTTGCGCGGATGCGACCAGATCTCGTCTCCCTTGCCGATGAACAGCAGGTGGATGAAGCCTTCCACCACGGTTCCGGCGGGGATGGTGATCCGCGCCCCGTCCTGCGCGTTGGCGGTGTTGAGCGCGACCATTGCGTTGCGCTCCCAGTCGGCGATGGTCGTCGTGTCCTGTGGAGCGGTGGCCGCTCCGGCCACCGACCCCGTGGTGCCAGCGAGGCGCCCATTCACGAACACCAGCTCGAGAGCCGCCCGTCCCGCCAGCGAGGCGGGGCTGTCGATCGGCTGCGGGGAGTCGTCAGTGCGCCAGGCGACCTTCTGCAGCGGCGCGAGGTTCGTGTAGCGCCACTCCTCGAGCCGGGTGGTCGGCCAGCCGAGCTTCGCGAACGTCTCCGCCGCGCGCTCCCTCAGGTCGAGAGCGACGGCCGTCACGCGACCTCCGCTTCGATCCAGTCGTACCCCTTCTGCTCCAGCTCCTCCGCCAGCTCCTTGCCGCCCGACTTCACGATGCGGCCGTTGGCCAGCACGTGCACGAAGTCGGGGACGAGGTAGCGCAGCAGGCGCTGGTAGTGGGTGATCACGAGGACCGAGTGGTGCTCGGTGCGGAGCGTGTTCACCCCCTCGGCCACGATGCGCAGAGCATCGATGTCGAGGCCGGAGTCGGTCTCGTCGAGGATGGCCAGCTTCGGGTCGAGGACCGCCATCTGGAAGATCTCGTTGCGCTTCTTCTCGCCGCCCGAGAATCCCTCGTTGACGCCGCGGTTCATGAACGCCTCGTCGAGCTCGACGACCTTCATCTTCTGCCGCGCGAGCTGGAGGAACTCCATCGCGTCGAGCTCCTCCTCGCCGCGGTGCTTGCGCATCGCGTTGAGCGCCGCCTTGAGGAAGTAGATGTTGTTCACGCCGGGGATCTCGACCGGGTACTGCATGGCCAGAAACACCCCCTCGCGCGCCCGCTCCTCGGTCGCCAGCTCGAGGAGGTTCTTCCCCTCGAACAGCACTTCGCCGCCCGTCACCTCGTACTTGGGACGGCCCGCGAGCACGTTCGCGAGCGTCGACTTGCCGGAGCCGTTCGGCCCCATGATCGCGTGCACTTCGCCCGGCTGGATCGTGAGATCGAGACCGTTCAGGATCTGCTTGCCGTCGATGCCGGCGTGTAGGTTCTTGATTTCGAGCATGTATTTGATTCCTGGTGTCGGGTATCAGGTGTCGGGTGTCTGCGGCGTTTCGCCCGGGCCACACTCCCCGGACACCTGACACCTGACACCTGACACCATTCCGTCAGCCAACTGACCCTTCGAGACTCACCCCCAACAGCTTCTGCGCCTCCACGGCGAACTCCATCGGGAGCTCGCGGAAGACCTCGCGGCAGAAGCCGTTGACGATCATCGACACCGCGTCCTCGGCGCTGATGCCGCGCTGCTGCGCGTAGAAGAGCTGGTCCTCGCCGATTTTTGACGTCGAGGCCTCGTGCTCCATCGTCGCGGTCGAGTTGCGCACCTCGATGTAGGGGAAGGTGTGCGCGCCGCACTTGTCGCCCAGCAGCAGCGAGTCGCACTGCGAGTAATTGCGGGCGTTCTCGGCGTTCTTCATGATCTTCACTTCACCGCGATAGGTCTGCTGCCCGCGGCCGGCCGAGATCCCCTTCGACACGATCGTGGAAGAGGTGTTCTTCCCGATGTGGATCATCTTCGTGCCGGTGTCGGCCTGCTGATAGTTGTTCGTCAGCGCGACCGAGTAGAACTCGCCGACCGAGTCGTCGCCCTGCAGGATGCAGCTCGGGTACTTCCAGGTGATGGCCGAGCCGGTCTCCACCTGCGTCCACGACAGCTTGGCGCCCTTGAACGCCTTGCCGCGCTTGGTGACGAAGTTGTAGATGCCGCCCTTGCCGTTCTTGTCGCCCGGGTACCAGTTCTGGACCGTGGAGTACTTGATCGTGGCGCGGTCGAGCGCCACCAGTTCCACCACCGCAGCGTGCAACTGGTTCTCGTCGCGCATCGGCGCGGTGCAGCCCTCGAGGTAGCTGACGTACGAGCCCTCGTCCGCCACGATCAGCGTCCGCTCGAACTGCCCGGTATTCGCCGTGTTGATGCGGAAGTAGGTCGACAGCTCCATCGGGCAGCGGACGCCCTTCGGGATGTAGCAGAACGAGCCGTCCGTGAAGACGGCGCTGTTCAACGTCGCGTAGAAATTGTCGGTGTACGGCACGACCGAGCCGAGGTACTTCTTCACCAGCTCCGGATGCTCGCGGACGGCCTCGGAGAACGAGCAGAAGATGATGCCGAGCTTCGCCAGCTCGCCGCGGAACGTCGTGGCGACGGAGACGGAGTCGAACACCGCGTCGACGGCCACGCCGCTGAGGCGTTTCTGCTCGTCGAGCGAAATCCCCAGCTTGCTGAACGTCTCGCGCAGCTCCGGGTCGACCTCGTCGAGTGACGCGAGCTTCTTCTTCTGTTTCGGCGCCGAGTAGTAGCTGATGGCCTGGTAGTCGATCGGCGGGAAGCTCACGTTCGCCCAGGTCGGCTCCTTCATCGTCAGCCAGTGGCGGAACGATTTCAGGCGGAAGTCGAGCAGCCACTCCGGCTCCTCTTTCTTCGCCGAGATGAAGCGGATGATCTCCTCGGACAGACCGGGAGGCGCCGTATCGGACTCGATGTCCGTGACGAAGCCGTACTTGTACTCCTGGGATGCGATTTCCTGGATTTCGAGATTGCTCATGATGCTGCCTCTCGGTGGGCCAACTGCCGCTTGTCGATCACAGGGACCGGCATGCCGCCGCGGACGAGATCGCCCAGCGTGACCTGTTCGAAAGCTCCTTTGATGGCCCGGTTGATACCGAACATGAACCGGCGCGACGGGCAGGCCACGCGGATCGCGCAGGCGGCGTTTCCGTCGTGGTCGGTCGTCTCGCACTCGGTGAGGTCCCACGGGCCTTCGAAGACCTCGATCAGCCGCCCGACCGTGACGGTGTCCGCGTCCCCGTCGAACGAGTAGCCGCCGCCGGCGCCGCGGTGCGACCGGAGCACGCCGCTCGTGTGCAGCGCCTTGAGCACCTTCGTGATCGCCGGGAGTGGCAGGTGGTAGAACTCGGCGATCTCTCGCGCGTTCGCCACCTCACCCGGAATCCGGGCGAGATAAACGCTGGCGAGGAGGCCGTAGTCGGTGAGTTTCGAGATCTTCAGCATGGGTGCGAACGCCCGGTGGGGGCGAAACAGTACCACTTCGGTACGTTATCCACAACCCGCTGAAACGGCGAGGGATTTCCGGGGAGGACAGGCTCGCCGGCCCGTCCTCCCGCGAGTGTCCGCGCCTAGTAAATCGCGCCGTTGCTGGCGCTGAGCGCACCCGCGTTGGCGCTGACGGTATAGGCCGTGCCGCCGGCGCCGGTCCAGGTCGCCAGGTTGAAGGTCGCGGCGCCGCTCACCTTGTACACCGGCAGTCCGGTGTAGGTCAGGGGCGATCCCGACACGCACGTGGCCGGCATGCCGTTCGACGAAACGAAGTACGCCGCGCCCGAGCCGACGCGTGTCGCGGCTCCGCTCGGCTCGACCAGGATCGCGGTCGCCTCGTCGAGGGCGATGCCGCGGGGGGCGGAGGCCCAGCCGTCCTTCACGATCCGGGCGAGGAAGGTCACCAGGCGCCCCATGCGGTCGCGGGTCACGAAGTGGGAGTCGGTGATCACGCTCGACATGTGGGCGATCGGCACGAAGTCGCGGTCGAGGGTGACGTAGCGGTTGTATGGATCGGCGAGGGCGGTGCTGGAGGTAACGGAGCCGGTCGCCCCGGTGTAGATGAACTTGCCGAGAACGGCCAGGCCGGCGCTCGTGCCTCCCACCGGTGCCAGCTTCACGTTCGCGACGTAGTCGAGCGCCGTCGCGACCGGCGTTCCCTTCCAGTAATTGATGTAGGTCGACTGGTCGCCGCCGGCGATGAACACCGCCTCCGCCGCGCGGATCTTCGCGACGACGAACGGATCGGACGCCGCCGTGCGCGACTTGATGATCAGCGTCTCGACCGAGTTCACCGTGCCGAGGCCGTACACCCAGGGGTTGTAGGCATCAGTGCCGGTCGTGCGGATCACGACGAAGTCACCGCCGCCCGACTTGCCGATCATCCACTGGAAGGCCGCCGCAACGTCCGAGCCGCCCCCCATCAACACCGTGCCGGCGGACGTGGTGGTGGTGACGTCCGCCGAGCTGCCGGTGACGTAGTACTCATAAGCCGCCTTCGCCGCGTGAACGGGAAGGGTGACGAGAGACACGAAGAGCCCGACGATCAGGTAACGCATGCATTCTTCCTCCGTGCGGGAAGAATGGCACATATGAGAGTCTTTCGTCGCCCCGATTCGCGTCCCTCGCCGGAGAGAGGGGTGCGGTCAGCCGCGCGGCGCCTTGTCGCTGCCGTTCCGTCTGCCGTCGCCGGGACGGTCGCCGGAGACGGAGCGCTCCTTCAGCTCGTCGCGGCTCTGCACCTTCCGATTGTCACGGTCGTCGGTCGGCTCGTCCTTCGGTTTCCGGGACGGTCCACCCGTGTTCGTGCTGTCTTTGGCCATGGTTCCTCCGGGGCGGTGCATCGCAAAAAAAGCGCCGATCCGAGTGGCAAGCACCTTGCGAATAAGAGGGAGTAACAAGGGGCTCTAAATGAAAACCAAGCTGATCTATCCGATAGTCGTAGTCGTCTTTGCGGCGGCGTGTGGAGGGGATGGGGACGGCGGTACTCGCGCCGGCCAGCAAACGTACGAAACGGTTCAGGAGGGATCGGCCGCCGGTGTCACCTCGACCATCAACGGACCCGGTGAGACTCTCCCTCCGATCACCAACACGAACGCCGACACCACGACGGCGTTCTCGCTGAATCCCAACCTCCCGACGACCGGCGCGCCGCAGCAGCCGGCGACCATGGCCGGTACGCTGCCTCCGATGTCCGGTGGCGGCGCCGCTCCGGCGTACAACCCGACGCCGAGTCCGGCTCCGCGGCCGTCGTACTCCTCTTCGTCGGCGGCGCCGCGCCAGGCATATGTGCCGCCGCCCATGACGTCGTCGTCGCAGCCGCGTCCGCAGCAGCAGGGCCAGCCGTCCTCGAATCAGCCGGCGCAGCCTGCTCCGCAGCCGGAGCCGGTGGAATCGGAACCGGCCGAACAGCCGGCAGCCGACGCGCCGGCCGACGCTGGCAACACCGCGAGCCCGGCGCCCCCGGCTACCAACACCGCTCCCGCGCCGCAGCAGCAACAGCAGCCGCAGGAAGCACCGGCCGAGGAGAACGCCGAAGAGGAGACGGAGGAGCCGCCTCCGCCTCCTCCGCAGGCCTGACGACGAACTTCACGAAGCACACTCCCAGCTTCGCGAAGCACACTCCGAGCTTCGCGAAGCACACTCCTAACTTCGCGAAGCACACTCGGAACTTCGCGAAGCACACTCGGAACTTCGCGAAGCACACTCCGAACTTCGCGAAGCACACTCGGAACTTCACGAAGCACACTCGGAACTTCACGAAGCAGAGTCGCAGCTTCACGAAGCAGATTCCCAACTTCGTGAAGCAGATTCCCAGCTTCACGAAGCACACTCCCAGCTTCACGAAGCAGATTCCTAACTCCACTCGCAACTGAGGGCGCGCAACGCTAGAATGCGCGCCCTATGTCGCGGGTGACCTTTCAGTCACTGATCCTCAAGCTGCAGAACTTCTGGGCCGAGCGGGGCTGCATCATCGAGACTCCGCTCGACCTGGAGGTCGGCGCGGGGACGATGCATCCCGCGACCTACCTGCGCGTCCTCGGCCCCGAGCCCTGGAACGTCGCGTACGTTCAGCCCTCCCGCCGCCCAGCCGACGGCCGCTACGGCGACAACCCGTTCCGCCTCGGCAAGCACTACCAGTTTCAGGTCATCCTCAAGCCCTCGCCTCTCGAGGTGCAGGAGCTCTATCTCGACTCCCTCCGCGCCCTCGGCCTCGATCTCACCAAGCACGACATCCGCTTCGAAGAGGACAACTGGGAGTCCCCCACCCTCGGCGCCTGGGGCGTCGGCTGGCAGATCCTCCTCGACGGCATGGAGATCACCCAGTTCACCTACTTCCAGCAGGCCGGCGGCATCGACCTCGCGCCGATCTCCGCCGAGATCACCTACGGTCTCGAGCGGCTGACGATGTTCCTGGCGCGCGAGAGCTCCGTCTTCGACATCCACTGGACGCCCGGCGTGCCCTACGGCGCCGTGCGCAGGCAGGACGAGTTCGAGTTCTCGAAGTACTACTTCGAAACGGCCGACGTCGACCTCCACTGGAAGCTCTTCGACGCCTACGAGGGAGAGGCGCGCCGCTGCCTCGAGGCGAAGCTCGTCCTCCCCGCCTACGACTGGACGCTGAAGTGCTCGCACGTCTTCAACACTCTCGACGCGCGCGGGGCGGTCTCCGTGACCGAGCGCGTCGGCGTCATCAAACGGGTGCGCGACCTCGCCATCCGCTGCGCGGAAGGCTACCTGCAAGCGCGGACCGACCTCGGGTTCCCGCTCCTGAACGGCAATGTCTGAATACCTTTTCGAGCTGCTGACCGAGGAGATCCCGGCGTGGATGTACGGGAGCTTCACCACGCCCGTCGGGGCGGAGCTGACGAAGCTCACCCAGGAGCTCGGCGGCGGCACGTTCAAGCTCGACGCGACCCCGCGCCGCCTGATCATCTTCCTCCGCGGTCTCCCGGAACGCGAAGCCGACCGCGAGCTGGAAGTGAAAGGGCCGCCCAAGAAGTCGGCGTACGACGCCGAGGGCAAGCCGACCGCGGCGCTGCACGGGTTCCTCAGGAAACAGAGCTCGTCGCTCGACGACGTGCTCGACTCCCCCGATGAATACGTGCGCATCCGCCGCCGCATCGCCGGCCGCGACGTGCGCGAGATCATCGCCGAGCGCATCCCGCAGCTCGTCCAGTCGGTCCGCTGGCCGAAGATGATGCGTTGGGGCGCGGGCGAGCAGTCGTACATCCGCCCGATCCATGCCGTCGTGTCGGTCTTCGACGGCGAGCACCTTCCGATCTCCATCTTCGGCATCGCCTCAGGGACGAAGACAAAGGGCCACCGCACGCTCGCCCCGCAGGAGCTGGAGGTGAAGTCGTACAGCGACTACGTGAGCAAGCTCGAGCTCGCGCGCGTCTTCGTCGATCCCGACCGCCGCCGCATCGTCATGGCCCAGCGCGCCCGCGTGCTGGCGAAGGAAGTCGACGGCGTTCCTGCCGAGGATGCGTCGATCTGGCTGCAGTGGCAGTATCTGACCGAGTATCCCGGTCTCGTGCGCGCCGAGTTCCGCCGCGAGTCGCTGGCTCTCCCGGAAGAAGTGCTCGTGATGGTGATGCGGGTGCACCAGAAGCAGCTTCCGATCCGCGATCGCGACGGCCGCCTCACCAACTCCTTCCTCGCCGTCCTCGACAACGACGGCGATCCGGAAGGCAACGCGGCCTACGGCAACTCCTTCGTCACCAACGCCCGCTTCGCCGACGCGCAGTTCTTCTACGAGACCGACCGCCGCCGGCCGCTGGCCGAGCGCGCCGAACAGCTCACCCACCTGCAGTTCCACGAGAAGCTCGGGAACTACGCCGACAAGACGAAGCGCATCCGCTTCATCGTCGAGCGACTCTGCGACGAGCCGGAGGCGGCGCAGGCCGCCGAGCTGTCGAAGTGCGACCTGGTCACCGAGATGGTGAAGGAGTTCACCGAGCTGCAGGGGCAGATCGGCGGGATCTACGCCCGCGAGGAAGGGCTGCCGGAGAGCGTCTGGCAGGCGATCTACGACCAGTACCTGCCGGCGAACCTCGACGACCCGCTGCCGCGCACGAAGATCGGCGCAATCGTCTCGATCGCAGACCGTATCGACACGCTGACCGGCTTCTTCCGTGTCGGCATCCGCCCCACCGGCTCGAAGGATCCCTTCGCCCTGCGGCGCGCCGCGCAGGGCATCGTGCAGATCCTGCTCAACCGCGACAAACGCGAAGTGAAAGTGGGCGTCGACCGCCTGCTCGACATCGCCATGGAAGCGCACGGGGTGAACGATCCGGCGCTGAAGTCCGACCTGCTCGCCTTCTTCGCCGAGCGGGTGCGCACCATTCTCGAGGCGTCAGCCTGGCAGTTCGCCTACGACGAGATTGCCGCGGCGATGGAGGCGGGATGGGCCTCGTCGCTCACCGATCTCGTCGACCGCATCCAGGCGGTGAAGGGCGTACGCGACGAGTCGAACTTCCTCTCCATCCTCGACTCCGCGAAGCGCATCGCGAACATCACCTCGGGCCACACCGCCGTCCGTGTGGACGTCTCGCGCCTGGAGCACGAGACCGAGCGCCGGCTCGCCTCGCTCGCCGACGCCGTCACCGGCCAGATCGAAGAAATGGTAGCGGAGCGGCAGTACCGCTCCGCGCTGGAGTCGTTCGCGGCCATGGCGCCGGAGCTGGAGACGTTCTTCAAGGACGTCATGGTGATGGTGGACGACGAGCAGCTGCGCGCGAACCGCATGTCGCTCCTGCGCAAAGTGGGCGGCGCCGCGATGAAGATCGCGGACGTCACGAAGATCGTCGTCGATCGCCGCGACTACCGCCCGTGATCCGTCACGCCCTGCTCTTCCTCTGCCTCGTGCTGGCCGCGTGCGACCGCGGCCCCGACGCAGCGGCGCGCGCGGCCGGGAACAGCGAGGAGGACCCGCCGCGCCACGTGGACTACGATGCGGACAACCTCCTCAACATCGCGTACGGCGCCGCCGTCGTCTCGCGGACCGAGGAGCTCGACCTCGAGCACACCCCGGTACAGGCCATCGACGGGATGCACAACACCCACTGGGCCTCGCCGCGCGGGAACGCGAACCAGACCATGGTCTTCTCCTTCGGCGCTCCCGTACGCGTCAACCGGCTCGGGTTCATCTCGCGCGGCCGGGAGCACGAGATGCCGGCGAAGGTCCGCTTCTCCGCGTCGGCCGACGGACGCGCATGGCGGGAGGTCCTCACCGCCACCTCCAAAGTGACCAGCAAGCCGCAGGTCACCGGGGTGCCCCCGTTCGAGGCGAACTTCCTCAAGGTCGATACCATCGACCCCGCCGACCAGCACGCCGAGCTCACCTCCATCCAGGCCATGGGCGAGGAGATTTACCCGGCGGAGCTGAAGCCGTTCGACGGCTGCTGGACGATCAACGGCGAGCGCGCCCTCATCATCCAGCGCGGCGGACGCCTCACCGGCATCATCGGTGAGGGAAACCGCGTCACCGCCATCGACGGCGGCACCGACGGCCGCGTCGCGCGCGTCATGTGGATGCGCGGCCCGATGTGGGGATACGCGGCGATGACGCTCACCGCCGACAGCCGCCACCTCAGCGCGCTGACGTTTCACAAGAACCCGCTGACCGGCTACGCCGCCCGCGCCTGGCTCGGCGACCGTTGCGACGCGAAGCCGCAGTTCGACGCCATGCCTCCCGTGCACTTCGTCAACCGCGCGGGACACTGGACGCTGAACGGCCTCGTCTTCGACGAGCGCGAGCAGCTCGTGGAGTCGATGAGCCGCGACACGCTGGAGACGGTGGCGAAGCTGATCGCCGGTACACCCACGCAGAAGTTCCGCATCACCGCGCACGAGTTCCGCCACGCCAAAGACGAAAACCGGCAGCGCACCGTCGCCCGCATCGCCTCTCTCCGCAGCACGCTCGAATCCCGCGGCGTGGACATGGCGCGGCTGGAGCTCGTCGCAAGCGGCGACGAGTGGCAGCTCGCCGAGCCGGTGTTCGCCGTCCAGCGGTTGCTCTGGAGCCGGATCGATCTGGCGCTGCAGTGAGTCTCCGGGGTTCCTCGGAGTTCCTCGGGTTCCTCGGAGTTCCTCGGGGTGGCTTTCGCGTCCGCGGCAGTGGTGCCCACTCCGAGGAACTCCGAGGAACTCCGAGGAACCCGAGGAACCAACACTTGATCCATAATCCGCCCGGCATGACGAAGAGCGAGAGCGAAAAGTACGTCTACTACTTCGGCGATGGGCACGCCGAGGGCAACGCTAAGATGAAGGAGGTCCTCGGCGGCAAAGGTGCCGGTCTCGCCGAGATGACCAACATCGGCGTTCCCGTCCCTCCCGGCTTCACCATTTCCACCGGCGTCTGCACGTACTTTTACGACCACGGCAAGACCTATCCGCCGGTCCTGAAGGACGCCGTCGCGGAGAACCTCGCGCGCGTCGAGCAGTCGGTCGGACGCAAGTTCGGCGACCCGAAACAGCCGCTCCTCGTCTCCGTCCGTTCCGGCGCCCGCGCCTCGATGCCGGGCATGATGGACACGATCCTCAACCTCGGCCTCAACGACGAGACCGTGCAGGGGCTCGCCTCGTCTTCCGGTGACGAGCGCTTCGCCCTCGACTCGTACCGCCGCTTCATCCAGATGTACAGCGACGTCGTGCTGGAGATCGACCGCGAGCACTTCGAGCACGAGCTCTTCGCACTCCGCGACCGCGCCGGCGTCAGGACCGACGCCGAGATCCCGGCGGACGGCCTGCGGGAGCTCGTCGCCACGTACAAGAAGATCGTCAGCGACAAACTCGGCCACGACTTTCCGCAGGACGTGCACGAGCAGCTCTGGGGCGCGATCGGCGCCGTCTTCAACTCCTGGAACAACCAGCGCGCCATCACCTACCGGAAGCTCAATCAGATCCCCGACGACTGGGGCACCGCCGTCAACGTGCAGTCGATGGTCTTCGGCAACATGGGCGACGACTGCGCGACCGGCGTCGCCTTCACCCGCAATCCCTCCACCGGCGAGAAGAAGTTCTTCGGCGAGTACCTCCCGAACGCGCAGGGCGAGGACGTCGTGGCCGGCATCCGCACGCCGCTGCCGATCTCGAAGGCGCAGGCGCTGGAAGGCGAGCGGTCGCTCGAGGAGACGTTCCCCGACGTCTACGAGCAGCTCGTCGACGTTTACAAGAAGCTCGAAGGCCACTACCGCGACATGCAGGACATCGAGTTCACGATCCAGTCGCGGAAGCTCTACCTGCTCCAGACGCGCACCGGCAAGCGCACCGGCTTCGCGGCCGTGACGATCGCCTGTGAAATGGTCGACGAGGGGCTGATCTCCAGCACCGAGGCCGTCGAGCGCGTCGAGGCGAACCAGATCATCCAGCTCCTCGCGCCGGTGTTCGACACGAAGGAGAAGAACAAGGCCCTCAGCGGCGGACGCCTCCTCGGCCGCGGACTGCCGGCCGGCCCCGGCGCTGCCACGGGACGCATCGCCTTCAACGCCGACAACGCCGTGCGCATGGCCAAGGACGGACCGGTCATCCTCGTGCGCGTCGAGACCTCGCCGGAAGACATCGCCGGCATGCACAGCGCCGCCGGCATCCTCACCACCCGCGGCGGCCTCACGTCCCACGCGGCGGTGGTGGCGCGCGGCATGGGGCGTCCCTGCGTCGTCGGCGCCGGCGCGCTGCGCGTCGACTACAACAAGGGAGAGCTGCGCAGCGAAGGGCACGAGCCGCTCGAAGAGGGCGACTGGCTTTCGCTCGACGGCACCACCGGCGAGATCATCGGCGGCAAGCTCGCCACGCGCCCGTCGGAGGTCGTGCAGGTGCTGCTCGAGGAATCGATGAAGCCGGAGGATTCGCACACCTACCGGAACTTCGACCGCCTCCTGAAGTGGGCCGACGAGATCCGCACGCTCGGCATCCGCACGAACGCCGACACCCCGAACGACGCCCGCGTAGCCCGCCTCTTCGGCGCGCACGGGATCGGCCTCTGCCGGACCGAGCACATGTTCTTTGCCGACGAGCGCATCCTGCGGGTGCGCGAGATGATCCTCGCGCGCGACGAGAAGGGCCGCCGCCGCGCGCTGGACGAGCTGCTGCCGTTCCAGAAGGGAGACTTCGTCGGCATCTTCCGCGAGCTGGCCGGCATGCCGGTGACGGTGCGTCTGCTCGATCCGCCGCTCCACGAGTTCCTGCCGCAGACCGAGGCGCAGATCTCCTCGGTCGCGCGCGAGATGAACTGGGGGTTCGTCGAGCTGCGCAACAAGGTCGCCCAACTCCACGAGCAGAACCCGATGCTCGGCCACCGCGGCTGCCGCCTCGGCATCACCTATCCCGAGATCTACGAGATGCAGGTGCGGGCGATCTTCCAGGCCGCCTGTGAGGTGAAACAGGAAGGGCTCGAGGTCTTCCCCGAGGTGATGATCCCGCTCGTCGGGACGGAGAAGGAGCTGCAGCTCACCGGCGACATGGTGCGTCGCGTGGCCGCGGAGGTGATGCAGGAGGCCGGCGTCGACGTCGAGTTCCTGGTCGGGACGATGATCGAGATCCCGCGCGCCGCGCTCATCGCCGACAAGCTCGGCGAGACGGCGGAGTTCTTCTCCTTCGGCACGAACGACCTCACGCAGATGACGTTCGGCTACTCGCGCGACGACGCCGGCACGTTCCTCCCGGAGTACGTCGACAAGAAGATCCTGCCGAAGGACCCGTTCGAGTCGATCGACCAGGAAGGCGTCGGCCAGCTCGTGCGCCTCGGCACGGAGCGCGGGCGGAGCACGAACGCGAAGCTCAAGGTCGGCGTCTGCGGCGAGCACGGTGGCGACCCCGACTCCATCCGCTTCTTCCGGTCCGTGGGGCTGAACTACGTGTCGTGCTCACCCTACCGCGTACCGGTGGCGCGGCTCGCCGCGGCGCAGGCGGAGCTGGAACACAAGCAGTACGAGGGGTAGCGTCGAAGTCTCAGAGTCTCAAAGTCTCAGAGTCTCAGAGAGGCTCCGCCGTCCGCACGCTTCCTGTGCGACTTTGCGACTTTGAGACTTTGAGACTTTGAGACTCTGAGACTCTGAGACTCTGAGACTCTGCGACTTTGCGACTTTGCGACTTTGAGACTCTGAGACTCTGCGACTCTGCGACTCTGCGACTTCAGACGTGCTGGTACTCCCCCTCGCCCTGGTTCACATGGCTCCAGTTCAACTGCGCGAGGTACAGCGGGTTGCCGTCCGGGTCCTCGAATGAGGCGAACGCACCCGCCTTCCCTTCGTCCACCCGGCCGAACTTCACGCCCCTCGCCTCCAGCTTCGCCACCGCGTCGCGAATGGAGCCGCTCAGCTCGAGGCCGATCGCCATGGAGCCCTTCCGTCCCGCGGGCGCATGCTCGTTCGCGGGATGAAGACCGATGGTGAGGCCTTTGCCGACTTCGATCGACGCCCACTGGTCGGCGAAACGGTAGGCGAGCTTGAGGCCGAGAGTCTCTGTGTAGAATCGGACGGAAGCCTCCATGTTGGAGACGTAGACGGTGATGTTTCCGCTGGCGTACATGCTGTTTCCTTTCCGGCGCGATGATCCTGCAGGGACGGTCTCATGAAAAGAGCCACTTCGGCCGCCGATGGGGCCACTCCGCTGTACGAGCGGCTGTGTGAGTCGCTGCGCGAGTCGATCGCGAGCGGACGCCTTGCGCCGGGAACGAAACTGCCGTCGACGCGTGCACTCGCGCGCGAGCTGCGCGTATCCCGCAACACAGTGGTCAACGCGTACGAGCAACTGGCCCTGGAGGGATTCGTCGTCACCAGGATCGGGTCGGGAACGCACGTGCTCGGCGCGAAGCCGACGCGCGTCGATTTGCAGAAGTTCGTCCGGCAGTCCGGCTATCCCGCCGACGCCGTCGCATTTGCTGACGAAGAAGGCAACGCGCTGTACATCCATCGCTGACACCGCGCCGCCGGCCGTCACAATTCGTTGTCACGCTGTTCACAACTCCAGTCAAACCTCTGCGCGCGGGCGTCGTTTATACGCGCAGGAGGCAACACCAAACATGAAGCGCAATCTTTTCGCTCTCTCTCTTCTCGTTCTTCTCGTCGCCGCTGCCTGCAGCACCGTCACCGCGCCCGGCACCACCGGCGTCGTCACCGCCGTCGGCGACAACACCGTCACGATCGCCGGCGCCGATGGCCAGGCGACGACGTACACGCTGACGTCGAGCACGTACGTCTACAACGTGAACGGCACGCGCGCCAGCCACCGTTTCCTCACCAACGGTCAGCGCGTCATGGTGTGGTCGAAGGGCGACAACACCGCCGTCCGCATCAACGTCGAGTCGTAAGCAACGGGTCGGGGCGGGCATCGAGCCCGCCCCTCCACTCATTCGTCTGCTTTCTTCGCTTTCCAGCGGTGGTATAGCCAGAAGCCGACCGCGATCAGGATGATGATCGCCAGGCCGTACTTCTCGAGGTGGTCCACCCGTCCGAGCACCGACTCGATCGCCCGGCCGAAGTAGTACCCCAGCGCCGTGATCACCGCGGCCCATAACGCGCAGCTCACCGCCTCGTACACCACGAACTTGAGCAGTGAGATCTGCGACATCCCGATGATCACCGCGCAGGTGATGCGCAGGCCGTAGATCCACTGCGTGATGATGATCGCGGAGGCGCCGTAGCGCTCGAACACGCGCACGCCGGGACCGAAGCTGCGTTTCATCCCCGGGAACCGGTCCAGCAGTTTCACCCCGTGCACGCGGCCCAGCCAGAACCAGAACAGGTGGCCGATGTACGCGCCGAGGAAGGCCACGAAGCCGACCCAGAGGATGTCGAGGTAGCCGCGCGACGCGAAGAATCCGGCGGCGACGACGATCGCCTCCCCCTCGAGAAAGGTGCCGATGAAGACGGCGAAATAGCCGAACCGCTCGAGGAGGGCTTCCGGTGACATCAGTCCCGTCCGCCTGCAAGATTCGGGGCGTACCGGAAATGGACGAGCTCCCGGCCTGCATTAGAGTCGTACGGAGACGACCGATGAAACGAGCATTGACGCTGTCGCTGGCCGCCGCCCTCGCCCTCCCGCTCTGCGCGGAGGAGCCGAAGAAGGCCGAAGTGAAACCGGCTGCCGTCGCCCCGGCGGCGACCACCACGGCCGTAGAGTCTCCGCTCGTTCAGGCCGCGAAACGCTCCAAGAAGCGCCGCGCCGGGAAGACGAACGTCATCACCAACGATACGATCAAGACGAGCAAGGGGCACGTCTCCACCGCCCATACCGACCGTCCGCTGCTGAAGGTTCCCGAGCCGACGCCTGGCCCCGAGCAGAAGCTCGCGCAGGCTCAGGCGAAGGCGGCCGCCGAAGCGAAGGCGAAGGACGCCGCGCGCGCCGAGGAGCAGCGGAAGGCGGAGGCGGAGCGCACCCGGATGCGTGCCGCCGCGGCCACGCTCGCCGAGGATGGGATTTACGAGAGCCTGGAAGGCGACCCGGCAAGCCGCGAGGACACCGCCGAGCAGGCCACCGAGCCGGCGAAACCGCCGCACCGGTAACCGCGACGCGGGAGCCGCGCGCCGGCTACGAACGGTTCGCTCCTTCCCGCTCCTGGTTACGCAGGATCTTCTCCAGCAGCACCCACACCTGGTCGAGCTTCTGCTCGAGCCTCGCCAGCCGCGCGTCGAAGTCGCCGCTCTCCAGCTCGGCGACGATGTCCCAGAAGACGGGGTCGTTCGGCATGTTCCGCTGCGGCTTGTGCCGCCCGGTGATGGTGATGTCGGGGTCGAGCAGCGGCGGATAGCAGCGCTCGATCATCGTGGAGATCGAGCTCTCCGGCGCGATGAGCGGCGTCACGGTCATCCCGGAGTCTTTCTCCAGCCGGTCGATCGTCTCGATGTCCGTGGGGTCGGTCATCGCCACCTCGAGGCGGTCTCCCTCGATGCGGACCGGCACGGCCTTGCACTCCACCACCGTGGTGCGGCTCAGCTTGCGAAGCACTTTCTTCGGGATGTCGACGTGCAGGAGGCTGATGCAGGGGACGTCGATCTGCTTGGAGAGGAAGGCGGCCAGAACATTCTCGTCGATGAACTTGAGCTCGACGAGCGTGGAGCCGAAGCGTTTGCCGCTCTGCTTCTGCTCTGCCAGGGCGATCTGCATCTGAACCTCGTCGATGAGGTTCGCCGCGAGCAGCATATCGCCGAGATTCTGCCGGTGCATGCGCGGCACATCGTACCCTCTCCCCGCGTCGCGGGGAGAGGGTCATGGACGTGCGGTTTAGACGGTGCGGTAAGTCGTGACGCGGTGGCGCTTCCAGGCGCGGTACCCGCCGATGAGGCCGAGAATCATCCCCAGGCGACCGAGACCGACCATTCGGGCGGCGCCGCGAGCCGACGACTGCCCCATCTTGAAGACAAAGAGACTTTTCAGAATGTTCAGCATGTGCCCTCCATTCACCTCTCTTCTACTGCAACGGAGAGGCCACGTTCATTACTATCTAAGCTGCTGACTCCGTGAGGTTTAGCAGCGCGAAAAGCGTGTAGCCGGAGGCGAAGAGAGTGAGGAACGGAATCGCCGTCCAATAGCCTGCTACCGCGAATGCGGCGATCGTCCCGGCGAAGAAAACCGCCAGCGCCGCCTCAGCGACGAGGGTGCGTCGCCCCTCCCGGCGCAGCCTTTTTCCGCCCGACTTCGGCGTCCTCTTGAAGTAGCCGCCCCGCTCGAACAGCCCCTCGAGCACCGCGCTCGCGTTCCGCACCGCCATCCCCACTCCCACCGGCAGCACCGCCAGCAGCTCGCGCAGCGGCGGCGCGGGACGACCCGCCCACCGCTGTCCCTCGCGATAGAAGAGCAGCACGGAGCCGGTCGAGGCGGCGAAGAGGGTGAGGTCCACCAGAAACGTCCAAAGCAGTTTGTGCTCGTAGCGCACGAGCATCGCCGGCACGATCGCCAGCGCCAGCACCACGCTCGCCAGGTAGGCGGCATTGTTGGTGAGATGGAAGAGCGCCTCGACACGCGTCGCGCGCGGCAGGCCGCTCCCCAGCACGCCGCCGAGGAGCTTGCGCGCCGTCTGGATGGAGCCCTTTGCCCAGCGGTGCTGCTGGTCCTGGAAGCCGCTCAACGCCGCCGGCAGCTCCGCCGGCACCTCGACGTCGTTGACGAAGACGAACTCCCACCCGGCAAGCTGCGCGCGATACGACAGGTCGAGATCCTCCGTGAGCGTCGACGAGGACCAGCCGCCCGCCTCCTCGATCGCCTCGCGCCGCCACACGCCGGCCGTCCCGTTGAAATTGAAGAAGCGTCCCCCGAAGTTGCGCGCCGCCGACTCGACCGCGAAGTGGGCGTCGAGGAAGAGCGCCTGCACCCGCGTCAGCAGCGACTCGTCGCGGTTGAGATGCGTCCAGCGCGCCTGCACCATCCCCACGCGCGGATCCGCAAAGTACGGGACGATGCGCAGAAGGACGTCCGGCGGCGGGACGAAGTCGGCGTCGAAGACGGCGAAGAGCGCGCTGCCGCTCAGGTTCATCCCATGTGCGAGCGCGCCCGCTTTGAACCCATCGCGCGACTCGCGCCGCACATGCGCGATGCGCGAGTCCCGCCGCGCCGCCTCGGCCACGATGGCCGTCGTCTCGTCCGTCGAGTCGTCGAGCACCTGGATGGTGAGCGCGCCCGGATACTCGATCTTCGTCACCGCCTCGAGCAGGCGCGCGGCGACGTTCGGCTCGTTGTACAGCGGGAGCTGGATCGTCAGCGGCGGGAACTCCTGCGCCTGCACGCGCCGCGGCTCCGGCGAGCGCCTGCGCAATCTGACAAGATAGAAACGATGGATGCTGTAGACGGCGAGGACGCTGAGCACGAGGTAATACAGCGTCAGGATGGCCGCTTCGGCAGCATTCATGGGGCGGCGTTGATTCTACTCGCGGCGGCACTCGCGCTGACGCCTGCGGTCACGAGGCTCCACGGCTTCTTCGGCTTCGTCGCCGTTTACGCGATCGCCGCAACCGCGTGGCTCGTCGTGGCGCGGCGCGCGCTCCCGCTCCGCCTCACGCTCGCCATTGCCGTCGTACTGCGGCTCCCCTTTCTCTTCGATGAGCCGCGCCTCTCCGGCGACGTCTACCGCTACCTGTCGGACGGACGCGTGCTCGCCGGCGGCGGCAACCCTTACGCGTACACACCGACCGATCCTCGCGTCAATCACCCGGAGATCCGCTCGATCTACCCGCCGCACGCCCAACTGCTGTTCGCGGCGGTGCACGACCTGACGCTCTGGCGGCTGCTCATCGTCGCCGCCGACCTGCTCTGCATCGTCCTGCTGCGGCGAGGCGGCGCGCTGGCGTTCGCTGCCTGCCCGCTGGTGATCGTGGAGGGGACGTGGAACGGCCACATCGACGCGCTCGCCGCGGTGCTGCTCGCGTTCGCATTCGCGCGGCGGTCGAGCGTAGCCGCCGGACTCGCGGCCGGCCTGAAGCTCATTCCGCTGGCGGCGGTGCCGGTGCTGTTCCGCCGGCGCATGCCGGTCGTCACGTTCGCCGCCGTGCTCCTGCTCCCCTTCCTCCCGTTCCTCGGCGGACCCGTGATGCCCGGCTTCCGTGAATACGCGACGCGGTGGATCTTCAATTCGCCGCTGTACGACGCAGTGCGGCTGGCGGTGGAACTGATCCCGACGAAGGCGATCTGGACGCATCACCCGCTGCGCTTCCAGCTCTTCTCCGACTTCGTCTACCGCCACCTGCATGCCGACTTCCTCACCCGCGCGATCCTCGGCGTCGCGGCCGTCGGGGCGATCCTGCTCGCGCGGCGCGCGGCCACGGCGGTCGCGGCGCTGCTCCTCTGCTCGCCCGCCGTCCATCCCTGGTATTGGCTGACGCTGGTGCCGCTCGCGCTGATCGAGCGCGTCCGCTGGACACTCGCGGTCGCGCTGGTGATGCCGCTGTCGTATCTGCTGTACGACGGTGTGCCCGGGTGGGTCGTCTACGCGTGCTCCGCCTTGAGCGTCCTCGTCATCAGGCGCTGGATCCCGCCGCGCGGCGATTCCCCTTCGTAGAGCACGCGGTACATCTCGCTGGCGATCGGCATCTCGATGCCGTGCTTCTCCGACATCTGCACGGCCGACTTCGACGTCTTGATCCCCTCGGCGACGAACTTCGCGTCGCGCAGGATCTCCTCGAGCGTCTGCCCCTTGCCGAGCAGCACGCCGACGGTGCGGTTGCGCGAGAGCGCGCCGGTGCAGGTCAGCACGAGGTCGCCCATGCCGGCGAGGCCGGCGAAAGTCTCCAGCCGTCCGCCGAGGGAGAGACCGAGACGCGTCATCTCGTGCAGGCCGCGGGTGATCAGCGCGGCGGTCGTGTTCGCGCCGAGGCCGAGACCTTCGAGCACGCCGGCGGCGATGGCGATGACGTTCTTGAGCGAGCCGGCGAGCTCCACGCCCGCGACGTCGCTGGAGTGATAGAGCCGGAAGGCGGGGCAGGACAGCACCCGCTGCGCCTCCTGCGCGAACTCGGCGTTCTTCGAGGCGATCACCGCGGCCGTCGGGTCGGCGCGCGCGGTCTCGATGGCGAACGTGGGCCCGGAGAGCACCGCGAAGGCGGCGAGCTGGTCGCCGAGGACGTCAGTCGAGACGTCCGACATCCGGTCGAGGGTCTCGTTCTCGATCCCCTTCGTGCCGGAGATGATCTTCACGCGATCGCGGAGGTGCGGCCGCAGGTTCGTCAGCACCTCGCGGTAATGGTGGCTGGGCACGACCATGAAGATGGTGTCGGAGAACTGCGCCGCCTCTTCGAGGTCGTTCGTGGCGTGGACGCGCGCGTCGAGCGACTGCCCGCCGAGGTAGTCGGGGTTCGCGCCGGTGTCGCGAATGGTGGCAGCGACGCCGGGGTCGTGCGCCCACAGCACCACCTCATTGCCCGCGCGGGCGGCGGTGATGGCCATGGCCGTGCCGAACGAGCCGGCGCCGACGATCGAGATCCTCATTCGGAGTCCTTCTTCCGGCCGAACCGGCGCTCCGCCCCCTGCACGAGGCGCGCGATGTTCTCGTGGTGCTTCAGGATGACGGCGAGCGCGATCCCGGCGGTCATCACGATCCACCAGAACGGCGTGGAGGGGACGAGGCTGAAGAGGATCGGAATCGCCGCCGCCCCGAGGATCGACGCCAGCGACACGAACCGGAACGCCAGCAGCACGATGGCGAAAACGACCACCACCATGAGCGCCACCAGCGGATCGAGCGCCAGGACGACGCCGAACCCGGTGGCCACCCCCTTGCCGCCGTGGAACCCAAGCCACGCGGGGAACATGTGCGCCAGGACCGCTATGAGCCCCGCGCCGGCCACCCAGAACTCGGCCGACTGCCACGGCTGCACCCCCGGCTCGAACGGCCACGCGTGCAGTTGCACGAGGTACCGCGCCATCGCGATCGCCGCGTACCCCTTCGCGACATCGAGCAGCAACGCAAAGATCCCCGGCAGCTTCCCCGCCGTCCGCGCGACGTTCGTCGCCCCCACGTTCCGGCTCCCATGGTCCCGCACGTCCTTGCCCGACACGAGCTTGACGACGAGAAAGCTGAACGGAATCGAGCCGATGAGATACGCAAGCGCGACCAGCGCCACAGGCAACATGCGGGCGCTATTGTAGTTGGAGGGCGGATTCGACCGCGCGGCGGAAGGAGGCCGGATGGATCGCCGGGTAGCGGTACAGCTCCGGCTCGATCCGGGAGAACATCTCCTCGAGCTTTTCCCGCACCACCAGACCCGCTTCCAGCATCGCGCGCACGTCCATCAGGTCTTTTCGGTGACCACGCTCGATCTTCGCCAGACACTGCGAGTAGAAGTCGTAGTGATGAAACGAGAGCGCTCCCTCACGAGCAATGAAAGGACTCCGATCCTCCCACCCGGGAATGGGCGGGATGAAATCGGCGGGTGACGCGAGCTCCACGTTCACGTTGAGCAGCTCCTTCAACGCCGGAATCACCCGCAGAATCCGGTCGTCCTCAGGAAAGATGCTGAGGTCGATATCGAGCGTGCTGGTCCGCCAATCGAGCAGCACCGCCGACGAGCCGCCGGTGAGATAGACCCGGCCCGCCGCGCCGGAGCGCGCAGCGAGGACGCGCATGAAGTGCCGGAGCCGGTCCGCGTTTACTGGCTCACGCATTCGGCGGCGCGCTCGAAGCTCACCAGCTTCCGGATCAGGGCGTTGTACTGCGAGTGCGCGCCGTCGCCGTGCGTCGCGGCGAGCAGATCGTAGAGGCGATCTTCAGGAAGAAACGGCGAGTCGTCGACCTCCACTCCGAGCCGGCGCAGGCGCGGCGCGCCCACCAGCACCAGCAGCGCCGGCACCGATTCCACTCCCGCCTCGAGGTCGAGCAGCCCCTGGCGAATGAGGTCGGCGCCCGGTAACGCGTCGGAGATCTCACGCATCGAGCGCGAGTATAGCGACAGGCCCGAAGCCCACGCCTGTCCGGCGGCGCGAGAACGGCGCCTGCGGCGTTGCGCAACCGGCGCTGCCGGCCGTGCCGGCCTACACCCCTTCGAACGCGTTTTCGAGATCCGCCACCAGGTCCTCGATGTCCTCGATCCCGACGCTGATGCGCACCAGGCCGGGGGTGATGCCGAGGTGCTTGCGCATCTCGGCGGGGACCGAGCCGTGGGTCATGCTCTCGGGGTGGGAGATGAGCGTCTCGACCCCGCCGAGAGACTCGGCGAGGGCGCAGAGTCGGACGCGGTCGAGGAACTTCTTCGCGTTCTCGAACGAGCCGAGCTCGAACGAGATCATCGAGCCGAAGCCGTTCATCTGCCGCTTCGCCAGCTCGTGCTGCGGGTGGTCGGGGAGGCCGGGGTAGTAGACCTTGCGCACCTTCGGCTGGTTCACGAGGTAGTTGGCGACGGCGACGCCGTTCGTCTCGTGCTGCTTCATGCGCACCGCCAGCGTCTTCACGCCGCGCAGGACGAGCCAGGAGTCGAAGGGCGACAGGATCGCGCCGACGGCGTTCTGGAGGAAGCCGATCTGCTCCGCGATCTCGTCCGAGTTCGAGACGACCACGCCGCCGACCGAGTCGGAGTGGCCGTTGAGGAACTTCGTCGTCGAGTGCACGACGATGTCGGCGCCGAGCTCGATCGGACGCTGGATGTACGGCGAGCAGAAGGTGTTGTCGACCACCACCAGCGACCCGTTTTTGTGCGCGACGTCGGCGCAGGCGGCGAGGTCGGTCACGGTCATCATCGGGTTCGTCGGCGTCTCGAGGAAGACGATGCGCGTTTCGGGCCGGAGCGCGTTCTTCACCGCGTCGACGCGCGCGGTGTCGACGTAGGTGAACTGCAGCCCGTACTTTTCGAGGACGCGGCTGAAGAGGCGGTAGGAGCCGCCGTACATGTTCTCGCCGGCGACGACGTGGTCGCCGGACTTCAGCAGACGGAAGACGGTGTCGGTCGCCGACATGCCGGACGCGAAGCAGTGGCCGTACTTCCCCCGCTCGAGCGCGGCGAGGTTCGCCTCCAGCGCGGAGCGCGTCGGGTTCTTCGTCCGCGCGTACTCGTAGCCCTTGTGGCGGCCGAGCTCCGGCTGCACGTAGGTCGAGGTCTGGTAGATGGGGATGGTGACGGCGCCGGTTTGCGGCTCCGGCTCCTGGCCGGCGTGGATGCAATCAGTCGAAAAAGCCATTGCGGTCTCTCAGACGGCCGGGTCGGCCGGTGTTTCCTTGCGCCACTTCGAGTAGATGCCCTTGGACATGTAGCGCTCGGCGGCGTCGGGGATGATGGTGACGACGCGCTTGCCGCGTCCGAGGCGCTGCGCCACCTGCAGTGCGGCGGCGACGTTCGCGCCGGCGGACGAGCCGCCGAGGATGCCTTCTTCCTTCGACAGGCGCGCGACCATCGCGTAGGCGGGATCGTCGGGAATGGTGATCACCTCGTTCGACAGCTCCATGTCGAGCACCGGCGGGACGAACGACGCGCCGATGCCTTCCACGTCGTGCGGGGCGACCGTCCCGCCGCCGAGCACCGAGCCCTGGGGCTCGACGATAGAACACCAGAGATCGGGCAGCCGTTCGCGGAGGTAGCGTGACACGCCGGTGAACGTTCCGCCGCTGCCGGCGCCGGCGACGAACGCGTCGATGCGGCCGTCCATCTGTTCCCAGATCTCGGGGCCCGTGGTCTCGTAGTGCGACTCGCTGTTGAAGTGGTTGCGGAACTGCTGCGGGATGTAGGCGCCGGGGATCTTCGCCGCCAGCTCCTCCGCCTTCTGGATCGCGCCCTTGATGCCGCCGTCGCCGGGGGTGAGCACCACCTCGCCGCCGAGGGCCTGCATGATCTCCCGCTTCTCGCTGGAGAAGTTGTCGGGGACGCAGAGGATGACGCGGTACCCCTTCTGCACGCCGGCCAGCGCGAGCCCGACGCCCGTGTTGCCGGCGGTCGGCTCGATGACGGTGCCGCCCGGCTGGAGCAGCCCTTCACGCTCCGCGCGGTCGAGCATGCCGACGCCGATGCGGTCCTTCACGGAGAAGCCGGGGTTGAAGAACTCCAGCTTCGCGAAGACGTCGGCGTCGTCCGGCCCGGTGATGCGGCGGAGGCGCACCATCGGCGTGTGGCCGATGAGATCGAGGATGGAGTCGACGGGGCGCGGAGTGAGGCGGGACAAGCGGCGCGGATTCTAACAACAAAACGGCCCGCGCTCGTCGCGCGGGCCGTTTCAGTTCGGTTGGCTGTTGGTCGAGGTTGGGGGTCGACTACTTACGCCCAGCTCGAGCTGCGGCTGTTCGAGCGGCGCTGGTTGTAGCAGTCGCGGCAATAGACCGGCTTACCGCTGACAGGCGTGAACGGCACTTCCGTCGGAATGCCGCAGCTGTCGCACGTCACGCTCACCATCTGGCGCGAGCGGCCTTCGCCGCTTCCGCCGTCACGGGAGGTCTTACGCTTGTCGCGGCAGTTCTTGCAACGCTTCGGTTCGTTGGTGAATCCGCGCTCCGCATAGAACGACTGTTCGTTCCGGCTGAAGATGAACTCCTGGCCGCAGTCAGCGCAGTTGAGGGACTTGTCGTTGAAAGTATCCATGAAACCTTGATCTCCTAAACGTTTGATGCGTGAAAGTCTGTTGCCGCAGCGTTGGGCGTGGCGGGGGGCCGCGACACTGCCCCCGCTAGTCTGGATGGATGACTACGAGTAGCTACGAATCGACCCCCTTCCGAACTTCGGAGCAAACGACCCCCCAGACGAACGCCGCTGTCCGATATGGAGTGTCATATTGATTCCGATGGCAGGACTTTTAGCATAGTTTTCGAAAGGAAGGCAACGCGGAAAGATCGAACTCAAAATAAGAACGTCAAGGTGTTGACCATTGAGAACTGCACATAAAATTCGTGTCGGACCGGCAGGCTGGAGCTACGCCGATTGGGAGAAGGTCGTCTACCCGCCGCACGGCTCCAAGTTCGATCACCTCGCCTACCTCTCCTCGTTTTTCGACACGATCGAGATCAACTCGCCCTTCTACCGCATCCCTCCGCCGAACCACGCGAAGAGCTGGGTGCGCCGCGTCGCGGACAATCGCGACTTCCGTTTCACCACGAAGGTCTTCCGCGGCTTCACGCACGAGAAGGCGGAGCTCCTCGCCGACGACGTGAAGGCATTTCGCAACTACCTCGACCCGCTCATGGAGGCGGACCGCCTCGGCGCGATCCTGCTGCAGTTCCCCTGGAGCTTCAAGAACTCGCCGGAGTCGTGCGACAAGCTGACCGCGCTGTTCGACGCCTTCGCCGAGTATCCGAAGGCGCTCGAGGTGCGCCACTCCACGTTTCAGACGGAGGAGTTCTTCGCCTTCCTCGACGAGCACGACGTCGCCTGGGTCAACGTCGACCAGCCGCTCTTCGACAACTCCGTGAAGCCGGCCGGCACCGTCACTGGCCCCGTCGCCTACGCGCGCTTCCACGGCCGCAACTACGAGAAGTGGTTCGCACACCAGGAGTCGTGGGAGCGCTACAACTATCTCTACTCGCCCGAGGAGCTCGAGCCGTGGGTGGAGCGCATCGGCGCGATGGCGAAGGAGAAGGACACGTACGTCGTCACGAACAACCACTTCCGCGGCCAGGCGATCGTGAACGCCGGCGAGCTGCGTGCGTCGCTCGGCCTCAAGAACGAGCTGCCGCCGCAGCTCAAAGAGGTGTATCCAGACCGCGCCTGAGCCACTCCACGATCTCCTCCCACAGCCTCTCTCCCTTCCCTTTCCGGAACGCGTCGAAGTGGCCGATGCCGTCGTCGCGATGCACGCGCGTCACCTTCGCGTTTCCGTACTTCGCCACGAGCGCGTCGACCGCACGGCGCGGCGCGTAGTGGTCGACGCGCAGGCTGTACGCGAGCAGCGGCGCGGTGACGCGCGCGTACGTCGCGGCATCGTTGTAGCCGAAGAGGTACTCGGGGTGTCGTCCCCACCGCGCCCACTCGGACGCCACGCCGCGCGGCAAATCCTCGGAGCCAATCAGCAGCTTTCCCGGGAACCAGCCGAGCGCGCGCGAGATGACCGGCATGGCGATCCACAACAAGCCGAGGCCGTACGCGCGCACGCCGGGCCAGTGGCGCCAGTAGCCGCTTTGCGCGGCGACGAAGACGATCCGGTCGGCGCGGCCGATGTTCGGCGCGAGGCCGGCGAGCTGTCCGCCCGCGCTGTGGCCGAGGTAGGCGAACGACCGCGGGCGCAGCTCGCGCGCGATCCAGTCGATCGCGGCGGGCAGGTCGAGCGTCCCCCAGTCGTGCATCGTCGCGTCGAAGCCACGCAGCGAGCGCGGACGGGAGTCGCCGATGCCGCGGTAGTCGAGCGTGACCACGTTGCGCCCATGCTCCGCGGCGTAACGCGCGAACGCGTCGTAGTAGCGCCGCCGGACGCCCATCGCGGACGCGACGAGGAGCGCGTCGCGCGCGCCGGCGTCGTACAGCGTCGCGGCGAGCTGCTGTCCGTCGGCGGCGCGGAGCTCGATGGGGCGAACGTCCATTGCGCTTCGAATGTACGATTCGCGCGGCATGACCCGCAAGAAACGCGTGATCGGCACCGCCGGCCACATCGATCACGGCAAGACCTCTCTCGTGCGCGCGCTGACCGGCACCGACACCGACCGGCTCCCCGAGGAGAAGCGCCGCGGCATCACCATCGACCTCGGATTCGCGAGCTGGTTCACCGATGACTACCAGATCGGCTTCGTCGACGTCCCCGGGCACGAACGCTTCGTCAAGAACATGCTCGCCGGCATCGGCGGGATCGACAGCGCGCTCCTCGTCGTGGCCGCCGACGAGTCGATCAAGCCGCAGACGCGCGAGCATTTCGCGATCTGCAAGCTCCTCGGCATCCCGACGGGGCTCGTCGCCATCACGAAGAGCGATCTCGTCGACCGCGACATCCTGGAGCTGGTGCGGCTGGAGGTCGAAGAGCTGGCGTCCGGCAGCTTCCTCGAAGGGAAGCCGATCGTGCCGGTCAGCAGCACGACCGGCGCGGGTCTCGACGACCTGCGCGCCGCCATCGTCGCGTCGGTCTCGTCCGTCGACGACCGCGACGCCACCACACGCGTCTTCCGCCTGCCGATCGACCGCGTCTTCACGATGAAAGGCTTCGGTTCGGTCATCACCGGCACGACGTACGCCGGCCGGGTGCGGGTGGAAGACGAGGTGGAGGTGCTGCCGAGCGCGAAGCGCAGCCGCGCCCGCGCGATCCAGGTGCACGGCGAGCCGCGCGATGAAGCATCGGCCGGCGAGCGGACCTCGATGAACCTCGCCGACGTCGCGCTCGAGGAGCTGCAGCGCGGGCAGCAGGTGCTGCATCCGAACACGCTGCGGCCGTCGCAGGTCATCACCGTCCGCCTGGAGCTCCTGCCCGACGCGAAACCGCTGAAGGAGCAGACACGCATCCGCTTCCACCATCTCTCCGCCGAGCTCCTCGGCACGATCCGGTTCGTCGACGGCACCGGCGGCGAGTTGCAGCCCGGTGCGAGCGCGACGGCGCAGGTGCGGCTGGAGTCGCCGATCGTCGCCGTCTCCGGCGACCGGTTCGTGATCCGCCGCTACTCGCCGGCGTACACCATCGGCGGCGGGATCATCCTCGACGCGCACCTCACGAAACTGAGCCGCGGCACGCGGCTGGAGATCCTCGACACGCTGCACTCCGGCACGCTTCCGGAGCGGGTGGAGCTGATCGCGAAACTGCAGGGCCTGCGCGGCGTCTCCCTCGAGGAGCTGCAGGCGCGCACCGGCATCCGGGTGGAGACGCTGGCGAAGGAGCTGCGCAGCGTCCCGAACGTCCAGAAGACCGGTACGACGTTCCTGCACAACGACGTCGTGGCCGACTTCCGCCGCCGCGCGATGGACTTCCTCGGCAGCTACTTCGCCGACAACAAGATGGCGGTCAACGTCCCGAAGGGGGAGTTCGTCCAGAAGCTCATCCCCGCCGGCGCGCCGGTCAACTACCTGCTGAACGACCTGGCGAAGGAGAAGATCGCCACCGTTCAGGGCGACGCGCTCGACATTCCGGGGCGGTCCAAGACGCTCGGGGGCGCCGAGGGAGAGCTCGCGCGGAGGATCGAGCTGGTCTACCTCGAGGCGGGGCTGCAGACGCCGGCCACCTCCATCCTCATCAAGAGCATCGCGCAGCGGCCGAAGGTGATCGAGGGGGTGATCGGGTTCCTCGTGAAGCAGGGGACGCTGGTCCGGCTCGCCGACGGGGTCTACCTGCACCGGGACGTAGTGGCGGCGGCACGCGAGAAGCTGGCCGAGAAGAAAGGGCAAACGATCGATGTTGGGGGGTTCAAGGACCTGTTCGGGATCTCGCGCAAGGTAGCGATTCCTCTGCTCGAGCTGTTCGACCAGTCCGGTGCCACCAAACGAAACGGAGACTCGAGGCTCGTCCTCTGACATCAAGTATGGCTCGTTCACTCATCGCCCTGTTGCTGCTGGTTGCCTCCGCCGTTCACGCCGCCGAGCCGAAGAAGCCTGAGCGCATCCTGGTGCCGCGTGCGACGAAGTCGCCGCGCGTTGACGGCAAGCTCGGGAAGACGGAGTGGACCGAGGCGCTGCAGGTCGCGCTCGCCGACGGCGGCCAGGCGCGCCTCCTCCACGACGGGAAGTTCCTTTACATCGCCATGGTGGGGAAGAAGCCGGGCACCGGCTCGATCTGCACGGTCAAGGGGAAGTCGCTGTACGTCATGCACGCCTCTTCCGCGCTCGGCTCCGCCGTCTGGACGCAGAAGAATGGGAAGTCGACACTGCACCGCGGCTTCCGCTTCTCGAACCGCGACACCACCGAGAGCCAGCGCGGAATCAAGGACCGGAAGGCCTTCCTCAAGAAAGCCGGCTGGTACGCGAACGCGCACCCCGACACCGCCATCCTGGAGCGGGAGTTTCAGATCGCCATCGAGGGACGGAGCGAGATCCCGCTCGTGCTCTCGTTCCTGAGCTTCGTCGACGAGGACGATCTCGACCTCGATGCCTGGCCGCAGACGGTCGTGGACGGCTGCGTGGAGCTCGACATCGCCAGCGGCTTCATCAAGCGGGAGTACACGTTCCAGCCGGAGACGTGGGGCGTCGCCGTTCTGCGCTGAGCGCGCTCCGCTACTTCTCCTTCTTCTTCGCGGGAGGCGGCTTCGGCGTGACGTCCTCGTAGCCCTTCGGCACGGCCACTGCCGTCGCGGCGACGTTCTGCTTCTGGATCGACACCACCGACCGCTCCACCACCATCTTCTCGTTGCCGTACGTGACCTCAGAGCGGTCCACCAGCGGAAAGCCGCGCGTGGTCATCAGCGCCTCGTCGACGGCGCGCATCATCGGCTCCAGCGGCGAAGCGGACCGCTCGCTCGCCTGCATCATCCCGAACAGCCCCGCCGGGATGGCCGGATGTTCGGCGAGCCAGAGCTCGCGCCGGTAGCCGTTTGCCTCGATGAGGTTCTGCGTCGCCGTCGTGCCGTGCAGCGGCTTCTTCGTGGCGGTGGCGGCGAGGCGCAGCCGCGGATAATGCGGCGGCAGGGCGGTGGCGAGCGCGGCACGGCGGCGGCGCTGCACGTCCTGCAGCTTCTCCACGCGGACGGTCTTCTTCACGTCGTCGACGAAGGTGATCGTGCCGGCGCCGGTGTCGTAGAGGCGCCAGGCGTCCAACTCGCCGGTGTGGCGGGCGCGGTCGCCGGTGATGATGAGCGAATGGGTGTAGGTCTTCTTCGCCGGCTCGACCGTGGTGAGGATCGTGACGACCGTCGCCTGGACCTGCGGTACGGCCGCGGCGGGGGTGCCGGGCTTCGGCGGTGCCTGCTGTTTACATGAGATGCAAACCGCGACAGCGAGGATGACGAGACGTCGGGTAATCACTCTTTGGCGTCGTACCAGCTCTTCCCGTAGTGCGCGTCGACCGCGAGCGGCACCGCAAGCGGGAAGACATTCTCCATGGTCTCTTTCACGATCCCCGCCACGTCGGCCGCGCTCGGCTCCGGCGCCTCGATGACGATTTCGTCGTGCACCGTCAGCAGCATGCGCGCTCCCGACGGGTGCGCGGCGAGGTTCTTCTCCAGGGCGATCATCGCCATCTTGAGGATGTCGGCCGCGGTCCCCTGGATCGGCGCGTTCGTCGCCATCCGCTCCGCGTTCCCGCGCACGGTGAAGGAGCGGTTCGCGATCTCGGGGATGTAGCGCACGCGCCCGAACAACGTCGTCACCTTCCCCGTGCTCCGCGCCTCGTCGAGCGTCCGGTCGAGGTACTCCTGAATCTTCGGGTAGCGGTTGAAGTAGGCGTCGATCCAGTCCTTCGCCTGCGCGGTGGAGATGTTCAGCTCATTCGCGAGGCGGAACGACGACATGCCGTACAGCACGCCGAAGTTGATCACCTTCGCCGCGCGGCGCTGCTCCGCGGTCAGCTCCTCGGGCGGGATGTTGAACATCTTCGACGCCGTCGCGCGATGGATGTCGTCGCCGCGGCGGAACGTCTCGATCAGCGACTCGTCGCCGGAGATGTGCGCGAGGATCCGCAGCTCAACCTGCGAGTAGTCGGCGGAGAGCAGCACCGATCCCTCATCGGCGATGAAGGCCTTGCGGATCTCACGACCCGTCTGCGTGCGGATGGGGATGTTCTGCAGGTTCGGGTCGGACGAGGAGAGTCGTCCCGTCGCCGCCACCGCCTGATTGAACGTCGTGTGCACGCGGCCGTCGGCGGCGACGAGCTGCGGGAGGGCGTCGACGTACGTTCCCTTCAGCTTGTGCAGCTCGCGGTGGAGGAGGATCAGCTCCGGCACCTTGTAGCCGTGGCTGGCCAGCTCCTGGAGCACTTCGACGCTCGTCGACCAGCTCTTGGTGGTCTTCGTCTTCTTGAGCACCGGGTACTGCAGCTTCTCGAAGAGGATGTGCCCGAGCTGCATCGGCGAGTTGATGTTGAACTCCTGCCCCGCCTCCGCGTAGATGCGCGTTTCCAGCTCCGCGAGCTGCACGCCCATCGTGTTGGACATGGTGCGCAGCAGGTCGACGTCGACGCGGATGCCGCGCTCCTCCATCGCGCCCAGCACCGGAAAGAGCGGCATCTCGATGCGCTCGTAGATGTCGGCGAGCGCGGCGTCCTTCCGGAGGTCGGGCTCGAGCATCGTGCGCAGCGCGTAGACGACGTCCGACTTCTCGCCGAGGTACTGGAGGTAGGGGGTGAGCTGCGTCGAGCCGATCTCGTGATCGAGCGCGAAGAGCGGCGCCGTCTTCTGCACGTCCTTGCGCGCGAGCACGTCCTGCTTCAGCCGGTCGCGGGCAATGTTCGCCAGCGCGTGGCTCGGCAGTCCGGGGTTGATGACGTACGACATGAGCATGACGTCGGTCCAGCGCGACGGCACCGGGAGTTGCGCGGCGCGCAAACGGCGCGACTGCGCCTTGGCGTCGTAGGTGATGAGCTCCCGGTCGCTCGTGAGGATCTCCCGGACCGCGGCGGTCAGCTCGTCGTTCCCGCCGAGGTGCTTCGCCAGCGGAACGAGCAGCGAGTCGGAGGGGCGGGTGGAAAGTGAGACGGCGATCGGCGCGTCGAAGCCCTCGGGCGTGTCGGGCTCGAGCCAGATGGCGAGCGGCTCGCTGCCCTGCGCGTACTCGCGCACCTCGTCCGCCGAGACCGCGATGCGCAGCTCCTTGTGCGCGGGCGGCGCCTCGGGGAGGAACTCCTGCATCAGCGACGCGAACTCGAGCCGGGAGAAGACGTCGTGCAGCTTCGGGCGGTCGGGGTCGGTGCGCTTCAGCGTCTCGAAGTCGATGTTGAGATCGAGGTCGCACTTGATGCGCGCGAGGTCGCGGGAGAGATACGCCTTCTCCTTGTTGTCGAGCAGCTTCTGCCGCTGCGCCGCCTTCGTGACCTGCTCGATGTTCTCGTAGATGCCGTCGAGCGAGCCGAACTGCTGGATCAGCCCCTTCGCCCCCTTCTCTCCGATGCCGGGGACGCCGGGGATGTTGTCGATGGCGTCTCCCCAGATGGCCATGACGTCGACGACCTTCTCCGGCGGCAGTCCGAACGCCTCCTCGACCCCCTTCGCGTCGTAGAGGACGTCGCGGCCGGTGTGGTAGAGCCGGATGCCGTCGCCGACGAGCTGGAAAAAGTCCTTGTCGCTGGTGGCGATGACGACGTCGTACCCGCGGTCGCGGGCGGTGCAGGCGAGAGAGCCGATGAAGTCGTCCGCCTCCCATTCGACGGAGCGGATGACCGGGATGCGGAAGCCGTCGAGCACCTCGTAGACCAGCGGGATCTGGACGACGAGGTCGTCCGGCATCGGCTTGCGGTCCTTCTTGTAGTCGGCAAACGTGGAGGTGCGGGCCGTCTCCTGCCCCTCATCGAAAGCCACGGCGATGCAGTCGGGGTTGTGGTCCTTGAGCAGCTTGCGCAGCGTCGTGACGAACCCATACACCGCGTTGGTGGCGAACCCGGACGAGTTCGTCAGGTTACGGATGGCGTAGTAGGAGCGGTAGACGTTGTTGGAGCCGTCGATGATGAAGAGGGAGGGGCGCTTCTTCGCGGGCATGTGCGCGGCGGATTCTAACGCCCCATAAAGCACTAAACGGAGCCTTTCGGCTCCGTTTGTGGTACATCGAGTTGGACCGCTGCGGCCAGTTGGTGGGGTTCAAGGAAGCTTAGTGAGTAATCGTCCAAAATCGGTCCAATAGTCAAGGAGGGAGCCCGCAGCGGCCACTTGGCGCAGGCAGGGTAGATGGGACCCGCGCAAGTGCGGTTTCGTCAATTCTGTCGAAACCTGTTTCATCGTGCTCTCCAGCATTGCGAAGGGCGGGCCAACTTTGGTGGCAAACGCTCCACAACGCCTCTTTCCACCTCATTGTGGCGGCTGCAACCGTAGAAGTATCAGAGATCAAGAGAGATACGGCTCCTCCTTGTGAAAAAAAGCGCATGCACCCACCTGCCGTAATTGAAGGAAAGTTTTTCCATCGCTGGCTCTGCAGTTGCAAATCTGACAACCGCCATGATGAAAAAACTTGCCGCCGCCGCTCTCCTGCTCGCCTTCACCCTCCCCCTCTCGGCTCAGGATTGGAGCCTCGGGGTGTCCACCGGACCCTTCGTCTTCGGCGATTTTCTCGAGCGGACGGTGCAGGTCGGCAGCGGCGGGACTCAGGGAACCCAGGTCATCATCGTCTCCGCCGACACCCGCGCCGGCCTGGCAGTCGACCTGGAGCGGTCGTTCAGTGAGCGCTGGGCCGTACGCGGCGAGGGGACGTTCACCCGCTCCCCGATGACCATCAGCCAGGAAGGGACGGTCGGCGAGTTCGAAATCGACGCCGGCGACCTCGACGTCGCCACGTTTGCCCTTCCGCTGGTCTTCCGCATCAACCCCCGCGGCTCGTTCCGCTTCTACCTTCTCGGCGGACCCGCGCTGGCGGTCTACCGCCTCGACGCTCCGGCGAACACCGAGCCGGTCATCGACGAGACGCAGCAGGAGTGGGGCGTCGCCTTCGGCGGCGGCGTCGCCTGGTGGCTCAGCGACCGCTTCGCCATCGAGGCCAAGATCACCGATACCATCACCACCTCCCCCATGGACGAGGAAGACTTTGACGACACCCCCGGCGCCAACGTGAAGAACCCGCACAACGGACACGGCACGGTCGGGATCCGGTGGAGGTTCTAGGCGAAGCGGAGCTTCGCGTTGTCGGTTGTCGGTTCTCAGTTATCCGGGGAGTCTCTCCCGCGCGCAAAACCACAGACAACCGACAACGGACAACCGACAACGGCTCGTCAGCCGCCCAGCAGCGCGTTCAAGTCCCGCAGCAGGTTCTCCAGCGGCACGCGGTATCCCTGCGCCACCTCTTCGAGCGTCTCGCTCGCCGAGCGCTCGCAGCCGTTGCAGCCGCCCAGGTGGTAGGCGGCGAAGACCCACCGGGTCTTCGGATGCATGGCCAGCGCTTCGGCAACGACGGTCTGCGGGGTGAACATCCGGGGAAGATTGTACCGATAGAATGCGCTCGATGAAGGTCCGCCTCCTCTTCTTCGCCGTGCTCCGCGACATCGCCGGCAGCGACGAGCGGGAGCTCTCCCTGGACGAGGGAGCGACCGCGGGAGACGTCTGGCAGACGCTGCGCGGCACCTACGCGAAGCTCGCCGACTACACCCATCCCCCCATGGTGGCCATCAACGAGACCTACGCCACACCGGACGCAGTGCTGCGCGACGGCGACGAGCTGGCCTTCATCCCTCCCGTGGCAGGCGGATAGGCGTGTACCTCACCGACGATCCCATCGATCCCCGCGCGCTGGTGGCGCGCGTCATGCGCCGCTCCGACGGCGCCTACGTCCTCTTCGAAGGGGTGGTGCGCGACCACCACGAGGGGAAGGCGGTGGAGTCGATCTTCTACGACGCCTACCGCCCGATGGCGGAGAAGGAGATGGAGAAGATCGTGCGCGAGATCGAGGCGCAGTACCCCGCCGTCGCCCTCACCCTCCTCCACCGCCTCGGGCACCTCGTGGTCGGCGAGTCGTCGATCGCCATCGTGGCCGCGTCGCCCCACCGCGCCGAGGCGTTCGCCGCCTGCCGGATGACCATCGACCGGATCAAGGAGACGGTGCCGATCTGGAAGAAGGAGCGCGGCCCCGGCGGCGAGGAGTGGGTGGGATGGCAGGGCCGGTGTTAGTGGAGGCGGTCCCCGCCGCGAGCGTGCTCGTGCTCCGCGAGCCGTTCGAGCTGCTCCTGCTGCGCCGGAGCGAGAAGAGCTCGTCCGTCCCGAACGCCTGGGTTTTCCCCGGCGGCACCGCCGAGGCTGGCGAAGAGCTGCGCGAGACGGCGGTGCGGGAGACCTTCGAGGAGGCGGGCCTGACCCTCGACCCGCAGGCGCTCGTCCCGACCTCGCGCTGGATCACCCCCGTCGGCCTCCCGAAGCGCTTCGACACGCTGTTCTACCTGGCGACCGTCCCGCGCGACGCCGCGGTGACGATCGACCAGAGGGAGATCGTGGAGTCGATCTGGATCTCGCCCGCCGAGGCGCTGGAGCGGCGGCGCGAGCTGAACCTCGTCTTCCCGACCATCAAGAACCTCGAGGCGATCGCCGGATTCACGAGCATCGACGAGCTGCTGGAGTCGCGGCGCGGCGCGACCATCGAGCCGGTGCTGCCGGTGCTCGTCAACGGAAAGCCGGCACTGCCGTGAACATCCGCAACCTCACCGCCCCGAATCCGGGGCCGCTCACGCTCACCGGCACCCAGACCTACCTCCTGGGCGACACGGCGGTGCTCGATCCAGGTCCGGCCATCGGGCCGCACATCGAGGCGATCCTCGCGGCGATGCCGCGCCTCGACACGATCCTCATCACCCACCGCCACGCCGACCACGCGCCGGCTGCGGTGCCGCTGAAGAAAGCCACCGGCGCAACGATCGTCGCACCGCGGAACGTGCTCGACGAAACCAACCTGCTCGTGACCGGCGGGGAGAGGATCACGGTCGACGGCGTCACCATCGAGGTCATCGCCACGCCGGGACACACGAACGAGCACGTCTGCTACCTCACCGCCGAGGGGGACCTCTTCACCGGCGACACGATCCTGGGGAGCGGCACGACCGCCATCTTCCCGCCGGACGGGCACATGGGCGACTACCTCCGCTCGCTGGAGCTGCTGCGCTCGCGTGCGCCGCGGCGCATTTACCCGGCGCACGGGCCGGTTCGCGAGGACGCGGTGGCGCTCATCGACGAGTACATCGCCCACCGGCTGGAACGCGAGCGGCAGGTGCTGGAGGCGATCGCGGCCGGCGACACGAGCGCCGCGGCGATGCGCAGGCGCATCTACCCGGACCTCGACGAGCGGCTGCATCGCGCCGCGGAGATCCAGCTCGAGGCACACCTGATCAAACTACGGGAGGAAGGGCGCGGATAGAATCCCGCCCCGATATGAGACACAAAGACTTTATCGAAATTCACGACTACACCGCGGACGAGGTCCTGGAGCTGTTCGAGCTCGCCCGCGACATGAAGGCGAAGCGGGAGAAGTTCACCGGCGCCCTGCAGGGGCAGACGCTGGCGATGATCTTCGAGAAATCGTCGACGCGCACCCGCGTCTCGTTCGAGGTGGGCATGTACCAGCTCGGCGGACACGCGCTCTTCCTCTCCGCGCGCGACATCCAGCTCGGCCGCGGCGAGCCGATCTACGACACGGCGAAAGTCCTCGCCCGCTACGTCGACGGCATCATGGCGCGCACGTTCGCGCACAAGACCGTGACCGACCTCGCGGAGTACGCCTCCGTGCCGGTCATCAACGGTCTCACCGACCTCTCCCACCCCTGCCAGGCCATGACCGACTACTTCACGGCGTGGGAGAAGTTCGGCGGGGAGCTGAAAGGCCGCAAGATCGCCTACGTCGGCGACGGCAATAACATGGCCCACTCGCTGATGTTCGGCGCGCCGAAGGTGGGGATGGACATCGCCATCGCCTGCCCGTCCGGCTACGCACCCGATCCGAACGTCGTCGCGCAGGCCGGCGAGGACGCGCGCGCCGCCGGCACGAAGATGCTGGTCACCACGAGCATCGACGAGGCGGTTCGCGACGCCGACGTGATCGAGACCGACGTCTGGGCCTCGATGGGGCAGGAAGAAGAGGCGGAGAAGCGCCGCAAGGACTTCGACGGCTGGATGGTCGACGCCGCGATGATGGCCAAGGGCAAGAAGGACGCGATCTTCCTGCACTGCCTCCCGGCGCACCGCGGCGAGGAGGTCTCGGCCGACGTCATCGACGGAACGCAGTCGGTGATCTACGACGAGGCCGAGAACCGCCTGCACATCCAGAAGGCGATCATGCACGCGCTGATGAAGAAGAAGTAGCCGGAAGAGTCGATGGCCGATCCGAAGACGCGGCACACCCGCGGCCTCATCATCGTCATTCTCCTGGCCGTGATCTTCTTCACGCTCCTCGGCCTCATCGTCCTGAAGTCGGGCGACCGGGAGCGGAGCGAGGTCGCGGCCAGCGAGACCCTGACCGTGCTGCCGGTCCGCATTCGCGTGCGCACCGAGCCGCACGCGCGCGCTCCCGTGGTCACGACGGCCACGAGCGGCGAGCGGGTGACGATGGTCGAGGACCGCGGCGCGTGGGTGCGCGTCCGCACCGGCGACGGCCTCGAAGGATGGGCCGAGCGGGCGAACCTCGAGCGGACGCTCGAGCAGAACCGCCGTCTGGAACGCTACGCCGCGATCCGCCGCCTCCCGCCGCTCAAGGGCGTCGTCACCGAGCGCGTGCAGCTCTACGCCGGCCCCGGGATCTTCTATCCGCTCGTCGGCGACCTCGCCGTCGGTCGCGAGGTGACGGTGTACACCCGCGACCACGACTTCTACGCCATCGACCACGGGAAGGGCGTCGCCTACGCCGACGTCGAGGCGGTCGACATCAGCGCCTCGGGGACGCAGTTCGACGTCCGCACGACCAGCACGGAGCCGTCTGTCCCGCTGACCGACACCGCCACGACCTCCGTCCCCGCGACCGCCTCCGCCGAGCCGCCGCCGCTGACCGAGCCGGAGCCGGAGCCGGTTCCCGAGCCGGCGCCGGTGGAGCGCACGACCGGCGTCTACAGCGCCGTCCCGGCCGGCGGAACGCAGCCGGAGGAGGTCGACCGCGTCGTCCCCCGCTACCCCGCCGCCGCGCGGCGCATGAACGTCCAGGGGGCGGTCGTCGTCCGCGGCATCGTCCGCCGCGACGGCACCATCGACAACCTCGAGGTGATCAAGGACCTCCCGGCCGGGCTCGGCGAAGAGGCGCGGCGCGCGGTGAGCCGCTGGCGTTTCCGTCCCGCGACCTACCGCGGCGAGCCGATCGACGTCTACTACACGGTCACGGTGAATTTCCGCCTCCAGTAGCACGTTGGAGCGGGTCCCATGTCCCGGTTCAGCTTCCCCGACGCCCCCGGCGATCTCATCGGCGCTCACATTTCCACGAAGGGCGGCCTGCACACCGTCTTCGAGCGCGCTGCCGCGATCGACGCGTCGGCGGTGGCGCTGTTCGCCAAGAACTCCAGCCAGTGGCAGGGGAAGGAGCTGACGCCCGAGGACTGCGCGACGTTCCAGTCGCTGCGCAACGTCCGGCCGCTGCTCACCCACGCCTCGTACCTCATCAACCTGGCCACGAACAACCCGCTGTTCCACCGCAAGTCGATCGTGGCCCTCGCCGACGAGCTCGACCGCGCGGAGCGGCTGGGGATTCATGCGGTGGTGCTCCATCCCGGCGCGCACATGGGAGCCGGCCCGAACGCGGCCATCGACCAGATCGCCCGTTCGCTCGACGCCGTCCACGCGCTGATCCCGAATCACAAGGCGGTGACGCTGCTGGAGACCGCGGCCGGCCAGGGCACGTGCGTCGGCTGCACGTTCGAGGAGCTGGGGCAGATGCTCGCCCGCGTCGACGACAAGTCGCGCGTCGGCGTCTGCGTCGACACCTGCCACATCTTCGCCGCCGGCTACGACATCCGCACGCGCGACGGCTACGAGCGGATGGTGGACGAGCTGGAGCGCCACGTCGGCCTCGACAACGTGGCCGCGTTTCACCTCAACGACTCGAAGAAGCCCCTCGGCTCCCGCGTCGATCGCCACGAGCACATCGGCAAAGGCGAGATCGGCCTCGACGCCTTCCGCTTCCTCCTCACCGACAAGCGCTTCACCCGCATCCCGAAGGTGCTGGAGACGCCGAAGACGGTGGAGACGGTTTCCGATCTCGAGAACATGCGCACGCTCCGCGCGCTCGTGCAGTCTCAGAGTCGCAAAGTCTCAAAGTCGCAAAGGATTCGTCGCCGCGTCGCGGTGGCGGCCGCCTCTCTCTGAGACTCTGAGACTCTGAGACTCCGCCCGCGCTTGCGGGCGCGTCCCCACGTTCGCTACAGTGCGCCGCCTATGGCGAACCGCATCGCGCAACCCACCTCCGGCACCCGCATCGGCTACGAAGACAACCGCCTCGTCGTCCCTGACGATCCGATCGTTCCGTACATCGAGGGGGACGGCACCGGGCCGGACATCTGGCGCGCGACGCAGTTCACCATCGACGGTGCCGTCGAGAAGGTCTACGGCGGCAAGCGCAGGATCCACTGGCACGAGGTGTTCGCCGGTGAGAAGGCGTTCGAGAAGTTCGGCGAGTACCTGCCGCAGGAGACGCTCGATCACCTCGCCCACTACCGCGTCTCCATCAAGGGTCCCCTCGGCACGCCCGTCGGCGGCGGCATCCGCTCGCTGAACGTGACGCTGCGCCAGGTGCTCGACCTGTACGCCTGCGTGCGGCCGGTGCGCTACTTCGAGGGCGTTCCCTCCCCGGTGCGCGAGCCGCAGAAGGTCGACATGGTCATCTTCCGCGAGAACACCGAGGACGTGTACGCGGGCATCGAGTGGCCGGCGAACTCCGAGCTCTCGAATCAGGTGATCGGCTTCCTGAACTCGATGGAGCGCCGCAACACCGGCCAGATCCGCGAGGGCTCGGCCATCGGCATCAAGCCGATGTCGGAGTTCGGCTCGCGGCGCCTGGTGAAGAAGGCGATCGAGTACGCCATCGCCGCGAAGCGCGACTCCGTCACGCTCGTGCACAAAGGCAACATCATGAAGTTCACCGAGGGCGCCTTCAAGGACTGGGGCTACCAGGTGGCGAAAGAGGAGTTCGGGAGCGTCACCATCCCCGAGGCGGAGGTCGGCCCGGAAGGCGCCGGCGGCAAGATCGTGATCAAGGACCGCATCGCCGACTCGATGTTCCAGCAGGTCCTGCTGCGCCCGAGCGAGTACTCGGTCATCGCCACGACGAACCTCAACGGCGACTACCTCTCCGATGCGCTGGCCGCGCAGGTCGGCGGTCTCGGCATCGCCCCCGGCTCGAACGAGTCGGACGAGGTGGCGATCTTCGAGGCGACCCACGGCACGGCCCCGAAGTACGCCGGCCAGGACGTCATCAACCCCGGCTCGCTCATCCTCAGCGGCGTGATGATGCTCCGCCACATGAAGTGGTGGGAGGCGGCCGACGCCATCGAGAACGGCCTCGCGAAGACGATTCAGCAGAAGAAGGTGACGTACGACCTCGAGCGCCAGATGACCGGCGCGACGAAGGTCAAGACGAGCGAGTTCGCCCGCGCGATCGTCGACAACATCTGACGGTCGTATCTTGTGGAGCGGCGCCCGCCCCCGGGCGCCGAACGCCGGCGGCCGAAGCGGCCGCCGCTCCACCTCCAGAGAGCACGTCACTCCGGCGGCCGGTAGGGGTTGTAGTTGTAGCAGCTCCCCGCCGGCACCTGCTTGAAGACGTAATAGCGCTTCCCGACGCGGAAGGTCGCGTGCCCCGTCTCTCCCCGCTCGACCCGCGTCGCGCGGAAGCCGCACTTCGGCCCCCACCGCTTCCGCGCCCAGACGCGCACCGTGTTCCCCCGCGCGTTCCCCCACGTCCCGGCGTCGGTGAAGAGCGAGTAACCGTGCAGGTCGCGCGGCAGCGCGAAGCGGTGGATTCCCGCCTCGGTGGCGACGGGCGTGGGGCCTTCGGCGATCAACTGGAAGACAATCTCCACGTCCGGATCGTCCCAGGCGCCCGCCCTGGTATGCCTGTCATCCACGCCGTGGCCGAGGAGCTCGACGTATCCCTGCGCGGTCCAGACCGGCTCGCCGGACGACGCCGGCACGGCGAACTGGTCGAGCAGCGTCCACTTCCCGCAGTCCTGCCAGGGGTCGACGTTGTTGAGCGCGGGCTCGGGGACGACGCCTTTGCGCGTGTCGACCACGACCGGCGTGCTGTCCTGGTGCTCGGCCGCGACTCCGGCGGCCGCCGGCACGGTGGCGTAGGCGAGCTCGCGCTGCACGACCGTGACCGTGCGGCCGTGGCGGTTGATCGCATACAGCACGAGATCCCATTCGCCCGGCCCGACGCTCAGCTTGTGGTCGAAGACCCCGATCCCGTCCCGGACGACGACCGCGAAGTCGCTGTTGCGCGCGGACGGCGGGTAGACCGCGTCCGCGGCGCGCTTGAGGCCGAACCCGATGCTGATCCGGTCGCCCGCCGTGCCCCCCTCGAACTGCAGGCTCGCCTGCGCCAGCACGTCGAGCGGCTTCCCGGTGCCGTTCCGGATGCGCAGCGGCGCCGTGATCTCCGTCCATCGCGCGCCGATCTCCGCCGGCTCGTCGGTCACTACGCGGCCGGCAGGGTTCGCGGCCGGCACCCCCATGGCGTGTGTCCAGACCAGCGCCGCCGTGAACGTGCCGCCGTCGAGCGTCCGCGCCTTCACCTCGTAGTGGTGATTGCCGGCCGGCAACTCCAGCGCGATGGCGTGGAACACGTCCCCCTGCGGCAGCGTCTTCAACACCCGCGTCGCGCTTCCACGCTCGACGCCGTCGACATAGAAGTGAACGCTGTACCGGCCGCCGCCCGGCACGTCCTGCACGTCATCGATCCGAAGCGCCGCCCGCAGCAGCACGTGCACCGGCACCGTCGCCCGGATCTCGTTCCGCGTGGGGCTGCCCACGCGATCCCCCTCCAGGAGCGGGCACGGCGTCATCAGGCTGGTGAGCGTCCCGCCGACGGCGATCCAGCCCGGACGATGATCCTCCGCGTGCGGGTAAGGACCGGGCCCGGTGAAGTTGTGGCCGTCGCAGTAAGGCTGGTACCCGCAGTCACCCGCCATGGCGCCGGAGGCGCCGAGCGCCGTCAGCAGGAGAGCGAGGATGAGGCGGTTCCTCGGGGTTCCTCGGTTCCTCGGGTTCCTCGGGTTCCTCGGAGTTCCTCGGGTCAGGGTGCGGGCCAGCGGTCGAGCCACTCCGAGGAACCCGAGGAACTCCGAGGAACCGAGGAACCCCACCGTCGGATCACGCTTCCACGGCCCGGAACTCCAGGAACCAGGGATCGCGCCGGCCGAAGCGCGTCGCCAGCGCAACGCCGACGCCGAAGACAGACGTCAGCCCCCACACCACCGTCCCTACCACCGGGACGAAGCGGATCGCGCCGAGGAGCAGGAGGCCGATCATCACCATGGCCAGGTCGCCGCGCAGCCACCGGCGGGAGGAGAGCTGCTGCCGCGAACGCGAGCCGGCCACCAGCGTCCCGACGGCGTGGAACATGGCGATCATGCCGTAGACCTTGGTCAGGAAGACGAAGACCGCCAGCGCCGCCAGCATCGGGATGCCGATCACGTACGGGATGAGATAGCTGAAGGCGATGGCCGTCAGGACGAAGCTCGTGATCGCGACCAGTCCGACGACGAAGCAGTGCAGCGCGCTGCCGCGTACCTCGATCGACGACGCGCGCACTTCCCGGCCGCTCATCAGCGTCACGACCACCGCCACCACCAGCCACGCCAGCAGCAGCGACGCGATCACGGCGCTCTTGGTGATGGAGGCCACCGCCCCCTCGACCGAGAAGAGCGGGTAGCTCCCGCCGCGCACGCGGTTGCCGTCGTTCGCGATGCGGCTGCCGAAGTAAATGAGGTCGCCGTTGACCCGTCCCGCGCCGGTGAACGTCACGGTGCTGGCCAGGACGAAGAGGTCTCCGGCGACGACGTCCGCGATCGTCACCTCGCCGCCGTAAACCTGCAGGTTCCCGGCGAGCGGCCGGTCGACCGTCATCTTCTCGTTGTAGACATAGGTGTCGGTGGCGAGCCGCCGTTCGGCACCCGTCGCGCCGGTCGGGAGGATGCACCAGAACAGCGCCACGAGCGCGACGGTGGACATCAGCGGGACGACGAGGCGCCTATACATCGAGCCCTTTCGGCGCCCGCCGCAGCAGCAGGAAGAGGATGGTGTTGATGGCCACGAACAGCACCGCGATCCCGACGTGGATGATCGCCGGCGCGCCGTGCAGTCCCGAGCCGAAGTACTGGAAGAACTTCGTCGCCCCCTCGAGCGAGAAGCTCGACGCGACGGCGCGGACGATCCCCCGCAGCGGCGGCGTGCCGGCCGCGAGGAAGAGCGCCACCGCCAGGATCAGCACCGCGGCCGCCCCCGCCGCGACGAGGGGCCAGGTGCGATGCTGCGCGCCTTCCCACGGTGCCAGCGGGAGGGCGTCGACGCCGATCGGGCGGGGCTGCACCTCGATCGGCTCGTCCAGCTCGCCGGACATCGCGTCCTCGAGGGCACGGCAGGAGGCGCACGACTCCAGATGGGCCGCGTTCGTCTCCGGATCTTCGAAGTAGTCGTCGCAGTTCATAAGGGTTCCACGAAGGAGCCGAGCGCGTCTTTCAGCAAATTTCGCGCTCGAAACAGCTTGTTCTTCACCGTGCCGAGGGGCAGCTTCTTCATCGAAGCGATCTCCTCGTACGACAGCTCCGCGAAGTGGCGGAGCTGGATCAGCTCGCGATAGTCCGGCGGCAGCTTCTCGACCGCGCCGTCGATGGCGGCGCTGAGCTGCTTGTTCTTGAGCGCGCGGTAGGGAGAGATGCCGTCGTCGGCGAACTCCCGCTCCTTCCCCTGCGGCTCGTCACTGGTCGGCCGCGCCAGCGGCACCTCGGAAATCGCCTTCTTGCGCAGCGCGTCGATGGCGCTGTTCTGCGCGATCCGGAAGAGCCAGGTCGAGAACTGGTACTTCGGGTCGAACCGGTCGAGTGCGAGGTAGACCTTCACGAAAATTTCCTGCGCCAGATCGTGAGCCTCTTCGTAGCGGTGGGTGATCCGATAGACGTAGTTGACGAGGCGCTTCTCGTAGCGCGACATCAATACGCCGAACAGGTCCCGGTCGCCCTCGAGGATCCGCTCCACCAGGGTGCGGTCGTCGAGCTGGTCACGTTCTGCCATTCCGTTTTACGGGCGTTCCCGCCCCAAGGTTGCCAGCCGGGGATGATACCCTGCCCCCCGGATGATCGAAATCCGCGATCTCACAAAGAGATACGGCGATTTCACCGCGGTCGACCGCCTCACCCTCCGCGCCGATCCCGGCGGGATCTTCGGGTTCCTGGGGCCGAACGGCGCAGGCAAGACCACCACCATCCGCATCATCTCCGGCCTCTCCCTCCCCACCAGCGGGAGCGTCCACATCGCCGGCATCGACGTCGTTGCCGAGCCCGTCCGCGCCAAAGCCATCATCGGCTTCATCCCCGACCGCCCCTATCTCTACGAGAAGCTGACCGGCCGCGAGCTGCTCCACTTCGTGGCCGATCTCTACCGAAAGGAATGGTCCGCCTGCGAGCCCCGCGCGGTCGAGCTCCTGACCTGGTTCGGCCTCGGCGACTGGATCGACGCGCGCATCGAGAACCTCTCCCACGGCATGAAGCAGAAGCTGGTCATCACCTCGGCCCTCGTGCACGACCCTTCCGTGCTGGTGATCGACGAGCCGATGGTCGGCCTCGACGCGCTGGCGCAGCGGCAGGTGAAGCTCCTCTTCCGCCGCCTCGCGAACGAGGGGAAGACGGTCTTCCTGACGACACACACGCTTTCCGTGGCGGAGGCGGTGTGCGACCGGATCGCCATCATCAAGCGGGGGCGGATCGTGGCGGAAGGGACGACGGCGGAGCTCAAGAAGGACAGTGCGCTCGAAGACGTGTTCCTCGAGCTCACGTATGACGATGCAGCGGCTGGATGACGTCCGCTCGCGTCACCGCGAAGACGCGCTGCAGCGCGGCGTGAACCCGCGCGACGTCGACCTCCTCCTCTCCGACCTCCTTGGGAAGCCGCTCTCCTGGCTCCTCGCCTTCGGGGAGACGCCGGTCGACCCGAAGCCGCTCGAGGCGCTGCTGGCGCGCCGCTACGACGGCGAGCCGCTGCAGTACATCCGCCGTCGCACCGAGTTCTACTCCCGCGAGTTCTACGTCGACGAGCGGGTGCTGATCCCCCGGCCGGAGACCGAGCTCCTGATCGACGCCGCGCTGGAGCGGGCGCCGCGGGGCGGGAGCGTGATCGACGTCGGCAGCGGAAGCGGCTGCATCGCCATCACCATCGAGCGCGAGCGCCCCGACCTGCACGTCTTCAGCGTCGACCGCTCCGTCGAGGCTCTGGCCGTGGCGACGCGGAACCGCGACCGCCTGCAATCGCGCGCGGCGTTCGCCGCCTCCGACCTCCTGTCGTCGATCGACGGCACGTTCGACGTCATCGCCTCCAACCCGCCGTACGTCCCGCTGCGCGAATACGAGGAGCTGGCGGTGGAGGTGCGCATTCACGAGCCGCGGATCGCGCTGACGCCGGGGCCGGACGGGCTGGAGATCGTCGAGCGGATCCTCGACGAAGCGCGCACACGGCTACGCCCGCACGGCTGCATCGTGCTCGAGGTCGGGTACGGCCAGGAGCAGTCGATGCGCGCCCTGGCGGAGGCGAAGCATTACGCCGTCGACGCCTTCCTCCCCGACCTCGCCGGCATTCCGCGCGTTGTCGTACTATCGGCCCATGCTGCCGAGTAACGCGAACTGCCTCTTCTGCCGCATCGCCAGCGGCGAGATCCCGGCGAAGAAGTTCTACGAAGACCCCGACGTCGTCGCGTTCCACGACATCAACCCCCAGGCGCCCACCCACGTCCTGGTCATCCCCCGCAAGCACATCCCGTCACTCGACGACATGACCGAGGCCGACATCGCCGCGATCGGGACGACCGTGATGCGCGCCACCCGGATCGCCCGCGACCTCCGCCTGGAAGTGGACGGCTACCGCCTGGTCGTGAACAACGGCGAAAGCGCCGGCCAGACGGTGTTCCACATCCACTTTCACCTGCTGGGCGGACGCACGTTCGGCTGGCCGCCGGGGTGAGTCGCAATTGAAAATTGACAATTGAAAATTGAAAAATCGGAGGGCGAGTGGCGCGCTCGTCGCGGAGCTGCCGTTCTTTCAATTTTCAATTTTCAATTTTCAATTCCGCCTCACGCAGGCGGCGGCACCCGGAAGCGCGTCCCCGAGAAGGTGGACGACAACCGGCCGCTCTTCCGCCGCGCGCCGCGGCGCTGCGCGAGGAAGTCTTCCTTCGCTTCGCGAAGGGTCGACGGGACGTAGGTCGCGCCGGCGGCGAGGGTGCGGGCGCGGTCGCGCGAGAACGCCGAGCCGCCGCCGATGATGGCCAGGTCGGGGAAGTTCGCGGAGAGCAGTTGCAGCAGCGCGTAGCCCTGCTCGAGGTGGTCGGGGTGGGCGCAGGAGACGAAGACCGCCTCCGGCTTCACCTCGTTGATGAACGCGACCAGCTCCTGCTCCGGCAGGTCGGTGAAGTAGTCGGCCGTGTACCCCTCAGCGCGCAGGAGCTGCGTGAGCATGAGCGTGCCGAGGGAGAGGCGCTCCGCCGCGACCGAGACGCCGATGATGTGGCGGTCGGGGTTGGGCGTGCCGGCGTTGCGGTCGCCGAAGCGGATGATCAGCTCGCGCACCACGTCCTTGATGAAGTGGTCGTGCGCCGGCGTGATGCGCTTGCGGTCGAGCTCTTCCTGCGCGAACGAGAGCGTCGGGATGAAGAGATCGTTGAACATCTCCTCCATCGTCGCCGTCTCCGCATAGCGGTCGGCGATGGCGATGGCGCCGGTGCGGTCGCGCAGCAGGAGGCGGTTGTAGAAGCTGAGGTACCCCTCGAGCGGGTCCTCGCTCCCGAACATGATCGAGAAGATCCGCAGCGCGGGGATGAACTCGCCGCCGACCGTGAGGCAGACCGTGATCGGCGTCGCCAGCAGCAGGCCGACCGGGCCCCAGAGCCAGCCCCAGAAGATCGCCGCGAGGAGGAGCGCGATCGGCGAGACGCCGACGCGATGTCCGACCACGATCGGCTCGATGAAGTTGCCGACGAGCTGGTCGCTGAAGACGAACAGGCCGAGGACCGCGAGCGCGGAGAGCCAGTTCGGGAAGACGGCGAAGGCGAGGAACGTCGGCGCCGCGGCGCTGAGCACCGCGCCGATGTAGGGGATGAAGCGCAGGAGCCCGGCCAGGACGCCCCACAGGGCGGCGTGCGGCACCTGCAACAGCCAGAGCCCCAGCCCGATCAGCAGGCCAAAGCCGACGTTCAGCAGCGCGATCGTGAGCAGGTAGCGGCTGATCCGTTGTGAGGTCTCGCCGATGGCCTGGGTCGTGACGGTGAGGTGCGCGCGTCCGGCAATGCGCAGGAGCTTGTCGCGCAATTGCTCGCGGTCGCGGAGGAGGAAGAAGACGACCACGATGACGAGGAACGTGGCGGCGACGCCTTCGACGGTCGGGGCCACCTCCTCGTAGCGCTCGCCGAGGGTCTTGCGCTCGGGGATGACGCGCACCTTCAGGTCGGCGCGTTCCGGCCGGTCGCGCACCTCGGCCACGCGCTGGAGCGTGCGCTCGACCATCTCCAGCGTCCCGCCGCCGGTGCGGCGAAGGAACTTCAGCTTGTCGTCGACGTTCTTGCTGGTGGCGGCGGAGGAGAGCTCCTTGGCCACGGCGCTGAACTGCTGGTAGATCCACCAGCCGCCGAAGCCGAGGGCGGTGGTCATGATGCCGAGGGAGAGGACGATCGCGCCGGAGCGGCGGAGGAACGTCCGCTCGAGCCGGATGACGATCGGTGTCAGGAGGAAGGCGAAGAGGACCGCGAGCGCAACGGGGACGACCACCGGCCGCGCGAGGTGGAGCACGGCGATGGTGATGATCGACCCGATCAGGATGCGCGAGTTCGACTGCCGCCGCTCCGACATCCGCTTGTCGGCCACGTGCGGCTCCGGCTGCGGACGGGGAGGCAGCCGCCGCATCGACAGCGTCCTGTCGAATTGATCGGTATCTTCATCGTCGAAGTTCGGCACCGTTCCAAAAGTCTACTGCAACGCCGTTGCCGCACCGCCCCGCTTGGCGGCGGGGCGGCAGTTCAAGAAGACGAATCCTCGATTCGGTAGATCGGATGGGGGGGGGCCGGTGGCCCCCAGGTCCCCCTGGACCGACGGGCTCTCAGCCCATCGGGTGCGCGCCAGCGTAGCCGCGACGGGCGTCTACACGACCGCACAGGTCTGTCACAATTGTGGACACCCGCCCACCATGCGCCTATACACTCGTGCGTGAGGATGGATCGCCGGCGCGGAATGGCCGCCAGCCTCACCGACGGCCCTGTCGCTGCTCCTCTGAGCCGACGATCAGGACCACCCTGATGTTCTGGTGATTCCGCTCTATCGCGCGTTCGGATTGCCGGTTCAGCAATGCGAGCAGTAGCGGCGCGCCGCTCTCTTTGTACGGGAATCGCGCGCAGCTCCTGATCCGGCATCTCGTACAGCGACAGTCCGGCGCTTGTTTGCAGCGGAACCGCATCCGAACGCTCAGGACGACGCTCGCCTCTCCGGCTTTCCGGTGGGTCGCGTAAAACGGCGCCAACCGGTGTCTTCTGCCGTTTGCACGACACGCTTCTCGACGCCACACGCGGTAGAATCGGGAGCTTGGGAAACTTCACCTCCAAACGTCGTCGCGCGACAAAGAGCACAGCAGCGCTTGCTCGCACCAGTACGGTTTTTCGGAAGAAATCGGCGGTCGACACCGGAGCGCCTCGCCACAAAAGCAGCGCTTCCGTGTCTGAACATCCGATGCAATCTCCGGCTGCGTCTGCCTTTGGCGGCCGGTATCCACGCCACACGGGCGCCATTTGGGACAGGCGCGAGAGCCGCAGGACGGCAATTGTCAAAGACGTGTGCGCGGCGCTGGCTCAACTGTACCCCCGCACGCGTCTGGGTAACCCCCGCGATGGCGTGGACGACCTCGTTTACATCATGATCACAAACCGGGCCTCTCCCCGAACTGCCGTAGCCGTTTTCCGCGACCTGAAGGGTAGCTACACATCGTGGAATTCTGTCGTGCGCGACCATAACAGAGCGAAACTGATCGGAATCTTGCGTCCGCTCGGAATGGCAGACAAGAAAGCGACGCTCATCGTCGCCGCTCTTCGTCGAATCCATCAAGACTTTGGCGAAGTGACGCTGCGACGTCTGCGGAACGTGGATACGGCGGCAGCGGAAGCCTATCTGACGACGCTGCCCGGCGTCTCATCCAAAGTGGCGAAGTGCGTGTTGATGTACGCATTCGACCGCGACGTGCTGCCGGTCGATGTTCACGTCCATCGTATCGCTACTCGTCTCGGCTGGGTTGCGCGGAAACGGGCGGACCAATGCCACGAAGAGCTTGAGGAACTGGTACCACCTCCGCTACGCCGTCGGTTTCACGTAAACGCCATCCAGCACGGACGCGCGGTCTGTCGGCCGATCGTACCAGCTTGTAGCGATTGCGCGGTCAAGACGTACTGCGCTCATTACACAACGCATGGCAGCTAAACCGATCGCAATCGAGCTTTTCTGTGGGGCCGGCGGGATGTCGTTGGGCTTTAAGACGGCTGGCTTCCGAATTGCCGCCGCCGTTGACAACAATGTGACTAATGTGAAGGTCCACAAGCAAAACTTCCGACGCTGCGAAACGATCACGGCCGACCTTTCAACGTTATCGGGCGCCGACCTTTTGCGGCACGCACGCGTCGGCACTCAAGAGAAGCTCTCGGTGCTGTTCGGCGGCCCTCCTTGTCAAGGGTTTTCCGTCGGCGGCAAACATGATTCCGCAGATCCACGAAATCAGTTGCTCGGCCACTTCGGCCGCCTACTCGACGAGCTTAGGCCAGAATACTTTGTTGTCGAGAACGTGGCCGGGTTGACACTTGAAAAACACCAACAAACCTTGTCGAACTTCTTAGCACGCGTTCGGGCAGCCGGATATTCGTACGTCGACCCCATTCAGGTACTCGACGCCGCTGATTACGGAGTCCCGCAAAGTCGCCGCCGCGTGTTCATCCTCGGCGCGCGCATAGGAAACGTTTTGCCGAAATACCCAGCCCCCACGACACCCGGCGGGACTGGGCCGACCGCGTGGGATGCGCTCGCCGATCTCGCGCTCATCGACGAGCGGATACCAGCGGAGGAGAATCACTTCACCGGCACACTTGGAATCCCATCCGCTTACGCACTGCGTCTTCGCATGTCGAAGCGCCGGGCGCTAACGCTGTCAGGATGTGCGCGATCCAAGCACACGTCACTTACGATTGAACGCTTCTCCCAAACCACGCCGGGAACGGCCGAGCCAATCAGCCGTTTCTTTCGTCTCGCCAAAGATCGCGCCGCAAGGACACTGCGAGCCGGCACAGGTCCCGAGAACGGCTCGTTCACCGCACCACGGCCGATCCATCCCGTGTATCCGCGGTGCATCACAGTCCGCGAGGCGGCGCGACTTCACTCATTCCCCGATTCTTTCCAATTCGATCCGACTATCTGGCACGCCTTCCGCCAGATCGGCAATTCCGTTCCACCGCTGCTGGCCGAGCAAGTCGCCCGCGAAGTAATGACCGCTTTACGACGATCGGGCGAATTGGCTCGCCGCGACCGTCGGAACACTACACCTTCGACGTCATAATTAGATTGGCGTGTAGCGAACGTGCCCACACCTGCGCGATCAAGGAGCACAGCAATGACTGCGGCAGCGAAAGCTAAGAACTTGAAAGCCGATACTGGTTCCAAGTACGAATCGGTTACTGCGACACCGGTAAAGTCATTTTTCGTGACGATGCTCACGCGCGACATCACGCTAGAGGAAGCAATTCTCGACCTTCTCGACAATTGCGTTGATGGCATATTGCGGAGTCATCCCCCGAGCGGAAAAGCAAAACGGCCTTACGCAGGGTATTGGGCGAGCATTGATTTCACCTCCGACTCCTTCACGATTTCGGACAACTGCGGCGGTATCCCGTGGAAGCTTCACGAATACGCGTTCCGCATGGGCCGCGATAAGAATCGCGAACCGGACGCGCGCGGCAGCGTCGGTATCTATGGTATCGGCATGAAACGCGCGATCTTCAAACTAGGACGCGAATGCCTGATCTCTACACAGCACGAGAAAGATCGTTACGAAGTCGATATCTCCCCCGACTGGCTCGACGACGAAGATAGTTGGGACATCCCGGTTCGGCCTGGAAAGCGACAGCCGGAGGATGGGACGACTGTCTACGTCACCGATCTGCACGAGGGCGTTCGCAGGCGTTTCACGGACGATTCGACGTCGTTTCAGTCCGATCTTGAAAATATGATCGCAACGCACTACACCTTTATCATCGACAAGGGGTTTGAAGTGAAGGTGAATGGCGTCGCGGTAAGGCCCCGCGCTACGCGCCTGATATTCGCAGAGCAAGAAACCTCGATTCGGCCGTTCATGTTTATGACGGCGAGCGACGGAGTCGAGGTGTTTTTGACCGTGGGCTTCACTCGTCCGATTCCTTCAGCCGATGAAGCTGCAAGCGAACAGGAAGACAAGAAGTACTCCACTGAAAACGCCGGATGGACGGTCGTCTGCAATGACCGCGCGGTTCTGTACTGCGACCGCACGGAGATGACCGGCTGGGGCGAGGCCGGAGTGCCGCGATATCATACGCAGTTCATCGCGATATCGGGCATCGTCGAGTTCCGGTCCGATGACCCCGCCAAGTTACCGACAACGACAACTAAGCGCGGTATTGATGCGTCATCGACGCTTTACCTACAGGTGAAGAACAAGATGCGCGAAGGGATGCGCCTGTTCACCACCTACACAAACAAATGGAAGAACCGAGCAGATGAAGCTAGGCAGCAGATGGAAGCGGAACAAACGCTTTCATTTGGAGAACTGAAGGCAGCTGCGAAGCGGGTCGAAATGCGCGCTACGACACGAACGGTTCCCGCCGGCAAGCAGTACACACCCAATCTTCCGATGCCGGCGAAAGCAGACGCACAAAAGCGTCGGATCTCATACAGTAAGCACCTGAACGATATCCGCGTCGTGAGCGAACATCTCTTCGGCGACAGCGACGCCGATCCTTCCGAGGTCGGGGAGCGTTGCTTCGATGTAATTCTCGCGCGAGCGTCGGAATGAGTCAGCCGCCATATCACCTCAGCCTCAACAAAGCCGTCGACCGCTTACTGTTCGTTGATGCCATCCGGCGGCTTGGGAACGAGGCTGAACTGCAAGGATACACGTATTACAGCCTCGGCGGTCCGTATCTCGAGGACTTCCGGCTCATGTACGAGTTTTTTCCGCACATGAAGTTGGTATCGGTCGAATCGGATGAAGAGGTATTCAAGCGACAGCAGTTCCATGCGCCGTGCGCCAACATAACGTTGCTCAACACCGAACTGGGCTCTTTCATCAACACATACGACTCCCGTGACGAGAAAAGCATCTTCTGGCTCGACAACACTGGCCTTAAGTACTCTCATTTTGATGAATTCATGGTTCTGCTGCAGAAGCTGAGCGCCGGCAGCATGGTCAAGATCACGCTTGACGCATCGATGAAGAAGTTTACGACCGGCACCCCTGAAGAAATGAAGAAGAAGATCGCTGACTTTCGCGAGAAGTTCGAACTAGTATTGCCCGGGGGCGGCGCAGCGTTGCCCGTGACGGCAAAGGAATCGGCTCGGTTCCTTCAGCTAATGCTCCGGAAGGCGGCAGAACGTGCGTTGCCGGGCAACGTTCCTTTGACGTTTCAGCCGGTTAGCTCGTTCTACTACACCGACACCGCGACGATGGTCACCGTCACGGGTGTAGTCTCCTTCAGACAAGAGTCAGAAGCAGTGACGCAGGCGTTCGCGAAGTGGCCATTTGCGAACTTGGATTGGCACGACCCGCGACACATTGACCTACCAGTCCTCACAACGAAAGAGCGTCTTCACCTGCAGCGCCATCTGCCATGCGCTCACGACAGCGGCAGAATATTGCTTGACGCATTGGGCTACAGACCGACAACGGAGACTGCGGCTCGAACAGAGCGACAGATGTCGCAATATGCCGAGTATCACCGATACTCCCCGTATTTCGTACGAGGTGTACCTTGAGAATGCAGCAGCAGTGCGTCGCCAGAGGCGTATGCTGCACGGTCTCACGCGGGCGTGCAGCGTGCGTCATTCGACTCGCGCAAGATGGCACGGCGTAGCTATTGCGGTCGGCGCGGAGTCCCCCATTCAGGGCTGCGCGCCCGCGAGGTGATTCCAGCGGTCCTGCAGTCACTTGCGGTTTCCCTGGGGACGCCCAACGAAGGCACCTCGCGACCTGCGACAGACAAACGCGCGCTCTACGTACGCATTCCGTTCCGTCGCCAGGTGGCAGAGAAGCGACTCCGCCGTCGCGGCGGGGAAATGTCGCGGCGGCGGCCGCAACTAGCGGTGGGATGAGGCGCCGCGAACTGGACCGTCTTTCCGAGGGCTGCCGTCGTCTTTCCGAGGGCTGCCGTCGTCTTTCCGAGGGCTGCCGTCGTCTTTCCGAGGGGTGCCGTCGTCTTTCCGGAGGCTGCCGTCGTCTTTCCGA
>DASWNW010000092.1:0-38100 GCA_036399015.1 Thermoanaerobaculia bacterium | reverse complement strand
CGTCCTCCTGAAGCCCGCCGGTACCATGCACTCGAACTACATCCTCGGCCGTCGCGGGACGCGCACGGTGAGCATCGAGCTGCACGCCGACGAGTTGCAGGCGCTGCCGTGGCAGTGGGTCGAGGATCCCGACAGCGCCCGCGCCGCGCTCTCCTTCTACGCCGCCTACCGCACCGGTGCGCGCGACGCCATCGAGCAGAGCGCCATCGCCCTCATCGCCACCACCACCTCCACCGCCCAGCGCGCCGCCGGCAACGTGCCGTCCTGGCTGAGCGACGTCAAGCAGATCCTCGACGCCCGGTTTGACGAGCCGATCCGCTTCGAGGCTGTCGCGGCGGAGGTGGGGCTGCATCCGGTCTACCTCTCGCGCGCCTTCCGTCGCCACATGGGCGTGGCCATGGGCGACTACGTGCGCGGCCTGCGTTTGAAGCACGCGCGGCATCTGCTCAGCGAGACCGAGCGTCCGCTCGCCGCCATCTCTGCCGACGCCGGTTTCTCCGACGCGAGCCATCTCTGCCGCGTCTTCGCCGGTACGCACGCGGTCACGCCGAACGGTTTCCGGCAGCAGGTTCAGAGCGTTCCATAAAGACGGACGGCGCGCCCCTACATTGGGAGTATGAGACGCCTACTCCTGTTCCTTCCGCTCCTCCCGCTGCTGCTCTCCGCTTGCGCCACCAGCGCACCCGACACCGACGTCGCGCGCATCGACCGCTTCGTGCAGCGCGCCATGAAAGAGTTCCCCGAGGTGCCGTCGCTCGGCCTGGCGGTCGTCAGGGACGGCAAGACGATCCTGACGCGCGGCTACGGCTACCGCGACGTCGAACGGCAGCTCCCCGCGACCGAAGACACCGTCTACTACATCGCCAGCTCGACGAAGTCGTATCTCGGTTTACTCACCTCGATCCTCGCCACCCGCAGCGTCGTCGATCTCGACGCGCCGGTGAGGCGCTACCTCACCGAGGTGAAGTTCGACCCGAGCGTCAAAGCGGACAAGGTCACGCTGCGAACGCTGCTCACGCACACCTCGGGGATCGAGAACGGCGGGATGGTCATGCGCACCGCCTTCACCGGCGAACAGGATTCGAAGCAGCTCGCCGCGATCCTCAGCCGCAGCAAGGCGGTCGAGCCGGTGTTCAACTACGACAACCTCGGCTACGTCGTGGTCGGCCTGGTGCTGGAGCGGGTGACCGGAAAGCCGTGGCAGGAGCTGCTCGCCACGGAGCTCTTCGCGCCGCTGGGCATGACGCACACGACCGCGTACATCAGCCGCGCGGCCGGCTGGCCGCTGGCGAAGCCGTACGACGTCGGCGACGACCTGCGCGTCCAGCCGATCTCCTTCGTCAAGATCGACAACACCATGCACGCCGCGGGCGGCCTGGTGACGACGCCGCGCGACCTGGCGAAGTGGCTGGAGTTGAACGTGAACGGCCACCGCGCCGTCGACGCGAAGGCGCTCGCCGAGGCGCACGAGGCGCACGTGAAGCAGCTCGACACGAACTGGTACCGCTTCAAGCGCCAGGGCTACGGGTTCGGCTGGTATCACTCCGACTACGAGGGCACGCTGCTCATGCACCATTTCGGCGGCTACGAGGGATGGCGCACGCACGTCTCCTTCATGCCGGCGCAGCGCCACGGGGTGGCGGCGCTGGTGAACACCGGCGGCCCGGGCGCGCCGGTGCGCGACCTCATCGCCGCCTACATCTACGACGTGCTGCTGGACAAGCCGGGCATCGACGAAGCCTACACGGCGCACCTCGCGAAGATGCGCGCCAGTGAGAACCAGAAGCTCGAGGCGATCCGCGCCGACGTTGCCGCGCGCGCGCAGCGCAGCCCGACGCTCCTCCGCCCGCAGCCGGCGTACGCCGGCGCCTACGCGAACGACGACTTCGGCACGCTGCGCATCCGCACCGAGGGCCGCACCCTGCGAGCGACGCTCGGCCAGCTCGACGGCGCCCTCGAGCCCTACACCGAGCCGGAGACGGCGCGCGTGGAGCTGGTGCCCGGCCAGGGAGAGGTGCTCCGCTTCCAGTTCGAGGGGGAGCGGGTGACGGGGGTGAAGTGGCGGGACCACCTGTTCGTAAGGGTGGAGTGAGGGGCGGGACGAGTTGCGTGTTGCGAGTTGCCCGGGCCTGACCGCCCGGGCGACACTGCCCCGGGAACGCGCTACGCGCCACACGCAACTACAATCCCCGCCGTCATGCACCACTTCCTTTCCCAGGTCGTCGCGCTCGTGGTGGCGAGCGCCGTCATCGCCTACATCTGCCAGCGGCTGAAGATCCTGCCGATCGTGGGGTTCCTGCTGGCCGGTGTGGCGATCGGGCCGAACGCGCTCGGGCTGGTCGAAGACGCGGCGTTCATCGACAACGTCGCCGAGATGGGCATCGTGCTGCTGCTGTTCACGCTCGGCATCGAGTTCAGCCTGGAACGGCTCTGGCGGATCAAGCGGGCCATCTTCGTCGGCGGCGGGCTGCAGCTCGGACTCACGATCGCCGCCGCGATGGGCATCCTGGCGCTCCTCGGGATCGACTGGCGCACCGGCTTCTACACCGGCGCGCTGATCGCGCTCTCCAGCACCGCCATCGTGCTCAAGGTGCTGAGCGACCGCGCCGAGGTGACGTCGGCGAAAGGACAGCTCTCGCTCGGGATTCTCATTTTTCAGGACCTCGCCATCGTCGCGCTCGTGCTCATCCTGCCGCTGCTGGCCGGCGGCGCGGGGTCGGCGCTCGCCATCGCGCGGGGGCTCGGCATGGCGGCGCTGATCATCGTCCTCATCGTCATCGTGGCGCGCCGCGTCATGCCGGTGGTGCTGGAGCGCGTCGCGCGCACCTGTTCGCAGGAGATCTTTCTCCTCACCATCATCGCCATCTGCCTCGGCACCGCCTGGCTCACCAGTCTGGCCGGCGTCAGCCTCTCCCTCGGCGCCTTCCTGGCCGGGCTGGTCGTCAGCGAGAGCCGCTACAGCCACCACGCCTTCGCCGAGATCCTGCCGCTGCAGATCCTCTTCAGCGCGATCTTCTTCGTCTCGGTCGGGCTGCTGCTCGACATCACCTTCGTGGTGCGCAACCCGCTGCTCATCCTCGCCGTCGTCGTCGCGGTCGTGCTGCTGAAGGCGCTGATCACCGGCATCGCCGCGCGCATCCTCGGCTACACCGCCGCCGTCGCCGGCTCGACCGCGTTCCTCCTCGCGCAGATCGGCGAGTTTTCCTTCGTGCTCGAGCGCGTCGGCCGGGCGGCCGGTCTCCATCCGGCCGGTGCCGCCGGAAAAGGGGCGCAAACGTTCATCGCCTCGGCGGTCCTGCTCATGGCGGTGACGCCGCTGCTGGCGCGGCTCGGCCGCTGGCTGGAGTCGCGGCACGACACGGTCATCGACGCGGCGACCGCGAAGACGGCGGAAGAGGCGCCGGTGGAGCGGATCACCTTGGAGAACCACGTCATTGTCGCCGGCTACGGCTCGGCGGCGCGCTATCTCACGCGCGTGCTGCGCGACTCCGGCGTGCCGTTCGTGATCCTGACGCTCAGCCCGACGGGAGCCACCGAGGCGCAGCGGGAGGGGTTGAAGGTGATCCTGGGGGACTACAGCAGGCGCTTCCTCCTCGACGTCGCCGGCGTGGAGGGGGCGAAGATGCTGGTCGTCGCCGACGACACGCCCGACGTCACGCGGCGCGTCGTCGCGGTCGCCCGCGGAATCAATCCAACGCTCCAGATCGTGGTGCGGACGCACTCCGCCGCCGACGTCGACGCACTGATCGGCGAGGGGGCGGATCAGGCGCTGGTCGACGAGATCGAGGTCGGCGTGCAGCTCTTCTCGCGCGTGCTGGCGGCCTACCAGGTGCCGCTCGGCGAGATCGACGATCACGTCTCCACCGTGCGCGCCGGCGGCTACGCCACGCTGCGCAGCGGCATCGCCGACGTGCCGATCGTGGTCTGCGACGATCTCGACGAGTCCTGCTTCGACACCCGCACCTTCACCGTGCGCCGAGGCACCGCGGCCGCGGCGGTGACGCTCGGCGAGCTGTCCGAGACGGCGGGCGTGCGGGTGGTGTCGGTGGAGCGGAACGGAGAGAAAATCGCGGAGCCACCGGCGGACCTGGTGCTCGAGCCGGGCGACCGCCTGACGGCGCGTGCGAGCGCGCAGGCGTTTGCGGCCGCGGCGCGGCTGCTGCGGGCCGACCCGGCAGAAGAGGAGAGCTCACCCGTGCGAACGATTCATCTGACCGACGCGCAGCGGGGCGCGTGCGCGCATGCCGCGAGCGTCCGTCCCGACGTCACCACCGCCGCCACCGGCTGCGAGGAGTGCCTGAAGCTCGGCGACACCTGGGTGCACCTGCGCATCTGCATGAAATGCGGCAACGTCGGCTGCTGCGACTCGTCGAAAAACCGGCATGCGACGAAGCACTTCACGTCGACGGATCACCCGGTGATCCGCTCGTATCAGCGGGGGGAGGAGTGGGCCTGGTGCTACCCGGACGAGCTGGCGTTTTGAAGAAGCGGTTCGAGCGTTACGTCGCCATCGGCGACAGCACCAGCGAGGGGCTCGACGATCCGGACGGGCAGGGGGGCTACCGCGGCTGGGCGAACCGCCTCGCGGAGCGGATCGCGGCGGAGCAGGGGAGCCTGCTCTACGCGAACCTCGCCATCCGTGGCCGCAACACGCGGCAGATCCGCGAGGAGCAGCTCGCGCCAGCGCTGGCGATGCGCCCCGATCTCGCCACCGTCTCCGGCGGCACGAACGACGTCCTCGGCCGCCGCTTCGACGCCAACGTCTACGCGACCCATCTCTTCGCGATCCAGCAGGCGCTGGTCGAGAGCGGTGCCACCGTCGTCACCTTCACGCTGCCCGATCTCCGGCCGGTGATGCCGCTCGCCCGCATCCTCGGCACGCGCGTGCTCGACCTGAACGTCGCCATTCGCGATTGCTGCGCGCGCAGCGGCGCCATTCTCTGCGACCTCGCGCAGTATCCGATCGCCTCCGATCCGCGGCTCTGGTCGGACGACCGGCTGCACGCGAACTCCGCCGGCCACGCCCGCATCGCCGACGCGCTGGCCTACTTCATCGGCCTGCACGACGACCTCTCCTGGTCGACGCCGCTGCCCGACCGCCCGCGCACGACCGCGCTGGACGTGGCGAAGGCGGAGTGGGCCTGGACGCGCCGCCATCTGATGCCCTGGATCTGGCGCCACCTGCAGGGAAAGTCGTCCGGCGACGGGATCACGCCGAAGAGACCGGAGCTGGCGCCGGTGTGAGGGCCTCGGTTCCTCGGAGTTCCTCGGAGTTCCTCGGGGTTCCTCGGCAGATCGTCGCAATTGTCCCCGAGGAACTCCGAGGAACCCGAGGAACCCGAGGAACCGCCCGAGATATCCTCCCCCCAATGTCCCGCCTCCTTCACCTCTACACGCTCTCGCGGATGCTCGCGGAGCCCTCCCACTCCTTCCGAATCGGCGAAGACCTCGAGGTCTTTGACCGCGCCGGCAACCTGCTCGAGGCGGTGTACGTCGAGTCGCCCGGGTACCTGACGCGGATGCGGCGGCGGCTGCGGGACCATCCGAAGGCGACGCAGCGGCTGCTGGGGACGACGCAGCTCTCCGGCGCGACGCTGGAGCGCGACGGCTTCTCCCGCAAGCAGGTCGACGCGCTGCGCGAGGTGCTGGTGACGGAGGAGGTGCAGGTCGAGGAGAGCGCCGCCTTTCCGCAACTCAGCGCCTGGCTGTCGCGCGAGCGTGACCTCGTCAGCGCCGCCGACGTGCGCGAGCGGGTGAAGGCGATCGAGGCGGCGTCGTCGATGGACGAGGTGGCGGCGGCGCGCACGCTGGCGCGCGTCGGGATCCCGAGCGAGCTGCACGTGCAGGCGGACGACGGCTGGATCGAGCGCGTTGAGGAACTGCGGCTGATCCCGCACGTGCGCATCCAGGTGACGGCGGATGAGGCGGCGTGGCGGCGGGCGGAAGAGAGCGGCGCGACGCTGCGGTGGAACAACGTCGCCGTGACGCTCGTCGAGCCGCGGCCGCCGCACGAGCCGGAGACCTGGGCCGAGGCGGCGGCGGTGCTGCACGCGCTGCTGCATCGAGACGTGCAGCGCTATCTGGAGGAGAACGGCGAGCTGATCGCCGACGTGCTGCAGGCGACGCGCGCGCCGGAGCTGGCCTGGGCGGCGCTCGACCCCGCCGGCCTCGGCATCATCGACGTCGACGCGATGTTTCCGGAGATCGCACGCCGCCGCCCGAAGGAGGCCTTCACCGAGTCGCGCGCCTGGCTGGCCGCGCAACGGCAGGAGTGGCGCGATCCCCACTGGAAGGCGGTCTCGGAGCTCTCGTTCTGGTCGAAGCGCTGGAACATCCCGGCGCGCGAGCCCGACCCGGCGCAGTTCCGCGTCGAGACGCGCACCGCCTCGATCGTCGACGACGGCGAGACCGTCACCGCGCACTGGATCGCGCCTGCTGGCGGCGACTTCGACGCGCGGCGGGAGACGATGAAGATCGTCGACGGCATCCGCCGCCTGTACGCGGAGCGCCACCGCTTCGCCGTCCATATCCACGGGAAGGTCTCGGGCGAGTTCGGGCCGGAGGAGTTCCCGTCGCCGTGGCTTTACTGGGTGCATCTCCTCTTCGTCCGGCCGGAGCTGACTTGGGAGGAGTACGCGGAACAGGTGGCGTCGCTGCGCACGCGCGTCACCGCGCTCTTCGCGCGGATCACCGCCGCGCTGACGACCTGGTTCCGGCGCGACAAGGCATTCACGATCTTCGAGTCGGGAGTCAGCGCGGAGGAGTGGGACGCGATCGCGGCGCAGCTCGCGTCGCTGCCGAAGGTGCCGAAGACGGCCGACGTGCCGGAGGTCACCTACGCGTTGCAGAAGGCGCTCGACGAGTGGGCGGCGGCGGTGCGCGAGTTCCTGGCGCACTCCTGGCGATTCTTCGTCGCCAATCCGCAGATCGGGCGGGGGACGCCGGAGGGGCGGGAGCGGGTGGAGAAGTGGCTGGCGGAGGAGGGGATCACGCGCGAGGAGCCGACGCGGCGGCTGGCGGATGCGATCAAGAAGCTGAAGCCTTTGCAGGAGGAGTTCGCGTCCCGCTTTCCCGGCCGCGTCGACGACGCCGAGGAGCGGGAGCGGCTCTGGGATTTGTGGGCGGTCTGGTACGACTTCGCCTTCTATCCCCGCCGCAGGCTGGCGAACGCGGTGCGCGACTCGAAGGCAGCCGTCGAGGCGCGGATCGACGAGCGCCGCCGCGCCCTCCGCAAGCGTTTCCGCGCGCTGACGCTCGGCAAGGCGGAGATCCAGTCGGAGCGCAACGGCCTCTGGCTGACGATCGACGTCGAGCACGCGCCGCACGTCGTGAACGCGTTTGCCGAGGCGCTGGTGCAGGTGATCGACGTCCTGCATCCGCCGGTGGAGCAGCATGCGTTCGACCGCTACGTGCTCGACCTCGTGTGGCAGCGCGTGCATCTCGTGCCGCTGGTGCGGGGGAAGTCGCTGGAGCGGAAGCAGTGGTCGCTCGACATCTCCACGCTGCCGCAGCCGGGAGAGGACCTGCAGGACCACGCCTGGAAGTTCGTGCAGCAGCCGGTGCCGCGCGAGGCGTGGGAGGCGCTGGGCCTGGAGGCGTGGCCGTCGAACGTGGCCACGGCCGCGCGGCGGCTGGCGCCGGCGGTGACGGCGTGGCGGGAGACGCTCGATCACATGATCGCGCTGCGGGGGATTCCGGAAGGCGATCCGGACGTACTCGTGCCGCACTGGCGCGAGGCCGCGGAGCTGGCGGAGCGGCAGGCGGACGAGGTGCTGGAGCTGCTCGCGCAGGTGCCGGCCGGGATCTTCGCCGCGGGAGACGACGCCACCGAGGCGATGGCGGAGCTGGTGCGCAACGTGAGGGCGCTGGTGACGGGGGCGGAGCCGCTTTCGTTCGATACCCTGGTGCAGGGGCGCGACGCGGTGGTGGAGTCGCTGGTGCCGGCGGGGCTGGCGGTCGGCGAGATCTGGATCGACAGGGAGTTGCCATGAGCCACGAGGAATTGCTGGAGCGGTTGGCGGACATGCCGCGGCGGCTGCGCGAGGTGGCAGACGGATTCCAGGGCGACGTGCGGCGGCGGCCGTCGGAAACGGCGTTCTCGCTGCTCGAGCACGCGTGCCACCTGCGCGACATCGAGCTGCTCGCGTACGAGCGGCGCATCACGCGCATGCTCTCCGAGGAGGTGCCGGAGCTGGAGGACGTCGACGGCGGCCGGATCGCGCGCGAGGCCGACTACCACGCGCACGAGGAGCTCGAGCCGGCGCTGCACGCCTTCGCCGCCTTGCGGGCCGCGAACGTGGCGGCGCTGCAGCGGCTGTCGGACGAGGAGTGGACGCGCACCGGCGTCCTGGAAGGGGCGGGGACGATCACCATCGCCGACCTGGCGGGGCGGATGGCGATCCACGACAGCGAGCACCTGGCCGAGCTACGCACCTTGACGGCCTGAGGCGCCGGGCGTACATTTTTCGCGGCGGCGACTCGCGCCCAACCTCTTCGACCTTCCCCCGGCGAAGGTCCTCGTGAGGCAAAGGAGGGCATACCTCCGGGTCGGCATGACGGACCTTCGTCTGCCAGGACGTCCTTGCCGGGGGATGGCGTCGTGGCGTGAACGAAGGAGATCGTGATGCCGCAACAGAAAGACCTCAAGAGGATCGTCCGCGCCCGCATGCAGAAGACGGGCGAGTCGTACACCACCGCGCGCCTGCACACCGTCCGCAAGCCCGCGTTACCCGCCCCGCCGCCGCCCGATTACGAGGCGCTTTCCGGGATGAAGAACGCCGTGCTGACGGAGAAGACCGGCCGTGACTGGCCGCAGTGGCTGCAGGTGCTCGACGCGTTCGACGCGGTGAACAAGCCGCACCGCGACGTCGCGCAATACGTTCACTCCCTCGGCATCAGCGGGTGGTGGAGCCAGAGCGTCACCGTCGGCTACGAGCGCATCCGCGGCCTGCGCGCCATCGGGCAGCGCCGCAGCGGCACCTGGGAGGCGAACAAGAGCCGCACGTTCGCCGTCCCGGTGGGCACGCTGTTCGAGGCGTTCGCGAACGCGCGCAAGCGGGCGAAGTGGCTCACCGGCGCGAAGCTGACGGTGAAGAGCTCCACGAAGGAGAAGTCGATGCGCATCGCCTTCGACGACGGCACCTCGGCCGTCTTCGGCTTCCTCCCGAAAGGCGACGCGAAGAGCGTCGTCGCCGTCCAGCACATGAAGCTCCCCGACAAGGCGGCGGTGGAGCAGAGCAAGAAGTTCTGGGGGGAGAGGTTCGAGGCGCTGGCGGAGGTGGTTAGCGCGTAGCGCGTAGCGGGTCTGAGGTTTCCGCTTGGACGAAGCCCCCGACGCGCAACACGCAACGCGCAACGCTTCTCACTTGTAATCGTCGAGCGTCAGCTCTTCGAGCAGCGTGCGGCAGACCTCGCGCCGCGCTTCACGCCGCGCGTAGAGCCACTCCTCGGCGCCGGGGGGGAGCCAGTCCGGCACCTCGACGTCGGCGAGCGACGCGCGCAGCACGTCCATGAGCGAGTTCCCTTCGCGGCGGGCGCGGCCGAACTGTTCGGTGAGGCCGCGCACGCCCGCGCTGTCGATCAGGACCGCCGCGGCCACGGCGCGTTCGGCGGGGGTGACCGGCGCGTCGAGGCGGCGGATGCTGCGGGCGGTCTGGCGCAGCTCGAGGTCGGTCACGCCGCTCACGCCGAGGAGCGTGCGGGAGAGATGGCCGACCTTCTCCAGCCAGTTGCCGAGGCCGTGGAAGAGGAGGAGCAGCTCGAAGGGACGCTCGTCGTCGGGTTGCGGAGTGTAGAGGCGGCGGGCGATCTTCGCGATGCGCTCGACGTCGTCGAAGCGGGAGGCGCCGTCGAGGTCCTGATAGTACGGACGGAGGAACGTTTCGAGGCGCTGGCGGAGGTCGCGGTCCATCTGTTGCCGGTACGGTACTTGACGCGGCCTGTTTCGCGCATATCCTTCCGCCGTGCGGCAACTGTTCGCCATCCTGCTGCTGCTCACCGCGGCAGTCCATCCCCTGGCCCACTTCGGCGACGAGCTCGTGGTCTGCCCCTGCGTGCATGGGGCGGTCGTGGAGCTCGCGGCGCCGGCGGTCGAGCGGGAGGAGGCGGCACCGCATACCTACCAGGCGGTCCTGCCGGCGTACGTCGCCGTCGCCGCCGAAAGCGAGCTTCCGGCCCGCGCTCCTCCCGTGGCGTAGCTCATCGCGCCCCGGCCGTCGAAACACTCAAACGAGGAGCCTTTCCATGCACACCGCTGTCGCGCGGCTGTTCCGCGCTGCATTTCTTTGCCTTTTCTCCGTTGCCGCCTTCGCGCAGAACGCGACCATCGTCGGCACCGTTTACGACCCGCAGGCCCAGCCTGTGACCGACGCCACCGTGACGCTCGTCGAGCTGCGCCGCAGCGTCCGCACCGGCGCCGACGGCACGTTCCGCTTCGACAACGTCCCGCCGCGCCACTATCACCTGCAGGCCGAGAGCCCCCGCCTAGGCATGACCACCGGCGAGGCGGACGTCCGCGCCGGCCAGACCCGCACCGTGGAGGTCGTCATCGATCCGCTCGTGCACAGCGAGGAGATCGTGGTCACGGCCAGCGCCGACTCCCGCCGCGAGTCGGAGGTGTACCAGCCCGTCAACGTCATCAGCGAGGAGGAGCTGCAGGCGCAGATCCGTCCCACCATCGGCGAGACGCTGGCGCAGGAGCCGGGTGTCTCATCCACATCCTTCGGCGCCGGCGCCAGCCGTCCCGTCATCCGCGGCCTCGGCGCGGACCGCATTCGCGTGCTGGAGGAAGGCGTCGGCACGGGCGACGTCTCGAACGTCAGCCCCGACCATGCCGTGAGCGTCGATCCGGCGAACGCCGAGCAGATCGAGATCGTCCGCGGTCCGGCCACGCTGCTCTACGGCAGCAACGCCGTCGGCGGCGTGGTGAACGTCATCAGCGCACGCGTCCCCTCGCGCGCGAACGCCGACCCCTTCACCGGGACCGTCGACCTCCGCTACAGCAGCGCGGCCGAGGAGAAGACCAGTGCGTTCATCGCCAACGGCGGGGCGGGGCAGTTCGCCTGGCACGCCGACTTTACGCTGCGCGACACGAACGACTACGCGATTCCCGGCGGCGTTCTCCCGAACAGCGCCACGCAATCGCGTACCGGCACGGTCGGCGGCTCGTGGGTGGAGGACCGCGGCTTCCTCGGTGTCGCGGTGACGAACTTCGAGACGAACTACGGCATCCCTGGCGGTGAGCCCGTGCGCATCGACCTCGAGCAGCGCCGCTACGACATCCGCGGCGAACTGGCGCAGCTCGGCTTCTTCAGCAACGTCCGTCTCCGCGCCGGTGTGACCGACTACGAGCACGTCGAACTGGAGGACGGTGAGGTCGGCACCCGCTTCACGAACGACGGCTGGGAAGGGCGGCTGGAGGCGCGGCACCGCCCGTTCGGCCGGATCAACGGGACGTGGGGCGTGCAGGTGACGTCGAACGACTTCGTGGCGGCGGGGGAGGAGGCGTACATCCCGCCGAACGAGTCGACCGCCAACGCGATCTTCGCGTTCGAGGAGCTGCCGGGCGAGCGGTTCGACCTGCAGTTCGGCGCGCGCTACGAGCATCAGGAAGTGAACGTCGACGCCGCGGGACTGCCGGACCGCCACTTCGAAGGCATCTCCGGCTCCGTCGGCGGCATCTACAAGCCGGCGGAGGGCTACGTGCTGGCGCTGTCGCTCGCGCGCGCGGTGCGGCTGCCGACGGCGACGGAGCTGTACGCGAACGGGCCGCACGCCGCCACGCGGCAGTTCGAGGTCGGCAATCCGGCGCTCGACGAGGAGACGAGCCTCGGCATCGACGTCTCGTTCCGCCGCACGGCCGGCCGCTTCCGCGGCGAGCTGAATCTCTTCAACAACTTCTTCGACGGCTACATCTTCGAGCTGCCGACCGGCGAGGAGGCGGACGAGCTCCCGGTGTTCGAGTTCGCGCAGCGCGACGCCCGGTTCCGCGGCGTGGAGCTGTCGACGCACACGCACCTGGTTAGCGTCGCCGAGTCGCACCTGGAGCTCGACCTCAGCGCCGACTACGTCCGCGCCACGCTCGCCGACGGCGGCGGCAACCTCCCGCGCATCCCGCCGATGCGCGTCGGCGCCGGTCTGCAACTGCACGGCGGTCCGCTCACCGCGATGGTCGAGGTGCGGCACACGTTCGAGCAGGACGACATCACCGCCTACGAGACGGTGACCGACGGCTACACGTTCGTGAACGCGCACATCGGCTACCGCTTTTTCGTGCGCAACACCGTCCACGACGTGCTGCTGCGCGGCAACAACCTCACCGACGAGCTGGCGCGCCAGCACACGTCGCCGCTCAAGGAGCTGGCGCCGTTACCGGGGAGGGATGTGACGTTGTCTTACAGGCTGCTGTTCTAGGGGATACGGGTTCCTCGGGGTTCCTCGGAGTTCCGCGGTGGTGTCGCGCCGCAGCTCCAGGACCCCGAGGAACTCCGAGGAACCCCGAGGAACTCCGAGGAACCGGGCTCGCTCACCCGCAGCAGCACCAGCTCGTCTCTTCCGAGCAGCAGCCGTTTGAACCCGAGCACGAACGGCAGCAGCACGATGCCGTAGAGCAGCGCCCCGAGGATGGAGGGAGGCTCGCTGCCGCAGTGGTTGCAGAGGGAGAACGTGAATTCCGAATCGGCGAGCGGCGCCGGTACCGTGGGCAGCGACTCCTGCGCGCACGGACGGTCCCCGGCGATGGAGAGGGTGAGGAGCAGCAGCAAGCGTCGGGTCATCATCGCCTCCAACCGTTGGACGCAGGGGTGGCGGGGAAAGAAACCGGACTGGAGTTGCTTTGAAACATCCCCCGTCCTCTTGCGTAGAGTTGTCCGGAGGGATTCCGATGAGACTCGCATCGCTTGCTGCCGCTTCCGTTCTGCTCGCTGTTCCCGCGTTCGGCGGATGGCTCGACGACAGTGACTGCAAGTACAGCGCGCCGCGGAAGGCCTCGACGCCGGCGGCGGGGATCACCCGCGTGGTCATTCACGCCGACGCCGGCTCGCTCGCGGTCGACGGTACCGCCGGCGCCACGCAGGTCCTGGCCAGCGGCACCGCCTGCACCTCGGACGAGGAGTTCCTGCCGCGCATGACGCTGACCTTCCGCAAGAGCGGCTCGGAGCTGCACATCGAAGCCGCCATCCCGGAGAAGACGGTCTTCTTCGGCTTCTTCTCCGCCCGCCTCGACTTCGGCGTCACCCTGCCGGCGGGGCTGCCGGTGGTGATCGACGACGACAGCGGCCCGATCCGCGTCTCGAATACCGGCGTGACCAACATTGACGACGACAGCGGCTCGATCGAGGTGCGCAACGTCCGCGGCCAGCTCGTCATCGAGGACGACTCGGGCTCGATCGACGTCGATGGCGTGGCCGGCGACGTGCGGATCTCCGACGACTCCGGCGAGATCACCGTCCGCAACGTGACGGGGAACGTGGAGATCTCCGATGACTCCGGCGCCATCACCGTGGCGAAGATCGACGGCTCGCTCCGCATCCGCGACGACGACTCCGGCTCCATCGTCGCGCAGAACGTGAAGCGCGACGTGACGATCGAGGAAGACGGCTCCGGCGCGATCGACGTCGCCGACATCGGCGGCAACTTCACGGTCGGACGCAAGGGCAGCGGCCACATCTCGCACGAGCGGGTGGCGGGGAAGGTCTCGGTCCCGGAAGAGGACTAGCCTTCGTGCCTTCTGGACTGCCGGGCTCTCAGCCCGGCACCGTCGACGGGCTAAGAGCCCGTCGCTCCAGAAAGACCCCCCATCCGTACGCCCGCCTTCTTCAGCAGCTCGAACGGCGGGACGCCTCCTGCGAAGACGAAGACGTAGTCGTTCGGCAGCTCGCGCAGCTCGTCGCCGACCTTGAGCCGCACGGCGCCGGGCGTGATCTCGACCGGCTGCGAGTTGAAGAGCGGAATGACCCGGCCGGAGGCGAGCATCTTCGCCAGCGCGTCCTCGTTCTTCTTCTTGATGCGCACCAGCTTGTCGCGGCGGTAGGAGAGGGTGACGGTGTTGCCCGGCTGCAGCGCGAGGCCAATCGCCGCCTCGACGGCGCTGTCGCCGCCGCCGACGACGAGCAGGCGCTGGTTGCGGTAGCTCTCCGCGTCAATGAGGCGATACATCACCTTCGGCAGCTCCTCGCCGGGGACGCCGAGCTTGCGGGGCGTGCCGCGGCGGCCGAGGGCCAGGACGATGTTGCGGGTGCGGCGGGTGCCGACGCGGAAGAGGCCCTCCTCCCGCTCGATCGACTCCACGCGTACGCCGAACTCGATGTTGATCTTCTTCGCGGCGAGGAGGCTCTCGAAGAGCTCGAGCAGGTGCTCCTTCGAATACTCGTCGCGGTCGAGGGTGACGCTGTCGCAGACGTCGACCGGCTGCAGCAGGACCATCTTTCGGCGGGGGTAGTGGAGAAGTGAGCCGCCGAGCGACTCCTCCTTTTCGAGCACCACGTACGAGAGGCCGCGTGCCGCCGCCTCGAGCGCCGCGCTGAGCCCCGCCGGGCCGGCGCCGATGATGAGGACGTCGAACGCGTTCGCGGTTGCCGGTTGCCCGTTGCCGGTTACCAGGGTCTCGGGCAACGGGTCACAGGCAACCGGCAGCTCGTCGATGTATCCGATCACCTCCCGTCCCTGCTTCACCGCGTTGCGGACGAGCGAGAGGCCGCCTAGCTCGCCGACGACATAGATGCCGGGGACGCTGGTCTCGTAGCGCTGGCCGAGGAGCGGGACGTCTTCGCGCGACTTGAGATCGCCGAGGCCGACCTCGATCGCGCCGACGGGACAGGCTTCCTCGCAACGGGCGTGGCCGACGCAGCGCAAGCCGTTCACCACCACCGCCGTGCCGCCGACGATCCCGAGCACGTCTCCCTCCGGACAGGCGCGCACGCAGGCGCCGCAGCCGATGCAGTGGGCGGGATCGATGAAGGGGAACTGCGCGGACGGTTTGTCGATCCCGAGCTGCGAGGCCTCGAGCTTCCGCTCGCGGTCGTGATGCACGCGGCGGCGGAACTGGCGCGCATACGGGACGATCACGCCCGCCGAAACGGCGAGCGCCGCGCTCCACCACAGCAGGGACTCCGGGATCATGACGGTCAGAACCGGTAGCCGACGCCGAGAATGACGCGGTGGCCCGGCGCGGGATCTCCGCCCGTCACTTCCACCTCGGCGCGGCCGAAGAGATCGTACGGCAGCTCGATCCAGACGGCGCCGCGGATCCAGCCGGTCGTGCTGAACTCTTCAATCGCCGACTCGTCGACCAGCAGCGCGCCGGCGGTGAGCTCGGCGAGATGTCCGGCACCGAACCGGCGGCCGACGCGGCCGTTCACGAACACGCCGTCGTTCAGCGGAGAGGAGAAGCCGGTGGCGCTGATGCCGGTCGAGAAGCCGAGCAGGTTCGGATGCGACACGCCGCCGGTCAGGGAGAACGTGGTGCTGTCGTCGTCCGAGGCGGTATCGGCGTCGTCGGTACGCACTCCGCCGCCGAGGAAGAAGTTCGGGTGGCGGAGGGTGACGCGGAAGCCCTGCCGGAGGAAATTCTCGATGCGGGCGTCGGTGGTGCGGAGGTCGTCGTCGATGCCGGGGCCGACGCGCTCGTACGACGCGCTGACCGAGGTGCGGGCGGTGACCTGCGCGAGCGCGGTCAGGATCGTGTCGACGTCGTGCTCCGTCTCGTCCTCGGTCTGCAGCCCCGCGCGGCCGTGCGCGAATAGCGAGAAGCGCTCGCTCGGGGAGTAGCGGCCGTCGACGGCGACGAACGTCCGCTCGTCGGTGTCGTTCTGCGTGCGCACGCCGGCCACGGTGAGGGCGGCGTTGGGGATCGGCGCGACCTGCGCGAACGCACCGTACTTGGTGGTGGAGGTGTCGAAGGTGAGGTCGGAGGTGTCGGGGCGGAAGCCGTAGAACGCGCCGGCGTGGAAGCCCTCGATGATGCGGACGCGGGCGAGCGCGCCGTCGAGGTAGCCGAGTCCGATGAGCGGCGAGTTGCCGAGGCGGCCGGCCTGCACGGCCACGAGGCCGTCGAACGGCTCGTACAGCAGCGAGAGCTCGTACAGGCGGTTGCGGCTCTCCTCGGTCTCGTTCGCCAGGCGGACGCGCGTGCGCATGGTCAGCGGCAGGCCGGCGATGCGGCGGGCACGGAGGCTGACGCGGGCGAGCGTGCGGCCGTAGTCGCGCTGGTTCGTCTCGTGGTCGAGGGAGACGTTGCCGGAGAGCGCGGGAGCCCAGTCGCGGCCGGAGAACGTCGGGGTGTCGAGCGCGGGGGGCGGAGGCGGCGTCTGCGTCACCGGCGTGCCGATACGCCGCACGGCGTCGCCGGCGTGGATCGGCGTCGTCTCGGAGACGACGGTGGCGGAGGCCGACTGCTCGGCGGCGAACTGCACCTGGATCGTGGCGATGACCTTCCCGCCGCGCAGCACCTCGAAGCGATCGCCGACCGCGACTCCGGCGGCGGTGCCGGCGGTGATGTAGACGGTGTTCTCGGTGCGGTACCGTACCGTCTGCGCGTCGGCTGTGGCGGCGGCGAACAGGAGCAGGGCGAGCAGGGCGAGCAGGGTGCGCAGGCGCATCAGTCGTCGTGCTCCCTTCCGTCGGGATGGCAGTTCAGGCAGGCGTTGCTCTGGTACTGGTAGTTGTTGACGTCGTCGTGCTCGTCGTCCATCTCCTCGCGGTTGTGCTCGTGGCAGTTGAGGCAGGAGAAGACGCGGAAGTTGTTCTGGTTGGTGTGGCAGTCGGAGCAGGAGTCCCAGACGCCGCGGTGGGGGCCGGAGAAGATCGGGAAGAGGGCGTCGTGGTTCGGGAAGAAAGCCCCCTCGAAGCGCGCGGTGCTGTGGCAGGTCTCGCATTCGCGCGGAAAGCCGGCGTGCGAGGGCACGGCGCGCGCGAGATCGGCGGCGTGGCAGGCGACGCATTCGTTGCGCGCGCCGAAGAAGCGCTCCGGCGCCTGGCGGTGGCACTCGTTGCATTCGACGCGGACGTGCGCGCCGGTGAGCGGGAAGAGCGCCGCGCTGTGCACCTCGAGGATGCGCGAACGGTTCTGCCAGCCGGCCGGGTTGTGGCAACGCTCGCAGTCGAAGCCGAGCTCCGCGCGGTGGGGATCTTCATGACAGTCGGCGCAGGCGCTGCCGACGTGGGAGAAGCGGAGGTCGCGGTGGCAGCCGGTGCACGAGACGCCCTTGTGGCCGAGGAGGAGCGGGAAGCCGGTCTCGCGGTTGTGGTCGAAAAGGAGGGGGCGGCGGAGCTGCGTCCAGTTCTCGGCGGTGTGGCAGCGGCCGCACTCGACGGCCATCGGCCCGTGCGGGTTCTCGACCCGCGTCTGGCTGTTCAGCCAGATCGCCCCGAGGAGCGAAGCCATCGTCACCGCGCCGTAGACGAAGGGTCTCACGCGAAGAGGACGGGGCGTGCAAGCCGCGTGACACGTCGGGGAGTCGCAGAGTCTCAGAGTCTCAGAGTCTCAGAGCGAGAGGCTCCGCGATGGTTCCCATCTTTGCGACTTTGAGACTTTGAGACTCTGAGACTCCGAAACTACCTCCCGTGGCACGAAGCGCACTGTCGCGGCGTCCCGCGGAACCCCTTCGTATGGCAGGCGCCGCACCGGACGCGCGCGTGGGCGCCGTCGAGCGGGAACCCTGTTCTGCCGTGATCGAAGGCGATGCGTTGCCAGCCCTCGACGCGGTGGCAGGTGGCGCAGGTGCCGTAGCGGGCGGTCTCGCCTTTGTGCGGGTCGCGGTGGCAGGCGGCGCATTCGAGCGACGTAAAGCGGAACTTCACCACCTTCTCCGTGCGGGTGTGGCAGGAGTTGCACGGCACCGCGAGGTGCGCGCCCTGGAGCGGGAACCGGGTGCACTGGTGGGCCTCGAGACTGAATGTCGACGGCAGGAAGCGGTTCACGGTGTGGCAGGTGGTGCAATCGGCCTTGAACTGGCCGGCGTGCGGGTCTTTGTGGCAGTCGGCGCACCGCTCGAACTTGGACCAGCGCAGCGCGCGGCCTTTCGTGTGGCAGGAGTCGCAGCTCGCGGTGCGGTGCGCGCCGACCAGCGGGAAGCGGGTCTTGTCGTGGTCGAAGTCCTTCACGTTCGCGAAGCCGGCGGTGGTGTGGCAGCGGTCGCAGCTCTTGCCGAGGCGGCCCTGGTGGGGATCGCGGTGACAGCCGCTGCAGGTGAGCGACAGGCCACGCAGCTTCCCGTTCACGTGGCACTGCGCGCAGCGGGTGGTGAGGTGGCGGCCGGTCAGCGGGAAGCGCGTCAGCTTGTGGTCGAAGTTCGACACCGAGCGGAAGGTCGCGGTCGAGTGGCAGCGGTCGCACGTCTTCCCGAGGCGCCCTTCGTGCGGATCGCGGTGGCAACTGTTGCAGGCGCGCGGCGTCCCCTTGAACTTGTGGTCGCGGTGGCATTCGGCGCAGTTCGCCGTTTTGTGCGCGCCGGTGAGCGGGAAGCCGGTGCGGCTGTGATCGAAGTTCGCGGTCGCGTTCACGGTCCAGCCGGCGGTGGAGTGACATTGCGTGCAGGTGGGGCCGAAGCGGCCGGCGTGCGGGTCTTTGTGGCAGTCGGTGCACTTCGCGAAGGCGACACCGCGGAAGGCCTGGTCTTTGTGACACTTCGCGCAGGCGACCTGCGTGTGCTTACCGGCGAGCGGGAAGCGCGCCTTCGCGTGATCGAACTTCGGCGCGGGCCGCCAGGCGGTGAGCACGTGACAGGCGAGGCAGGGATTGAGCTGCTTCCTGTGCGGATCGGCGTGACAGGAGGCGCAGGCCTGCGACAGGCCGAGGAACGAGCGCGTCTTGTGGCACTCGTTGCATTGCGCCGTCGCATGCGCGCCCTGCAGCGGGAAGCCGGTCAGGCGGTGATCGAACTTCGCCTTGTCCCAGTGAATGAGCTGAAAGGCGCGGCCGTGATGCTCGTTGTGGCAGCGCTCGCACTTCTGGTAGCCGGGCTGCGCGTGCAGCCCCTTCTTCGCGGCGATGCGCGCGCGCAGCGCGGTGTGGCAGGCGAGGCACTTCGCCGGGCTGACGCCTTTTCCCGCCTCGTGGCACTTCAGGCAGTTCGCCGCCCCTTCCAGCTTCGCGTGCGGCTCGCTCAGTTTCCCGGGCGAGATCTGCGCGGCGGCCGCCGGTGCGAGCAGCACGATGAGGAGCACCAGGAGGCGTTTCATCCGAAGCCGTAGCCGGTCATGGAGACGACGACGATGTGCACGATGAGGAAGAGGTACATCACGATGGCGAAAGGCTTGTGAAACACGTGCCAGTAGTGAAAGAGCTCCTGCACGCGATGCCACATCACGATGCGCCGCTGGAGCCGCGCCTTGGCGGCGATGAGGGCGATGAGCTCGCGGCCGGGAAAGGTTCCTCGGGAGTTCCTCGGTTCCTCGGAGTTCCTCGGAGTTATGCGCGATTCTTCCGAGGAACCCGAGGAACCCGAGGAACCCGAGGAACCGAGGAACTCCGAGGAACCCGAGGAACCCTGCTCCCTCATGAACGCGCGCAGCCGCATCCGCCGCCGCAGCGCCCCTTTCGTCGCGGCGATCGCCTCCAGCTCCGCGAGCGTCTCCTCGCTCATCCCCAGCTCCCGCAGCCGCTGCGACAGCTCGCGGCTCTCGCTCTCCACCTCGGCCAGCGTCCGCTCGTCGCCTGCACGCGTGCGGGGGATCTGGAGATAGAGGTAGCGGCCGAGCACGCCCGACAGGGCGACGGCGATCATCGACCAGAAGCTGAGCGCGACGAGCCCCTGCACCTTGAAGGAGCTGTGGAGGATGATCAGCAGCGGGCCGAGGACGCCGCAGAAGATGTGGAAGTCGAGCCAGATGCTGAGCGGCCCCGCCTTGCGCAGCGGCTTCGCGCGCTTCCGGACGGAGTAGAGGAGCATCACCGTCATCAGCGCCGCGCCGGCGATGCCGAAGGCGCGGCCGAGCGTGCCGCCCGGCTTGAGGGACCAGAACTGCGGATGGTGGGGCCTCTCGATGAGCGGCGTGCGGTAGTACGACCAGCCTTCGCTCAGGTAATGCGCGAGCGCGACGAAGGCGACGGCGTAGAGGACCGCGAGGATGACCTTGTGGGGGCGCACTTATCCGAGGATCGCAGAGAGTACGGCGCCGACGTCGGAAGCGTTGGGGAAAAAGTGCGTCGGGTTCTCGGCGCGGAGGAGGTGCTCGGGCGTCTTCCCCGAGGCGACGGCGATGGTGGTGGCCTGCCACGGGACGCCGCAGCGGACGTCGTAGATCGAGTCGCCGATGATCACCACGTCGGCTCCCTCGAAGTGCATGCCGCGGTGCTCGTTGGCGCGGCGGACGGCGATCGGGGGGAGCTCGGTGCGGTCGGCGGAGTCGCTGCCGAACGCGCCGAAGGGAAAGTAGTTGTTGAGGTTCGCGCCGCCGAGCTTCAGCCGCGCGCCCGGCTCGATGTTGCCGGTGAGCAAGGCCAGGACGACGTCGTCGCGCCCGTGCAGCGTCTCGATGAGCTCGGGGATGCCGGGCATCACCTGCACGCGGTCGGAGGTCGCGTTCCGCGCCAGGCCGGCGAGATAGACAGACCAGAGGTCGTTGAACGCCGCCTCGACCTGGCCGGGGGCGAAGCCGGCGTCGGCGAGGACCATGTGGGCGATCTGCGGGTCGGTGCGGCCGGAGAAGTCGTAGCGGCCGAGATCGCCCGTGTAGCCGTAGGTCTCGCGGAGGGCGTCCGCGAACGCGGCGCGGGAGGCGCCGCGATCTGTCAAAATCGTTCCGTCGATATCGAAAAGTACGAGCCGCATCGGGGCGGGTGAGCTTAACAGTTCTGTAGCGCGCGGGCGCGGCCGCTCACCTATCATCCCGTCCCATGTCAGACATGTCGCGCCGCACGTTTCTCGCCACCACCGCCGCCGGAGTTGCCGCCGCGGCCGTCGCCGGACCCGCCGCCACGGCGCCCGCCGCGAAGCCGCTCCGCATCCTCATCCTCGGCGGCACCGGCTTCATCGGGCCGAACCAGGTCCGCTACGCCGTGGCGCGCGGTCACAAGGTGACGGTGTTCAATCGCGGGAAGACGAATCCCGGCTCGCTGCCGGCCGGCGTCGAGCAGCTCATCGGCGACCGCAACGGCAAGCTCGACGCGCTGAAGGACCGGCAGTGGGACGCGGTCATCGACAACCCGACCACGCTGCCCCGCTGGGTGCGTGACGCCGCGGCGATCCTGAAGGGCAACGCGGAGCAGTACCTGTTCATCTCCACGATCTCCGTCTACGCCGACAACTCCAAGCCGGACATGGACGAGGACACGCCGACGATCAAGCTCGACGATCCGACGGTGGAGGAGATCAAGGGGGAGACGTACGGCGGCCTCAAGGCGCTCGCGGAGCAGGAGGCGCAGAAGGCGTTTCCGGGGAAGACCACCATCGTGCGCCCCGGGCTGATCGTCGGCGCGGGGGACAACAGCGACCGCTTCAGCTACTGGCCGGCGCGCATCGCGCGGGGCGGCGAGGTGCTGGCGCCGGGCAATCCGACCGATCGCGTGCAGTTCATCGACGCGCGCGACCTCGGCGAATGGACGATCCGCCTGCTCGAGCAGAAGACCTACGGCGTCTTCAACGCCACTGGCCCGGAGCATCCGCTGACCACCGCCGAGATGCTGTACGGCATCAAAGCCATCACCACCGCGGGAGCGCAGTTCACCTGGGTGCCGGCCGAGTTCCTCGAGGAGCAGAACGTCTCCCCCTGGATGGACATGCCGGTGTGGATCCCGCCGACGGGCGACACCGCCGGCTTCGGCTCGCGCAGCATCAAGCGCGCGCTGGCAGCAGGGCTGACGTTCCGGACGCTCGCGGATACCGCGCAGCACACGCTCGACTTCTGGAAAGGCCGCGACGCGGAGCGGAATGAGAAGGTGCGCGCGGGCATCAAGCCGGAGCGGGAGCGGGAAGTGCTCGCGGCCTGGAAGGCGAAGCAGGCGAAGAAACCGGCCGCGTCGTCCTGAGCCTCGGCGGCGTGACGCGTCGCCCGTAACGACAGGCGTTCTCTACCGCCAGGCGTGATACCGTCCTTATGTCCGAAGGAGGGTCGCCATGCCATCCGCCAAAAGTGTCCTGTTCGGGGTGAGCCCACTCCGTTACACGCCGAAGAACCCGCGCCGCAACGGCTTCGAGACGACGGTGGGTTACGACCGTGGAATGGTGCCCGCCTGTGCCATCAACGCGAAGAACTACGTGGTCGAGGTTCATGGCGGCGTGCTGGCGAGCACGCTCAACCTGCGCATCGCAAGGGTGGAAGGCGTCGCGCTCAACTTCAAGGATAAGGCGCACGACAGTTTCGGCAACGGCAACAACCCCGCCGTCGCCCTGCATGACAACACCGTCATCTGCATGTGGGACGCAAACCGGCGGCTGAGCTACCGGACCGGGACCCTCGTCACCAGCGAAACGAACAAGATCTTCCGCGTCGACTTCAACGACGTACAGCAGATCGGCAATCAGACCGACTCGGTCAATGCGACCGTCGCCGTGAACGCCGCCGGCATCGCAGTCGAGCTCCACGAGCAGGGCACGGACGTCTACTGGCGCCGCGGCAGGCTCGAAGGCACCACGCTGACGTGGCAGGAGACGCCAACGCTGCTCGGCCGCGGGAACCGTCCCTCGGTATCGATCAACAACAACGGGCAGGCCGTCGCCGTCTTTCAGCGCGACCGCGCGCTCTTTTATGCCGTGGGAACGTTCACCCCCACCGACACCGCGCTCACGGCCGCGATCGCGTGGACGATCGCCGGGACCCCCTACAACGAAGCGGGCGGGGTCCGTCCCGCGGTCGCGCTGACGGACGACGCCTACGTCATCGCGCTTCATCAATCGGGGAGGCATCTCGAGCAGGGGGTCGGGACGCTCGCGGGCGTGACCATCTCCTGGAATGACTTTCTGGCGCGGGGGCAGAATTTCTACGTCTTCGACACTCCGGGCAAAGACGTCCACGTGGCCACCAACGGCAAGGTGGCGGTCCAGGTCCATTCCCGGCAGGTGCCGCTCGACCGCCCTCGTGCGGCTCCAGCGGAACCGAATCTGGTCGGAAACGCGTGCCTGCTCTTCGACCACGCGAACTGGATGGGCGACCACCGGCTGCGCCTCTCGCGCAAGACGCTGAAGAGCGCCGCGCTTCCCGCGTCCCACGACACTGGTGCCTTTGCCAGCACCCTCGCCGAAACGCAGGACCTGCCGGTCAGCGGTCAGCTCTTGTACGGCATCCGCTACTTCGACCTGCGCCCGAGGTATATCGGGCCGCCGAATACGAGCGACGTGCAGTCGATCGTCACCTTCCACAACATCTTCTCCGGCAACTACAACGGGCCCCGCCTCGTCGACGTGATCCGCGAGGTGCGCGAGTTCATGGAGGGCCACAAGGAGCTGGTGATCCTGAAGATCTCGCACTTCTTCAGCGGCTTCAACCAGCAGATTTTCGACAAGCTCGCCGAAGCCATCGTCGGCGACGAGGCGGGGACGACCGGCCTCAGGAAGTGGCTGTTCAAAAAGCGGCCGGATGCGACACGCCTGGCCGACCGGAGCCTCGGAGACTACCTCCAGGAGACGCAGGGAACCGTCCTGGTGCTCGTCGACATCGACACCGACAACGACGACACCGACTATGTCACGGAGGCGCATCGCGAGCTTGGGATCTACAAGTATCGCGACTGGGACGCGCGGCGCCCGGAGGATGGAGACATCACGGTCTTCGACCAGTTCAGCTCGACGCCCGACTTCGACACGATGGCTCTGTCGGAGAGCGGCGTCGAGCCGCCCCTCCCCGGCAGCACGCTGAAGATCAAGCGGGGTCAGTTGCACAAGTACGACTGGTTCGACGGTTTCTGTCGCAGCAATGCCGCCGGCACGGGGCGCAGCACGACGCCCTGCGAGCTGTTCCTGCTCTCCTGGACGGTGACGCCGTCCCTGCCCTTCTTCGAGGGCACGGCGTTCGGGATCTCGACGAGCGCGAACCGGAACCTCGTCTCGTATCTCGACATCCCGCTGTACCAGGGGAGGAGCGCGAAGGGTTTTCACATGAACCTGCTCTACACCGATGCCGTCGAGCTCTCCCGCTCCGTCGACGTGGCGATGGTCCGGAACGACCTGCTGACTTCGTCGGGCTGACGCGGGAACCGGCGCCGCCGCCGCTGGTACCATTCGGCGCCATGCTGACGCGCGTACTGATCGCTCTCGTCCTCACACTCCCGCTCTTCGCCCAGCCGGCCGTCCTCCCGGAGCGTGCACGTCCCGCCGCGGTCAACGCCGCGCTGCGCGACCGGCTGGACAACCTGCTGCCGGCGCTGATGCGCGAGACCGGCATCGACATGTGGGTGGTGATCAACCGCGAGTACGCGGAGGATCCGGTCTACCTGACGCTCGTGCCGGAGCCGACGTTCGCGGCGCGGCGCACGACGATCCTCGTCTTCTTCGACCGCGGCCCGGAGAAGGGGGTGGAGCGGATGACGGTGAGCCGCTATCCCTTCGGCGAGTTCTATCAGGCGGCCTGGGAAGGCGGTGACCTCGACGCGCAGTGGAAACGCCTCGGCGAGGTGATCAAGGAGCGCAACCCGAAGAAGATCGGCATCGACACGAGCCGTAACTGGCCTTTCGCAGACGGGCTGTCGCACGCGCTGCACACGCGGCTCATGGAAGTGCTCGACCCGGCCCTGCGCTCGCGCGTCGTCAGCGCGGAGCAACTGGTGGTGCGCTGGCTGGAGACGCGCACGCCGATGGAGCTGCAGTCGTATCCGACCATCGTCGCGCTCGCGCGGCACGTCATCACCGAGGCCTTCTCGTCGAAAGTCATCACTCCGGGAGTGACCACGACCGACGACGTGGCCTGGTACATCCGCCAGCGCTACGCCGACCTCGGGCTCCCGATCTGGTTCATGCCCGACGTCAACCTCCAGCGTCCCGGCCTCAAGTGCGAAGCCTCGCAGCCGTTCTGCGGCGAGGAGACGGTCATCCAGCGGGGCGACGTGCTGCACACCGACGTCGGCATCACTTACCTGCGCCTGAACACCGACACGCAGGAGATGGGCTACGTGCTGAAGCTGGGCGAGACCGACGTCCCCGAGGGGCTGAAGAGGGCGCTGGCGGTCGGGAACCGCTGGCAGGACATCCTCACCTCGAACTTCGTCACCGGCCGCACCGGCAACGAGATCCTCGCCGCCACGCGCGCCGGCTCGAAGAAAGAAAACATCGACTCGCAGACCTACACGCATCCCCTCGGCTTCTTCGGCCACGCCGCCGGCCCCACCATCGGCATGTGGGACAACCAGAACGGCACACCGATCCTCGGCGACTGGAAGCTGAGCCCGAACACCGCCTACGCGATCGAAGGCAACGTGAAGGTAGCGGTCCCGGAGTGGAACGGCCAGCTCGTGCAGATCAAGCTCGAACAGTCGGCCGTCTTCGACGGCACCCGCGTGCACTACCTGGCGGGGCGGCAGACGGAGTGGCACGTGGTGAAGTGAGCTGAATAGTTGCCGGTTGCCGGTTACCCGTTGCCGGTACTCGTCGCGCAACCCCCGCAGGCAACCGGCAACCGGCAACCGGCAACAAACTCACAGCATCAAATGCAAATCCCCGAACTCGTGCCAAAGGTACCCGCCTCGTAGCGCGGCGTCGTATGCCTGCTCGACGTGCGTCCTGCCGGCGATTGCCTCGAGCATGGCCAAGTGGGTGGCCTTCGGCTCGTGGAAGCCGGTCAGGAGGGCGTCGACGACGCGGACGCCGCGGTCGGGGGTGATCACGAGGTCGGTCCAGCCGCGCGAGGCGATCACCTCGCCGTTGCGGTCGACGGAGCTCTCCAGCGCGCGCACGACCGTCGTGCCGACTGCCACGACCCGGTTGCCGCGCGCCTTCGCCTTCCGCACCTCTTCCGCCGTGCGTGCCGGGACCTCGAACCACTCGTCGTACGGGCGCTCGTGCTGCTCGAGCGAGGCCACGCCGGCGTGGAGGACGAGCTTCGCCAGCCGCACGCCGCTCCGGCGGAGGCAGGCCAGCAGCTGGCGCGTGAAGGGGCGGCCGGCCGAGGGCATCTCGGCCGAGCCGGGCTCGCCGGCGTAGACGGTCTGGTAGCGGTCGATCGAGTACTCGCCGTCGACATAGGAGTACCGGATCGGACGGCCGAAGCGCATCAGGTACTCGCGCAGCGAGGCCACGCCGTCGAAGCGGGCCAGCCAGAGCCGCTGGGAGTCGCGGTAGGGGGTGAGCAGCGTGACGTGCGCCTCGCCGGGGAGAGTCAGCCGCTCCCCCTCCTGCACCGTCGTCTGGCGCGGCTCGACCACCACCAGCCCGCCCGGCAGCGGCGTCGACACGTGCAGGGCGATGGCGTCGCCGTCGGCGCGGATCGCGGTGAGCGCGGCCGGCAGCGTGGCGGTCGTGTTCAGTACGACGAGGTCGCCGGGGGCGAGGAACGACGGCAGCTCGCGGAAGTGGGCGTGCACGATCTCCTCGCCGCCGTTGCGGGTGACGAGGAGGCGGACGTCGTCCCGCCCGCTGCCGCGCAGCTCCGCCGGCACGCGCGCTTCCAGCTCCGGCGGCAGCTCGAAGTGAACGTTCGTCATGCCGCCACCATCCTCTCCACGATCGACGGTGCGACGGCGCTCGGGTGGGGGAGGTGGGAGAGGTCGACGCCCGGCTCGGCGAGGCGGTGCATCTCGGTGTCCATGTCGCCCGGATCGACCGAGACGACGCGGACGCCGCTGCCCTCGAGCTCCGCGGCGAGCGTCCGCGACGCATGCGCCAGCGCCGCCTTGCTCGCGCCGTAGCCGCCCCAGCCGGGGTAGGAGTTGACGCCGGCGTCGGAGGAGATGTTGATGACGACGCCCGAGCCGCGCTCCTTCATGTTCGGCAGGAGCAGCTGCGTCAGGTGAAGCGGCGCGACGACGTTCACGCGGAAGACCTGCAGCAGCTCCTCCCACGGGTAATCCTCGAGCCGCGGCATCGGCGAGGGCCCGATGGTGGAGGCGTTGTTGACGAGGACGTCGACGCGGCCGAAGCGGTAGAGCGCCCGCTCGGCGAGCTGCTCCGCGATCTCGGAGACGTCGCCGGCGACCGCCTCCACTTCGGTGATGCGCGACAGCTCCGCCGCTGCTGCCTCGAGCTTCTCCGCGCGGCGGGCATTCAGGACGAGTGAGTAGCCGCGCGACGCCAGGATGCGGGCCACTTCCAGCCCCAGCCCCTGCGACGCGCCTGTGATCAATGCGACTGGTTTGTTCATGGTCCCAGGATGCGTCCGCGGCGCGCGGAAGGAATCGTGCGGACGGACAGCGGGGGACCTGTACGAAAGGGCAGGTGTTGTTCGTTGTTGCTGGTTGCTGGTTGCTGGTGGCTTGTGGCTACACTGGGGGCATGCTCGCCGGGCGTTTGAACGCGCTTCGGGCGCCGGCGTTCGTTACTGGCGTCGCGGTGCTGGTCCTGAACGACTTCGTCCTGAAGCCGCTGTTCGGGAACTGGGCGACCGGGAAGCTGTCCGACGTCGCCGGCGTCTGGGCGTTCGGCTACTTCGTCATGGCCGTTACCGGGTGGCGGCGCTCCGTCGTCGCGGCGATCGTCGCGGCCGGCTTCACGTTCTGGAAGTCGCCGGCGGCGGAAGGATTGATCGAGTCGTGGAACGGCGTGGCCTGGCCGGCGATCGGACGCACGGCCGACTGGTCGGACCTGCTGGCGTTGCTGGTGCTGGCTCTGTTGCCGCCGGTTGTCGCCGCCCGCAACGTGGGGCAACCGTCCGGCCGGCGGGGCTTCGCGAACGGCGCGATCGCCCTCTGCGCCGTGCTCGCGTTCGTGGCCACGCAACGCAAGGGGGACCATGTCTGTTGCCGCGGAACGTTCGTTTTCCCGGGAAGTGAGCAGGCGTTCGTGGCGTGGTTGAAGACCACCGGTGTGAAGCACGTCCGCCGTGTCGAGAGCCCCTCCGGGAGAACGCCCGGGTACTGGTACTCGTTCACCTTACCGGAGGAGTTCTGCGGGAGCTCGGTTTTCGGGACCGTGACCGTGCGTGAGGAAGCGGGAAGGACCCACGTTTCCCTCGAATATCTGCACTACAACTGTCCGAACACGAACGACGCGGCGGTGCAGGAGCAGTTCGATCGTGTCGTGGCGAGGAAGCTAAACGAGCCCTCTCTCTGACGCCACCGCCACCGCCTGCGCGCGGTTGTCGGCGCCGAGCTTGTCGAAGATGGAGGTGACGTGGAACTTCACCGTCCGCTCGGCGATGCGGAGCTCGGCGGCGATCTCCTTGTTCGACCGTCCCGCGGCGACGAGGCGCAGCACCTCGCGCTCGCGCGCGCTGAGGCGCGGAGTGCTGGAGAGCGCGACGACGCGCGCGGCGATCCGCGGGTCGAGCCACGTCTGGCCGCGCGCGGCGGCGCGGATGGCGCGGTCGATCTCCTCCACCGACGCTCCCTTCAGGAGGTAACCGCGCGCGCCGGCGCGGAGGGCGGCGTCGATCTGCTCGTCGCTCGCGTACGCGGTCAGCACGACCACCTCCGCCCGCCCGCGGAATTGCGGGACGGCCTCGACGCCGCTCATCCCCGGCAGCTCGAGGTCGAGCAGGACGACGTCGGGCGCGGTGCGTCCGAGGGCGGCGATCGCCTCCTCGGCGGAGCCGAACGCGCCGGCAATCTCGAAGCCCTCCCGCCGCTCCAGCGCGGCGATCAGCCCCTCGCGCACGATCGGATGATCGTCGACGATGACGATCCTCATCGCGGTACCTTCACGATCACCCGCGTCCCCTGCCCGCGCGCGGAGGCGATGCGCAGCGCGCCGCCGGCGAGCCGCGCCCGTTCGCGCATCCCCCGCACGCCGTGGCGGTCGTCGGGGATGCGGCGGGGATCGAAGCCGCCGCCGTCGTCTGCCACCGTCAGCGTGGCCGCACGTTTCGTGCAGCGCAGCGTCACCGCCGCCTCCTTCGCCCGCGCGTGCTGGCGGACGTTCGCCAGCGCCTGTTCGGCGATGCGATAGAGCTCCGCCTCGGCGTCGAGCGAGAGACCGCACGCACCGCTGGTATCGAGCGAGACACGGATGCCCGATTGCGACGTGAACTCGCGCACCAGCACCGCCAGCGCCTGCGCGAGCGGCTTCCCGGCCAGCGGCTCGGCGCGCAGGTTCATGACCGAGCGGCGCGCCTCGTCCAGACTGTTGCGCGTGACGTCGAGCGCGGCGCCGAGGCGCTCGCGGACGCGTGATGGATCGCGGCCGACGGAGTCGAGCGCCGACTCGATCTGCAGGGCGATGGCGGTGAGGTTCTGCGCGACCCGGTCGTGGATCTCCCGCGCGAGGCGCGTGCGCTCGTCGGCGCGCGCGAGGACCGCCGAGGCGTCGGCGAGGCGCGCGCGCTCGATGGCGGTGCCGAGTTGAAAGCCGATCGTCGAGAGCAGCCGCAGCTCGCGCGCGTCGAGGCGGCGCATGCCGGGCGCGGTGATGTTGAGGATGCCGAGCGGCTTGTTCTGGAAGAAGAGCGGCACGGACGCGTGGTGTGCGATATCGCGCGTCTGCTCCGTCTGCTGGAGCGCGGGGCGGAGGCGGCTGCAGGCCATGACGTCGACGTTGCGCGGTTCCAGCTCGCCGGCGCGGAACTCCTCGATGCACCAGCAGGTCGAGCCGGTCATGCGCACCGGCTCCTGCAGGTACGGCGGCAGGTTGCGCGCGGCGGCGCTGTAGACGTGGCCGCTGTCGGGATCGACGAGCCATACCCAGCCGGTGTCGAGGCCGAGGAGCTCGGTGATGAGGGCGAGCGTGGCGTCGAGCGCCTGCTGCACGTCGGGCGCGCTGTTGAGCGCCTCGGCGATCGAGGCGAGGATTTCCAGCTCGCGCTTGGTGACGCGCATCGCCGCAGTGTAACGAAGTACACTCGCGCCGCCCGTGCGCAAAGCCTCGCTCCTCGTCCTCTTCCTGACCGTGTTCATCGATCTGATCGGCTTCGGGATGGTCATCCCGTTCCTCTCGTTCTATGCGCGCGAGTACGGCGCGAGCGGCGTGGCGGTGGGGGCGGTGGTCGGCATCTACTCGATCATGCAGTTCTTCTTCGCGCCTGTCTGGGGGAGGCTCTCGGACCGCGTGGGGCGGCGCCCCGTGCTGCTCATCAGCCTCACCGCCAGCACCACTGGTTATCTGCTTTTCGCGTTCACCCGCAGCCTGACGGTGCTCTTCGCCTCGCGCGTCATCGCCGGCATCGGCGGCGCGAACATCGGCACCGCGCAGGCCTATATCGCCGACTCGACGGCCCCCGAGAACCGGGCGAAGGGGATGGGCCTCATCGGTGCCGCATTCGGGCTCGGCTTCATCCTCGGTCCGCCGATGAGCGGCCTCCTCGCGGCCGTCGGCAAGAGTCACGGCCTGCCGGGCAACCTCCTGCCGGGGCTCGTCGCCGCCGGCCTGTCCTTCACGGCCTTCCTCGTCGCGCTGAGCGTCCTCGCGGAGTCGAAGCCGCCGAACCTCGTCCCGCGCTCGGGCGTCCCGCCGCAGTTCGACAAGCGCATCTGGCGCGAGATCCTCTCGAATCGGCTGCTCGCGTCGCTCATGGCGGGCCTCTTCCTGACGCTGCTCGCCGTGGCAGGGATGGAGGTGAGCGTCACGATCCATGGGCGCGACCGGTTCGACTTCGACCAGCTCGACATGGCCTACCTCTTCCTCTTCATGGGGGTGATCGTGGCCGGGATCCAGGGGGGCCTCATCGGGCGGCTGGTGAAGAGGGTCGGGGAGAAGCGGGTGATCGTCGCCGGCGCGCTCTCGTTCGTGATCGGCTTCGCGCTCGTGCCGTCGATCTGGCGCGTGCCGCTGCTCTACGGCGTCGCGTTCTTCATCGCCATCGGCCAGGGCCTCTGCTATCCGGCTCTCACGTCACTCGTCTCGAAGGTTGCGCCGGAGAACGAGCGTGGCAGCCTGCTCGGCCTGGCCACCTCGGTCGGCTCGCTGGCGCGTTTCCTGGGGCCGCTGCTGTCGGGGTTTCTGTACGACGTGGCGCGGGTGGCGGGGGCGTTCTACGGCGGGGCGGTGCTGATGGTCGGCGCGCTGGTGATCGCGGTCCGGATGCGAACTCGCTAGTATTCCGCGCCATGGCAATCCTGAAAGTATCCCGCCTCGGCCATCCGGTCCTGCGCGAGAAGGCCTCCGACGTCGAGCTGAAGGACATCAAGGCCGGCAAGTTCAAGAGTCTCATCGAAGACATGGTCGAGACGATGCACGCCTACGAGGGCGTCGGCCTGGCCGGCCCGCAGGTGCACCTGCCGCTGCGCGTCTTCGTCTTCGAGGTGCAGGAGCGCGTGGCCAAGCGCCGCGGCGTGAAGCAGGTCGGCGTCGGGGCGATCTTCAACGCCACGTACGAGCCGGTCGGCACCGACCGGATCACCGACTGGGAAGGGTGCCTCAGCGTCCCCTTCCTCGGCGGCGAGACGCCCCGCTACAAGCGCATCCGCCTGAAGGGCTTCGACCACGACGGCGATCCGCTCGAGCTGGAAGTCGAGGACTTCACCGCGCGCATCTTCCAGCACGAGATCGACCATACCGACGGCCACGTCTATCTCGACCGCATGCCGGACCTCCGGACACTCGGCTACACCATCGTGCTGTGACGCCGTCCCCCTGGAGCGACGGGCTCTCAGCCCGTCGCCGGCCGGAGAGTAGCGTCAGCGAACGGAGCGCCGCTTCGGCTGTCCCGAGCCATGCTCGGCCGGCACCGAAGGCCCTCCCGCATTGAACGCGCGCACGCGCACGACCGGCCGGCTGAATGGCGTGGTGACGATCGCGCGCCGCACGTTTCCTTCCACGCGCACGGCGGGCATCCAGATCCCACCGCGCAGTTCTTCGACGATGTACGAGTCGGGGTCGCCTTCCGCGGGCGCGTCCCAGTTCACCTCGTAGAACGAGGAGAAGAGCTGGCGGACGTGCACGTTGCGCGGCGCTCCGGGCGGCGGGGGCATGAACCCCATCTCGGCGTCGCGGTAGACGGTGGCGCTGACGCCGTCCGCCGGCGTCCCTTCCTGCACGCCGATGAGCCACCCGTTCGCTGCAACGATGCTCGGCGCGGCCTCCTCGTCGGGCGGCAGGGTGGCGGTGGCGAGCGGGGCTCCGCTTTCATTGGCGTGGCCGTCGAGACGGAGTGCGGCGAGGTACCAGTCGGTGGTCGCGCCGTAATAGCGCAGCGCGACGGCGTAACTGCCGCCGTCCCACGTCACGTCGCTGGCCGCGCGCCAGCCGATCAGCTCGCGCGCGGCGATCACGCGGAGCGGCCCGTCGCCTTTGAGGACCCGCGCGTGCTCGCCGGCGACGACCATGAACTCGAAGCCGCTGCTCGCCGCGGAGAGGGTCGGCGCGTCGACGCCGAGGTCGACCGGCGGCTGCTGATCGTAGCGGGCGCCCGACTGGTTCAGGCGTGTCGCCCACGTCTTCGTCGGCAGCTCGCCCGCCCAGGGGGCATCGTCCTCCCGCCTCAGCGACTCAGCCCACACCAGCAGCACCTCGCTGCCGTCGTACGCGAGGCGCGGGCGCCGGACGAGGCGCACCCAGCCTTCCTCGAGCGGAGCATGCACGTCGAGCGTGCGCGCGGCGGAGACCGCCCCGTGCGGAGAGATGGTGAGGGAGTGGAGCGCCGCGCCGTTCGTCCACACCACGACCCAGCGCGCATTGGTCCAGACGACGGCGGCTTCGGCGACGGCGTTGGTCAGCTCGGCGAGGACGATCGGCGTGAGATCGACGCTCGTGGCGTCGGCTTCCAGACGTTGAGCGAGCAGGCGGCTCCCGTCGCGGTACACGACCAGGTACTGGATCTCCCACGCCGCGCGTCCGCGGTTCCACGGAAGCTCCGTCGCGGCGAGCGTGCCGTCGGCGACATGCACCGGCTCTCCAACCGGCTCGCCCTCGTCGTTGACCGCGACGGCGCGCACCGACGGGCCGCCGGCGTCGAATTCGGTCCAGGCGGCGAGCACGGTTCCTCCGCCCGCGCCCAGGACCGGCTGCAACTGGCGCGAGTCGCCGATGGAGAGGATCTCGGGCGCGCGCGCCTGGCCGTCGGCGGCGATGGCGACGGTGGCAATCTGTGCGGTCGCCGTGGAGGGCGTCGTGAACGGGATGAGGATCGTGCCGGGACCGGCGGCGGCGGAGAGCGACGGGTTGAACTCAGCCAGCACGAGAGCCGGCTCGGCGACACGCGCGCCGGATGCGTCGAGGTGCACGCGGTAGAGCGCGTTGCCCATCGAGAAGAGGGCCACGTAACCATTCCCAGAGCGGATCACCTCGTAGGGAATCACGGTCGAGGAGCTGGAGGCCAGCACCGACGTCGCCGTGCGCGTGCCGTTGCCGTGCAGGACGGCCGACTTCAGCTCTGCAGAAGTCGTGGAGGTCGAGGCCCAGATCACCAGCACGCCGCCGTCCTCGACAGGGATCGCTACGACACGGGAGGGCCGGTTCTCGTGCGCCGCCTCGATGGTGCGGCGGGGGCCGATGCCGGCCGGCGTGATCTCCTGCGCCGCGAGCGCGTCGAAGCCGCTCGTCAACGCGATGAAACGGCCGTCCACGAGCGCGATGTCGAAGGCGTGCGTGTGCGCGGGGATCGGCGTCGGCGGAAGCACGATCCGCCCGTCGCGCTCGAACATCGTCACGAAGCCGTCCAGCGTGAAGGGGCGCTGCATCACCGCGAGAAAGTGGGTGCCGTTCCAGGCGATGGTGGCGCTGATGTGGTCGGGGAGGGCCACCGCGCGCCTGTTCGTCACGCGCCCTTCCAGGTCGATGTCCGCCATGTGCGTGCGGCGCTCGTCGTCCAGCCAGAAGATGGTGAACGAGTCCCCCATGCCGACGAGCTGGTACGAGAAGGGATCGCTGACGGGCGGGAGGTCGAGCGGGAACGAGCGCTCCGAGATCTTCGCGCCGCTCGCGTCGCTGAAGACCGCCCGGATCGGCGCGCCGACGAAGCCCATGCTCTCGCGCCAGATCGTCAGGAACCGGCCGCCGGCGTATGCCGTGACCGGATTGAACGCGTAATAGGTCGTCGGCGCGAGCGTCCGCGGTGCGAGCGGGCGGCCCGCGGCGGCGGCGGCGACCGTCGAGAACGTGAGGACGAGTACGGCGAGAAGGCGGAGTCGGCGTGTCATTGCGGTCACCTCACAGAGCGGCGTTTCGGGTTTCCGAACTGGTGCTCGAGCGGCAGGGAGGGGCCGCCGGAGCCGAACGCGCGCACGCGGAAGACCGGATTGGCATCGTACGCAAAGACGGTCGCCTGGTGGACCCCGGCGGGGACGCGGCCGACCACGATCCACTGGTCGCGGTACAGCAGCTCGACGATGTAGGCGTCGGGATCTCCCCACTCCGATGGATCCCAGCTCACCTCGTAGCTAAATTGAGCCACCGTCCGGACGTGCAGGTTGCGAGGCGGTCCCGGTCCCCAGAGCAGGGAGACGAGATCGCGCTCGCGGTAGATCACGGCGCTGATGCCGTCGGCCGGCGTGCCCTCGTGTACGCCGATCAGCGCGTACCCGGCGAAGGGGGCGGCGATGCTCGGCGCGTCCTCGTAGTCGGGCGTGAGCGTCGGCGTCACGCGCCGGACGCCGGCGTCCTGCGCACTGCGATCGAGCCGGAGCACGCCGAGGTACCAGTTCGTGTACCAGGAGTGATAGCGGAACGCGACGACGTAGCTCGTGCCGTCCCAGACGACGTCGCTCGTGACGTGCCAGTCGAAGAGCTCGCGCGCGTTCTCCACCCGCAGCACCGCACCGTTCCGGAGCTGGCGTGCGTGACGGCCGGCGAGGACCATGAATTCCGTCGCGCTGCTGGCGACGGAGAGGCTCGGCGCGTCGACGACGTCGAGGTCGAGCGGGAGAGGATCCACCGGCGTGCCGGTGCGCGTCAGGCGTGCGGCGTAGGTGTGCGCGGGAGGAGAAGCGCAGAGGCCGGAGCAGGACTCGCGCTGCCATTCCGACCAGACCAGGAGGACGTGTTTCTCGTCGTACGCGAGCGCCGGTTGCGAGATGCCGCGGTCCCAGTTTTCCGGAAGGGGGACGTGCACGTCCAGCGTACGCACGGCCGAGGGCGTGCCGTCGCTCGTGACGTTGATCGACCAGGACTGCGAGCCGTTCGTCCAGACCACGAGCCAGCGAGTACCGGCCCAGACCAGGGCCGCGTCGATGAGCTCGAACTGCGGGACGTCGGCGAGGACGATCGGCGCCGGGTCGGCGATCGCGCCGTCGGCGGCGACGCGCGTGGCCAGCAGCCTGGCGGCGTCCCGGTGGAGAAGCAGATGATGCGCGCCGTTCCAGCCGGTCTCTCGCGCCACGAGGGACGTCGGGGCGAGCTGCACCGCCGGGCGAGGCTCACCGTTCGCCGTGACGGAAGTGGCGCGCACCGTCATTGAGGTGCCGGCCTGCTCGTTCCAGACGGCCAGTGCCTGGCCGCTGCCGGCGCCGAGGACCGGCTGGTGCTGCTTCGTTTCGCGGATGGAGAGGAGCTCCGGCGGGCGTGCCTGGCCGGCCGCGCCGATGGCCAGCGTGTAGACGCCCCTGTGCTCGTGGAAGGCGTTGCCGTAGGGGACGAGCAGTGTGCCGGGGCTCGTGGCGGGCGAGATGGGGAGCGCGCCGGGATTGAAACCGCTCGCCAGGTGGAGCGGCTCCGACGCGGGCGCTCCCGTGGCGTCGAGACGCATGCTCCAGATCCCGTCCCGCACCTCGCCGTTGCCGGAGCTCGTGTACGCCAGCACGTAGCCGCCCTCGGAGCGGAGCACCTCCAGCGGCATCACCGTCGTGTTGGTGGTCGTCGCCAGCAGCGACTCGGGTCCCACGGTTCCGTCGCGGCGGAGCACGACCGACTTCATGTCTCCCGACTGATGGACGGCCGTACTCCAGATCACCAGCACGTCCCCGTTCCGCAGCGGCGCGGCGATCACATGCCTCGGCCGCAGTTCCGGCAGCGACGAGCCGAACCTCTTGATGGTCATCCGCGGGCCGAAGCCCTGCGGCGTCACCTCGTGCGCGAACATCGCGTCGGACGCGTTCGCGATGGCGACGAAACGGCCGTCGTCCGTCGGGACGACGACGAACCCGTACGCGAAGTCGAGCACATGCGTGGGGGGAACGACGAGCTGCCCGCTCCGGTCGAACATCGCCATCGAGGTGTTGCTCGCGCCTGGAAAGTACAGGATGGCGAGGAAGTGGGTGCCGTTCCAGGAGAAGCGCGCATCCTGGTGGAGGGGGAGTGCGAGCGTGCGGCGGCCTGTGACCCGCCCCTCCCGGTCGATGTCCGTCATCTGCACCGGCCCTCCGACACCGTCGCGCGAGAAGAGGGCGAACGACTCGCCGGCGCCGAAGAGCTGATAGGAGCCGAACGGCGTCACGTCGACGAAGAAGGAGCGGGGGGAGATCTTCACGCCGTTCGCGTCGCTCAGCGCCCCCATGAGGTGACGCCCGTGGAGTCCCATGTACTCGTTCCAGATGGTGAGGAACCGGCCGCCCGCGTAAGCGGAGACCGGAGCGTCGGGGAGGTAGCTGGAGGGGCCGAGCGGTCGCGGCGCGAGGGGCCGGCCGGCGGCGGCGAGGGAAAGCGAGATCAGAACGAGTACGAAAGCGACGACGGCCCGCGCCAAGCGTGTTGTCATGTTATGGGATTATGGCATAGCGCGTGCCCGAAGTCCGTCAACTAATCTCGGAATGACCTCAGTGACCCTGTCGATCTCCTCGCCCGTCGTATAGCGTGACAGCGAAAACCGCACCGCGCCCATCGCCACGCGCAACGGCTTGTTCATCGCCTTCATCGTGCCGCTCGGCTCCACCTTCCCGGAGTGGCAGGCGGCGCCGGCGGAGACACAAACGCCCTCGGTGTCGAGCGCGCGCACGATCTCATCCGCGTAGGCGTCGTGGAAGGCGATGTTGGCGGTGTTGCCGAGCCGCGGCTGCGATCCGCCGTTGATCGACGTGTCGGGGACGCGCTGCAGGATCTGCCACTCCAGCCGGTCGCGGAGCGCTCGCACCCGCTCATACGACGCCAGGGCGACTCGCGCCAGCCGCGCCGCCTCGGCGAGGCCGACGATCGACGGCACCGGCTCGGTTCCCGAACGCAGCCCGAGCTCCTGTCCGCCGCCATACCAGAGCGGCTGCAGCGCGAGGCCGCGGCGCATCGTCAGCGCGCCGACGCCCTTCGGCGCGTGGAACTTGTGGCCGGAGATGGTGATGAAGTCGGCGCCCAGGTCGCGCTGGGAGAGGGGGACCTTGCCGGCCGCCTGGACGGCGTCGACGTGGAGGAGCGCGCCATGCGCGTGCGCCAGCTCGGCAATCCGCGCGACCGGGTGCAGCACGCCGGTCTCGTTCTGGGCGAGCATCACGGAGGCGAGCATGGTGCGGCCGTCGATGGCGCGCTTCATGGCGTCGAGGTCGATCGCGCCGTCGCCGTCCACCGGCACGATCTCCAGCTCGATCTGCGCCGCACCTTCGAGCGCCTTGAGGAGCGTGAGGACGGAGGGATGCTCGACGGACGTCGTCACGACCTTGCGCCGCTCGGGCTCGCGGTCGAGGAGGCCTCGGATGACGAGGGCGTTGCCCTCGGTGCCGCAGCTCGTGAAGACGACCTCCGCCCGGTCGCAGCCGAGGAGGGCAGCCACCTCGGCGCGGGAGTCCTCGACGGCGTCGTGCGAGCGGCGGCCGAGGGAGTGGATGGCGTGGGGGTTCCCGAAATAGTCGCGGTACCAGGGGGTCATCGCCGCGATGACCTCGTCGGCGACACGGGTGGTGGCGTTGTTGTCGAGGTAGACCGTCACGGCGCGCATTCTACGCTTTTGCGCTTCTCTCACAGGACCCGCAACGGGCGGTTCACGGAACGTGGACGAGGCTGTTTCCGCTCACCGATTTTTTACGGTGCGTCAAACGGCTGCGTGACCGGTCGTCCCTAAGATGACTCCCATACAGCGCACCGTTTCGAGAACCGGCAGCGTGTTGTATGAGAGAGAGCAGCGGGCCGGGTGACAGCAATGTCATCCGGCCCATTGTTTTTCTGAGCGTCTGCGCCGGGCGCGCGCTCTTCGCCGGGGCAAGAGGGCACGACCAGGGCGCCTCCGGCGGGCGGGCACGGCCCGCGGCGCTTGTTTTCGCACGGACCGCGCCTTCTGCGACGCGCGCGCGTTCAG
>DASWNW010000091.1:0-187816 GCA_036399015.1 Thermoanaerobaculia bacterium | reverse complement strand
AGGCTGCCGTCGTCTTTCCGAAGGCTGCCGTCGTCTTTCCGAGGGGTGCCGTCGTCTTTCCGAGGGGTGCCGTCGTCTTTCCGAAGGCTGCCGCGTTTTGTACGCCTGCCGCGTTACCGCCGTCGGCGCGGCGATGACGGCCGACCAGGCGCGCGCTACTGGTCCTTGCGGACGCTGAGCTCGGCCACGAGGCGGATCAGGTGGCGGCCTTCCTCGTCGGCCCCTTCATACGTCCGGCAGAGCGCCTCCAGGTCGTCCTCGTCCTCATGCGCGCCGACGGTGAAGCCGTCGACCGGCTGTTTCGGGGATTCCGAGGGGATGCGCCACCAGGTGTTGTCCTTGAGGTGATAGCTGATGTAGCCGCGGGAGCGCATCCGGCGCGCCTCGCCGAGGCGGGCGAGGATCGTGGCGCCGGCGGACTCGCCGCGGTCGTCGCCGGAGGCGTTCGCCTTCTGGGCGGTGAGGATGCGGCCGACGAAGGTGGTGATGAGGTCCTGCAGCAGGCGCAGCGGCTCCTCGGCGGGATCGACGAAGCGGACGCCGGTGTGGGAGACGGTGCTCTTCCCGTCGCCGCCCGGGTCGCGCACGACGATGCTGCGCGCCACCTCGCAGGGGAGCTCGACGTCGGCTCCCTGCCAGCGGAATGTCAGGGTGAAGCGATCGCCGGGCTCGGCCGTGCCATAGTGTTCCAGGAAGGCGCCGGCGAAGCCGACGTCCAGGACGAGCGCGTTCGCGGTAGATTCGCGCAGCGTGGCCAGGATCGGCTTGGAAAGCTTGAGGCGCTGGAACTCGCGCCGGTCGTCACGCACCATAGAGACGGAAAGTGTAACGTGGTAAGGCACTTGCTCAGACTCACGGTGAAGGCAGGAGCGCAGGACACCAGAGGAACCGTTTGAATCCACCGGGACTCAGCGATCGACGCAGCATCTGGCGCGTCGGGCCGGAGAGCACGTGGACGACTGTCGTTCCGGTCGTGTTCATCATCGTCTCCCTGCTCTCGCTGGCGGTGCTGCCGGTCATCGTCGCAAACAAGACGAAGAAGATGCGTGAGGAGATCACGCGCGTCGCGGAGCCGGCCCGCCAGGCGGCGAACTACATCCAGATGGACCTGTCGGCGGAGGTCGACAAGCTCATCGCCTATCAGGTGACCGGGCAGTCGAACTACCGGCGCGAGTACTACGCGCTGGTCGAGCGGCAGGAGATGAACCGCCGGAAGCTCGCCCAGCTCCTCCCCGGCCTGGACGAGGAACTGGGGCAGGACCTCAGCGCGCTCTTCATGCAGACGAGCCGGTGGCACAACGGCGTGGCGCGCGGCGAGTTCCTCTCCCGTCAGTTGCCTCACGAGGTGTTCCTCTCGCGTCTCTTCGAGAGCCACGGCGCGTACGAGAAGTCGCTCATCGCCGCCTCGGAGCTGGAGATCGAGCTGCAGGCGGCGATCGACTGGCGCCTGCGCCGGATGAGCGAGGCGGAGCGGATCAACCGCTGGCTCACGATCGTGCTCACGCTGCTCGCCCTCACGTCGGCGTTGCTCGTCGCGGGACTGGGCCGGCAGATGCGCCTTCTCGCGCGTGAGGCGATGCGGCGGCGCCTCGACGCGGAGCGTGAGACGAACGAGGCTCAGCGCGCGCGCGAGGCCGCCGAGCGGGAGGAGCGCCGTGCCGCCTTCCTGGCCGCCGCGGGGCAGGAGCTCGCCGCGTCGCTCGAGTACGAGCACACGATCGCCACGCTGGCGCGCCTCATCGTCCCGAACCTGGCGGAGATGTCGGTCGTCGACATCGCCGAGGCGGAGGGGGGCGGGCTGCGACGCGTGGCGGTGGCGCACCGGAATCCGGAGGACGAGGCGCTGTACGCGTCGAGCATCGGCACCGTGCGTCGCGAGGTCCCGGAAGGGCTCGTGCGGATCATGCAGGCGGCGGAGCCGGCGCTGGTCGGCTCGGCCTCGGGGCTCTACTCGTACATCACCGGCGCGAGCGACGGCGACAACCGCACGCTCGTCTTCCTGCCGCTCGTCAGCCGCGGACAGACCATCGGCATCGCCGCCGCCATCTCCGCCGAGAATCGGCCGTTCACCACGCACGACCTGCCGCTGTTCGCCGAGCTGGCGCGGCGCGCGTCGCTGTCGATCGACAACGCTCGCCTCTACCTCGAGTCGCTGCAGGCGGTGCGGGCGCGGGAGGAAGTGCTGGCCATCGTCTCGCACGATCTCCGCAATCCGCTCAGCGCCGTCTCCCTCGGCGCGTCGCTGCTGCTGATGTCGGACTCGCTGTCCGAAGAGGACCGCGACCAGCTCGACACGATCGTGCTCTCCACGAAGCGGATGAACCGCCTCATCGCCGACCTCCTCGACGTCACGCGCCTCGACGGCGGCAAGCGGCTGCCGATCGAGCTCGCCACCGTGGAAGCGCGGGACCTGCTGCACGAGGCGGAGGAGCTCTTCCGCGCGCAGGCGGGCGCCGCGCAGGTGTCGATGCTGTATCACGTCGACGACGAGTTGCCGCCGGTGCACGCCGACCGCCACCGCATCATGCAGGTGCTGTCGAACCTGATCGGGAACGCGATGAAGTTCACGCCTCCGGGCGGCCGCATCGACGTGCGCGCCACGCGCCGCGACGGCGAGATGCTGATCATGGTCGCCGACACCGGCCCCGGCATCCCGAAGGAAAACCTCAACGACATCTTCAGCCCCTACTGGCAGGCCAAGCGCACCGAGCGCATGGGGGCGGGACTCGGGCTGCCGATCGCGAAGGGAATCGTGGAGTCGCACGGCGGCAGGATCTGGGTGGAGAGCGAGCAGGGGCGGGGAACGCAGTTCTATTTCACGCTCCCGCTGGCGCAGAGCAGCGAGCGGGAGACGCTCACGTCGACGGCGGGATCTGCAGCACGTCGCTGACGCTCAGCTCCGCAAAAAGGCGGATCAGCCGGCGCCCTTCCGGATCGGACGCCTCGTATACGGCACAGAGGCGCTGCATCTCGTCCGCATCTTCGCCGCGCGCCACAGTGAAACCGGCCGCAGGCTGCTCCGGCAGGAAAACGTGCCGCTTGCGCCACGCGCCGTTCTCCAGCCTGTAAGAGATGAATTGTGCGTCGACGCCTCGCACGGTCTTGTCGCCGTCGACCGCGCGCAAACGCAGGCGCGTGGCCGACGCGTCGAAGCGGTGGTCGAGCGCATACGTGACGAGGTGCGCGAGCATCTCGCGCAGGTTGTCGCCCGACTCGCCAATGGCGGCTACAAAGCGGAGGCCGGACATGAACCCGGCGTCGGGATAACGCGATTGGTCGGTACTGAACGTCCGCACGACCTCACAGCGCATGGCGATCTCGTTTCCACCGTGTGAAAAACGGAGCTCGCCTTTTGTGACGTCGAGCGGTAACGCGTGCTGAATGCGCGCGCCGAGCACCCCCGCTTCCACAATGGAAACGGCCGTGGTGCCGAAGGTTCCGGGAACGGGAGACTGGAGCCGGATCCGCTGAAACTCGCGTCGCTCTTCGCCCGCCGGCTGCTGCAGTTGCATGGCACGCCATTCTAGCGTGCCGCGCGCGCTCAGTGTGCCGTGGCGGTGGCGCTGGCGCGCGTCACGCGCAGCGTGGCCAGGTAATTGTTATGGACGCGCTGGCGGTAGCGGTGCGTGCGGCGGTTGACCTTGGCGATATAGGAGCGGGTCTCGCCGAACGGCGGCACGCCGCCGAAACGGGAGACGTTGCCCGGGCCGGCGTTATATGCGGCAAGGGCCATGGTCTGATTGTCGAAACGGTCGAGCAGATAGCGGTAGTACTTCGTCCCGGCGGCAATGTTCTCTTCAGGGTCGAACGGATTGCGGATGCCGAGAATGCGCGCGGTGCTGGGGACGATCTGCATCAGTCCCTGTGCGCTCTTATTGGAGACGAGCGTGGGCCGGAAATCGGATTCCGTATGCACCATTGCGGCGACGAGCTCCGGCGGGAGATTGTTCCTGCGCGCCTCGCGCACGATGATCGCGCCGTAAGGGACGTTGCGGCGGAAGTACTGTTCCTTGAAAACCTCGAGGGTCGGAGCCGCCAGCGGCTCGCCGGTCAAGAACTGCTCGCGCACGGCGGGGGTGGTGAAGATCGGCAGTTGCCTGGCGCGCTCTTTCTTCAGGAGCGGCGTCTTCACGGCGCGCAGGTCGAAGTTCATCGCCGACGTCGGGACGTCGAAGGCCGCGAACGCGAGCGGCAGCGTCACCAGCACGGCCACGGCGCGCGACACGACGCGAGCGCCGCGCCGGAGAAGGCTTTTCTCACGGCGCGCGTGGCGCTGGCAATCGCAGATGATTCTGTAGTCGCGCTGCTTCATCCGATGGCTGCCAAGGGCAAAAGACGGACCACGTCCGGGAAGTGATTGAATTTACGCAGTTAGCAAAGTCTTCGTCTCGTCGTTGAACATGACGATGACGGCGTAGATGCCGAGCGCGGTGCCCACGGGCATGTGCGGAAGTGCAAGGACGCCGAGGATGATGGTCAGAATGCGCGCCCACGACTTGCGCTGCGACAGTCCCCAGCCGGCGATGATGCTCGGGATCGACAGCGCGGCGAAGAGGATGGCGATGATGGTCACGCAGCCGCCGATCATCGCCGACGCCGCGCGCGCTTCTTCGCTGGTGTCGGAGAGGAGGATGGTGCCGACCGCGCTCGCGCCGAAGATGCCGATGGCAACTGCGACCACCACGCCGAGGATCCCGAAGAGGACGAACAGGACCGACAGGATCTTGATGTGTTGTTCCATGCGTGTGCTCCCGGTCAGGTGTTGGTTGGAGGGGGATTGGTTGCCGTGGGGGGTTCCTCGGGGTTCCTCGGTTCCTCGGGGTTCCTCGGTTCCTCGGGTTCCTCGGGTTCCTCGGGGTTCCTCGGTTCCTCGGGTGGGGGCGGCGGCTCTTCTGCCGAGGAACTCGGAGGAACCGAGGAACCCGAGGAACTCGTGTCGGTTGCCAGTGCGGAATCGGCCATTGTTTCCGTGTCCGTCGTCTCCGTCTTCGCCGGCTCCTTCTTCTTCTCCGTCAACACCTCGCGCTCGAGGAGGTAGCCCCAGCGGCGCATGCGCGAGAGGATCATGCGCTGGCGGGCGCGCAGGCGTTTGTTCGGGTTGCCGGGATTCATGACGCGCGGGTTCGGGAGACATCCCGCGAGCAACGCAGCCTCGCGCGTCGAGAGCGCGGACGCCGACTTGCCGAAGTAGTGGCGCGCCGCCGCCTCGGCGCCGTAGACGCGCTCCCCCATCTCCACCACGTTCAGGTAGATCTCCAGGATGCGCTTCTTGGTGAGGTGCTTCTCGAGCGAGCGGGCGATGAAGTACTCGCGCACCTTGCGGACCGGATTGCGCGACGGCGAGAGGTAGAGGTTCTTCGCGAGCTGCTGCGTGATCGTCGAGCCGCCGTGCGTCAGCTTGCGGCGTTTCAGGTTGCGCTCGAACGCCTCCTTCAGCCCTTTCGTGTCAACGCCTTCATGCTCGTAGAAGGAGTTGTCTTCCGCGACGAGGACCCCGCGCCGCAGGTACGGCGAGATGCGGCCGTACGGGACCCATTCCCATTTCAGGTCGTCGCTCTTCCCCTCGGCGCGCAACTGCTTCTTGCGCTGCTCCATGAACGCGGTCGTCTTCGGCGGCGCGTTTTTGAGTCTGGTGACGTCGGGAAACGTGACCAGCTCGAAGAGAAGCCACGCGGCCAGCGCGGCGAGGAGGATCAGCAGGACGCGCTTGAACACCGCGGAAAGGATAAACTAGCCGGCATGAAACGCCTGCTGATTGCGATGCTGCTGATCGCCCCTTCGGGTGTTGCCCATGCCTTCGACGTCGAGCGTCCGGCGCTGCGCGTCGGCGTGCTGCGCGGGCTGCACGAGATGCAGGACGACGTCGCCGCGGAGCTGCGCAGGGAGCTGCGCGCGCGCGGAGTCGACGCGTTCGACGCGGTCCGCACGTACGACGAAGCGGTGCGCGATGGCGCGCCGGTGGCCGACTACTACGTCGAGATCATGTCGGCCGAGGCGTCGAGCGTGGAGCATGGAGGAGTGGGAGTGGGAACGCGCCACGCCGGAGTCTCGATCGGCGTGCTCGTGGCGCGGCTCGTCGGGGAGCTGCGGGTGTACGACGCCGACATGGAGCTGCTCGACTCGCGCGACCTTCGCAAGCGCAACACCGCCGTGGTGCCGACTTCTATCGGCGTCGGCGGCGGCTCGATCTTCGCCTACATCGCGCTTCCGTACATCGAGCGGGCGCAGGTCCGCCGCGTCGTGCGTGCCGCCGGCCGCGCCGCCGCCGAGCAGGTCCTCGACGTCGTGCGATGACCCCGGTCATCGTCCTGACGACGGTCGGCCCTGACTTTGACGCGAAGGCGCTCGCGCACACCCTGGTCGAGCTGCGCCTCGCCGCCTGCGTAAACATCGTGGAGCGCATCCACTCCGTCTACCGTTGGGAGGGGAAGGTGCAGGACGACGCGGAGCAGTTGCTGATCATCAAGACGGCCGACGCGCGCGTCGAGGCGCTGCGGGACGAGCTGTTCTCGCGCCATCCGTACGACGTGCCGGAGCTCGTGGTGCTGCCGATCGGCGCGACGTCAGACGCCTACGGCGCGTGGCTGCTGGAGTCGGTGGCGCCGTAACGCGAAAAAGACGATCAGCGCGGCGATCGTCAGCAGCGTGATGTTGCGCCCGCGCGTGAACCCCTCCGGCTGGTAGACGAGCCGGAGCTCGTGCGTTCCTTTTGGCACGAAGACGCCGAGGAAGGCGTGGTTCGCGTAGTGCGTCTCGACCCGCTTGCCGTCCACGTACGCGCGCCAGCCCGGCCACGCCGCCTCGGAGATCACGACCCAGCCGTCGTTCTCCATGTCCGCGGTGATGTCGAGCGCGCCGATCCGCGGGCGGCGGATCTGCAGCGTTCCCGGTCCGTTCGCGATCTCGTGCGGCGCATAGGCGGCGGTGATCCAGGCGCGCTCGGCGAAGTCGCGTTCGAAGCTCATGTCGTGCGGCGGATTGCGGCTCGGCTGGACGTACTGCACCCACCGCGGCACGATCGCGCGCGGCAGCACGCGGGTGTTTTCGAGGAGCCGCGAGTTGCGGTCCTGGAGCACGAGCTTCCATTGCTCGTCCGGCTCCTCGCGCAGCGAGCCGAGGGCGTACTTCACGTTGAGGAAGGAGAGGAACGGCCTCTCCCTCTGCCAGACGTTGTTGAAGGACGCCCCCTCCTTCTGCGACCAGAGCGAGTAGGTCTCGGCGGTGCGGCGCAGCGTCATCGCCTCATAGCCGCGCGCGTCCTCCAGGCCATACATCGCGGCGGCGTCGGGAAGGAAGGCGTAGTGCAGGCCGGTCATCCTGAACGGGCCGCTCTGGTCGTTCTGCATGTGCCGCAGCAGCGGGATGGCCGGGTAGAACGCCGACGCAGGCAGGCTCGGATAGATCGCGCCGTCGACGATCGTCCGCTGCACGAGCAGCAGCGCGAAGACGAGCGGCAGCGCGACGCGGCGCGGCGCGCGCAGGAAGAGGAGCACGACCACGGCGGCGAGCGCGATCAGCTCCGCCGACGCGAGCAGCGCCAGCAACGCCGGCTTCAGCCCCTCGGCCATCAGCGGCTTCGCGAAGAGCAGCGTTCCGGTCGCGAGCAGCGCCAGCAGCGCGCCCGCCACGAGCGCCGCCCGCCTCGACTCGCGGCGCGACTCCGGCCACGCATCGACAGCCATCGCGGCGAGCACCGAGAAGGCGAAGAGCGCACCGAACGCGAAGCGCTCGTTGAGTGCGATCTCGAACACCGGCAACTCGTGCAGCAGGTGCGCGAACGGCCAGACGTTCAGCCCGATCAGCGAGCAGCAGAGCGCCATCCCGCCGAAGAACCAGGCCTCGCGACGGCGCGCCAGCCAGAATGCCGCGAACGCGAGCGCGAAGGCGATGCTGCCGAGGCGGATCGTGGTCGGATACCAGTGCGGAAGGACGTTCGCCCGCTCCGGCTGGCCGCCGTACCAGGGGAAGAACGAGAGCATGGCCCGATGCCCGGCGAGCGACGGCGGCGCCGGGAGGTCGATCTCGGCGTAGTAGACCTGCCGGAAGTAGTGCTCCTGCGTGTGGGGTACGGCGGAGAAGAAGGGCAGGAGGAGGATCGCCGTCAGCAGCAGCGCGATCGCGCCGCAGAGCACCGCCAGTCCGGCCGCCTTCCAGCGGCGCGTCGACAGCAGCTCATACAGGCCGTACGCGGCGCCGAGGACGCAGACGTGCAGCGACGTCTCGGGATGGCCGGTGACGAGCAACAGCACGAAGGAGGTCGTGAGCAGCACGGCCGCGCGGACATTCGTCTCGCGGACGACGAAACGGACGCCGAGGAGGACGAGCGGCAGCAGCGCCCAGGCGCGTCCGAGGGGCCAGGCGACGAAGAAGGCCATGGAGCCGCTGAAGGCGTACGCCGCCCCGGCGAGCAGCGACGGCAGCTCGCGCAGTCCGAGGGCGCGGGCAAAGCCGAAGGTGAAGAGGATCGCGAGGAGGAAGGTCATCGCCGCGCCGAACGTCAGCGCCTGCGGCAGCGGGATGAGGAACCCGATCCAGTTCAGCGGGTCGTACACCGCCGACTGCATGTTCGCGGCGAGGAGGCTCCCGCAGAGCATGTAGGGATTCCAGAGCGGCCACTGCCCGCGCGAGAGCGAGTCCCGCACGGTGTGCTGCCAGGGGATGAGCTGCATGTAGAGGTCGGAGAGCGTGGCGTTGTACAAGCCGCCGATGCCGTAGTCGCGCGCGTAGTCCTGCAGCGGCTCCGACATGAACGGGAGGTCGATCGGCGCGTAGACCCGGCCGGTCAGCAGCGCGCCGCCCGTGAAGCACATCGGCAGCAGCACCAGCGCGATCGCCGCCGCCCGCGTGACCGGCTGCACCCAGCGGCGCCAGGCGGCGATCAGCGCGGCGGCCGTGGCGAGGTAGAGAAAAATGGCCGGCATCGTCTAACGAGGAAAACGGCGAGCAGCGCCAGCGCGGTGACGACCGAGACCGCCCGGCCGCGCGTGAACGACTGCGGAAGATACTTGAGAGTGACGCGGTGCTGCCCCTCCGGCACGTACACGCCCACGAACGCGTGGTTGGCGAAGTAGGTGCGGACGCGGCGGCCGTCGATGTAAGCGCGCCAGCCCTTCCAGTGCGTCGCCGAGACGACCACCCAGCCCGCCTGGTCCATCGCCGCGTCGAGCTCGTACGCGAGGCCGCTCCGGCGCAGCAGGACGTGCCCCCTTCCGTTGACGAGGTAGCCGGGGGCGATCTCGTCGGTCTCGATCCAGGCGGCGTTGACGAACTCCGGGGCCTCTTTCATCGCCTCCAGCACGCGGGCGGAGTCGCGCTCGAAGTGAATGAAGCGGGGAACGAACGCTCGCGGCAGCTCGCGCGTGTTCTCGAAGAGCCGGGTCCCCCGATCCTCGGCGATGACACGCCACCCCTCCGGCGGCTCCCCCTTCCCCACGGCGTAGCGCACGTTCAGGAAGGAGAGGAACGGCCGCGAGAGGTCGTCGATCCGGTTGAACCATGCGCGCTGGTATACGGACCAGAGCGGATAGGTGTCGGTGAGGCGCCGGTTGGTCATGGCCTGGTAGCCGCGCACGTCCTCGAGGCCGTACATCGTGGGGTTGTTGCCGGTGAAGAGGTACGACCAGGCGGCCATGCGGGCGTCGCGCGGGATGGCGGCGATGAGCGGCGTGCGGGGGAAGAAGGCGTCGCGGTCGATGGCCGGGTAGACGTTGCCGTCCTCGTACGTCCGCTCGAGGAGCACCAGGCCGAGGATCGCGGTAGCGACGTGCTGCTTGCGGATGGCGTCGACGGCGAAGGCGGCCAGGAGCGACATCGCCAGGGCGCCGGCGAAGGCGAGGCGCTCGTTGATGGCGATGTCGAAGAGCGGCAGCGCGTGCAGGAGGTGCGGGACCGGCCAGAGCCCGATCGCGGCGAACGTACCGGCAACGGCGAGCGCGGCGAAGAACCAGGCCTGCCGGTCACGGCGGCGGACGACCACGCCGGCGACGGCGAGCAGCAGCACGACCGGACCGACGCGCGCGGTGAGCGGGTCGGTGTGGCGGACTCCCGGGATGAACGTGCGCGCGAGCCGCTCGGCACGCACCTTCGGCGGGGCGAGGTCGCCGTACGGCGTCCCGGCGTAGAGCGCCTCGCGGATGTGGTGTTCGAGCGTCTGCGGCACCGCCTCCGCAAACGGCAGGAGGTAGACGGCCGTCAGCAGCAGCGCGAGCAAGCCGGCGCCGGTCGCGAGGAGCAGCGGCCGGATGCGCCGCACGCGCGCGAGCTCGAACAGGCCGTAGGCGGCGCCGCAGGTGACGACGTGCAGCACCGACTCCGGGTGCCCGGCCACGATCGTCAGCGCGAGCGCCGCCGTCAGCAGGCCCCACTTCTCGTGATGCACGACGCGCCTCGTGGCGAAGAGGACGAGCGGGAGGTAAGCCCAGGAGCGCCCGAGGGGCCAGCCGGCGAAGAAGGCCATCATCCCGCAGAGAAGGAAGCCGGTCGCGGCCACGAGCGCGGCGGTGTCGCGGACGCCGAGGTCGCGGGCGAGAGCGAAGGCGAAGAGGCCGGAGAGGAAGAAGGTCAGCGCGACCGAGAAGGTGAAGGCGTCGTGCAGCGGCAGGAGCATGGCCACCCATTGCCAGGGGTCGTAGACCGCCGGCTGCGCCGCCGCCGCCAGGATGTCGCCGGCGAGGACGAACGGATTCCAGAGCGGCCACTCGCCGTTGGCCAGCGCGTAACGCACCGCCTTCTGCCACGGGATGATCTGGCAGTGCAGGTCGGAGAGGTGGATGTTGTGCGGGGTCTCCACGCCGTAGTCGCGCGCGTACTGGTGGAGCGGGTCGGCGACGAAGGAGATGTCTACAGGGGCGAGAGTGCGCCCCGTCAGGATGGCCCGCCCGGTCGGCAGGAGCGGCAGGGCGATGAGCGCGATCGCCGCGGCGACGGAGAGGCGCTGCAGCCGGCTCCAGGCGGCAACCAGCGCGACCGTCACGACGAGGTAGAGGGTGAAAGCCAAGCGGGGCTGCTATAGCATGCGTGCCGTAAGCCCGTCGACCGCTACCCACAATTCATCGGAGGCCGCGCAGATGCTGAGGAACACACTCATCCTGCCCCTGGACGAAGCTCTGGCCGCACAACTGCTGCAGAGCGCCGTCGAAGACCTCGACGTCGTGCTGATGCTGATCCTCGGCGAGAGCGAGCGGGTCATGCAGCTGGTCGAATGGGCCGACCAGCTCGCGAACAAGACCTCGACGGCCAGCGGCAACAACCTCCGCCGCGTCGTCTGGATCCGTCAGCCCGACACCATCGCGGCGAGGCTGGCCGGCATCCTCGGCGACCAGCCGCTGCCGACCGTGGCGGTGCTGAACTTCCACGACGAGGTGCGCGAGCGGCTGGTCGACGACGGCCAGAACATCACCCCGATCACGCTCGAGCGGGCGTTCCTGCGGGGGTTCCAGGTATGAGCGCGCGCGCGGTGGCACTGCTGCTCGTCACGCTCGCGACCACGGCCGCGCACGGGCAGGGGCTCAACGACGCGATCCGGTTCCGCTGGGAGAAGAACGAGCAGACCGGCTTCACCGACCGGGAGCGGGAGGTGGAGCGCTTCAAGGTCATCCACATCGACGTCGACCGGGACAAGCTCTCGGAGGTGGCGGCGCGGCGGCTGAACGTCGACGGCGGAGAGGAGCTGACGAACCGCATCCTCTTCCTCAAGGAGGCGGTGCAGGCGTTTGCCCAGGCGCAACAGGAAACGCTGCCGCTGCTGCGTCAGCAGACCGACGCGCTGACCGACGCGATCGCGACGAAAAACGACCAGCAGATCCAGAACGCGCGCGCCGAGATGCAGCAGACGGCCGCGGCCCTTGCCGTGGCGCTCGATCCTGCGCTGAAGGTGATCGAAGAGAACCGGGCGCAGTTCCCGGAGCTCACCGCCCGGCTGGAGCTGGCGGTGCTCGCCGAAGACGGCTACGGCCAGATGGCGCAGGTGCTCCAGGAGGAGCTCGACGTGGTCACTGCCGCGCTCCGGGCGAAGCTGGAGAACCAGGTCCAGCTCGCGCTGGCGGCGACGCTCGTGCCGCCGGACGACGCGCAGCGGGCGCTCGCCCTCCGTCCGTACAACGACGTCGAGCAGCTCGCGGCCGACGCGGTGGCCAGCCCGTTCCCGGTGATCGACGACCGCACCCGGCGCGAGCTGCTCGCGGCACAGCAGTTCCGCGACGTGCTGGTCGACCTGAAGCGGGTGAACGAGGAGCTGCGGAAGAGCCTCGAGCAACTGCAGCAGCAGCTCGACCAGTTGCGGACCGAGCTGCAGGTCGACGTGCTGCAGCGGAACCTCGACCAGCTCGAGACGACCGTGAAGCAGCAGGCGAACTCCGAGCCGATCGTGAAGCAGATCCAGGCCACGCGCGCGTTCGTATTCAACCTGACAGGGACGAACCTGCAACTGACCGGCACCACCGACGCCGACCGGCTCCTCTTCCTGGCGACGTCGCTCTCGCAGCAGGCGGATGCGCTCTCGAGCGCCGTGCGCGAGCTGCCGGACGCGCTCCGGCGACTGGCTACCACGCTGGAGAATGACGTGGAGCTGGCGGCGAAGCAGACGGTGAAGGACGCCGTCACCACGCTCCGCTCGAACGCGCAGACCTTCCTCGGCAAGCAGGAGTTCTTCAACGGCCTGGTGAAGAACGTGCTCGCGCTCGCGAATCAGTTCCGCCGCGCCGCGACGGTGGTGCGCTCCGCGGAGAGCCTGGCCGCCGCCGCGCGGTCGATCGAAGAGGCCGACCTGAATACGCAGATCCAGCTCGCGCGCATCGCCGGCGACGTGCACGTCGGCGATCGCGTGATCGTCGACGCCGCGCTCTACCAGATCGATCCGCAGACGGGGAAGCGGACCACGCTCGACGAGCAGTCGCAGAAGTTCGTCATCCAGCGCTACGGCCTCTTCGCCGACAACATCCGCGGCGGGCTGCTGTTCGTGGAGCCCCGCTCGAAGATCCAGCGCGACGTCGACTATCAGCCGGTCCCGGCGCTCGGCTACTACTGGCGGGCCGGCGTCCCGGGGCGGGCGCGGCTGAACGCGGCGCTGCCGTCGTTCGGCTTCACCCTGGCCATGCTCGACTTCGAGGACGCGAACGAGCTCGAGCTCGGCATCTCCGGAGGCGTGAGCCTCTTCGACCTCATCTGGACCGGCTACGGACGGAACCTGCAGGCGAAGGCGAACTACTTTTACGTGGGGATGAATCCGTTGTATTTCGCGAGGTTCTTGCAACGCGACAGGGGGGAATGAAGAAGTTCGAATGAAGAGACGCCCGGCGCTGCCGGCGTTCGGCTTCACCCTGGCCATGCTCGACGCGAGGCGCCAACGAGGTCGAGCTCAGCATCTCGGGTGGTGAGCGGGACAGGGGAATGAAGAAGTTCGAATGAAGAAGTAAGAATTAGGAACCGGGGACGGGACGACCGGCGCTGCCGGCGCGGACCGTTTCTTCATTCTTCATTCGAAATTCTTCATTCGTCTCTACTCCCCGTAGCGCGGGAACACCTCCGCCCCCCGCGGAGTTAGATTGTTCCTTCGCCTATGGATTCGATCGTCATTCGCGGCGCACGCGAGCACAACCTCAAGAACATCGACGTCATCGTCCCCCGCAACAAGTTCGTCGTCATCACCGGCGTGTCGGGGTCGGGGAAGTCTTCGCTGGCCTTCGACACGATCTTCGCCGAGGGGCAGCGGCGGTACGTCGAGTCGCTGTCGGCGTACGCGCGGCAGTTCCTCGAGCAGATGGAGAAGCCGGACGTCGACTCCATCGAGGGGCTCTCGCCGGCGATCTCGATCGAGCAGCGGACGACCTCGCGCAATCCCCGCTCCACGGTCGGCACCGTCACCGAGATCTACGACTACCTGCGGCTCCTCTACGCCTCGGTCGGCGTGCCGCACTGCACGAACTGCGGCCAGGAGATCCGGCCCCAGACGATCCAGCAGATGGTCGACCGGCTGCTCACCCTGCCGATGGGGACGAAGTTCACGATCCTCGCGCCGTACGTGCGCGGCAAGAAGGGCGAGTACCGCAAGCAGATGCTGCAGATGGTGAAGGAGGGCTTCACCCACGCCATCGTCAACGGCGAGGAGATCGAGCTCTCGAACCCGCCCGCGCTCGACAAGCAGAAGAAGCACACCATCGACATCCGGATCGACCGCATCGTGGTGAAGGAGGGGGTCGCGCAGCGGCTCGCCGATTCGCTCGAGACGGCGACGCGCGTCACCAAGGGGCTGGTCAAGATCCTCTACCAGGAGGACAAGCGCGAAGAGCTGATGTCGCAGAACTACGCCTGCCCCGACTGCGGCGTGTCGATCGGCGAGATCACGCCGCGGCTCTTCTCGTTCAACTCCCCCTACGGCGCCTGCCAGCGCTGCTCCGGCCTCGGCATGCTGCTGGAGGTCGACGAGCGGAAGATCGTCCCCGATCCTTCCGTCCCGCTCAACCAGGGGGCGATCGCCCTCTGGAAGGAAGGCTCCGACAACTGGCGCTTCAAGCAGATCCACACGCTGGCGGCGCACTACAAGTTCAAGATGTCGACGCCGTGGCAGAAGCTGCCGGAGAAGGCGCGCAACGCCATCCTCCACGGGTCGGAAGACAAGATCCGCTTCGAGTTCCAGGGGTCGGAGAGCGCGTACGCCTACAACGGCACGTACGAGGGCATCGTGCCGATGCTCCAGCGCCGCTACAAGGAGTCGGAGTCGGACGACATGCGCGAGGAGATCGAGCGCTTCATGACGCCGACGAAATGCCCGGAGTGCGACGGCCGCCGCCTGCGCCCCGAGGCGCTGAGCGTCCTCGTCGCGAACCACGGCATCGACCAGATCGTGAAGCTGCAGCTCCGCAACGCGGAGGAGTTCTTCCAGACGGTGAACCTCACCGCCCGTGAGGAGGCCATCGCCGGCAAGATCCTCAAGGAGATCCGCGACCGCCTCGGGTTCCTCAACTCCGTCGGGGTCGGCTACCTGACGCTCGACCGCAACGCGGCCACGCTCTCGGGCGGCGAGGCGCAGCGCATCCGGCTCGCGACGCAGATCGGCTCGAAGCTCATGGGCGTGCTCTACGTCCTCGACGAGCCGTCGATCGGCCTGCACCAGCGCGACAACCGGAAGCTGATCGACTCTCTCCTGGAGCTGCGCGACGTCGGCAACACCGTCATCGTCGTGGAGCACGACGAGGAGACGATCGAGACCGCCGACCACATCATCGACCTCGGTCCGCGCGCCGGCGTCCATGGCGGGAACGTCGTGGCCGAGGGGACGCTCGAACAGATCAAGACCTTCCCCAGCTCGCTCACCGCCCGCTACCTGCGCGGCGAGGCGAGGATCGAAGTACCGGAGCAGCGCCGCAAGGCGGACGGCAACAAGCTGGTGATCCGCGGCGCGCGGCAGAACAACCTGAAGAACCTCGACGTCGAGATCCCGCTGGGGGTGTTCGTCGCGGTGACCGGCGTCAGCGGCTCCGGGAAGTCGACGCTGGTGAACGACATCCTCTACAAGGCGCTGTCACGGCACTTCTACGACGCGCTGGACACGCCGGGCGAGCACGATCGGATCGACGGGCTGGAGCAGATCGACAAGGTCATCGACATCGACCAGTCGCCGATCGGCCGGACGCCGCGGTCGAACCCCGCCACCTACACGCAGCTCTTCGGCGAGATCCGGAACCTCATGGCGCAGACGCCCGAGGCGCGCATGCGCGGGTACGGCCCGGGGCGCTTCTCCTTCAACGTGAAGGGCGGCCGCTGCGAGGCGTGCAAGGGCGACGGGCAGATCAAGATCGAGATGCACTTCATGCCGGACATCTACGTGAAGTGCGACGTCTGCAGCGGCAAGCGCTACAACCGCGAGACGCTCGAGGTGAAGTACAAGGGCTACTCGATCGCCGAGATCCTCGACATGACGGTCGAGCAGTCGCTGGAGGTGTTCCGGAACGTCCCGCGCATCTTCAACATCCTCCGGACGCTGGACGAGGTGGGCCTCGGCTACATCACGCTCGGGCAGTCGTCGACGACGCTCTCGGGGGGCGAGGCGCAGCGGGTGAAGCTGGCGAAGGAGCTGGCCAAGCGCGCCACCGGCAGGACGCTCTACATCCTCGACGAGCCGACCACCGGGCTGCACTTCGACGACGTCGCCAAGCTCCTGCACCTCATGCACGGGCTGGTCGAGAAGGGGAACACGGTGGTGGTGATCGAGCACAACCTCGACGTCATCAAGACCGCAGATCACGTCCTCGACCTCGGCCCCGAGGGGGGCGACGGCGGCGGACTGGTGATCGCGAAGGGAACGCCGGAAGAGATCGCGCGGGTCAAGGCGAGTCCGACCGGGCAGTACCTGGCGAAGGCGCTGCGGGGACACTCACTGGCGGCCGCCCGCTGACGTCCTCTCTGGAACGACGGGCTCTCAGCCCGTCGCCTTGCCGGGCTAAGAGCCCGGCACTCCAGAAAGAGCGTCAGATGAAGATCCCGCGCCTGACCAGAAAGTCCTGCAGCGCGGCGGCGTCGGGGTAGCGTTCACTACGCGCCAGCTCGCGGACGAACCGCGTCAGCGCCTGACGCGTGACGCCCGGTGCGGCGGCCAAGTCGTCGAGCCGGAGGCGCCCCAGGTCGGCCGCGGAGGCGATGCCGTTCCGGCCGAGGAACGTGCGGACCGGCTCGTCGAGCGCGTCGGCCGAGACGACGCCGGCCAGGGGATCGCCGGGGGCGAAGTCGACCGTGTAGCCGAGCGGCTCGAGGGCGGCGCGGATCTCCTCGGCGTTGCCGGGCGCGGTGATGATCCTGCAGAACTTGTCCACGGGAAGAATGTTACTTTGCGCCGCCGTTCAGGCGCGCAAATGCCGTCCAGGCTCTTCCTCCTCTCGCCCGCGAGCCTGAACGGTCTGCGGGCGAAGCAGCTCATGTCGCCGCGGGCGAAGTTCGCGCTGGCGGTGAAGTACCGGTCGCCGGAAGGGGTGGAGATCGGCGACGCGTTCGCGTTCATGAGCGCGCTCTACTTCCGCGGAAAGATCGCATACGCGCGCCGCTTCGCGGTGCCGTCGCCGGCAATCGGCGGAGACGCGATCTTCGTGATCACGCCGGGCTACGGCCTCGTCTCGCCCGACTGGCGGATCACCGAGGAGCGGATGAAGCGGATGCGCAAGATCGACGTCGACGCGGCGACGCGCAGCTACGTCAAGCCGCTGCGGGAGCATGCGAACCTGCTGTCGCGCGTCCTCGAGGAGGAGGCGGAGGTGGTGCTCCTCGGCAGCGTCGCCACCGGCAAGTACGTGGACGTGCTCTGGCCGATCCTCGGCAACCGGCTCCGCTTTCCGTCCGCCTTCGCCGGGCTCGGCGACATGGCCCGCGGCGGGCTGATGCTCCGCGCCGCCCGCGCGGGGAAGGAGCTGGAGTACCGGACACTCGAAGGCGACCGCAAGCGGCCGGCGGGCGCGACGGGGAAGATGCCGGAGCTGTAGGTACCCGTTGCTGGTTGCTGGTTGCTTGTGAGCCGAGCAACTGCCTACCGCAGCTTCTCCCGCAGCTTTCTCGCCTCTTCGTGCCCCGGGTTCCGCTTCAGGTACTCCGTGAGGGCGGCGCGGCCGCGATCCAGCTCGCACGAGCAGAAGGACGCGGTGCGGGCGATCTCGTAGAGCGCCTCGGGATCGGTGGCCCGGAGCTCCTCGAAGAGGGCGAAGGCGTCGGTCCACTGCCGCGACTCCTGTGACAGCCAGCCCAGCCATTTCGCGGCGAGGGCGCGGTGCTCCGGCTTCTTCGCGGTCTTCATCGCCTCGCGCAGGGCGATGCGGGCGACGCCGTACTCCTTCTGCCGGTAGGAGATGTAGCCGCGGGCGAAGTGGCCGAGAGGGGCGTCACGGCGGGCGATCTCCTCCGCCTGCTCGCGAGCCCGGTCGAGGCTGCCGCCGGCGATGCGAGGGGTCATGACGAAGAAACGGACCAGGTCGAGGCGGACCTCGACGTCGTCAGGGTTTTCTGAAAGGGCGGCGTCCAGAGCCTCCCGGATGTCGAGCGCGAGCAGGAGAAGGCGGATCGGGTTCGATGTTTGCTGCGCCTGCCGTGCAAGGTCGCGAGCACGGCGGTGGTGCTCGCCGGGGGCGGCAGCCACCGACAGGGCGAATACGGAAGCTAGCAGGAACGTTCTCAGACAAACTCCGCGGTGCCATACTAGCGCGCGGTTTATTTTGGAGGTGTCGCATCGAAGCTCAGCATCAGCCCCTGAAGAAAGACTGGGTCAACATCGCGTTTCTCAGTCTCACGCCCGTCATCGGCATCGTCGGAACGGCCGCTTACACGTATTCGGTCGGTCTGAAGCTCTGGATGCCATTGCTCCTGCTCGGCATGTACCTCGCGGTAGGCATGTCGATCTGCGCCGGGTATCACCGTTTCTTCTCGCACAAGAGCTACGAGGCACACCCGACCGTCCAGGCGTTCTTCGCGTTCTTCGGGGCCATGGCCGCCGAGAACTCGATCCTCTGGTGGTCTTCCGCCCATCGCGTGCACCACAAGTACGCGGACAAGGACTGGGATCCGTACAACATCCAGCGCGGGTTCTGGTGGGCGCACATCCTCTGGATCTTCCACAAAAACGAAAAGCGCGACGACACGTTCTCGAACTCGCCCGACCTGCTGGCGAACCCGATCGTGATGTGGCAGCACCGCTGGAACAAGGAACTGCTGATCGTGGCCGGCTTCGGCCTGCCGACGCTCATCGGCGCCGCGTTCGGCGACGCGCTGGCCGGCCTGCTCTGGGGCGGCTTCACCCGCATCGTGGTCATCCACCACACGACGTTCTTCGTGAATTCGCTCGCGCACATGTTCGGCAAGCCGGCCTTCAACGGCGACGCATCGGCGCGCGATAACTGGCTGGTCGCGTTCGTCACGCTCGGCGAGGGCTTCCACTCGTTCCACCACCGTTTCCCGGCCGACTTCCGCAACGGCATCCGCTGGTACGACTGGGATCCGGCGAAGTGGTTCATCGGCGGCCTGAAGATGGTCGGCCTGGCCGACACGCTGCTGACCACGCCGCTGCCGCAGATCGAGCAGGCGCGCATGAGCGCCGCGCTCAAGAACGTCGAGCCGAAGATGGCCACCGCGACCGGCACGCTCGCCGACGAGGTGCGCCGCCGCCTGCACGTCGCGTCGGTCCACCTCGAGAAGGCCGTCAAGCTGTGGCGCAAGGCAGTCGAGCAGCAGAAGCGGGGCGCCTCGTGGCGGACCACCCGCAAGCTCTCCCGCCGCCACGTCCGTCATTCGCGCCGCGAGTGGAAGGTGGCCGTGCGGATGCTGCGCACCGCGTAGAACGCATTCATCGTCTTGTGAGCGGCGGGCCTCGGCCCGCCGTTTCACTTTCTGGCGAGCTTCTTCATCGCCCGCTTCGCGTCGCGGGCCTGCCGGGGGCAGAGGCAGCGCGCCTCCCAGACCGCCCCGTACAGCTCGAGCGCGGCGTCTTCGTCATCGCCGGCGGCGAACCTGCGCGCGCGGTCGAGCAGCGCATCCGCGGCTGCCTCGCGGCGGTCGAGCTCTTCCTGCACCAGCTCCTCCACCTCGACGACGGGCAGCGTCCCCTGCTCCGCTTCGACGCGGCCGAGGACTCTCCCCTCGCCGTCGGCGAGCACGGCCATCGGCAGATCGGAGCCGACGCCGAGTTGCGTGAGGCGCGCGGAGTCGGTGAGCCGCACGACGCGCATGGCCACGCAGCGCGACGAGAAGAGGGTCAGGTCATATGACGTGACCATGCCGGAGCGGCGCAACTCGTCCGCCGAGGCGGGGATCCAGTAGAGGACCAGCGGCGCGTCGACGGCGGCGGCGGGATCGAGCACGCGCCAGGGGACGAGCGAGACGCGATCTTCTCCCGCCGCGAGCGGAACCGCTCCGGTAGCGAAGAAGGCGATCGCCGCAAGCACGCGCGCCAATCGGGCCATATGGGGATACCTCAGGGGGAACGGCGCGAATTATACGTCGCCGAGCCGGTACTCCCCGCACTAGAATCCCGACCACCCCGGTCACCGGTACTCATGGGCATGCCTCAACCCTCCTTCGGTCATTACGAAGTCCTCGGACCCATCGGTGCGGGCGGCATGGGCGAGGTATTCGTCGCGCGGGATCCGAAGCTCGGCCGCAAGGTCGCGATCAAGATGCTCCCGCTGCGGCTCACGACCGACCGGGATACGCTGGCGCGCTTCACCCAGGAGGCGCGATCCGCCTCCGCGCTGAACCATCCCAACATCGTCACGATCCACGAGGTCGGCGCCACCGAAGGCATCCCGTACATCGTGATGGAGTACATCGACGGCCAGGATCTGCGCACGCTGATCACGAACGGGCCGGTGCCGATCCGGAAGGCGCTCGACATCGCGTCGCAGATCGCCGACGGCCTCGCCGCCGCGCACGACCGCGGCATCGTCCACCGCGACCTCAAGCCCGAGAACATCATGCTCACGCGGGACGGGTTCGTGAAGATCCTCGACTTCGGCCTGGCGAAGGTCATCTCGCCGTCGCCGGAGAGCCACGAGAACACGCTGCAACTGGAGATGCCAGGGACCAACCCCGGCACGATCCTCGGCACGGTCGGCTACATGTCGCCGGAGCAGGCGACGGGACGGCGGCTCGACTTCCGCTCCGACCAGTTCGCATTCGGCGCGATCCTGTACGAGCTCGTGACCGGCAAGCCGGCGTTCGACGGCGAGACGGCCATCGACACGCTCTCGGCGATCCTCCACCACCATCCGGAGCCGATCGCGAAGAAGACGCCGCGCGCGCCGGTGCAGTTGCAGGACATGCTGCGCCGCCTGCTGGCGAAGTCGGTCGACGAACGCTACTCCTCCTCGCGCGACCTCGCCCGCGAGCTCCGGCTGCTGCGCGACCGCGTCGTGGCGGAGGAGAGCGGCTTTCATCCGAAGGTGGAGACGAAGCCGAAGCCGACCGTCGCGATCGTGGCGGCGCTGGCGCTGGCGATCTTCCTCATCGGCGTGGTCTACATCGCGCGCGACCGCGCCAGCGCGCCTCCCGCCCCCGCCGCCGCCGCGCCGGCAGCGAAGAAGTACCTCGCGGTGATGGGCTTCAAGACGGGCGATCCCGACAGCCAGCTCGTCGCCGAGGGGTTCACGGAGACGCTCACGGCCCGCCTGGCGCGCTATCCGAGCGTGCAGGTGATGAAGCCGGAGGCCGGCAGCCCGGAGATCACCGACCCGCGCGAGCTCGCCCGGAACCTCGGCGCGAACCTCGTGCTGCGCGGCGTCATGCAGCGCGTCGGTGAACGGATCCGTGTGACCTATACCGTCCTCGACGCGACCACCGGCCGCCGCTGGGAGGACCTCGTCGACGGCACCGCCTCCGATCTCTTCGGCGTGCAGGACGAGGTCGCGGAGAGCGTGGCCCGCAACCTCGATCTCGGCACGACCTCCATCCCGGTGGCGCTCGACCCCGCCGTCTCGCAGCGGCGCTACCTCGAAGCGCTCGGCCACCTGCGCAGGTACGACAAAGAACAGTCGCTCGCGAGCGCGATCGAGATTCTCGAGAACCTCGGGCCATCGCCCACGGTACAGGCGGCGCTGGCGAGGGCGTATCTGTTGAAGTACCAGGACACGCGCGATGCGCAGGCGGCCGCGCTGGCGAGCGAGGCGGCGGCGCGTGCGCTCGAGGCCGATCCGCAGAGTCTCGACGTCCACGTGACCGTCGGCCATCTCCGCCGCCAGACCGGCCGCCACCCCGAGGCGATTGACGCGTACCTCCGCGTGCTGTCACAGCAGCCGAACAACGCGGAGGCGGTTCTCGGCCTGGCCAAGACGTATGCCGCCGCGGGAGACGTCGTGCGCGCCGAAGAGTCGTACCGGCGCGCGATTGCCCTGCAGCCAAACTTCTGGGCCGTGTACAACGAGCTCGGCGCCTTCTACTTCTCACAGGCGCGCTATGCCGACGCGATTCCGTTCTTCCGGCAGGTCACGCAACTCGCGCCGGACAACGAGTACGGCTACAACAACCTCGCCGCGATGTACCAGGCCCTCGGCCGCTACGACGAGGCGCTCCATGTGACGAAGCAGTCGCTCGAGCGGAAGCCGACGGCACACGCCTACACGAATCTCGGCTTCCTCTATTACTACACCGGGCGCTTCGCCGATGCCGCTGCCGCAACCGAGAAGGCGGTCGAGCTGGCGCCGCGCCAAGGCATGTACTGGCGAAACCTCGGGGACGCCTATCGCTGGGTTCCCGGTCAGCAGGAGAAGGCGCGTGCGGCCTATGCGCGTGCGATCGCGCTGTGCGACGAAGCGATCCGGATCAACCCCAAGGACGCACGCGCCCACCGCACGCGCGCGGTCGCGCTGGCGAAGCTCGGGCAGAAGCAGCCGGCACGCGCGGCGATTTTGCGCGCGCTCGAAATCGAGCCGACCAGGTCGCCGAATGCCTACGAGGCGGCGGTCATCGCCAACATCGCCGGATTCGAAGACGAGGCCGGCGCACGGCTGGAGCAGGCTATCCGCCTCGGCGCGAGCGTCGAGGACATTCGACGAGACCCGGAGTTTGCGAACCTCGGGAAAACGGGTAGGCTTCAGGTAATCATTGCGGGCGCCCGGTCCAGCCCCGAATGATCAATCATGAGAGGAGCTGCAGCCATGGCAAATGATCTGCCTGACAAAGTAGTGCATCTGAGCCTGAACGGTGAGGGGCTCGCCATCCCCGACCAGGATCCGGTCCAGGTGAATCGCGGCAACCAGCGAATCCGCTGGGCGGCCGATTTCCAGTTCACCATCGACATCGACGGCTATTCGGACGTGAAGTACACCACCAACGGTGCTGGGAACCCTGAGCCATACAACGCGAAGACCGGCTACTTCACCGGGAAGAGCCACAAGTACTCGATCACGACGAACGGCAAGGTCAACGACCCCGAGATCGAAGTCAAACCGTAGATGTCGATCCGCCTCACCCCTTCTGACTGGCTGGCAAAGTTGCCGGCCGCAGATGGTGCGCGTTTCGTGCTCGCGTTCGAGCACGGAACGCTCGCGGTGGAGCTTTACGCGCCGCGAGGCACCGATCCGCAGCAGCCGCATACGCGCGACGAGGCGTACGTCGTGATCAGCGGCAGCGGCACGTACGTGCACGGGGAGCGGCGCGATCCGTTCCGGCCGGGCGACTTTCTCTTCGCGCCGGCCGGGTTGGCGCACCGGTTCGAGGACTTTACCGACGACCTCGCGGTGTGGGTCCTCTTCTACGGCCCCGAGGGGGGCGAGCAGCCGCGCTGACTACTCGAGGTTGTCGGCGTAGATCGTCACCTTCGCCGACTTCTGCAGCTCCGCCGTGGTCTTGCTGATGTTCTCGACCACCTTCTGCGAGCTGGCGCCGAGGAGGTACTCGCGGATGCCGTGGCGCGCCGACTCGAAGGACTCGGTCATCGGCGGGCGGCGATCCTCGACCATGATCAGGTGCATCCCGTCTTCCGCCTCGAGGATGCCGCTGAACATCCCCTTCTGCATGGTGAAGGCGGCCGCGACCACGTGCTTGTCGATCGTCTCGCGGGAGGCCCAGCCGACCGCCCCGCCGGCGTTCGCCGTCTGATGGTCCGAGTAGCGGCGCGCGAGGCCGCCGAAGATCTCGGCGAGCTTCGCCGGGTCGTTCCCGGTCGTCACACGTGCCGTCGCGAGCTCCTGCAGCACCTGGCCGGCGATCCTCCGCGCTTCCTCGACGGTGCGGTCGGTACCGACGCGTACGAGGATGATGCGCAACTTCACCTGCTCCGGCCGCTGGAAGTCGGCGGCGTTTTCGTCGTAGAACTTCCGGATGGCGGCCTCGTTGACGATCGAGCTGGCGATCACGTCGCGCACGTAGAGGTCGAACAGCGCCGACTCCTTCGCCGCCTGCAGCTCCGCCTGGACCGCTGCCGACTTCTCGAACCCGGCAGCAGAGGCCTGCTGCAGGAGGAGGCGCTTGCGGATGTAGTTGTCGAGGAAGCCGCGCTTCCCGCCGCCGGTCTGGTCGTACTGCTGGCGTGCCTTCTCGCTCATCCGGAACCAGAGGACGTCGAGCTGGGCCCTGGTGATGGACTCACCGTTGACCACGGCGACGACGTCTTTCGGGGCGGCGGCCTGCGCCAGGAGCGGCGCGGCGGCGATGGAGGAGAGGGCGAGGGCGGCCAGAATCCGTTTCACGGAGGGGCCAAACATGGTGCCGGTCGCGGCGATTCCGAACTCCACTGCTCGTAGAGTGAAAACGGTTTTCCGCACCCGCCCTGTCAAGAGGACATTTGGAGTTTTCCACAATGTGGAAAGCCAGCGGAAACTATCTCGGCGATCCCCCTGTGGAAGGTCTGCGGAGTGAGGGGGTCGCCCGCCGTTTCACCCCTATCCTCGCGCTCGAAATCGACCCATGTCCGTCGCACAACTTGACGTTGCCCTCGACCGGCCGATGCCGCAGAGTCCGGATGCGGAACGGGCCATTCTCGGCGCCATCCTCATCAACAATCACGCCTTCTACCGCGTGATCGGCACGATCGACACGGAGGACTTTTTCCGGGACGCGCACCGCACCATCTTCGCCACCATGCGGAGCATGGCCGAGCGGAGCCAGGACATCGAGCCGCTCACGCTCAAGGAAGAGCTGGCGAAGCACGCGCTCCTCGAGCAGGTCGGCGGCATCGCCTACGTCTCCTCCCTCCTCGACTCCGTCCCCGACGTCGCCAACGTCGAACGCTACGCGCGGATCGTCAAGGAGAAGTCGATGCTGCGGCGGCTGATCATCATGGGCAACAGCGTGATGAGAGCCGCCCTCGACGCGCCGAGCGAGCCGGCCGACGTGCTGAACATCGCCGAGAAGACGCTGTACGAGATCGCCGAGGGCTCGACCGACAAGGGCTTCGTGGCGCTCGAGAAGATCACCCGCACGAACATGGCCGCGATCGAGCAGATCCACTCGAATGCCGGCCGCCTCGTCACCGGCCTCCCCACCGGCTACGACCGCTTCAACGAGATGACCTCCGGCTTCCAGCCGGGGGACCTGATCATCCTCGCGGCGAGGCCGTCGATGGGGAAAACGAGCTTCATGATGAACATCGCGGAATCCATCGCGATCCCCGGCAAGGACGGCATGCCGCGGGCGGGCGACCGGCTGTACGGCGTCGGCGTCTTCTCACTCGAGATGTCGAAGGAGCAGATCGGGCTGCGCATTCTCTCGTCCGAGTCGGGCGTCTCGAATCACCTCATCCGCTCCGGGATGCTGTCCGAGCGCAACTGGCGGGAGCTGGCGGAGGCGTCGGCGCGGCTGGCGAAGGGGAAGATCTACGTCGACGACACCGCCGGCATGGACCCCCTGGAGATGCGCGCCAAGGCGCGGCGGCTGAAGATGGAGGCCGGCCTCGACATGATCATGGTCGACTACCTCCAGCTCATGTCGATCAAGGGAAAGGTGGAGTCGCGGCAGCAGGAGGTCTCGCAGATCTCCCGCAGCCTCAAGGCGATCGCCAAGGAGCTGCACGTCCCGGTGCTCTCGCTGTCGCAGCTCTCCCGCCGCTCGGAACAGCGCACCGGCGACCACCGCCCGCAGCTCTCCGACCTCCGCGAGTCGGGCTCCATCGAGCAGGACGCCGACCTCGTCTGCTTCATCTACCGCGACGAGGTGTACAACAAGGAGACCGAGGAGAAGGGGATCGCCGAGATCATCATCGGCAAGCAGCGCAACGGTCCGATCGGCGACTTCAAGCTCGTGTTCCGCAACGACATCACCAAGTTCTTCAACTACGAGCCGCAGCCGGACTACTTGCCGCAGGGGTGATAGGACGACGACAGGTATGACATTGCGCGAGCGCGCTCCTGAAGTTCATAAGGCAATCCCGCTCCACCTGCACACGAGGTCCGGCGGCATCATCAGGCGCGCAAGTCCGCGCTTGCTCCTGCAAACTTTGAATGGCGGTGCGCTTCAAAACCATCGTCGGTTCGAACGGGAGTTCAGCCGACGCCGCGAGTTGATCCCTCTCGGCTCCATCGTCTCGGCCGCTCTGTGGCATCTGGTGATCACTGACGCCTATTCCGCACGAAGTGGCTGGAGCGAGCCACGCTCTGACAGCCAACTTTTCGGGTTATTCAAGAGAGGTGTGCTCCCGGAGCCGACGCGTACCGTCACCACGCTCAACGAAGCGATTCATCGGGCACGAGAGAATGGTTACGCTCCTCCAGCGCGACTCGAAGACGTCACGATGATGCAATCGCTTTCAGCCGCAGGCGCCGCCGCCGAGTATCACCTGCGAAAGCGATTGCTTCCTTCAGTCCTGTCGATGATTCCCGCCTTCACAGTCTCCGACTTAGTCGAACCCGAGTTGACCTATTTCGTCGATCAGCTCTGGATCGTCGATGCTGATGGAGACGGACAAGCGGTCCGCCTTATTGCGCTGGACCTCATCTCGGATCTCGAAAAGTTCGCGGATGCGGGTGAGCGGCGCGATGGAATGTTGCAGGCTATGGGGTACGAAGTGCTCCACGGAGAGGAGGCTTGGCTGCGCGTTGATCCGCAACGCTTCATGCATGAGTTCTTCCGAGTAGCTGCGATCCCGCACGAGCCGGTGCGCGAGCTGTCCACTCCCGGTCCGACCATCAGTGACTATCGCTGTCATTGGTGTCGAGCAGCGATGATTCGAGATACCGACGGCTACGGCATCGTGGAAGCTCGTGGCTTGTATTTCCACGAGGAATGCTTCAATGCTGCTGTCGATGGGGGAGGGTGTGAAGACGGCGTCTTCGAGGACGATTTCGCACCTACAGTTTTGAACTTCCGCTGACGCACGCGAGACAATGGCGGCGGGAGCATTCCATGCGACTGATTTTTGTCCTCCTCTTGAGCCTCCTCTCCTCCCTCCCCCTCCACGGCGCGGTCCTGCGCGTCGTGGTCGACGACATGATCCATCCCGTCTCGGACGAGTTCGTGGGGCGGGCGCTGGAGGCGGCGGCGGCGCAGAAGGCGGAGGTGGTGCTCCTCGAGCTGCGTACGCCGGGCGGGCTGGAGACGTCGATGCGCGGGATCGTCGAGAAGATCATCAAGTCGCCGGTGCCGGTCATCGTCTGGGTGGGGCCCAGCGGGTCGCGCGCGGCGTCGGCGGGGTTCTTCATCCTGCAGGCGGCAGACGTCGCGGCGATGGCGCCGGGGACGAACACCGGCGCGGCGCATCCGGTGCTGCTGGGGGAGAAGCTCGACGACGTCATGAAGATGAAGGTGCAGGAGGACGCTGCCGCCTTCATGCGCACGCTCGCGGTCCGGCGCGGCCGGAACGTCAAGGCGGCGGAGAGCGGCGTGCGGGAGGCGAAGTCGTTCACCGAGGATGAGGCGCTCGCGCTCAAGCTGATCGAGGTCGTCGCCGCCGACGTCCCTTCGCTGCTCCGCTGGGCGGACGGCCGCACGGTCCGGCGCTTCAACGGATCGACCACGGTGATTCGCAGCGCGAACAAGCCGGTCGTCCAGTACGAGATGACGCTGAAGCAGCGCGTCCTGTCGTGGATCATGGACCCGAACGTCGCCTTCATCCTCATGTCCCTCGGCATGCTCGCGCTCTGGGCGGAGTTCAACCACCCCGGCGCGATCCTCCCGGGAGTCGTCGGCCTGATCGCGATCCTGCTGGCCGTCTTCGCGCTGAACCTTCTCCCGACGCGCTACGCTGCCTTCGTACTGATCGTGGCCGCCTTCGCGCTCTTCGCGCTGGAGGCGAAGTTCACGTCCTATGGCATCTTCGGCGTGGGAGGGGTGATCTGCATGATCTTCGGTGCGCTGCTGCTGGTCGACGGGCCGATCCCGGAGATGCGCGTGCATCTCGCCACCGCGCTCGCCGTGAGCGTCCCGCTCGGCGCGATCGCCGTCTTCCTGATGACGCTCGTGATGAAGGCGCACAAGCACCGCGTCACCACCGGCGCCGAGGCGATGGTGGGGGAGATCGGCGTCGCACGCACGTCGCTCGGGCCGCACGGGAAGGTGTTCGTGCACGGCGAGCTCTGGAACGCGACGGCGCAGCGGGAGATCCCGCAAGGTGCGCGCGTCCGGGTGCGCGCGGTCGATGGGCTACGGGTGCTGGTCGAGGCGGCCGACTAGGAGCCTGCGCGGCAGAACGCACCGACGGAGTGGCCGTACGTGCACCGGCGGAGCAACCAGCGCTGCCGGCCGTGCCGGCTAGCCGGCGCGCTTCTTCTTCTCCCACGGCAGCTCCCAGCGCTCCTCCTCGCGGTCGAGCTCCGGCAGCGGCACCGGCTTGCCGAGCCGCTTCAGCTGCGTCAGCTCCCACAGCTTCGCGTACTTCCAGAAGGTGTAGTAGACGTGCATGCCGACCGAGATCAGGCCGCGCACGCCGTCGAGGAAGCCGAGGTTGACGACGTAGTCGCGCAGGAACTTGCCGAGGGTGTGGCCGAAGATGTCGACCAGGCCGGTGGTCTTCCCGTCGATGAACATCTGCGCGGCGCCCCAGTTCGCGTAGCGGGTCATCTTCGCGATCATGTGGTCGAACGAGCGGATGTAGTAGTGCAGCATCTTGTGCCGCAGGTCGTTCGTCGCGCCGTCGACGATCAGGTCGGCGTGCACCCGCTTGTTCGGGTAGCGGGCGTGCTCGCGGTGGAAGAGGCGCGTGACGCGGTCGCGCTGCAGGCCGCTGTACTTCACCTCTTTCCCGAGCATGAAGTTGCGGCGGCCGACGGAGTAGGCCCAGTGATCGAGTGGCCCTTCGAGCGTGCGCAGGAGCTCGTCGCGCAGCTCCGGCGTGACCCGCTCGTCGGCGTCGATGACGAAGATCCAGTCGTGCGCGGCGCGGTCGATGGCGTAGTTCTTCGTCGAGGCCGCGCCGAGGTACTGCCGCTGCTCGACGCGCGCACGGGGGAAGCGCTCGCGCACCCGCTCGACCGTGCCGTCCGTGGAGAAGGAGTCGACGAGGTAGATCTCATCGGCCCATTCGACCGACCGGAGACACTCCTCGATCTGCTCGACCTCGTTGAGCGTGTGAACGATCGCGGAGACAGGAGGGCGCGGCATCCGGGGGCATTCTAGAATGCGGCCGACTTGAGCCACAAAAGCGTGACGCGCGAGGCGGCGGCCTTCCTCTTCTACCTCGCGCTCGCCGTCGTGCTGACGTGGCCGCTGGTCCCGGAGCTGACCACCGCCGTCTCCGATCCCGGCGACCCGCTGATCAACACCTGGATCCTCGACTGGGTCTGCCACGCGCTCACGCACGACCCGCTCTCGGTCTATGACGCCCCGATCTTCCACCCCGGCATCAAGCCGCTCGCCTACAGCGAAAACCTGATCGCGGTCGCGGTGCTGGTGCTGCCGTTCCACCTCGCCGGCGTGCCGCCGGTCGGCGTCTACAACATCGCCATGCTCCTCGGCTTCGCGCTGGCGGGCTACGGCGCCTTCGTGCTGGCGCGGATGGTCGCGCGCAACACCGTCGCCGCGCTGACCGGCGGGATTTTTTTCGCCTTCTGCGCCTACAAGTTCGACCACCTCGCCCACCTGCAGATCGTCTTCAGCGCGTGGGTGCCGCTGACGCTGGCGGCGCTGCTCGCGTTCTGGCAGCGCGCCACCTGGAAGCGCGCCGCCGCGCTCGCGCTGGTGCTCCTCCTGGGCGGGCTGACCAACATCTATTTGCTGATGTTCGCCGGGGTGGCGACGCTGTTCACGATCGCGCTGCTGGCGACAATCGAGCCGCGCGACAAACGTTTCTTCGCGCGGCTGGCGCTTGCGTTCGTCGTCGGCGCGGCGCTGCTCTACCCGTTCCTCAGCCCATACCGGCAGGTGTCGAAGCATTACAAGCTCGTGCGGCTGAGCGAAGAGGTGAACAACTTCTCGGCGAAATGGTCGGACTGGGTCGTGCCGTCGGGCACGAGTCTGCTGTACGGGAGGCTCGCCGATCCCGAGCGGGGGCGGCCGGAGCGGTTCCTGTTTCCGGGGATGGCGATCCTGTTCTTCGCGGTGTGGGGGGCGGTGGGGGTCAGGCGGTCGGGAGCTGGCGCCGATGCCGGCGGGCTGAAGCCCGCCGCTCCACCGGGACGGGTGTGGGACGTGCTGCTGGTGGTGCTGCTGCTTCTGGCTTGGGCGGGGGCGGTCAGCGAGCGGTTTGTGCTGGCGGTCGCCGGGCGGCAACTCCTCTCCGTCGACAGCTCCGACGTCCCGCTCATGACGGCGATCTCGGTCGCCCTGATCCGTTTCAGGAGGCCGTTGCGCGAGGCGGCGGCGCGGTCGCGGTTCAACAGCGGCGCCTGGGCGGCGGCGGTGTGGATCGTCGTCGGCGTGCTCGGCTCCCTCGGACTGCAGACGTTCCTCTACACCTTCTTCTACCGCCGCTTCGAGCCGTTCCAGGCGATGCGGGTGCCGCCGCGGTTCGCGGTCATCGCCTACGCGGGGCTGGCGGTCTGGGGAGCGATCGGCGTGGCGGCAATCCTCGGGCGCATGAAACGGAAGGCGCTGGCGTCCGTGCTGCTGCTCGCCGTCGCGATCGCCGACGTCTGGCCACGGTTCCGGTGGGAGCATGTGCCGGCCGAGGTGCCGCCGGTGTATCGCTGGCTGGCGAAGGAGCGGGTCGGGCCGATCGTCGAGGTGCCGGTGTGGGGCAACGGCGTCGAGTACTTTTACATGCTCGGCGCAGCCACGCATCGCGTGCCGACCGTCAACGGCATCTCCGGCTTCGCGCCGGCCGAGACGTGGCAGGCGCGCGACGCGGAACAGCGGGGGGCTTACGACGAGCTCCTCGCTCTGGCGGAGCAGTGGGGCGTCCGACTGATCGTCGTCCACGGCGACGCGCTGAACGGCGAGAAGCACGCGCGCATCGCCGACTTCGTCCGCCGCAACATCGCCGCGAAACGGATTGGCTTCGTCCGCCGCTTCGACGCGGAAGCGACCGGCGACTACGTCTTCGCCGTGACGAAGAACCTCCCCCACTGGCCGCTACTGCGCGCCGCAGAAGTGCCCGACGGCGCGGGGAATCTGCCGGACCAGACGCTGGAGCGTTTCCTCAGCGGCAAGACCACTCACAACGACGCGATCGTGATCCGGATCGAGGAGCCGCAGCCCTGGGCGCGGGTGCAGGACACGCTCCGCGTGCAGGGATGGACGGTGTCGCCACACGGCATCCTCCGCGCCGCGGTACTGGTGGACGGCGAGCGCTTCGAGGCGCAGCTCGTCGAACGGACCGACGTCAAGGCGGCGTACCCCTGGCTCTACTTCGTCGAGAAGCCGGGCTTCACGGTCACGCTGCCGAAGCGGGCGCGCGGCGACGTCTACATCGTCGTCGAGGTCGTCGACCAGGCCGGCCGGAAGAGGCGCTCACGCGAGGTGCCGGTGCGCTGGGAGTGAGAGAATCGCGTCCATGAGAACCGGACGCGCCCTCCTGCTCACGCTCCTCGCTCTCGCCTGCCCGCATCAGCCGCAGCCCGCGCCGCCGGCGCAGCAGCCTGCCGCTCCCGCCGGCGACACGCTTCGCTACACGGTGCTGATGAGCACCAACAAGGCCGGCTCGCAGGTCGTGACGAGGCGGGGGAACGAGATCACGGTCGACTACGAGTACAACGACCGGGGGCGCGGACCGAAGACGCAGAGCGTGATCCGCCTCGACGAGCGCGGCGTGCCGGTGTCGCTCCGGACGACCGGGAACGACTACCTCAAGCAGCAGATCGAGGAGAGCTTCAACGCCGAGGACGGGACGCCGGAATGGAAGAACACCGCCGAGGCGGGAGAGGCGGCGCAGAACGGCTTCTACGCGAGCATGTACGGACCGCCGGAGGAGACGGCAATCCTCGTGCGGGCGGCACTGCGCAACGGCGGCCGGATGGCGGCGCTGCCGGCCGGCGAGGTGTCCGTGCGCAAAGTGGGCGACGCGACGGTCCGCGGGATCCACGTCAACGCCTACGAGATCTCCGGCCTCGGCTTCTCGCCGTTCGAGATCTGGCTCGACGACGACCTCAATCTGTTCGGCAGCGTCTCGTCGTGGTCGTCCACGATCCGGGAGGGGTTCGAGGCGGAGGCGAAGCAGCTCATCGACGCGCAGGACGCGCGCGCCTCGTCGCGCATCGCGGCGCTCTCTGAAAAGTACGCGCGCAAACCGACAGGCGGACGCCTCACGCTGCTGAATGCGCGCATCTTCGATCCCCGCAGCGGCACGCTTTCCGAACCGACGACCATCAACATCGAGGGGAACCGCATCCAGTCGCTCGGCGTGCCGCAGGAGCGCAACGCGGCCGACATCATGGACGTCGCGGGGAAGGTCGTGCTCCCCGGCCTGTGGGACATGCATACGCACGTCGGCGATCTGGACGGCCTGCTGAACATCGCCGCCGGCATCACCTCCATCCGCGACCTCGGCAACGACCACGACACCGTCACCACGTTCAAGCAGAACGTCGAGGCGGGACGCTGGATCGGACCGCGCATCGCGCTGGCGGGGCTCGTCGACGGACCGGGGCCGTTCCAGGGGCCGACGAAGCTGCTCGTCGACGACGAGGAGGAGGCGCGCAAGGCGGTCGACTTCCTGGCGGACAACGGCTACGAGGGGCTGAAGATCTACAGCTCGATCAAGACCGAACTCGTGCCGGTGCTGACGAGCCGCGCGCACGAGCGGGGCCTGCGCGTCAGCGGCCATATCCCGGCCGGCATGCGGGCCATCGACGCGGTGAACGGCGGGTACGACGAGATCCAGCACGCGAACATGCTCCTGCTGAACTTCATGCCGGACGTGAAGGACACGCGGACGCCGGCGCGGTTCACCGAGGTTGGGAAGCGCTCGGCCGACCTCGACCTGCAGTCGGAGGAAGTGCGGGCGTTCATCGCGCGGCTGCGCGAGCGGAACGTGGTCGTCGACCCGACGCTGGTGGTGTTCGAGGGGATGTTCACCGCGCGCCTCGGGCAGGTGTCGCCCACGTACGCGGCGATCGCGGAGCGGTTCCCGCCCCAGGTGCGGCGCTGGTTCGTGACCGGCGGCCTCCCGGTGCCGGAGGGCATGGACGATCGTTACCGCGCCTCGTTCCGGAAGATGATGGACCTCATCGCGGAGCTGCACCGCGCCGGCGTCACGATCGTCGCCGGCACCGACGCGCTGGCCGGCTTCGCGCTGCATCGCGAGCTCGAGCTGTACGCGCAGGCCGGCATCCCGAACGCCGACGTGCTGCGCATCGCCACGCTCGTCCCGGCGCAGGTGCTCAAGCGCGACCGCGACCTCGGCACGATCGAGCCGGGGAAGCTGGCCGACCTGATCGTCGTCGACGGCGACCCGCTCCGGAACATGAGCGACATCCGCAACGTGGTGACGGTGGTGAAGGATGGGGTGGTGTTCGACCCGAAGGCGCTGTACGCGGAGGTGGGGGTGCGGCCGTAGGGAGTCGCAGAGTCTCAGAGTCTCAGAGAGCTTCGCCGTTTGGAATCTTTGCGACTCTGAGACTCTGCGACTCTGAGACTCACAACGTGTAATTCTTCTCGAGCAGCACGCGCGCGCGGCGGTCGCGCAGGTTGCGGATCTGCGACTCGATGTCGCGCTCGAAGGGGATCTTGCGGTGGCTGGCGTAGACCGGCGCGTCGACGGTGATCTTCTTCAGCTCTTCGCCGAACGTGTGAGGGGTGAGGTGGGCGGTCTCGTCGGCGAGCGCCTGCTGGTCGTTCGGGAACGACGCCTCGGTGATCACCGCCACGACGTTCTCCATCTTGTTCGTCCGCTTCCAGATCTCCTGCGTCGGTCCCGTGTCGCCGGTGAAGACGATCGACTGACCGTTCATCTCCAGCAGCACGCCGGAGGCGGGGATCTGGTGGTCGACGGACACGGCGGTGATGCCGATGTCGTTGAAGACGATCCGCTTGCCCGGCGTCAGCGCGCGATAGAGCACCGCCGGCTTGCCGGTGGCCGGAGCGATGATGTCGGAAAAGTCGGGCCAGACCACGCCGTTGAAGACGTCGCGGGTGAGGAGCTCCATCACCTCGCGCGACGCGAAAATCGTCAGCGGGCCGGTGGACTGGGCGAAGCGGTTGTGGATGAGGTGCGGGAGATCGCGGATATGGTCGGCGTGAGGGTGGGTGATGAAGACGGCCTGGACACGGGACTGCTGCGCGAACGATAACTTCGAGGTGAGCGTGCCGGCGTCAACCGCGAACCAGTCGTCGATCAGGTACCCGGTCAGATTATGTTCTGCATCCGACGCCCCATAGGCGCCGAGCACCTTCAGCCGCATCTCCCATCCTTCACTTCAGCCTTCGCGCTGGGGACTCCAGCTATTGTTACAGTGCGGCACCGGGTTGTCCAGCAGCGTGACCGGTCTCACTTGTTGCATAAGTTGATGTTGCGCGATGGCGGCGAGTCGTAAGAACACAGGCCTGGAGCCGTTCCACCCGGCGGTGCGGGAATGGTTCACGTCCTCATTTCCGGGGCCGACCAAGGCGCAGCAGCTCGGCTGGCCGGCCATCGCCAACGGCGACTGGACGCTGATCTTCGCCCCCACCGGCAGCGGCAAGACGCTCACCGCGTTCCTCTGGGCGCTCGACCGGTTGATGTTCACCCCCAGGCCGCCGAAGGAGCAGCGCTGCCGGGTCATCTACGTCTCGCCGCTCAAGGCGCTCGCGGTCGACGTCGAGCGCAACCTGCGCGCGCCGCTCGCCGGCATCGCGAACGTTGCCCGCAGCCGCGGCGACGACTTCGTCCTCCCGGAGATCGCCACGCGCACCGGGGACACGCCGCAGTCGGAGCGGGCCCGCTTCGCCCGCGAGCCGGCCGACATCCTGATCACGACGCCCGAGTCGCTCTATCTGATGATGACCTCGAACGCGCGGGAGGTGCTGCGCGGCGTCGAGACGGTGATCATCGATGAGATCCACGCGCTGGTCCCGAACAAGCGCGGCGCGCACATGGCGGTGTCGCTGGAGCGGATGGCGATGCGCTGCATCAAAGCGCCGCAGAGGATCGGGTTGTCGGCGACGCAGCGGCCGCTGGAGGAGGTGGCGCGGTTCTTAGGTGGCGCCGCGGGCTTCAGCCCGCCGGTAGAAAACGACGGCGGCCTGAAGGCCGCCGCTCCACAGGAGATCCACGACGAGTTCGCGGAGAAGGCAAAACCGACATTCCGCCCCGTCACCATCGTCAACACCGGCGAGAAGAAGAAGCTCGTGCTGCGCGTCGAGGTGCCGGTCGAGGACATGGCCCGCGTCGCAGAGGCGACGGAGCTCGCCAGCGGCCCGGCGGCGGCGGGGCCGAAGGCGCCGTCCATCTGGCCCGCCATCCATCCTCGTCTGCTGGAGCTGATCAAGGCGCACACCTCCACGCTCATCTTCGTCAACTCGCGGCGGCTCGCGGAACGCCTCGCGGCCGCACTCAACGAGCTGGCGGGGGAGACGCTCGTGCAGGCGCACCACGGGTCGATCGCGCGCGCGCAGCGGGTCGAGATCGAGGACGCGCTGAAGTCGGGCAAGCTGCCGGCGCTCGTCGCCACGTCGTCGCTGGAGCTGGGCATCGACATGGGAGCGATCGATCTCGTCATCCAGATCGAGGCGCCCCCCTCCATCGCCTCGGGGATGCAGCGCATCGGCCGGGCGAGCCATCAGGTCGGCGCGTCGTCGAGCGGCATCATCTTCCCGAAGTTCCGGGGAGACCTGATCGCCTGCGCCGCCGTGGCCGAGGCGATGCACGAGGGGGCGATCGAACCGACGCGCTACCCGCGCAACCCGCTGGACGTGCTCGCGCAGCAGATCGTGGCCATGGTCGCGGTGGACGACTGGCAGGCCGACGAGCTGTTCGCCGCCATCCGCTCCGCGGCCCCGTTCGCGGAGCTGAGCCGCACCGCGTTCGACGGCGTGCTGGACATGCTGTCCGGCCTCTACCCCTCCGACGAGTTCGCGGAGCTCCGCCCGCGCGTGACGTGGGACCGCGTCGCCAACACCATCACGGCGCGGCAGGGGGCGAAGCGCATCGCCATCACCAGCGGCGGCACCATCCCTGACCGCGGCCTCTACGGCGTCTTCCTCGCCGGAACGGAGAAGAACCAGTCGGCGCGCGTGGGGGAGCTGGACGAGGAGATGGTCTTCGAGGCCTCCGCCGGCGAGACGTTCATCCTCGGCGCGTCGACGTGGCGCATCGAGGAGATCACGCACGACAAGGTCATCGTCACGCCGGCGCCGGGGAAGCCGGGGAAGATGCCTTTCTGGAAGGCGGATGCCGCCGAGCGCACCGTCCCCTTCGGCGAGGCGATCGGGAAACTGGTGCGGGAGATCCGGGCGTCGAAGAAGCCGGAGGCGATCGAGCGGCTCACGACCCGGCACGATCTGGACGCGCTCGCGGCCGAGAACTTCCTGCAGTACCTCGCCGACCAGGAAGAGGCGACCGGCGCGGTGCCGGACGACCGCACCATCGTCATCGAGCGCGTAGTCGACGAGCTGGGCGACTGGCGCGTCTGCGTGCTCTCGCCGTTCGGCGGACGCATTCATGCCCCGTGGGCAATGGCCGTCACGGCGAAGGTGCGCAACGAGCTGGCCATCGACGTCGAGTCGATGTGGAGCGACGACGGCTTCATCATCCGGTTCCCGGAGACGGAGCATCCGCCATCGGCCGAGCTGGTGATCCCCGACCCCGACGAGGTCGAGCAGCTCGTGCTGCGCCAGCTCGGCGCGAGCTCGCTCTTCGCGGCGAAGTTCCGCGAGGCGGCGGCGCGCGCGCTGCTCCTCCCGCGCACGCGCATCCAGGGGCGGACGCCGCTGTGGCAGCAGCGCAAGCGGGCGTACGACCTGCTGCAGGTCGCGTCGCGGTTCGGGTCGTTCCCGATCATCCTCGAGGCGTACCGCGAGACGCTGCGCGACGTCTTCGACGTGCCGGCGCTGGTGGAGATGACGAAGCGCATCCGCCAGCGCACGATCCGGGTGCACACGGTCGACACGCAGAAGCCCTCCCCCTTCGCCGCCTCGGTGCTGTTCCGCTTCGTCGCCAACTTCCTCTACGACGGCGACGCTCCGCTCGCGGAGCGCCGCGCGCAGGCGCTGGCGATCGACCAGTCGCAACTCCGCGAGCTGCTCGGTGAGCCGGAGCTGCGCGAGCTGCTGGACGAGGAGGCGCTCGCCCAGACGGAGCTCGAGCTGCAGCATCTCGACGAGCGGCACAAGGCGAAGAACGCCGACGCGGTGCACGACCTGCTGCTGCGTCTCGGCGACCTGTCGGAGGAGGAGATCGCGGCCCGGTCGCTGATCGACGTCGCCGTCGTCCGCGATCTCGTGCGGCAGCGCCGCGTGCTCGAGGTCACGATCGCCCGCGACCGCCGCTTCATCGCCGCCGAGGACGCGTCGCGCTACCGCGACGCCCTCGGCACCCCGATCCCGCACGGCGTCGCGGAGCGCTACCTCGAGCCGGTGGCCGACCCGGTCGGCGATCTCGTGCTCCGCTACGCGCGCACGCACGGTCCCTTCACCCCGCAGGATGTGGCGAAGCGCTACGGCCTCGGCGTGGCGGTGATCCAGCACGCGCTCTCCCGCTTCGTCGAGCGCGGCCGCCTGATCGAGGGGGAGTTCCGCCCCGGCGGCACGCAGCGCGAGTGGTGCGAGTCGGAGGTGCTGCGGATCGTCCGCAGGCGCTCCCTCGCCAAGCTGCGCAAAGAGGCGGAGCCGGTCGAGCAGCCGGTGCTGGCGCGTCTCTTCACCTCGTGGCAGGGCATCACGCGCAAGCGCCGCGGTCTCGACGCGCTGCTGGAGGTGGTCGAGACGCTGCAGGGCTTCCCGATGGCCGCCTCCATCTTCGAGACCGAGATCCTCGGCGCGCGCATCGAGGACTACAAGCCTTCCGACCTCGACACCCTCAGCGCCGCCGGCGAGATCGTCTGGGTGGGGGTGGAGCCGCTCGGGGAGCGGGACGGCCGGATCGCGCTCTACCTGACCGACCACCTCCCGCTGCTGCACAAGCCGGCCGAGTTCGAGGAGACGCCGCTCACGCAGCATCTCCGCAGCCACGGCGCCTCGTTCTTCAACCAGATCCAGGTGGCGATGGGCGGCTTCCCGGCGGAGCTCGTCGACCTGCTGTGGGACCTGGTCTGGAAGGGGGCGGTCACGAACGACACCTTCCACGCCCTGCGCGCCTTCACCCGGCCGAAGAGCACGCGCGCCGCCGCGGCGGGCGGGCGGTTCCGGTCGCGGCGCGTCGCCCCGCCGTCCACCCAGGGGCGCTGGTCGCTCGTGCCGACGGCGACGGCGACCGACACGCAGCGCGCCAACGCCCTCGCACAGCAGTTGCTCGCCCGCTACGGCGTCGTGACGCGGGAGGCTCCGGCGCTGGAGAACATCTACGGCGGCTTCTCCGCGGTCTATCCGGTGCTGCGGGCGATGGAAGACGCGGGACGCATCCGGCGCGGCTACTTCGTGGCGGGACTCGGCGCGACGCAGTTCGCGAGCGCCGGCGCGATCGACCTCCTCCGCTCGCTGCGGGACGAGCCGGAGACGCCGGAGACGATGCTCCTCTCCGCGACCGATCCGGCGAACCCGTACGGCGCCATCGCGAAGTGGCCGGAGTCGCCGTTCACGCTGTCGCGCAGCGTCGGCGCGGAGGTGATCCTCGTCAACGGGCTCCTGGCCTGCTATATCTCCCGCGGTGAGAAGCAGTTCTACGTCTTCCTTCCGGAGGATCAGCCGGCGCGGAACGTGGTGGCGCGGGAGGTGGCGAAGAAGCTCGCCTCGCTCGTGCACCATGGACGGCGCCGCGCGCTGCTGATCGCGGAAGTGAACAACGAGCCGGCGTCGCGCAGCCCGCTGGCCCCCTTCCTCGTCGAGGAAGGATTCGTCTCGACCGGACTCGGGCTGCAATTGAGAGCAGAGGTGACACATGTCCGAACAGCAGATTCGCGAGCGGTTTGAAGCGTTCGCCGCCGCCTGGAACGCCCACGACGTCGACGCGATGACCGGCTGCTTCGTCGACCGCGGGAACGTGACCCATCCCTGGGGTGCATTCGCCGCCGGCCGCGAGGAGATCGCGCGCCTGCTCACCCACGAGCACGAGGGGGAGATGCGGAACAGCCGCTGGCGGTTCGAGCAGCTCGCCATCCGCCAGCTCTCCGAGCGCGCGGCGGTCGTCGAGTGCAGCGGCGTCATCGAGGGGGTGCGCGCGCCGAACGGCAGCGCCTACGAGCTCCCCCACCGCATCAACGCGGTGGTGGTGGACGAGGACGGCTGGCGTTTCCTCTCCCTCAACCCGAACATCCACCGTGCCGGAAGGTGACACGATCCACCGCGCCGCGCGCACCCTGCACGCGGCCCTGGCGGGACAGGTGGTGACGCGGTTCGAGACGGTGTTCGCGCAGCTCGCGCGGACCGACCGGGAGGCGCCGGTCGCCGGCAGAACCGTCGACGCGGTCAGCGCGGCCGGGAAGCACCTGCTGATGCAGTTCTCCGGCGACCTCCACCTCCGGACGCACATGCGCATGAACGGCTCCTGGCACATCTACCGGCCGGGCGAGCGGTGGCGGATGCGGCGCAGCGACATGCGCATCGTGATCGCCACCGCGCCCTGGGTGGCGGTGGCGTTCAACGTGCCGGTGGCGGAGTTTCACGACTCCCGCTCCCTCGCGCGGCAGGAAGACCTGCTCCGGATCGGCCCCGACCTCATCGGCGCGGAGTTCGACCAGGAGGAGGCGGTGCGGCGCATCCGCGAGCGGCCGTCCGAGGAGATCGCCGACGTGATCCTCAACCAGCGGGTGGTGTCGGGGATCGGGAACGAATACAAGTCGGAGCTGCTGTTCATGACCCGTATCCATCCCTTCCGGAAAGTGGCGGACGTCACGGACGACGAGCTCCGGCAGCTCCTGCAAACGGCGCGAAAGGTGATGGTGGCGAACGTCGAGATGCGCAGCGGGGCACGGATCACCACGTTCAGCCTCAACCCCGCCGAGACCCAGTACGTCTATGGGCGAGGGGGGAAGCCCTGCCGCCGCTGCGGGACGCCGGTCGAGTACGCGAAGCAGGGGCCGAACGCGCGCGGGACGTATTGGTGCCCGAAGTGCCAGCTATAATCGCGCGCCATGGCGATCATCCTCCCGCACGGCCTCACCTCGCAGGAGATCCGCGTCCTCCAGGAGTACCGCCGCCTGAACGGGCAGACGCTGACCCTCGACCAGCTCAAGGTCATCAAGCACCCGGGCGGAGGGGGCGGGGAAGCGCCGGCCGTGTCGCTCGTCGGGAAAGGCTTCCTCACCGGAAATGGTGAGGGATTCACGCTCACGCAGAAGGCGCAGGACTTCCTGGCCATCGACGCCAAACCGGCGATCGTGGGGACCAGCGACGCGGCCGCGTCCGCCGTCGAGAATCCCGACGCCGACGGCGTCTGAATTGCACAACCTTCAGTGCAGTTCGTGGAACACTGTAAGCTGATCGCTTTCAGTCACTTACGCGAGGCAGGATGGTTCCGTTTGTGACGGGTCAAACAATGATGCTGGCGTAACCTGCATTGACTCAGTCACTTACCGTGAGGTATCCTGCGCCCGCTGAGGGTTGAAATGACGCATGGCGACAAAGCAAAAGCCAAAGCAGGGAAAACCAGCCAAGCCTCAGGGAAAAAAAGCAGCAGCCAGACCGGCGTCGCCCTCCAGAGCGGCAGCAAAGCCGGTGAAAACGGCAAAGGCGGCGGCGCCAAAGCAGCCGGCGCCAAAGGCGGCCAGGCCGGCGGCAGCAGCCAAACCGGCGGCAACAAAGGCAGCGTCGAAAAAGCAGGCGCCTCCAAAGCAGGTGCCGGCCCCGGCGGCTCGAAAGAGCCCGCCTCCTCCCCCGCCGGCGACGTCAAAACCAAAAGCCGCGGCGGCGCGTCCGACGGCGGCGGCTTCTCCAACCCCGTCATCGCCGACGCCTTCAAGCACGCCCTCAAGAAGTACCCCAACGCTCTCCGGAAGCTCACAGACTGACGGCGGCGTCCGCTATCTCACCGTGCAGGACGTCGTGGACCTGCACAAGGCCGTGTCGGCGGAGTTCGGCGGACATCAGGCGCATCCCGGCGTCATCGACTCGCAGTTCGGCCTGGTGAGCGCCGTGCAGCGCCCGCAGATCACCACCCTCGGCCGCGAGGCCTACCCGAACTTCCCGGACAAGGTCGCCGCGCTGGTGTTCGCGCTCCTGCAGTCGCGGCCGTTCCGCGGCGGCAACCGCCGGGTGGCGCTGGCCTCGCTGGTGGCGTTCTGCGAGTTGAACCAGAAGACGATCGACGCGCGGATCTTCGACGAGAAGACGGCGGAGAACATCCTCAAGCGCGCCGCGACCTGCCGCGAGCTCGGCATCCCGCCGGAGAACGTGTTCCGCGAGCTGCGGGACGTGATGAACCGCTCGATCGTCGCGGCCTGAGAGGCGTCAGGATCGGCGCGCGCGGCTCCTGACGCCCCCCTACGTCCGCGTCGCCTTGTTGTTCTCCTCTTCCGACGCGCGGCGGTGGAGCTCGTGGTTCACGCGGCCGAGGAGGATGCGCACCACGCGCAGGTCATGACCGGCGTCGATGAGCAGCAGCGCCAGGTCTCCGCCGCCCCACATGAGGCCCGCGAGGACGAGGATCTGCGTGATCTCGGTGATCAGCGGCGCCCACTCCGCCCCCTCGGTCGTGAGGGCGACGACGATCTCGCCGATCAGCAGCACCATCATCAGGACTGCCAGTACTTTGAACAGCCGCGCGATGTAGCGCAACGTCACATACGGCTCGAGGTCCTGTGAGCGCACCTCCTCCTCGGTGGCGCGCTTGTCCCCCTCGCGCACCGGCGGCGCGCCGCACGTCGGACAGACCACCGACGGGTCAGTACGACGGCTCTGACACTCGGGGCAATGAATCTCGGTTGCCACCACGGGGCCTCCTGCTTCTCGACTACTGCTAGCCATTCCCTGTTCCTCTCCAGCGCGCTCGATAGCCGCGTACGTCCAAGTGAGTGAAAGGTCCGTGCCCGCAGCACGCGACGTAAATGCCGATGCCGCCGACGAGGGACTTGTGATTGCGCTCCACGCGCTCCGCCGCGGCGGCGAATTTCTCCGCATCGCGGACCGTGACCCGCCCGTCGCCGGTGATGTCGTCCGGCTGCCCGTCGCGGTTGTTGTCGACGTAGACGTCCGCGCCGTCGCCGTACATGTGCCGGCTCAGGTTCGCGCGTCCCGCGGTGTTCCCGCCGCCCGAGTTGTAGCGTGGCGTGCGGAACCCGCTCATGACGTGCACGTGCTCCACGCGCACCCCTTCCTTCTGCAGCTCCTGCACCGTCAGCTCGAGCTTATCGATCAGCAGCGGATCGAGCAGCAGGTACTTCGGCCAGACGTTGTGCTGGTCCTTGGTCAGGAACTGCCGCAACTGGAAGTGCTCGGAGACGTGGAAGTTCTGGTTCTCCGGCGTCACCCGGATGAACCCCGGCGGGGCGGCGTAGCGCGGCGTCTTCGGGCGGCCGCCCCCTTCGAACGGCCAGGTCCCGAGCTGGTACTTGCCGATGCGGCCCGCTTTCTTCTCGGTGCGGGGGACCAGCGTGACGATGCTGACGTTCTCGATCTTCCGCTGCGCGCCGTTCAGCTCAACCGCGAACTCGTAGATCCCCGGCGTCCTCGGCGCGGTGAAGGGGGCGGGCCCGGCGCCCTTGATGACCGCCCGCGCGCCGCCCGGCACCGTCTGCAGGACCTTGGAGCCCGGCAGCGCCGGGGCGTACTGAAGCTCCCCCGACAAGCCGCGGAGCGGATGGAGGAACCCCAGCATGGCGTCGCTGAGGTGCGTCGTCTTCGGCAGCGACGGCACGATCGGCGACCGGGCGATGCTCTGCACCGGCGTCGGCGGAGAGGCGGCCGGCTCGTTGTGCGTGCCGCCGGCGACCTCCACCGGCGTGTTGCGGATGCGCTGGATCTCGACCAGCGCCGCGATCCAGCCGGTGATGTAGAGCAACACCACGACGACCGCGCTCCAGGTGAAGATGTGCTCCTGGCGTTCGGTCACCAGACCGCGATGGATCCGGTGCCGCTTCTGCGGCTCCGGAAACAGGGGTGCCCCGCGATGCTCCTCCACGCGGGGTCGCAAGAGTTCACGAGCTGTGCCGGGAGGAGGTCGCCGGTTGCGGGTTGCGCGTTGCGCGTTACCCGGGCAGTGTCGCCCGGACCGGAAAGCCCCGCGATGCGCTACCCGGAAGTTGCCCGTTCCCGGTTGACAGTTGCCCGGCACCCCCAACGCCCGGGCAACGCGCTACGCGCTACGCGCTACCCGGAACGGTGCTCCGCCCCGGCCACAGGCAACGGGCAACCGGCAACCGGCAACCAATCAAGGAAAATACCCCCTCGGAATCCGCAGGTTGTGCCCCCCCTTCGACTCGATCCGCAGCCCCCGCCACTGGTCGGCGACGTCGGATTCCGAGTGAAAGACGATCTGGTACTGCTGGCGGAGCTCGCCGGCGATCCGCGAGTAGACGCCCGCCAGCTCCCGCTCGCTCTCGATGATGAAGTACGTCGCCCCGGTGTCCTCGGCGATCCGCGCGAGGCGGCGCGCCTGCAGGCGGCCCACTCCCAGCTTCATCCACCGGGAGAGCGACCGGTTCTTCACCACCGGATACACCGGCACCCCGGCGTAGCGGCCGTAGTGCACGAGGTGGTCGAGCGTGAAGCGGCTCCCCTGATCCATGCCGTCGGTGAGCACGACCAGCGCGTGCCGGCCGGGCGTCTTCTGCAGCTCGTACAGCATCTCGACGACGCTGTCGTAGAGGTGCGTCTCGCCGATCGGCTTGACCCGGTCCACCGCCTCGGCCACCGCGTTCCAGTCGTTCGTGTAGCCGGTCAGCCAGAACGTCCGCTGATTGAATCCCACCACGGCGAGCCGGTCGTGCGGCCGCAGCAGGGCGCGCGCGAACTGCTTCGCGGCCGCCTTCACCACCGGCAGCTCCTTCAGCATCGACTCGGAGTAGTCGATGAGCAGGATGACGTGCAGCGGCTGGTCGCCCGCCGCGACGAGGCTCTCGATCGGACGGCGCACCCCGTTGTCGAGCAGCGTCAGGTCCTCCGCCCGCAGCGGCGCCTTCCCGCCGGCGACGGAGACCGGAATCTGCTGGACCGTCACGTCGGTCGTGGCATGCGCGCGGTCGCCGAAGAAGAGGACGTCGTTCGCCTCCTGCGCGCGCGTCCCCCGCGCCACCACGCGCGCGTAGACGGCGCCGGGATAGCGCGCCGCGTCGACGGTGACGACGTACGGCGCCGCCTCATCGCTGGCGACCTTCTCCTCGCCGACGAAGAAGTCGACGCCGGCCACTCCGATCTCCACCGGCCGCAGCACGTTCGCGTGCAGCTCGACGGTCCCGCTCTCCGGCCACGCCGACGGCCCCTGCAGCCGTACGCGGAACGGCGGCCGCGGGTCGTTGACGACCATGTCGTCTTCACCGACCACGTTCCCCTGCGCGTCGTACCCCACCGCGCGCATGCGCAGACGCCGGATGTAGTAGCCGACGTTCACCTGCGCGGTCATCGCCTGCCCGACCGCCTCGCTGTGCTTCACGCCGTTGATGAAGAGCGCGAGCCGCTCGACGGGCAACGCGGCGACGACCGGCACGTTCAGCGTGCCCGACACGAGGCCGGTTGGCTTTTCGGTGATGCGGACGGTCTGACCGCTGACTGGGACGGCCAGCGCGAGCAGAACGAGGAACGCGGAACGAGGAACACGGAACGGGTTCACGGTGCGTTAGAACAGCTTGTCGATCGCGCTCGTTCCGCGTTCTGCGTTCCGTGTTCGACGTTTGCCGGGCAGCACCTGCTCCATCGTGCACTGTTCCGGTTTCTTCTCCGGGCGCCAGCGGAGGAATTTCGAGCCGTGGCGGAAGCGGCCCTGCGAGAAATAGTCGTACTCGACCTCGCACACGAGCTTCGGACGCACCGGCTCCCACTCGCCGCTGCGCGCGCTGGCCCAGCGGCTCGGCCCCCCGGGCACGCGCACCTCGAACGGGTTGTCCCCCCGCAGCTTCTCGAGCTGTTTCGTCAGACCGGGGCGGTCGTCTTTCCGGATCGAGGAGGTGTGGCCGATGTGCACGAGGCGCCCCTCCTCGTCGTACAGACCGAGCAGGAGGGATCCGACCGTCTTCGTCCCCTCGCCGTAGCGGAAGCCGCCGACGACGCAGTCGGCGGTCTTGAGGTGCTTGACCTTGACCATGCCCTCGCGGTCGCCGGAGTGATACGGCTCGCCGAGGCGCTTGGCCATCACGCCGTCGAGACCGAGCGCGCCGAACTTCTTGAACCAGTCGCCCGCCAGCTTGCGGTCCTGTGTGGCGGGCGAGAGATTCATGAGCGGGTGCTCGACCTTCGCGAAGAACGCCTCCAGCTTCTTCCGCCGCTCCTCCAGCGGCAGCTCGTGCAGCGGCTTTCCCTTTTGCGCGAGGATGTCAAAGGCGTAAAAGTGCGCCGGCGTCGCCGCGGCGAGCTTGCGGATGCGCGACTCCGCCGGGTGGATGCGCAGCAGGAGGTCGTCGAACGAGAGGCGGCCGCCGGCCGGCACCACGATCTCCCCGTCGAGGATGAAGCGGTCCTGCTTCAGCGCACGCGCCGCCTCGGCGACCTCGGGGAAATAGCGCCCCAGCGGCTGTCCCGCCTTCGACTGAATCGCCACCTCGCCGCCGGAGCGGAAGATGATCGCGCGGAAGCCGTCCCACTTCGGCTCGAATTGCCAGTGGTCGCCGGCAGGGATCCGGTCGGCGCGTTTCGCCTCCATCGGGGCGTACGGGGGCGTGAGCGGCAGGTCGAGCTCGGGCCAGGCGTCGCTGGAGACGCGCGGCGCCTTCACGCGCTCTTCCTCTTCCGCTTCGGCGTGAAGATGCTGAAGAGATCGAACCGCTTCTTCCCCAGCACCGGCTTCCAAAGGTCGCCGACCTCGTTCAGCCGCGCCAGCGCGTTGTCGTAGCGGAAGTCGTCGATCTTGACTCCCCCCTCCAGTTCCTCCCACGTCACCGGCATCGACGCGCCGGCGAAGGGGGTCGGCCGGAGCGAGTAGATCGATGCGAGGGTGCGGCCCCAGGCGTTCTGGTTGTAGTCGACGAGCACGCGCCCGTGCGGCCGCTTCACTTTCCGGTACTCGGCCGTGATGACCTCGGGATGGCGGTTCTCCAGCTCGATGGCGATCGCCTTCGCGAACGTCCAGACCTCTTTCTGCAGCGGCCCCCGCACGATCGGGATGTAGATGTGAATGCCCTTCGAGCCGGTCGTCTTCGCGTACGTCGGCATCTTCAGCGCGGAGAGGATGTCGCGCACGTGCAGCGCGACCGTGCGCACCTTCTCGAAGTTCGCGCCGGGCCCGGGATCGAGGTCGAAGTGGAGGAAGTCGGGGCGGTCGGTGTCGTCGCAGCGGGCGTACCAGGGGTTCAGGTCGATGCAGCCGAGGTTGATCAACCAGAGCAGCGAGGGCAGGTCCTGCACGATCGGGAAGTTGACGTTCCCCTCGTTGTGCATGATGTCGCAGATCTCGATCCACTCCGGCCGCGGCGCCGGCGCCCGCTTCATGTAGAAGAACTCCCCCTCCGCGCCGTTCGGGTAGCGCTTCATGACCATGGCCCGGTCCTGGAGGTGCGGGAGCAGCCAGCGGGAGACGTCGGCGTAGTACTGGAGGAGGTCGCGCTTGGTGATGCCGAGCTTCTTCCAGAACGGCTTGCGCAGGTTGGTGAGCCGCACCTCGCGCGCGCCGAACTTCAGCACGACTTCGGTGGCATCGGTCGGGATCTCGACACGCTTGACGGCCATGTGCTGTGCGATTTACTCGTCACCTGTCAGAAAGATCGCACAGGTGCGCGGATGGCTGATTCTAGCAAGTAACGCACCGCCAGCACTTTAGCTCTTCGGCACCCCTGGCCGTGGCATTGCGATCCATGGGCGGCCAAAGGAGATCCACCCCCATGAAAGCCCGAATCGCATCATTCGTCCTCTTCTGCCTGGCAGCTCTCACCTTCACCTCCGGCGCGCAGGCGCAGGTCTTCCCGCGCGGCGCGCGCGGGGTGACCGGCACGGTGTCCTCGATCGAGGGAACGGCCATCCGCCTCTTCGACAACCGCCTCACGCTCGACGCGTCACGCGCCATCGTCCGCTCCGACCTCGGCCCCGCCACCCTGGCTGACATCAAGCCAGGCGACCGCATCAGCGCCTACGTGTTCCCCGCGGTCGATGGCGCGCTCGTCGCCGACATGATCCACATCCTCCGCCTTCCGGACGCCGCGCTCTCCGGCGAAGTCGAGGCCGTGGACGCCGCATCCGGCGTGCTCACCGTCCTCGGGCTGCAGGTCCGCGTGACTTCGGCCACCGTCCTCCGCGGCCTCGGCGGCGAGCCGATCGCGCTCGGCGCCGTGCTGCCCCACCAGCAGGTCCGCGTCGAGCTCGACGCCGCGTCGCCGGGCCTCGTGGCGAAGACCGTCCTCGTCACCTCTCCCGTCCCCGATTTCACGAACACCTTCATCGGCACGGTCGAGAAGATCGAGGGGGACACCTGGACCGTCCGTGCGTCCGGCGCGACGGTGGTCGTCAAGACCACGACCGACACACAGATCGTCGGAACCCCGCGCGTCGGGGACGAAGTGATGGTCACCTACCGCACCGACGGCGCCGGACAGAACCTCGCACTGTCGATCTCGATCGTGCCGAAGATGCCACAGCGTCCTGAGCGCCCGATGAACGGAACGGTCACGGAGATCACCGCCACCTCGCTGACCATCACGTTCCCGCCGACCAACGACTTCGCCACGTTCGACATCACCTCGGAAACGCAGTTCTTCGGCGGCCGCCCGGCAGTCGGCGACAACGTGCTGGTGTTCTCGCGGCCGGAGAACGAACGGAACATTGCCACGCGCGTGGTACGCATCGACAGCAGCGACGAGAACCGGATCTTCTTCGACGGCACGCTGCACGTCATCGACGGCAACAAATGGACGATCGACGAGCACGAGGTGATCGTGACCGAGCGCACGCTCATCACCGGCAATCCGAAGCCGGGAGACCGCGTGCACGTCATCGCCACACAGCCGAATCACCCGGATCCGGCGCTCTACGGGATCGAGATCGCAAAAATCGGCGGCTGAGCCGAGAACCAAACTTGCTAATGCACCACCTCGTGTCAAAGATCGCGGCCGCCCTCCTCGGCCTGTTGCTCGCGTGCTCCGCGCTCGGGCAGCCGGCCGCGGAGACGCGGCCGCGGTTCCTCATCGACTCGATCCGCGTGACGGGGCTCCGGTACGCGTCCGAGCGGGTGATCGCCGGCGAGACGCGGCTGCAGCCGGGACGCGAGTACACCGAGGCGGAACTGCATGCGGGAGCGGCGCGCGCGGCGAGGCTGCCGTTCGTGGTGCGCATCGATCTCCGCCTCGAGCGGGGGGAGACGCGTGGCGCATATCAGCTCCTGATCGACGTCGTCGAGGCGAAGCCGGTGTTCGGCGGCGGCGTCCTGCGCACCGGCGGCGACGCGGAGGACGAGGAGCGCAGCGCCAGCATCGGCGGGCGGCTCTTCGCCGGAAGGAGCGGCGTGCTGCACGCGGCGGCGACGGCAGGCGACGATCCCGGCTTCGACCTCGGATACACGCAGTACGATCTCTTCGGCAGCGGCGTCTTCGTGGCCGCGCTTTTCGAATACCGCGAACTGACGTACCGCGGCGGCTCGCTCCCTCCTCCCGACTCGCTCGACCCGCCCTCAACGACGGACCAGATCACCACGCAGCTCATCGCCGGCGTTCCGCTCGGCGGCAATCACGCCCTCCGGGCGAGTTGGACGCGCGAGCCGACGGTCGTCCGTGGCGGGGTTGGCGCCTTCCCGGCCAAGCCGTTCTCGATCGAGCACATCACCACCACCGAGCTCGCGTACCTCTACGACTCGACGGATGATCCGCTGGTTCCCACGCGCGGCCTCAGCGTCTTCGGCTCGGCCGCCATGCGGCGGGGGCCGTACGTCGTCTTCAACCCGAGCGCGCGGCCGGCGCTGACGTATTACGAGCGCCCGTCGTTCGCACTCGACCTGCGCAAGCACTGGGAGCTCGCGCCGCGACACTCGGTCTTCGTCTCGGGGTCGGCGAAGTACGCCGAGCGCGACGCGGAGGACTTCGGGGCGATCGGCGTCCTGGAGGAGCGGACCGCGACGCTGAACGAGACCGAGGCGCAGATCGGGTATGCCTTCGCGGCTTTCGACGACGAGCGGGCGCGCCGCTTCGGCGATCTCCGTCTCGAGGCCGGCCTCGGCTACCAGGCGTCCGAGCTGAAGGTGCCGCGGCCCTACGGCGCGCCGCCGCTGCGGAGGAGCGAGAGCGAGCCGGCCGCATTCGTCGGCCTCGTCTACCGCAACCCGTGGGCAGTGTTCCGGCTCCGCTTCGAGGTGGGCGAGTGACGGCGCGGCGGCTCGTCGCGGCGGCGCTCCTCTGCGCGGTCGTACTCGCGGCGCGCGCGGCAAGCCCGCCGGTGGCGCGCGTCCGCGCGGACGGCATGCTGCTGATGACACTGCCGGCGGAGATCCTCGCGCAGCGGGAGGTCCGCAAGCAGCTCGGCAGTGGCCTCACCTCTACTTTCCTCGTCACCGCGGTCGCCGGCGACCGCAAGGGGGCGGCGCGCATCGAGGTGCGGTACGAGCCGTGGGAAGAGGTATACCTCGTGACCTCGCGGGGCATCGACGTGGTGGCGCAGACGGCGCGTTTCGCGTCGGTGGAGCGGCTCACGGAGTGGTGGCGCACGAACGCGCTGCCGGTGCTCCCGCGCGCCGGGTCGGCGGACGATGTGCAGGTCACGCTGGAAGTGCTGCCGTTCTCGATCGAGGAGCAGAAGGAGACGCAACGCTGGCTGACCCGCTCCCTCGGTGAAGCGCACCGCGGTGAGGCGATGGACGCGGCGGAGTCGGCCGGGCGCAGCGGCAACGGCTCGGTGCTCGACGTTCTGATCGGCACCTCCATCCAGCGCCGTCCCATCGTCCGCCACCGCTGGAGCGTCGCGGTGACGCGATGACGGCCCGGCGCACGCTGATCGCCACGATCGCGCTCGCGGTCATCGCGCTGCTCGGGTTTCAGGCGTTCGTCCGGCGCGTGTCGCTGGTCTCGTTCAACTTCGCCGGGACGCGCGAGGTGCGCGAGCTCCTCGACCGGAGCATGCAGGACCAGAAGCAGCTCTCCCGGCTCGATCCGGCACGCGGCACCGACTACCGCCGCCGCTTCGAGGACATCCGCGACGTCCGGCAGAAGCTCGACGTCGTGGCCCTGAACCGCGCCGAAATTGCCCGCCGGTACGAATGGATCCTCCTGGCAGTCTTCGCGGCCGCGGTCACCCTGGCCCTCGCGCTGTACGCGCTCGCGTTGCGGCGCCGCGAGCAGCGCCTCGCCCGCCTGCAGTCCTCGCTGGAGGCGCTCAGCCGCGGCGACGTCGACGTCTCGATCGACGACCGCAGCCGCGACCTGATCGGGCGCATCGCCGCGATGATCGAGCAGACCTCGCGCGACATCGGCCGCGACCGGCGGCGGCTCCAGTACCTCGATCACCTGAGCGCATGGCAGGAGGCGGCGCGGCGTCACGCGCACGAGATCCGGACGCCGCTCACCGCCGCGCGGCTGGAGGTGGACCGCCTCGTCGAAACCGCGGGCGAAGGGGCGCGGCAGGCGCAGGCGAGTATCCACGAAGAGCTCGACCGGCTCCGCGAGTTCACCCGCCAGTTCACCTCCTTCGCGCGCGTCGGGCAGCCGCGGCTCGCGAAGCAGGACCTCTGGGAAGCGGTCGAGGAGTTCCGCGCCACGTTCGCCGAGGCGTGGGACCTGCGGCTCGTGCTGGAGAAGACCTCTTGCGACTGCACTGTGCTCATCGACAGGGAGATGTTCCGCCAGGTGCTCGTCAATCTCTGCAACAACTCGGCGCTGGCGGGGGCGAAGGCGGTCACGTTCCGCGCCGGCGAGGAGCGCAGGCGTCTGCTGCTCGACGTCTCCGACGACGGTCCGGGGATCGATCCCGCCATCCGGGCGCGGCTGTTCGAACCCTACACCACCACCCGTCCCATCGGTGAAGGGATGGGCCTCGGCCTGGCGATCTCGAAAAAGATCATGCTCGACCATGGAGGCGACCTGGAACTGATCGAGAGCGCGCGCGGCGCCACGTTCCGCATCAGCATCCCGCGCGAGGGGCACGCATGAGCGACGCACCGTTCATTCTCGTCGTGGAGGACCATCAGAAGATCCGCGGACACATCGTGCTGCAGTTGCGCGACCAGGGATTCGCGGTGCACGCCGTCACCTCCGCCGAGGCGGCCCTGGCATTTCTGGAGGAGAACGAAACGCCCGACCTTCTGCTCGTCGACGTGCGCCTCCCCGCCATGAGCGGCATCGACCTGGTGCGGGGGCTCGCCGAAGCGCAGCGGATGCCGCCGGCGATCGTGATCTCGGGCGAGGCCTCCATCAGCGAGACGGTCGAAGCGCTCCGCCTCGGTGTTTACGACTTCATCGAGAAGCCGTTCACGCGCGAGCGGCTGCTCCAGTCGGTGCGCAACTGCCTCGACCACGCCACCCTCACGCGCCAGTTGCGCGAGATCGCCGGACGCACCGAGGAGCTGATTCTCGGCCGGTCGGCGGAGGTGCTGGAGCTGAAGTCGAAGATCGAGCGCGTCGCGCCGACCACCGCCCGCGTCCTCGTACGCGGCGAGACTGGTACCGGCAAAGAGCTGGTCGCGAACACGCTGCATCGCCTCTCCCCCCGTGCCAGGAAGCCGTTCGTGAAGATCAACTGCGCCGCCATCCCGGCGCACCTCATCGAGTCGGAGCTCTTCGGCCACGCCCGCGGCGCCTTCACCGATGCAAAAAGCGACCGCCGCGGCCTCTTCGAGGAGGCGCATACCGGCACGCTTTTCCTCGACGAGGTCGGCGACATGAACCTCGAGCTGCAGTCGCGCCTCCTCCGCGTGCTCGAGGAGGGAAAGGTCCGCCGCCTCGGCGACACGCAGGACCGTGTCGTCGACGTGCGGGTGATTGCGGCCACGAACCGCGACCTCGAGGCGATGATCCGCGAGCAGACCTTCCGGCAGGACCTCTTCTTCCGCCTCTCCACCGTCCCCATCGTCGTTCCGCCGCTGCGCGACCGCGCGGAGGACGTGCCGCTCCTCTTCTCGTACTACCTGGAGACGTTCTGCCGCGAGAACCAGCGGCGGCGCCTGAGCGTCGACCCCGAGGTCTTCCGCGTCCTGCGCGATTACCGCTGGCCGGGCAACGTGCGCCAGTTGCGCAACGTGGCGGAGCAGGTGGCGATCTTCGGCGGCGATCCGGTCACGGCCACGCAGTTGCCGGCGTCGCTCATGTCGGAAGGCGACTCGGGGCTGCTCCGCCCGAACGTCGAGACGCGCATCCGGCCGCTGCGGGAGTTCCGGGCGCAGGCGGAGAAGGAGTACATCGAGAGCGTGCTTCGCCGCCTTGGCTGGAACATCAGCGCCGCCGCCCGCGCGCTGGCGATCCAGCGTTCCTACCTGCACCAGAAGATCGCCGACCTCGGGATCGAGAAGACGCCGCCGTCGTGACGATCTCTCCCTTGACGCGTACTTAACTTACTGGTTAACTACGCGCCTCGTGCAGCCCGATCCCCTCTCCGCCACCTTCGCCGCGCTCGCCGATCCGACCCGGCGCGCCATCCTGGCGCGGCTGAGCTCGGGCGAGGCGTCGGTAACGGAGCTCGCCGAGCCGTTCGACATGAGCATGCCGGCCGTCTCCAAGCATCTGAAGGTGCTGGAGCGGGCCGGGCTGATCGCGCGCGGCCGCGACGCGCAATGGCGCCCCTGCCGGCTCGAGGCGGAGCCACTGCGGGAGGTCGCCGGCTGGCTCGACCACTATCGCGTTTTCTGGGAGCAGAGCTTCGACCGTCTGGACGAGTATCTGCGCGACCTGCAAAGCAAGGAGAAGAAATGACTGTAATGACCGACACGGGCAGCGACGCCGCGCGCGAGATCGCCTCGACGCGCCTCTTCGACGACCCGCGCGACCTCGTCTGGCGCATGTGGACGGAGCCGGAGCACATCCGCCACTGGTGGGGCCCCCGCGGCTTCACCACGACGATCCAGGAGATGGACGTGCGGCCCGGCGGCACCTGGCTTTTCGTCATGCACGGCGCGGACGGCACCGACTACCCGAACGAGGTCGTCTACCTCGACGTCGTGCAGCGGGAGCGGCTCACGTACACGCACGGTCCGTCGCCGGTGTTCGACGTCTTCATCACCTTCCACGACGAGGGGGCGAAGACGCGCGTCGACATGCGCATGGTCTTCGAGTCGGCCGCGCTGCGGAACCAGGTGGCGGAGGATTTCGGCGCCATCGACGGCATGAACCAGACGCTCGACCGCCTCGGCGAGCGGCTGCTCGCCCACCATGCGGCGTTCGTCATCGCGCGCACGTTCGACGCGCCGCGCGACCTGATGTTCCGCCTCTGGACCGAGCGCGAGCACCTGCAGCAGTGGTTCGGCCCGAAGGGGGTCGAGCTCTTCTCCTGCACGAACGACCTCGAGCCGGGCGGGATGATGCACTACGGGATGCGCACGCCGGACGGCGGCGAAATGTGGGGCCGCTGGATCTATCGCGAGATCCGGCCGCCGGAGCTGCTCGTGTTCATTCTCTCGTTCTCCGATCCGGAGGGCGGGCTGGCGCGGGCGCCGTTCGAAGAGCGGTGGCCGCTGCACATGCTGACGACCGTCACGTTCGCCGAAGAGGGCGGACGGACGACCGTGACGGTGCGGAAGGCGGCGTTCGAGGCGACGGACGAGGAGCGGAAGGTGTTCCACGACGGGCATGCTTCGATGCAGCAGGGCTGGACCGGCACGTTCGAGCAGTTGGCGGCCTACCTGGAGCGCGTATGAACGTACAGGCGTGGGCACCGCGGATTCTCTCGGTCTTCCGGGTCCTGGCCGGGCTCATGTTTGCCTGTCACGGCGCGCAGAAGGTCCTCGGGTGGTTCGGAGGATTGCCGCCGGAAGCGAAGGGGTGGATGCTGCAGGTCGCCGGTCCGATGGAGCTGTTCGGAGGCATCCTCATCGCCCTCGGCCTCTTCACGCGGCCGGTGGCGTTCCTCCTCAGCGGCATGATGGCCGTCGGCTACTTTCACGGCCACGCGCCCGGCGGCTTTCTGCCGAAGGTGAACGGAGGGGAGCCGGCGGTGCTGTACTGCTGGCTGTTCCTCTACTTCTGGGCGCAGGGGCCCGGCGCGTGGGCGCTGGACAACCTCTGGAAGCGGCGCGTTCCCGCTGGAGCGACGGGCTCTTAGCCCGTCGCCCCCTGGAAAAGAATCGTTACTGGCGGAACGCGGCCCAGGCGGCCTGCATACGCGCGGCCTGGCCGGGCGAGAACTCGTACATGCAGGAGTCCTGCGTGTAGTCCATGAAGTTGGTGATCGGGTCGAGTCCCGGATGCGCCTTGCCGGTGCAGGTGTCGCGGCCGGTGGGGCAGTTGAACGCGGGGCTGAACTCCGCCGCCGTGTCGGAGACGTAGTCGTTCTTGATGCTGCAGCCGCCGTCGAACGTGTGGTACAGCGCGAGCCAGTGCCCCACTTCGTGCGTGGCCGTGTCGCCTTCGCTGTAAATGGCGAACGAGCCGCCCGGCAGCGTGCGCCAGTCGAGGACCACGCCGTCGAGGATGGCGTACGTCGGGTCGGTGACGATGTCGGGGAAATACGCCCAGCCGAGCCACGGGCCGCCGTCGACCGTATAGATGTTGAGCGTGGAGGGGCCGCCGCGGTGCAGCGCGCGCTTCATCTCCATTTCGGCATTGAGGTCATAGGCAACGTCCGCGAACCAGGCGGCGTTCGTGGTGCGGGTGATGCCGACCAGATTGAAGCCGAAGGTGGTGTTCGCGCCGCCCGTGCGGCCGTTGTACGACTCGTCCAGGACGCGGATCTGGTTGCGGATCATGGTGTCGGTGAGCTCGCCGTTCGAGAATCCGGCGCCTCTGCTGACCACGTGAACCCAGACGTCCATGACGGCCGAGGTCCGGCCCTTCTGGCCTTTGGCAATACCGCGCTCGATGGCGGCGATCTGCTCGTCACCCGGCTGTCTGGTACCGCAGCGGCCAGGCTGCGGCGCGGCGAGGACAGGGGTCGAGAGCACGAGTACTGCGAGAGAGAGAACGACAGCACGTCGAAAGCTCATTCGGGGACACGCTCCTTTTTTTCTGTAATGCGGGTCGGGAAAGCGTACCGCAATTTCCGACAGATGGGATCTCCACCGTGCGCACGGGCTCGCCAATAATGCCCTAAAGGAGTAAGTTAAGCCTGACGGCGGTATTTCCCTATGCGTCTGCGGCGCAGGTTCCAGTACGACGGTTTCTTTATTAATGCGCCATTGGCGGCGTTCGTATTCGATCGCGACGGATGTGTGCTGCGCTGGAACCCGGCGGCCGAGGCGACGTTCGGGTGGAAACAGTCGGAGGTCGTCGGACAGCCACTGCCGATCGTCCCTCCTGCCGCGCGCGAGGAATTCAGGAAACTGCGCCAGCGCGTCCTCGACGGTGAAAACGTCACCGGCGTCGAGGCGATCCGCCAGAGAAAAGACGGCACCCAGATCGCGGTGCGCATTTCCGCGGCGCCATACCGCGACGCCTCGCATCACGTCGTCGGCGTGCTGGCGATGGTGGAGGACCTCAGCGTTCGCCGTGCGCTGGAGCGGAGCGTCGCCGATACGGCCCGCCTACTGGCGGGGCTGGTGGAGGCCTCGCCCGTGGCGATGATCATGACGGACGCCGAGTCGCGCATCCGGATCTGGAACGCCGCCGCCGCGGAGATGTACGGGTGGACGGCGGCGGAGGTGGTCGGGCGGCCGGTCGACGTCATCGCTTCGACCGCCGCCGGACGGCTGCTGACGCAACTGCCGGAACGGGGACCGATCGCCCCGACACCGGCGAGAGTCGCCGACCGCCGGCGCGACGGCACCGAGTTCGTGGCCTGGCCCGTCGGTGCAGTCATTCGAGGGGAGGAGCGCCCCCTCGCCACGATCGTCATGGTACGCGACGTGACGATGCAGGTGGAGGCGGAGCGCGCCGCCGGCCAGGCGACCGAGGAACTGCGCGCGCTCTCGTTGCGAGCGATGAACGCGCTGGAGGAGGAGCGCCTGCGCATCTCCCGCGAGATCCACGACGATCTCGGCCAGCTCCTCACCGGCGTCACGTTTGAGCTGGCGACGGTAAAGGGCGCCCTCCGAGACGAGGCAGCGGCGGCGCGTCTCGACCATGCCACCCGTGCCATCGAGCGGGCGCTGGAGACGGTCCGCCGGATCGCCGCCGACCTCCGCCCGCCGCTCCTCGACGCCGTCGGCCTCAGCGCCGCGATCCAGATGGAGGTGGCGACCTTCCAGGAGCGCACCGGTATCGAATGCAACCTGTCGCTCCCCGACCAGCCGCTCCACGACCACGGCGAGGTCGCGGTGGCGGTGTACCGCGTCCTCCAGGAAGCGCTGACGAACGTGGCGCGCCACGCCGGCGCCCGCACGGTGGACGTCCGGCTGCGCGAGCGCGACGGCATGCTCTACATGGAGGTGCGCGACGACGGCCGCGGCATCGCGACGACCGCCAAACGGGCCGGCGGCCTCGGGCTCATCGGGATGCGCGAGCGTGCCGGCAGCGTCGGGGGCGAGCTGCGGATCGAGCCGGGCCGGCCGCACGGCACCGTCGTCACCCTGGCCGTGCCGCTCGGGGAGACGGGATGACCTCCGTTCTCATCGTCGACGATCACGCCATCCTCCGTCACGGACTGGCACAACTGATCGCGGCGGAGCAGGACCTGACCGTGGCGGGAGAGGCCGCCTCGGCCGACGAGCTGCTGAACCACCCCACCCTCGCCACCTGTGACGTCGTGCTGCTCGACGTCGGCCTCGGGAACGACAACGGTCTCGTGCTCGTCGAGCCGATCAAGGTGCGGAATCCCCGCGCCGCGATCGTGATCCTGAGCATGCACCCGGAGGAGCAGTTCGCGGTGCGCGTGCTGCGGATGGGGGCGGCGGGATACATCCAGAAGAGCACCGCGCCGGCCGAAGTGATCCGCGCCATCCGGGCCGCGGCGCAGGGGCGCCGCTACGTCTCGGCGGCGATGGCCGAGAAGCTGGCCGAGAGCGCCTCGGGCGACTCCGCGGCCGCTCCGCACGAACGGCTCTCGCCTCGGGAGTTCGAGGTGTTTCTGCTCCTCGCCGGCGGCCTCACGGTCTCGCAGATCGCCGAGCGGCTGGGGGTGAGCGTCAACACGGTCAGCACGCACCGGCAGCGGGTGCTCCTGAAGATGGAGATGGCGAACAACGCCGCGATCATGCACTACGCCATTCAGCGCGGCCTCGTCTCCTGAAGACGCCTTCCGGCGTCTGCGTGTCATCCAAACGACTACAGAAGGTTCAGAGCGCCGCCGATACCGCCGCCACTCTCAGCGGACTAAGGTGTCGTTATCTTGACCCCCAATGGAAGGGACGCCGCTCCCGTGCTGATCGTCGACGACGACGACCTGGCGTGCCTCGCCCTGGCGGGGCTGCTGCAGCGGTCGGGAATCGGCGTGATCTGCGCCCCCACGCCGGACCACGCCCACCAGGCGGGCGACTGCGGCGTGATCGTGTCGGAGCTGCGGCTCACCGGGCAGACCGATGCGGAGGGGGAGGCGCTGCTGCAGGAGCTGCGCAGCCGCCGGCCGGCCGCTCCCGTGGTGATCTTCTCCTCGTTCCTCGGGACCACGCACGCCGCCGAACCGATCGCCGGAGCGGCCGCCGCGTTGCCGAAAAGCACGCCGCTGAGCGAGGTGGCCGCCACGATCCGTCTGCTGCTCGAGGGAGGCTCGCTCACATGAGGCGCTCTCTCATCGGGATGCACCACCGCGCCGCCGAAACGGCGGGCGACGCGCCGGCGCTGTTCGAGTCGGAGCTGATCGGCTACGCCGCCTGGGACGAGGAAGGGCGGGTGACGGCGGCGAACGCGATGCTCTGCCGTCTCGCCGGCGTCGAGCGCAAGTCGCTCGAACATGGACGCGTCGCGATCGCGGAGCTCCTGCCGGGCCTCGACCGCCAGCGCACGGCAGTGCAGGAGCGAACCATCGTACGCGGCGGCGTCACGGCCACGCTGCGGATCGAGGTGAATGGCGAGGCGCGGCAGGCTCTCGTCGTCGACGTGACGCCGCAGCATGCGGCGGAGCAGGCGCTGGCCACCGCCCGCGACCTCCTGGAGGCACACGCCGCCGCGATGACCGGCACCGACGCGGCGCAGCTCGTCCCCTCGGAGCGGCTGCAGGACGCGCAGACGCAGCTCGAGCGGCAGCAGATCGAGATCGAGGAGTTGCTCGCCCGCGTCTCCTCCGCGCATCACGAGCTGGAGTCCTTCAGCTATTCGGTGTCGCACGACCTGCGCACGCCGCTGCGGGCGCTGGACGGCTTCAGCCGCGAGCTCCTGGAGCGCTACGCCCCGACGCTCGACCCGACGGCCCAGCACTACGTCAACCGGATCCGCGCCGGCGCGCAGAAGCTCGACCGGATCATCGACGACCTCCTCCGCCTTTCCCGCGTCGGCCGGACGACGATGAACATCCGCCCGGTCGACCTCGCGGCGCTCGCGCGCACCGTGGCCGCCGACCTGTCGGAAGCGTCCACGCGCAAGGTGCGCTGGGTCTTCCCGGAGGCGGCGCCGGCGAACGCCGACCGCGAGCTCATCACGATCGTCCTCCAGAACCTGCTGCAGAACGCCTGGAAGTTCACCGCGCAGCGCGAGGAGGCGGTCATCGAGCTTCGCGCCGACACGTCGAAGCCTTCGGTCGTCTACTCGGTGCGCGACGACGGCATCGGGTTCGACATGCGGTACGCCGACAAGCTCTTCGCGCCGTTCCAGCGCCTCCACGCCACCTCGGCGTTCGAAGGCACCGGCATCGGCCTCGCGACCGTCAAACGGATCATTCACCGCCACGGCGGACAGGTGTGGGCGGAGAGCGCTCCCGGCGCGGGCGCAACGTTCTCGTTCACCCTCGGCACCCCTCTCAAGGAACAGGCATGACCACGATTCTGCTCATCGAAGACAACCCGGACGACGTCGAATTGACGATGCTGGCGTTTCAGAAAAACAACATCGTCAACGAAGTCCTGGTGGCTCGCGACGGCGTGGAGGCGCTCGAGGTGCTGCACGGCGAAGGCTCGCCGGCGCGGCTGGCGCGGATCGCGGTGGTGCTGCTCGACCTCAAGCTCCCGCGCATCGACGGCCTGCAGGTGCTCCGGGCTCTCCGCGCCGACGCGCGGACCAGCCTCATGCCGGTGGTGGTGCTCACCTCGTCGCGCGAGGAACACGACCTGGTCGAGAGCTACAAGCTCGGTGTCAACAGCTACATCCGCAAGCCGGTGAACTTCGAGGCCTTTCTCGACGCGGCGCGCCACATCGGGATGTACTGGCTGATGCTCAACGAGCGGCCTCCCGTGGAGCTCTCATGACCGAGCTCTCGCTGCTGCTCATCGAGGACACCGACGACGACGCGGAGCTGATCGTCGCCGAGCTGCGCCGCGCCGGCTATGACTTTCGCGTGACCCGCGAGACCACCGCCGCCGGCGTGCAGGAGGCGATCGAGCGGCAGCCGTTCGACCTGGTGTTGAGCGACTACCGGATGCCCGGCTTCAACGGCGCGGAGGCGCTGGCGCTGGTCCGTGCGCGCGATCTCACCGTCCCCTTCCTCATCGTCTCCGGCACGATCGGCGAGGAGGCGGCGGTCGACGTCATCCGCGGCGGTGCCAACGACTACGTCATGAAAGGGAAGCTGTCGCGGCTCGGCGCCGCCGTGGCGCGCGAGCTTCACCGCGTGTCGCTGGAGCGGGAGCGGACGGCGCTCGAGCGGGAGCTGGCGCGTGCACGCGAGAACCTGACGCGGAGCATCGAGATCGCGCCGGTCGGCATCTGTCATGTCACGCCGACCGGCCACTTCACGATGGTCAACGCGACGTGCTGCGAGATCCTCGGCTACTCGGCCGAGGAACTGGCGACCATGTCGTTCGAAGACATCACCCACCCCGAGGATCTCGAGGCCAGCCGCGCGGCCCGAAATGCAATGGCGCGCGACGGCATCGACCAGGTCAAGTTCGAAAAGCGCTACCTGCGCAAGGACGGCACCGACGTCTGGGCGAGCGTCTCCTCGGCCGCCATCCGCGACGTGCAGGGAAAAGCCGACTATTTCTTCACCGTGATCTCCGACATCAGCGCCCGCCGCGCCGCGCAGGAGGAGCTCCGCCGCCGCGCGCGGCAGCAGGAGGCGATCGCGCTCTTCGGCCAGATGGTGGTCTCCGGCTGCTCGCTGGAAATGCTGTACGAGGAGATGACGGAGCGCCTTGCGGTGGTGCTGGAGGCGGACGTGTGTGACGTCTTCCAGCTCGCCGGCGCCGATACGCTACGGCTGGTGGCGGCACACGGCTGGCCCGAGGGCGCGGTCGGCCACGTGGTCGTCTCGCTCCTCGACGACTCGCACGTGGTGTCGGCGGTCGAAAGCGGGCTTCCGCTGCTGGTCGACATTCCGTCGCCGGAAGCCGCTGCCGAACCGCGGCTGCACGCCGCGATGGGGATGAAGACGGGGCTGATCGTGCCGGTCGGCGGCGGGATCGAGGGACCGGTCGCAGCGATCGGCGTCTACTCGCGGCGGGCGAATCGCTTCGCCCGGGAGGACGAGGATTTCCTCACCGCCTGCGCCAACCTCACCGCGCATGCGATCGAGCGGCGGAAGGCGGAGGAGACCCTTTGGCAGCACGCGCGGCGCCAGACGGCACTCGCCGAGCTGGCGGGCCGCCTCCTGCGCGCGCCGCTGAACGCGACCATCCCCGTCTGCGATCTTCTGACGGACGCGCTCGACGTCGAATACGCCGCGTTCATCACCGTGGACGAGCAGATGGAATGGGGCATGATCGCCGAGGGAGCGACCTGGATCGGCGGCTCCGGCGCCCGTTTCCGGCTGGAAGGGACGCAGGCGGCGTACACGCTCCGCGCCGGCACGGCCGTGGTGGTGACGGACTACGAGACGGAGCAACGGTTCGACGGCGACCCGTACTACCGCCTGCACGGCCTGCGCTCCGGCGTCAGCATCACCGTCCGCGGCGACAAGCTCTTCGGGATCATCAAGGTCGCCACCCGCGCCGCCCGCGACTTCCGAACCGAGTCGCTCCTCTTCCTGCAGTCGCTGTCGGACCTGCTGACCGAGGGGCTGGAGCGCCGCTCGGCGCAGCACGAGCTGAACGTGTCCCGCGAGCGCTACCGGAACGTGCTCGACGGCGCCGCGGAGATCATCGTGAGCCTCTGTCCCACCGGCCGCATCCAGTCGGTGAACCGCGAGTTCGAGCAGTCCACCGGCTGGACCGCCGCGGAGTGGATCGGGCGGCCGTACGTCGAGCTGTTCGTCGAGCAGGACCGCGAGGCGGCGAGGGAGATCTTCATCGCCGGCCCCGCCGACGCCCGTCCGACAGGCCGGCCGTTCCGCATCCGCCCCCGCACGGGCGAGGACCGCGACGTGGAGCTGTCGGCGGTGGCACTGCAGGAAAATGGGCGCGTCGTCGAGATCTTCGTCTTCGGCAGGGACGTGACCGAGCGCCGGCGGATCGAGGAGGCGAAAGGGCGGCTCGCCGACGAGCTGTCGCTGCTTCTCGACTCGGTGGCCGAGGGCATCTTCCGGTTCGACCTCGACGGCCGCTGCACGATGATGAATCGCGCCGCCGCCGACGTCCTCGGCGCGCACACGCCTCTCCAGGACTTCTCCGTCCAGGCCATCGAACGGCCCGACGACGGCATCCCCCGCATCGTCGCCGCGATCGCGGCCGGCAACTCCTTTCACGCCAACGGAGGCGTGTTCTGCACGGCCGATGGCAAGCGGGTGCCGGTCGACTTCTCCGCCTCGCCGCTCGTGGAGAACGGCGCGGTCGTCGGCGGCGTGGTCTGCTTCTCCGACATCTCCATCCGCCGCCAGCTCGAGAGCCAGCTCGAAAAGGAGCGGCGCCTGAACAGCCTCGGGCGTCTCGCCGCGAGCATGGCCCACGAGTTCAACAACGTGCTCATGGCGATCTCCCCCTTCGCCGAGATCCTGTCGCGGAAGGTCGGGCCGTCCGACACGTCGGCGCTGAACGCGACGGAACAGATCCGCCGCGGCGTCGGGCGCGGGAAGCGGATCACGGAAGAGATCCTGCGGTTCGCCAACCCGACCCCTCCGGCGCTCACCACGTTCGCTGCCCGCCCCTGGCTGCAGGGGCTCGCGGAGGAAGTGCGTCCGCTCCTCGGCGGGAAGGTGCACCTGACCGTGGAGGCCGACGCGGAGCTCCAGCTCGCCGCCGACGCGCCGCAGCTCGCCCAGGTCGCCCAGAACCTCATCCTGAACGCCCGCGACGCGATGCCGTCGGGCGGTCGCATCACCTTCTCCGCGCGCCGCGCCACGCCGGCCGAGCGGGACCGCTTCGACCTGCCGTCAGGCGAGGCGGAGTACGTCCACATCTCGGTCGCGGACACCGGCACCGGCATCCCGCGGGAGCAGCTCGACCAGATCTTCGAGCCGCTCTTCACGACCAAGCGCTCCGGGACGGGACTGGGACTGCCGATCAGCCGGCAGATCGTCAAGAAACACGACGGCCACATGTTCGTCGAGAGCACGGCCAACGTCGGGACGGTGTTCCACATCTTCCTGCCGCACGTTGCCGTCGTCGCGGGGCGTGAGGCTGCCGCGGCCGTCGACCCGGCGGCGGTGGCCGGGATGACGCTGCTGCTCGTCGAGGACGATCCGCACGTCGCCGCGGGCCTGCGCCTGGCGCTGGAGGAGCGGGGCATCGTCGTCCACCATGTCGCAACGGGAAACGGCGCGCTGCGGGCGCTCGCCGACTTTACGCTCGACGCCGCGATCATCGACGTCGGCCTCCCCGACATCGACGGCACCCGCGTCTTCGAGGAGGGGGCAAAAGGACGCCGCATCCCGGTCGTCTTCTCGACCGGCCACGCCGACCACTCGAAGATCTCGCCGTACCTGACGGACACCCACGTCGCGCACCTCCTGAAGCCGTACTCGATCGACTCGCTGCTCCGGAGCCTCGTGACGGTGACGGCGGTGCCGACGCCGACGGGGAAGTGACCAGCGGTTAGCCGCAGTCGCGCACCACCGCGTCGAACCGCAGGCCGCGCAGCGCGTCGCGCGCATTCTCCGCAGCGTCACGCGAGGGGAACGGCGCCGTCTGGACGAAGAAGAGTGCGCCGCGGCGGTCGATGTTGCCGCGCCAGTTGATCCCGCGCTGCTCGAGGCGCCGCACGAGATCCGCGGCATTCGCGGCGATGCGGAACGCGCCGAACTGCACGACGTAGCAGGCGGCGGCCGGGCTCTCCGCCACGCCGTTCAGCCGGACCAGCGCCGCCTCCAGCCCCTGTCCGGTGAGCTCGCGCGCGAGGCGGGCGGCGGCGGCGCGGGTGCGGGGGCCGCTCCTCACGGCCACAAACTCCCCAACGCGCAGGAGCGTCACGTCGGACGCGAACCGGCGCGCCGCGGCCGCCTGCCGCTCGGCGTTCTCGCGCACGCGGAATGTCCCCACCTGCACCGCGTACTCCTCCTCCGTTGCAGGAACCGGCGCACGAACGCTCGGCGTGGCCGGCGTCACGGGAACCGCCTCCGCGATCGCCACCGGCGGCGGCACCGCTGCCGGCGCGCCGGCACGCGGCGGGAGGACAAAGTCGACGCCGGTGATGACCGGCTGCCCCTGCGCGACGGCGACCTCTTTTCTCAGCTCGCCGGACGGCCGCGCGAGCCGGACGCTGTAGCGGCCGCGGCGTACGTGGGTGAACACGTAGAAGCCGTCGTACGCCGCGGTGGTCTGCTGCACCACCTTCCCCTCGGCGTCGGTCAGCTCCACCTTCACGCCGCCGGTGTCTTCGCGGCGCCCATCGCGCATGGTGTAGACCGAGCCCTCGATGTCGGCCGTGGCCACGACCGGCAGCTCGAGCTGCACCGCGTTCCCCGGGCGAGGCGTGACGCGGACGCCGCGCGCGTCGGACACCCACTGCGGGTCTTCGAGCGTGCGGGCGTCGAGCGCGACGTCGGCCGGTTGATGCGGCGAGAGGTCGGGGAGGAAGACGATCCCCTCCTCGGTCGTCCGCTCCGGCCGTTCGATGCCGTTGATCGTCATGCCGACGCCCGGCAGCGGCTGGTCGCCGGGATCGAAGCGGCCGTTCTCGTCGCGGTCGAGGAACACCCGCGCGGAGAGCGCACCCGACGCCGCGCGGGCGCGGGCGCTGGGGACCCACGCTCCGGCGCGCGGATCGCGTCCGAGGCCGGTGGAGAGGTCGACGGTCCCGCCGGTGTTGCCCTGCGGGTCGCGCATCGCGGTCACGCCGGCGGCGATCGGGCCGGTGGTCTTGTCGAAGCCGACGCTGTACGAATGCGCCCCGCCGTGGAGCGAGGCGCTGACGTTCGCGTAGACGCGATAGCCGGACGCGAGCGGCTTCTCGATCGTGACGTTCGCCGTCGTGACGTCCATCGGCGCGAGACCGTAGGCGAGCTCGCCGCGGATGCCGAAGCCGCGCACGTAACGGCTCACCTGCAGCGCGGCGTCGGCGCGCGCCGGCTGACCGCTGATCCACGTCCAGAGCGCGCGGTTCGTCAGCGAGAGGCCTCTGTAGTGAGTGGAGAGGCGGTTCTGCGCGACCGTGCGCGTCGCACCCGAGGCGAGGCGGTGGCGCTCCAGCTCGAGCGTGACAGGGATGCGGGGAAGGATCCACGCCGGCACCGCCGCGTCGAGGCGCAGCCGGTCGCGCGAGACGACGGGATCGCCCGCCACCGGAAAGACCTCGCTGACGAACCCGCGGCTCGCCGCCTCGCGCGCGAGGACGACGTTCACTCCGAAGAGGCGCGTCTGGAGCCCCGCGTCCCACGCCCGTCCGCCGCGGCGGTCCTGCACGACGTCGCCGTACGCAAAGAGGGCATTCCAGAACGTCCGCAGGCCGAGCTTGCCGTACTGCCGCTCGCCGTCCGGCGTCGGCAGCGAGGCCGTCTCCGCGGTCGCGGTGAGGTGCTTGCCGAGGCCATAGCTGAGGAGCGCCGACGCGCGGCGCGCGTCCTGCCGCTCGACGTTCGCGACCACGCGATACTCCAGCCGGCCGGGATGCGTCAGCGACTCGCCGAGGAGAAAGCGGTGGTGCTCCTCGCGCCGCTGCCCCTGCGGGCCGTAGAAGACGAGGCGAAAGAAGTTCATCCCGAACAGCACCGGAACGTTGCTGAAGGCGTACTGCCCGTCGGGGCGCGACTGCTGGTAATCGAGCAGCGCGTCGTTGTGGTACAGCTCCACGTCCCAGCCCGGCGGCAGGTTGCCGCGGAACTCGTGGCGGTCGAACTCCGTCGGGCGGTTCAGCGGCATGTTCGTCACAAGGAGCCCCGGGAGCGACTCGCCGCTGACGGTGAGGAGGCCGCTGGAGGGATGAATGACGTGTCCCACGGCGACCTCGGTCGCGCCGATGCGCCCGATGGCGCCGCCGGGATCGCGCCGCCGCAGCGTCAGGCGCGCGGCGTCGAAGAGGTCGCCGTTGCCTCCCGCCAGATAGGCCTCCGACTCCATGTAGAGGAGGTCACCGGTGGCGTAGGTGGCGAAGCTGGCGCGCGAGGACTCGCCGAGGGACAGGCGGAGGGTCTGGTCGACGAAGGGGACGTCCCACAAGCGGTAGGGGGAGGGCTGACGCGGATAGCCGGGATTTGCCGGCGGCAGTTGCAGGCGCCAGTGGCGGATACGCCGCTCCCGCTCGAGGCGCGTCTGCAGCGGCAGCGGCTCGCGAGGACGGATGCGGATGCGGAGGGCGAAGAGGTCGACGTCGAACGCGGCGGGCAGCCAGGAGCCGAGGAGCTCGCTGTCGACGTAGATGTCGTCGTCGTGGGCACGGACCAGCGCCGGGTCAAAGCGGGCCTGCTTGCCGGCGATCGTCACCTGGCCGCGGCCGACGTCGAGCCGGAAGGTCCGCCGCTCGTCGAGAATGAAGCCGGAGGCGGTCCCCTCGTCGGGCGTCGCCGTGACCGCGACTCCGATCAGCTCACTGACCGCCTGCAGCGGCAGCAGCGTCCCACCCGTGGAGCCGGCGTACGCGGCGATGGCCTCGGAGAGCACCACCTCGTCGAGCACGACCTCCACGATGCGCAGGTCTTCCTCGCGCGGCTGCTCGGCCGCGCGCGCGCCGGTCGCGGCGGACATCACCAGCGCCGCGACGATCGCCGCCCGCCTCAACATCCGCGCGAGACCTGAAGCCATCGATTCAACGTACGGCCAAGACGGCGTCGGCGGTTGCCTTCTGCCTCTGCTCCGGCCGCTCCGAGAAGGTGACGCGCAGATCGCCGGCCGGAATCCCGGCGGCGAGGGCGGGGAGCGGGAGGACGACCCGCCGGACCGCATTCGGTGCGTAGACGGCCACGCCGTTCGCCCGTGCGATCACCTTCTCGGCGCCGCGCGCCGGGCGCAGATGCACGGTGAGGTCGCCGTAGACGGAGCGGGAGCCGGTCCGGCCGATGCTCACCGCCAGCGCAGGCGCCGCGGCGGCGGAGCGGCGCAGCTCCAGGTCCCCCAGGCTCACGCTGGCGGCGGTCGTACCGTGACGGACGATCACCGGAATCGAGACGCTGTAGATGGCGGTGAGCTGGATGTCGACCCCGTCGGCCGGCGCGTCGCCTTCCGGGGCCGGCGGGGCACCGGGCGGCAGCGCCTGAAACAGGAGGTGCGTCCGGTATTCGCCCTCGGCCAGCTCGGCCGGCTTGCGGAGCTGGACGCGGACCGCCTGCGCGACGCCGGGCTGCAGGACCACCTGGCGCGGCGAGAAGCGGATCATGTCGTTGGCGAACTGCTCGCCGGCGGCGGGCGCGTCGACCTTCGTGAAGTCGCCCGTCTCCGTCATCCGGCGGTTGATGACCGAGACGCGATAGGTCATCGGCTCGGTCCCGGAGTTGATGAGATCGATCTGTGCCGTGCGCGCCGTGCCTTCCAGCACCACGCGGGTCGGGTGAACCATCAGCTCACCCGCGGAGGCGGTCGCGGTGGCGGCGAGCGCCAGTGCGAGGGCCAGGGTCACGAACTCCGTTGCTCGTTTCATGTCGGTGCGCTCCGTCTCTTCGTTCACGATGCGGCCGGCGCGGGAGGCGGCCTGCGTTCGCCTCCCGCGCCTCGCGTTCAGTTGTACTCGACGGTCACGTCGAAGGTGCCGGTGTAGCTGCCGACGGTTTGCGCGTTTCCGACCGTCAGCGTCCCACCGACGCTGAGGGTCTGCGAACCGCCGCCGCTCAGCGTGCCGGTACCGGAGGGGTTACTGGTGAACGTGCCGACGCTCATGGTCTTCGTGTTGTCGACCGAGTGGGTGATGGTTGCGGAGTTGGGGAGCGTGATCGCGTAGGTGGCGTTGGCGTCGCCGGAGACGGTGAACGAGGCCGCGCCGCCCGCCTCGGTGGACGAGAGGACGACCGCGCCGGTGGCGCTGCGCGCGCCGGCGGTCGAGATCACGACCGTGCCGCCGGTGAGGGCGGAGAACTTGCCGAACCGGAGGTCGGCCGTCTTGGCGATGCTGATCGGGGTCATGACGGTGGCGGTGGCGTTGGCCGTCGCCTGAGCGGCGTGGCTGACGGGTGCGGCGATGGCGAGGGCGACGACGACGATGGCGGAAATCCAGACAGTGCTTTTCATGACTTTTCTTCTCTCTTTCTTTCGTTTCGGTGAGGACCTACATAGTCAAGGGCACTGCCACGTGCCGATGTGGGACTAACCCCATGCGGCGCAGCGAGTTAGCAGAAAACACGTACAAGGCGCGTCCGGCCGGATTCCGGCGATGTGTGCGGAATGTGGACGGGTGGGGGACGCGGGTTCCTCGGAGTTCCTCGGGGTTCCTCGGAGTTCCTCGGAGTTCCTCGGGTCGCCGCCGTTCTCCCTGGAGTGCCGGGCTCTCAGCCCGGCAGCCGCTGCGGGTTTATGGACAGGCGTCGTCCGTCCCGCGCCGGGCTGAGAGCCCGGCGCTCCAGAGAGTGACGCGATTCCGGCAGGGCTGCCGCTGTCTTTCCGAAGGCTGCCGTCGTCTTTCCGAAGGCTGCCGTCGTCTCCCCGACCGCTGCCGTCGTCTTTCCGAAGGGTGCCGTCGTCTTTCCGAAGGCTGCCGTCGTCTTTCCGAAGGCTGCCGTCGTCTTTCCGAAGGCTGCCGTCGTCTCCCCGGAGGCTGCCGTCGTCTTTCCGAAGGCTGCCGTCGTCTCCCCGGAGGCTGCCGTCGTCTTTCCGAAGGCTGCCGTCGTCTTTCCGAAGGCTGCCGTCGTCTTTCCGAAGGCTGCCGTCGTCTTTCCGAGGGCTGCCGCGTTCTCCCCGGAGGCTGCCGCAATCTGTACGCCGTCCGCCAGACGCTCCATTCCTGCTGTCTTCTCTTGAAACGAACGGTCGTGCTATTTTACCCACTATGACGAGACAGCCCACCTCCCTGACTCTCATGCGCGGCGCATTCGGGCTCCTCTCCCGGACCGTGCCCGACGTCGCCTCCCTCGTGGCGGCGGATCTCTTCATGAAGCCGCGCAAGTTCGCGGCGCCGGATCGGGAACGCGCCATCCTCGCCGAGGCGACGGAGTTCGAGGTGCTGCTCGGCACGAACATCCGCCTGCAGGCGTGGCGGTGGGGGCGGGGGCCGGCGGTGCTGCTCGTTCATGGGTGGGAGGGGCGGGGGTCGCAGCTCGCGCCGTTCGTCCGTCCGCTGGTGGAGAGCGGCCACTCCGTCATCACCTTCGACGCCCCCGGCCACGGCGCCTCCAGCGGCAAGCGCTCCTCGCTCCCGCACTTTGCGTACGCGGTGCGCGGCGTGGCCGCGGCCATTGCACCGCCATACGCGATCGTGGCGCACTCCCTCGGCTGCGCGGCGACGACGCTGGCGCTGCGCGACGGCCTCACCGCACAGCGGCTCGTCTTCATCTCCCCACCGCTCAACCCGTCCGACTACGTGAACCGCTTCGGCGAGATCCTCGGCGTGAGCGGGCCGGTGCTCGACCGGATGAAGCTGCGCATCGAGGAGCGCTTCCTCAGAAAGTGGAGCGACTACTCGCTCGAGGAGACGGCGCGCGAGATGAAGGCGCCGCTGCTGGTCGTGCACGACCGCGACGACGTGGAGACGTTCCACTCCGAGGGGGAGGCGCTGGCGAAGGCGTGGCCGGAGGCGCGGATGATCTCCACCTCGGGGCTCGGGCACCGGCGGATCCTGCGGGACGAGAACGTCATCGCGGCGGCGACGCGCTTCATCACGGCGCCGTCACCCGCGGACGCCTAGGCGCGCCTCCAGCTCCTCCCGCCGACCGCGGCTCACGCTCAGCTCCGTGCCGTCCTTGAGGCGGACGGCGTAGTCGCCGCCGGCGGCGTGCAACAGCGTGTCGACGCGGTCGAGGCGGACGATCGCGGAGCGGTGGATGCGGAAGAAGACCGCGGGATCGAGCCGCTCCTCGAGCACCTGCATCCGCTCGCGGATCGCGAACGTCCGGTCCCCCACGTGCAGCTCCGCGTAGGGCCCGCTGGCGGTGATGTAGTCGACGCGCGAGACCGGCACCACGCGCACCTGCCCGCGCGACTCGACGGCGATGCGCTCCAGGTACTCCGGCTTCGGGGGCGCCTCGGCCGGCGCCGGCTCCTGCTCGACCGACTTGCGCGCGCGGCGCAGCGCCTGCGCGAACCGCTCGTCGTCGAACGGCTTGACGAGGTAGTCGAGCGCCGCGACCTCGAACGCCTTGATCGCGAACTGGTCGTAGGCGGTGGTGAAGATCGTGACCGGCATCCGCTCGCGGCCGATCGCCTCCACCACCTCGAACCCGTTGCGCCCCGGCATCTGCACGTCGAGAAACACCAGGTCGGGTTGCAGCGCGCGGATCGTCTCGACGGCGGCGTTGCCGTCGGAGGCGGTCCCTACAATCTCGACCCGCTCCTCTTTCGCGAGCAGGTCCTCGATGCGCTGCCGCGCCAGCAGCTCGTCGTCGACGATCACCACGCGCAGCGGGCGGTCAGCCATCGCGTCCCTCGAAGCGGTCGGCGCGGGTGTGGTACGGCAGGGTGATCGTCGCCACGACGCCACGGTCCTCGGCGTTCGCGAGCGTCAGCGTGGCAAACTCGCCGTACAACTGCTCGAGCCGCGCGCGCGTGTTCGCCACGCCGACGCCGGTGGTGGCGCCGGCCTCCAGCCCCGGCCCGTTGTCGCGCACGGACAACCGCAGGTCGTCGCCGTCGCGGCGGGCGGAGAGCGCGACGCGCCCCTCCCCTTCCGCCCGACCCGCTCCATGTTCGAGCGCGTTCTCCACGACCGGCTGCAGGACGAGGTTCGGCACCAGCGCGTCGAGCGCATCCTCCGCGATGTCCATCGTCACCTGCAGCCGTCCCTGGAAGCGGATCTCCATGATCTCGATGTAGCGGCGGAGGAAGGCGACCTCCTCGCGCAGCGTCACCTCGTCGGAGCCGCGGCTGTCGATGGTGTGCCGCAGCAGCTCGCTGAGGCGGGCGATCATGCGCCGCACGCCGGCCGGATCGCGCTCCACCAGCGCCGACACCGCGTGCAGGGTATTGAAGAGGAAGTGCGGGTTGATCTGCATGCGCAGCGCGTCGAGCCTCGCCTCCGCGAGCTGCGCCTCGAGCCGCACCTCCTGCTGCTGGCGCCGGCGGTCGCGCAGAAAGAACTCGCGCGCGAAGCCGGTGGCCAGGACGGCCGCGTACACCAGCAATTGATTGAGGAAGCGGAAGCGGCCGATCTCGCGCAGCGGCGCGAACACCGGCGGTCCGCCGCCCCGCCGCCGCCGGGGCATGGTGATGATCTCGCTGCGGGCGAAGTCGAGCAGGACGTAGACGGCGATGGCGATGGCGATGCCGGCGAGGATCAGCAGCGGAATGCGCAGCCACTGCGTGCGGGTGAGGTCGGAGCGGCTGCTGAGCCAGAAGATGAGCGGGGTGAAGGCGGCCCAGGTCCAGGCCTCGATGAAGGCGAGGGCGATCGGTCCGGCGGGCGACATGACCCGGCCGAAGCCGAAGTCGCGCGCATCGAGGAGCCGGTTCACCGAGGAGACGGTGGCGAGCGCGGTCCAGAAGAGGAAGATGAGGAGGAGCTCGCGGGCGCTAAGATGGAACCGTTCCCTCTGCATCGGCCCGTCATCATGCGCGCTTTGTGCCCCGGCGGCGTGCAGTTCATGACACGCCGGTGCAGCTCGTTTCAGGGACGAAAGAGAAGCGGCGCCCGCTTTGTCTGACAGGGGCAAGGAGACACGCAACATGAAAAGCACCAAGTGGATGACGATGGCAGCGGTACTCACGCTCTCGGCTTCGCTCGCGATCGCGGCGCCGCACGGCGGCAAGGGCGGACGGGGCGGCAAGCACGGCCGCGGCGAGATGGGCGCCCGCCTCTTCGAGAAGCTCAACCTGACGGACGCGCAGAAGGCGCAGATCCGGACGATTCACGAAAACTTCCGCGCGCAGAACAAGGCGTTCTTCGAAAGCTCGCGCACGACCTTCGAGCAGTTCCGCGAGGCGAAGAAGGCGAACGACACCGCGCGTGTCGAAGCGCTCAAGCCGGCGGTGGAGCGCAATCGCGAGCAGATGAAGAAGCTCCGCGACCAGCAGCGGCAGCAGGTCCTGACCGTCCTCACCCCCGAGCAGCGCACGCAGTGGGAAGCGCTGAAGGGCGAGCGCGAGGCACGCCGCGGCGACCGCAAGCAGCGCGATTTCTAAGACGTTCATCGTGCTTTCTGGAGCGGCGGGCTCTCAGCCCGCCGTTTTTGTTTTCCGGGGGTTCCTCGGTTCCTCGGAGTTCCTCGGAGTTCCTCGGAGCGGGTGGGGCTACCGCCGAGGAACCCGAGGAACGCCGAGGAACCCGAGGAACCCCGGCGAACACCCGTGCCGTTCATGACACCCACGTGCACCTCGTTCCAAACGAGAAACGCCGCTCTTCCGCAAACCGTTGAAGAGGTCATGAAGAAGAAATCAGCAATCGCAGCGACGCTCCTGGCGCTCTTCGCGGTCGTGGCCGTGCTCGTCCACCGCGCCGCGTTTGCGAAGGAGACGACGGAGTACCGGTTCACCACCATCGAGCGGGGCGACGTGGAGTCGTCCGTCTCCGCCACCGGGACGCTCGGCGCGGTGCGCACGGTCAGCGTCGGCACGCAGGTGTCGGGGCAGATCGCGGAGCTCCTCGTCGACTACAACGCCGAGGTGAAGAAGGGGCAGCTCCTGGCCCGCATCGACCCGACCCTGCAGCAGCAGGCGGTCACCGACGCGCAGGCCAGCGTGGAGCGCGCCCAGGCGCAGCTCCTCCAGGCGCAGCGCGACCACAACCGCAACGGGGAGCTGATGAACAGCGGCCTCGTGGCCCGCAGCGCGTTCGAGACGACCGATTCTTCGCTCGACGTGGCGCGGGCGAACGTGAAGTCGGCGCGCGTCGCCCTCGACCGCGCGCGGCAGAACCTCGAGTACACCAACATCTACGCGCCGATCGACGGCGTGGTGGTCGAGCGCAACGTCGACCACGGCCAGACCGTGGCGGCGAGCCTCTCCGCGCCGCAGCTCTTCCTGATCGCGAACGACCTGACCAACATGCAGATCCTCGCCAGCGTCGGCGAAGGCGACATCGCCGCCATCCGTGAAGGGCAGAAGGTGAAGTTCAAGGTGCAGGCACTGCCGGGACAGACGTTCGAAGGGAAGGTCGAGCAGGTGCGCCTGCAGTCGACGACCAGCGAGAACGTCGTCAACTACACCGTCGTCGTCTCGGTCGCGAATCCCGAGCGGAAGCTCCTGCCGGGCATGACCGCGCGCGTCGAGTTCCTGACCAGCTCCGCCGAGAACGTGTTGAAGGTGGCGAATGCCGCGCTCCGGTTCAAGCCGGAAGTGCAGGGTCCAAAGGAGACGGGCAGCAGGCGTCAGCGCGGCACCGCCGGCACGCTCTACACGGTCGATGAGAAGGGTGCGCTGAAGGCGATCCCCGTCCGCACCGGCATCACCGACGGCTCCACGACCGAGATCCGCGGCCGCGACCTGAAGGAAGGGACGAAGGTCATCGCCGGGACGAGCCAGCCGCAGGCGGCGTCGACGACGGGGAGCAATCCGTTCCAGGGCAACAGCAGCAGCCAGCAGCGCGGACCGCGTCCGGGAGGCTTCTGATGAGCGTCATCCGCACGGAAGGACTCACCAAGACGTACGTCAGCGGCACGAACGAAGTGCACGCGCTGCGCGGCATCGACCTCACCATTAACAAGGGCGAGCTGGTGGCGATCATGGGCACGTCGGGCTCCGGCAAGTCGACGCTCATGAATCTCCTCGGCTGTCTCGACTCGCCGACCGGCGGCGCCTATGAGCTCGACGGCGTGCGGGTGGAGAGCCTCGACAGGAACGCCCTGGCGAAGATCAGGAACGAGAAGCTCGGCTTCGTCTTCCAGGGCTTCAACCTCCTGCCGCGCACGACCGCGGTCGACAACGTCGAGCTGCCGCTGCTGTATGACCGGAGCGGGAAGAAGCGCGACACGAAGGCGCTCGCCGTCGCCGCGCTCGAGCGCGTCGGTCTCGGCCAGCGGCTCGACCACCAGCCGAGCGAGCTCTCGGGCGGTCAGCAGCAACGCGTGGCCATCGCCCGCGCCCTGGTGACCTCGCCGGCGCTGGTGCTGGCCGACGAGCCGACCGGCAACCTCGACACCCGCACCACCATCGAGGTCATGGCGCTGTTCCAGGAGCTGAACGACGAAGGGGTTACCGTCGTGCTGGTCACGCACGAGCCGGAGGTGGCGGTGTATGCGAAGCGCATCGTCGAGGTGCGCGACGGGCGCATCGTGCGCGACGAGCCGGTCAAGAACCGGCGCCTCGCCGCCGGCGACCTGACGGAGGTGGCGGCATGAAGACGACCGTCCTGGTGAAGCTCGCGACGCAGAGCATCATGAAGAACAAGATGCGCGCGGCGCTGACGATGCTCGGCATCATCATCGGCGTGGCGGCGGTGATCGTGATGGTGGCCGTCGGCTTCGGCGCCCGCTCGCGCATCCGCGCGCAGATCAACAACCTCGGCACGAACATGATCGTGATCACGCCCGGCGCCGCGCAGGCCGGCGGCGTGAGCCAGGGGGCGCAGGCGTTCCCGAACCTCTCCGTCGACGACGTGGAGAAGATCCGCGAAGAGGCGCAGGTCGTGACCGCCGTCTCGCCGGTCGTCGTCACGCGCACGCAGGTGATCGGCGAGGCCGGCAACTGGCGGACGCTCATCAACGGCGTCGACACCGACTACCAGGTGATCCGCGACTGGGAGACCTCCAGCGGCGACTTCTTCGCGCCGGAGGACGTCGAGGCGATGCGCAAGGTGGCAGTCCTGGGGAAGACGGTCGCCGACCAGCTCTTCCCCGGCAGCGATCCGGTGGGGCAGGAGGTCCAGATCCGCAACGTGCCGTTCGACGTGGTCGGCGTGCTGGCACCGAAGGGGCAGACGGCGAGCGGCAGCGACTCCGACGACGTGGTGCTGATCCCGCACACGACCGCACGGAACGCGCTGTCGGGGCGGACGTTCATCCCGCAGATCCTCGCCAGCACGGCGTCCGAGGCGGACATCCCGGCTGCGCAGGAAGAGATCCGCGCGCTGATGCGCGAGTCGCGGCGCATCGCGCCCGGCGATGCCGAGGACTTTACGGTGCGCAACCAGAACGACCTGGCGCAGGCGGCGGAGGGGAGCACGAAGGTCATGACCATGCTCCTGGCGGCGATCGCCTCGATCTCCCTGCTCGTGGGCGGCATCGGCATCATGAACATCATGCTGGTGAGCGTGACGGAGCGGACGCGCGAGATCGGCATCCGCCTCGCCATCGGCGCCCGCGGCTCCGACGTCCTGACGCAGTTCCTCGTAGAAAGCATCGTCATGGGCGTCCTCGGCGGGCTGATCGGCCTCACCGTCGGCGTGGCGGGGGCGAAGGTGCTGGCGTACTTCACCGGCTGGGAGACCGTGATCTCGCCGCTGCTCATGCTGGTGGCGGTGGCGTTCTCCGGCGCCGTCGGCGTCTTCTTCGGGTGGTACCCGGCCCGGAAAGCGGCGGCGTTGCATCCCATTCAGGCGTTGCGGTACGAATAAGGCATGCGTCACGCGCTCCTCGCTCTTCTCCTCTTCGCCGCGGCTTGTGCGACTACGCCGGCGCCGAACGCGCGGCTGGAGAAGATGCCCCGCCACGACGAATGGGTGCAGCTCGACAGCGCGGGGCGGAAGCTGCACGCGTACGTGGTCTACCCGGAGGTGAGCCGGACCGCGGGCGCGGTCATGGTCATCCATGAGAACCGCGGGCTCACCGACTGGGTGCGGACCGTCGCCGACCAGCTCGCGGAGCGCGGCTACATCGCCATCGCGCCCGACTTCCTCTCCGGCTCCGCGCCGGGCGGCGGACGGACGAGCGGCTTCCCCTCCGAGGATGCGGCGCGCGAGGCGATCTCGAAACTGCCGCCGGCGCAGGTGCTGGCCGACCTGCAGAGCGCGGCCGCGTACGTCCGGGCACTGCCCGCCGCGAACGGCAAGCTGGCGGTGGCCGGCTTCTGCTGGGGCGGCGCGCGGACGTGGGAGGCGGCGAACACCATCGAGAACCTGAGCGCCGCCTTCGTCTTCTACGGCACCGGCCCGTCGACCGACGCCGGCGTGACCGGCATCGAGGCGCCGGTATACGGCTTCTACGGCGGCGACGACGCGCGGGTGAACGCGACCATCGAGCCGACGCGCGCCCTCATGGCGAAGCCCGGCAAGACGTTCGAGCCGGTCATCTACCCCGGCGCCGGGCACGCCTACATGCGCTCCGGCGAGGCGCCCGACGCCGCTACTCCGAACCGGGAGGCGCGGGACGCCTCATGGCAGCGTTTTCTGACACTGCTGCGCTCAATCGACTGATATTGCTCCCTTTTCGGGGGTAGACTCGTCCGGATGAAGACTCCCGACGTCGCGGCCACCGGAATCGAGGGCCTCGATCACATCCTCCTGGGCGGGTTCCCCCGGAACCACGTCTACCTCCTGCAGGGGGATCCCGGCGTCGGCAAGACCACCCTCGGCCTGCAGTTCCTGCTGGAGGGCGCGAAAAAGGGAGAGAAGGGGCTCTACCTGACTCTCTCCGAGACGGCGAAGGAGCTGCACGCCGTCGCCGCCTCCCATGACTGGGACGCGAGCGCCATCGACATCTTCGAGCAGCTCGTCGGCGAGGAGTCGCTGGAGGAAGAAGACACGACCGTCTTCTACCCGGCCGAGGTCGAGCTGGGGCAGACCGTGAAGGCGATGCTGACGGAAGTCGACCGCGTCAAGCCGTCCCGCGTCGTGCTCGACTCGCTTTCGGAGATCCGCCTGCTCGCCCAGAGCACGCTCCGCTACCGCAAGCAGATCCTGGCGCTGAAGCAGTTCTTCGCCAATCGCAACGTGACGGTGCTGATGCTCGACGACCGGACCGCCGAGGTGAACGACCTGCAGTTGCAGAGCGTGCCGCACGGCGTGGTGGAGCTCGAGCGCTACACGCCGCTCTACGGGTCGGCGCGGCGGCGCATCCAGCTCGTGAAAGTGCGCGGCCTCAACTTCCGCGACGGCTATCACGACTTCAGCATCAAGACCGGCGGCATCGTGGTGTATCCCCGCCTCATCGCCGCGGAGCACCGGCGCGACGTGGAGCAGGATCGCGTTCCGAGCGGCGTCAAAGCGCTCGACGACATGCTCGGCGGCGGCATCGACCGCGGCACGAGCACGCTGGTGATGGGACCGGCCGGCTCCGGCAAGTCGGCGCTGTCGACGCAGTACGCGGTCGGCGCCGCACAGCGCGGCGAGCCGGCGGCGATGTTCATCTTCGAGGAGAGCCTCTCCAGTCTCTTCAACCGCTCGGCCTCCCTCGGGATGCCGTTGCGCGAGCTCGCCGACGCCGGGAAGGTCCACGTGCGGCAGATCGATCCGGCGCAGTTGCAGCCGGGCGAGTTCGCCTCGCTGGTGCGCGACGCGGTCGAGCGCGACAAAGTCAAAGTCATCGTCATCGACAGCCTGAACGGCTACCTCAACGCCGTCCCCGAGGAGCGCTTCCTCCTGCTGCACCTGCACGAGCTGCTCAGCTACCTCGGGCAGCACGGCGTGGCCACGGTGCTGGTGTTCGCGCAGCATGGGCTGGTCGGCACGATGCACTCCACGGTCGACGTCAGCTATCTCGCCGACTCCGTGATCCTGCTGCGCTTTTTCGAGGCGCGCGGGAAGATCCGCAAGGCGCTCTCCATCGTGAAGAAGCGCGGCGGCCTTCACGACACCGCCATCCGCGACTTCACGATGTCGTCGGAAGGCCTGGCGATCGGCGAGCCGCTGGCCGATCTCCGCGGCGTGCTCACCGGCGTCCCCACCTTCGAGAACGTCGTCAAGGAAATCAGGGAAGCGTGAGCGAAGAGACCACCCCGCGGGTGTTGATCGTCGCGCCGATCGGCCGCGACGCGGAGCTGATGTGCACCCACCTCCAGGCGGCCGGCATTCCGTGCGAGGTGCAGCCTGACGTCGACCGGCTCTGCGGCGTGGTCAACGACGGCGCCGGCGCGCTCCTCCTGACCGAGGAGGCTCTCACTCCGGCCACGACGCCCCGCCTCGCACGCGTGCTCGACGCGCAGGCGGCGTGGTCCGACGTCCCGCTGATCATCCTCACCGGCGAGCCGCTGCTGGAGGCGCACTCCCGGTCGTTCGCCGCGCTGGGCCGCCGCACGAACGTCACCCTCGTCGATCGCCCGGTGCGCATCAAGAGCCTCGTCAGCGCCGCGCAGTCGGCGCTGCGGGCCAGGCAGCGGCAGTACCAGATCCGCGACCTGATGCAGACGCTCGAGGACCGGGTGAACGAGCGCGACCGCTTCCTGGCCATCCTCGGACACGAGCTGCGCAACCCGCTCGGCGCGATCCTGCTCGCCTCGCAGATGACTGACGACGACGGAAAGCTCGACGGCGAGCACGCCGACCTCATCGAGCGGCAGTCGAAGCACCTCACGCGGATCGTCAACGACCTGCTCGACCTCTCCCGCGTCGTCAGCGGCAAGATCGTCCTCAAGACGGAGATCGTCGACGTCGCGCACGTGCTCCAGCAGTCGCTGGAGACGGTGAACCAGGCCGCGCAGCAGCAGAACATCACCATCGAGGTCTGCCACGAGTCGATTCCGCTGCCGGTCGAGGTCGACCCGGTGCGCGCCGACCAGATCATCACCAACGTGCTCACCAACGCCATCAAGTACACGCCCGAGGGCGGGCATGTGAAGGTGACGCTCGAGCGCGAAGACAACCAGGCGCTGATCCGGATCGCCGACGACGGCGTCGGCATCGCGCCGGACCGCATCGGCACGATCTTCGAGCTCTTCGCGCAGGCGGAGAACGCGATCGGCCGCGCGCAGGGCGGCATGGGCATCGGCCTGGCGCTCGTGCGCAACCTGCTGCAACTGCACGGCGGGACGATCTCCGCCCACAGCGACGGCATCGGCAAGGGAAGCGTCTTCACCGTCACGTTCCCCATCGCCGCGCAGGATGCGCCGGTGGTGCGGAAGGCGGCGCCGGCGGTGGTCCGCGCGAGCAGCGGTGAGGCGAGGCGGATCATCATCGTCGAGGACAACCCCGACGTCCGCGAGCTGCTGCGCCTCAAGCTGAAGCGCCTCGGCCATGCCGTCGACGCGGTCGCCGACGGTCACGAGGGCGTGCGTGCGATCGTCGACGCGAAGCCCGACCTCGCGCTGGTCGACATCGGCCTGCCGGGCCTGGACGGCTACCAGGTGGCCACGCGCGTCCGCGAGTCTCTCGGCGACGACGTCGTGCTCGTCGCGGTCAGCGGCTTCGGACAGCCCGAGGACAAGCGGAAAGCGCTCGACGCCGGCTTCAACGAGCACATCACCAAGCCTGCAGATGTGACTGACATCGAGAACCTTCTGGCCAGATTTCCGCCAAAAATGGCGGTCGATGGCGTACACTGAGGCCAATCGTCCATGGTCCCCCAGGTGCTTGTTGTCGAGTCGTATCCCGATCTCCGTGCGGGGATCGTCGCCGCTTTGCGCCGCTATTCGTATGAATGTGACGCGGTCGCGACGCCGGCCGCGGCGATGCTGAAGCTGCGCGAGCACAGCTACGCGTATGTCGTGATCGACGTCGATTCCGCCGAGTATTCGGAGGCTTTCGTGGCCGGGCTCGACCCGAACGCGAACGTGATCCTGATCTCGGACGACGCCGCCGACGAGGCACAGGTGCACCGCACGACGCTCCGCAAGCCGTTCAGCAGGGACGAGCTCATGGAGCGCATGCGCGCTCTGCCGGCGGCATAGCCGCCGTTCCCCCTGGACTGCCGGGCTCTTAGCCCGGCACCACCTTCGACGGGCTGAGAGCCCGTCGCTCCAGCGAGCACCCGAATGGCACGATAATCGTCGCGCCTTGCTCGCTCCCGGCTCCCAGCTCGGCCGCTACACGATCATCGACCTCGTTGCCGTCGGAGGCATGGGCGAGGTGTATCGGGCCGAGGATGCGCGGCTGCACCGCACCGTCGCCATCAAGGTCCTGCCGTCGCATCTGGAGAACGACCGTCCGTCGCTGGAGCGCTTCCAGCGGGAGGCACGCGCGGTCGCGGCGCTGTCGCACCCGAACATCCTGGCGATCTTCGACTTCGGCAGTGAAGACGGCGTGCACTACGCCGTCACGGAGCTGCTGGAGGGGGAGACGCTGCGCGCCCGCCTGACGCGCCAGCGCTTCGCGCCGCGCGAGGCGCTCGAGCTGATCGTGCAGGTGGCGGATGGCGTCGCCGCCGCGCACGCGCGCGGAATCGTGCACCGCGACCTCAAGCCGGAGAACATCTTCATCACGACCGAGGGGCGGGTGAAAGTGCTCGACTTCGGGATCGCGCGCAGCGCCAGCGGCATCTTCACGCCGCGCAGCGTGAACGCGCCAACCGAGATCCTGCCGACCGAGCCGGGCGTCGTCCTCGGCACCGTCGGCTATCTATCGCCAGAGCAGGTGCAGGCGCGCTCGCCGACGCCGGCCAGCGACGTCTTCGCGCTGAGCTGCGTCCTCTTCGAGCTGATCGCGGGCGACGTGCCGTTCGCACGCGACTCGTCCGCGAGCGCGATGGTGGCGCTGCTCCGCGACCCGGCGCCGCACCTCGACGCGCCGTTCGTCGATGCTCTGGTACAGCGGGGGCTCAGCAAGGATCCGGCGGACCGCCCGCGCGATGCCGGCGTGTTCGCCGAGGAGGCGCGCGCCCTGCTGCAGGGCGTCGTACCGACCACGCGCATGACGCCGCCGCTGATGCGCAGGCGCCTCGTCGTTCCGCTCGTCGTCGCCGCGCTGCTCGCCGGGCTTGTCGCGCTCTGGGCGTCGACGCGCAACCGGCAGCTCGATCACGGCTACGACCTCCGCAGCGGCGACGTTCGTGGCGACGCGGAGACGAAGCGGCTGCTCGCGCTCGCGCTGCGTGCCGACGCCGAGGGCAGCCGGCCGAAGGCGATCCAACTGCTGGAGGAGGCGTGGCGGCGCAAGTCGCCGACCGCGTTTCCCCCGGCGTTCCTCTCCAGCTTCCTCGACGCGTCCGGCGACGTGCAGCGCGGCGCCTACTGGTCCGAGGAGGCAAGGAAGCGGCTCGACGGCGCCTCGGCCTACGAGTCGCTGCTGGTGCGTTACCTCGCGGAGCCGAGCGCGAATGCGGCGGAGGAGCTGGCGCTGGCGAAGTCGGCACTCGACCTCCGTCCGGGAGCATGGCGTCTGCGGCTCGCGGCGGCGCACATCTGCCTCAGCAACCGCGACCGGGAGGCGGCGCGGCGCGAGCTGCAGCAGATCGACGTCCGCAAGCCCGACGACCGCCGGCTGATGCTGGTGCTGGCCGACCGCGCCTCCCTCGGCGATGCCGACGGCGCCGAGCGCGACCTGCGCCAGAGCCGCCTCGTGCAGCGGCCCGCCTTCTTTCACTACACCCGCGCACGCATCGCCTGGAGCCGCGGCGACGCGAGGGCGGCGCTGGCGTTCTACGACCGCGCTGCCGCCGACGCCGCGAACGAAGGCTTCGGCGGGTTCGAGTCGGAGGCGAGCGAGCTGGCCGGCCTCGCGCTGCTCCGCCTCGGCGACTGGAGCGAGGCGCAACGCCGCTTCGCCCGCTCCACCGCCCGCGCGCGGGCCCACCGCCTCACCTACCGCACCTTCACCGGCACCGTCCTCGGCGCCTACGCGGCCCATCGCAGCGGCGACGCCGAGGAGCGCGACCGGAAGCTGCGCGACGCGGCGGCCATCGAGGTCGGATCGGCTCCCCGCGCGGCGCTGCGCCTGCTGGCGATCCGGATGCGCTCGCCGGAGTGGCAGCGCTGGAGTGTCGAACCGATCGCGAGCGATCCGGAGCGGCAGCCGGTGCTCTCACTCATCCGGGCGCGGGAGGCGTGGTTCCGCGGCGACCTCGAGGCGGCAAAACGGGAGCTGCGGCGGGCTCGAGCGGAGGGGATCGACGGGTCGGAGATGCGCGAAGAGGCCGAGCTCCTCGCCGCCGAGCTCGGCCTTCCTTCACAGTCGCTTCCGCCGGATCCTCCTTATCCGAACGTCCTGCGGTTCCTGGCGATCTTCGATCAGTCCGCCGCGGCGCGCGCGACGGTACCGGCGCCGATCGCCACCTCCACCGGTTCCTCGAGGTAGATCACCTTGCTGGTCTTGCCTCGCAGGATGCGGCGGTACCAGGGCTCCGGCATCGGCTTCCCGCCGTGCTCCATGACGAGCTGCGCCAGCCGGGTCACGTCGTCCTCAGCCATACGGATGCAGCCGTGCGACTCGGCTTTGCCGAGCGACTCGTCGGCGTCCGTCCCGTGGATGTAGTAATCGGGCTCCTTGAAGAACATCTTGACGCGCTTCATCGGGTTCTCCGGATGCCCCGGCGGCTTGGCGGTCTTGCCGCGCGCCCATTTCGAATCGGGCGGCCGCCAGGAGGGGTTCCAGATCACCTTGCGGATCTTGAACTCTCCCTGGGGGGTCGGGTACTTCTCCTTGCCGATGGCGACGTCGAAGCGCTCAACCTCCTCCCCATCGACGAGCGCCTTGAGCTGGCGCTCCTCGAGATCGACTTCCAGACGGAGCTCGGCGAACGCCGCCGGCGAGCTCCAGAGAATGGCCGTAAGTGTAAGAAAAAGAAGTCGTTTCACGCCCCCTTCTACTGCAATCGAGGTTCCATTTCCGGGGGTGCCGGCGACCCGTAACAGAGATGTCTATTGACGGCGGGGGTGGCACGCGTCATGATTCGCCTGCTGAGACTGAGTCTCAGAAGCAAACGAAGAGAGCATCGACAGTGATCATCTGCATCTGCCGCGGCAAATCGGACCGCGACGTCCAAAAGGCGATCGGCAACGGAGCCACCTCCGTGCGCGACTTCCAGCGCTGCGGCATCGGCGACCAGTGCGGCTCCTGCCACAACGCCCTGCGCGGCATGCTCGCCCGCGCCGCCGCCGAACAGGCCGCCCAGCAGGCCGCCACCGATGCCTGCCCCGGCTGCGCCGCCCGTGCGGCCGCCGCTGCGGCGGCCGGTTCCGGCGCACGGCTCTAACATCGTCCCTTCTGGACCGACGGGCTCTCAGCCCGTCGCACGCACCTGCCGGGCTGAGAGCCCGGCTCTCCAGGGAGAACCCGCGTGATAACCTCCCGCCCATGAAGGGCGATCCACGCGTCATCGAGATCCTCAATGAAGTCCTGACGGCGGAGCTCACCGCCATCAACCAGTATTTCGTCCATGGCGAGATGTGCGAGAGCTGGGGTTTCGAGCGTCTCCACAAGATCATCCGCAAGCACTCCATCGGCGAGATGAAGCACGCCGAGGAAGTCATCGAGCGGGTGCTCTTCCTCGAAGGCGTCCCCAACGTCCAGCGCCTCGACAAGATCAACATCGGCGAGAGCGTGGCGGAGATCCTCCGCGCCGACTTCGCCCTGGAGATGGAGGCGCTGCCGCGCCTGCAGCAGGGCATCGCGCTCTGCCGCGACGCCGGCGACAACAACAGCCGCCTCCTCCTCGAGGAGATCCTCAAGGACGAGGAGGAGCACGTCGACTGGCTGGAGGCGCAGCTCTCGCTCGTCGAGCAGGTCGGCATCCAGAACTACCTCGCCGCGCAGATCAAGGAAGACGAGAGCTAGTCCTGCTGCACCTGACGAACGGCACGGTCTGGACCGGCGACCGCTTCGCCGCGTCGCTGACGATCGAGGGCAACCGCATCGCCGCCGTCGATGCCCCCGCCCCCGCCGGCGCCCGCACGATCGACCTCCGCGGCCGCTTCGCGATGGCCGGCTTCATCGACAACCACGTCCACTTCGTCAACGGCGGCCTCGATCTCTCGCGCGTGCAGTTGCGCGACGCCGCTTCGGCAGGCGAGTTCTCCAGCCGCGTCGCGGCGCACGCACGCCGGCTCGGCGAAGGGCAGTGGGTGACGGGCGGCGGGTGGGACGAGTACTCCTGGACGCCGTATGGCGCGCCGGAGCGCCGGCTGCTCGACCACGTCGAGAACCCCGTCTTCGTCACGCGCGCTGACATGCACATGGGGCTCGCCAACGGGCGCGCGCTGCAGCTCGCCGGGATCACGCGTGAGACGCCCGACCCGCCCGGCGGCACGATCGTCCGCGACGCGCAGGGGGAGCCGACCGGCCTGCTGAAGGATGCGGCCATGCCGCTGATGTTCGCCGTCCTGCCGCCGCCGACGATCGAGGAGCGGATGGCCGCGGCACGGGCGGCGCTCGCGGAGGCGGCGCGCTCCGGCGTGACCTCGCTCTGCGACATGGGCATGACGCCGGAGGCGTTCGACGACTTCCGCGCCTACCAGCGCCTCGACCGCGAAGGGGCGCTCACCGCGCGCATCAATCTCTATACGCCGATCGGCGCCTACCGCCGCATCCAGGACGCCGGGATCGAGAAGCGCTTCGGGAGCGGACGCCTGCGCATCGGCGGCTTGAAAGGCTTCGCGGACGGCTCCCTCGGCTCCGCGACCGCCGCGTTCCACGACCCGTTCGCGGACGACCCGCACAACCACGGCCTGGTCATGCGCGAGATGAGCGACGGCTCGATGGCGCAGTGGGTCGCCGACGCCGACGGGCACGACCTGCACATCGCGCTGCATGCCATCGGCGACAAGGCGAACGACGAGGTGCTGTCGATCTTCGAGGCGCGGCCCGACACGCGCGCCCGCCGCTTCCGCATCGAGCACGCGCAGCATCTCAACCCGTCGCTCATCGAGCGCTTCGGCCGCTCCGGCGTCATCGCCTCGATGCAGCCGCACCACGCCATCGACGACGGACGCTGGGCGGAGACGAAGATCGGACGGGAGCGGGCGCAGACGATGTACGCGTTCCGCTCGCTCCTCGATGCCGGCGCAATCGTGACGTTCGGCTCCGACTGGACCGTCGCCCCGCTCAACCCGCTCACCGGCGTCTACGCCGCCGTCACGCGCCGGACGCTGGACGGGAAGCACCCCGGCGGCTGGATCCCGGAGCAGAAGATCACCGTCGAGGAAGCGCTCCGCTGCTACACGATCCACAACGCCTACGCCCTCTTCGCCGAGCACCAGCTCGGCCGCCTCGAGCCGGGGTTCCTGGCGGACGTGACGGTGCTGGCGGAGAGCCCGTTCGACGTCGAGCCCGAGCGGCTGCGGGAAATCGGCATCGAGATGACGATCGTGGACGGCGAGATCGTGTACGCGGCGCCGTGAGGCGCCGCGTGTTGTCGGTTGTCCGTTGTCAGTTGTCTGCGGGTTTTCGCCTGGACGCCACGCCACGGATAACGGACAACTGACAACCGACAACGAGCGTTCACGCTCCCGCGATCACATCCAGCTCATCCACGATCTCGTTGATCGTGTGATAGCGCAGCTCGTCGGGATCGGCCACCAGCGTGTCGAGCGCCGGCGTGTCGAAGCCGGCGGCGGCGAGGTGGCGGGCGAGGGGGATCGCGTCGGCGCGCAACTCCTCGGGTGGGTGGGGGAGCGGCTCCGGGTCCGTCCCCTCGGCGCGGTACTGCGAGCGCTCCATCGCCTTGGCGCGCGCGCGCAGCTTCGTCTGCAGCGCGTGAATGGCCACGATCACTTCCTTCGGCAACGCGGTCAGGCTGCGCAGCGCGGCGGCGTCGTTCTGCAGGAGCGCCACCACCTGGTAGATCTGGTCGGGCGCGCCGGCCGCGTCGTCGATCGCGGCGACGAGGTCGTTCAGCGCGAACTCGATGTCGTTCACCCGCGCCGCGTTCACGCCGGTCGCCTTCGCGGCATGTACGGCGTTGCCGAGCAGGTCGGCGCTGATGCGGATCGGCAGGAGCTCCGGATCGTTCCCCAGCGCGGCGCGCAACTGAAAGAGCGCCGCCTCCATCATCAACAGCTCGCTCATTTCTTCGCCGCCAGCGTCGCCAGCCCCGCCAGGATGTCGACCGGCAGCGGGAAGACGATGGTGGTGTTCTTCTCGACGCCGATCTCGGTCAGCGTCTGCAGATAGCGGAGCTGCATGGTGGTCGGCTCGGTGGCGAGGACGTGCGCCGCCTCCGCGAGCCGCTGTGCCGCCGCGAACTCGCCCTCGGCGTGAATGAGCTTCGCCCGCTTCTCGCGCTCGGCCTCCGCCTGCTTGGCCATCGCGCGCAGCATCGACTCGGGGAGGTCGACCTGCTTCACCTCCACGTTCGCCACCTTCACCCCCCAGGGTTCGGTGTGCTGGTCGAGGATCGACTGGATGCGCGCGTTGAGGTTGTCGCGGTGCGCGAGCACGTCGTCGAGCTCCACCTCGCCGAGGACGGAGCGGAGCGTCGTCTGCGCGAACTGCGACGTCTGGTAGCGGTAGTCGAACACCTCCACCACAGCGCGCCGCGGTTCGACGACGCGGAGGAAGACGACCGCGTTCACCTTCAGCGTCACGTTGTCGCGCGTGATGATGTCCTGCGGCGGCACCTCGAACGCCTCCTGCCGCAGCGACACGCGGACGATCTTGTCGATCGGCGCGAAGACGAGGAAGATCCCCGGCCCCTTCGCCTCGGGGAGCAGCCGCCCCAGGCGGAAGATCACCCCCCGCTCGTACTCCGGCAGGATCTTGATGGAGCTGAGGATGTAGAGGACCAGTACCACCAGGACGACGATCACCGGGACAGACATCGCAGGGAACCTCCGGACGCACGGATTGTAACGCGGCGGGTGTTGACAGCCTCGTATGGCAACCTATATATATGGCACACCATACAAACGCCTCCCCGTCGCAGGCGTAACCGCCGTGGCGAGTGTTTCACCAGCAGGTTCAGGGATCAACCCACCCCGTGCTCGTGGCCCGGAGTGTATCCAATCAACCCCGTAAAGGAGACCCATTTGAAATGCCCGGTAAGACTCTCTTCGCTGTCATCTGGAGCCCTGACATGAGAAAGCTCTCTCTTCTGGCAGTGCTCGCCCTCTCCATCCTGCTGTTCTCGCCGGCTGCCGAGGCGCAGTCGGCCTGCGCGTTCGACGGCCTCTGCTCGTGCAACTACCTCGATGAGGACTTCAGTGACCTGAACGGCTGGTCGAACAACGGGGTGGACATCGTCACCGTCGCCGACCCCTGCCTCTGGGGTGCGCCGAACAACGACGTGGTCCAGTTCACGGACAGTCTGAGCTACGTGTCCACGACCTTCACCACGACCGAGTACGAGTCGTTCTCGGTCCAGTTCAGCCTTTACCTGCCGGTCGACTACGACGACTGGTACGACGAGCTGAAGGTCCAGGTGACGAACCTCGACACCAACGTCACCGAGACCCGCTACTACCGCGGGTCCGACTACGACACGAGCTGCAACATCGTCTGGAACCTGTCGAACGACTACAGCAATGCGGACGTGCGCGTGAAGTTCACGCGCGGGACGTACGGCACCGGCACGATCCAGATCGACAACGCCAGCTTCTTCGGCAACATCTGCTACTGAGCTAGGGTTTCGGACGGCGCCGCGGCTTCGGCTGCGGCGCCTCTTCTTCCACGCCGCGCATCGCCTCCGCGATGGAGGATGGGACGTTGCGGAAGGCGTCGACGTGCGCGAAGGAGATGCCCCCTTCGAAGCGCCACTCGTGCTGCGGGCGGTAGATCCCGATGTCGTGGACGCGCGAGCCGACCACGATTCGCAGGACGTTCCGGCGATAGTCGAACGCGCGGCCGTTGCGCGTGTGCACCGCGACGTCGACCCGGTAAGTACCGGCCACGAGGTCGAGCGACGAGACGACGAAGCGCACCCGCCCCTTCCCCTCGATCTTCTCCGGGCCGTAGCCCTCGACGTCGGTGTTCGTGCCGTACACGCAGGTGCCGTCGGCGTGGTAGATGCCGAGGCCGAAGACGAAGTCGTCCTGCGGCACGCGCGCGTCGACGTCGATGTCGACGACCACCGGCGTGCCGGCGCCGAGGGCCACCAGCTCGCGTCCTTCGTGATCGGTGAGCGCGACGCGCCTGATCACGATCTCGCCGCTGCCCCAGCGCTCCTCCTCGGTGTCGGACCTGGCCGGTTCCTGTGGAGCGGGGCCGGCTTCTTCTGCAGCCGGAGGCGCAGATGCTCCACCCGACACTTCCTGCAAGTACGCGTCGACCACGCGCATCGGATCGCCGATCGCCTCGATCATCCCCTTGTCCAGCCAGAGCGCGCGGTCGCAGAGGGTGCGCACCTGGTCGAGCTGGTGGGTGACGAAGAGCAGCGTCACGCCGCGGTACTTCATCTCCTGGATCTTCGCGACGCAGCGGGCGGAGAACTCCTCGTCGCCGACCGACAGCACCTCGTCGATCAGCAGCACGTCGGGATCGACGTGCACCGCCACGGCGAAACCGAGGCGCACGTACATGCCGGAGGAGTAAGTCTTCACCGGTTGATCGAGGAAATCGGCGATGCCGGAGAACTCGACGATCTTGTCGAAGCGCTGGTCGATCTCCCGGCGGGTGAGGCCGAGCATGATCCCGTTGATGTAGATGTTCTCGCGCCCCGTGATCTCCGGATGGAATCCGGCGCCGAGCTCGATCAGCGCGGCGATGCGCCCGTTCACCGCGACGCTGCCGCTGGTCGGCTTGAGGATCCCGGAGATGAGCTTCAGCAGCGTCGACTTACCCGAGCCGTTGCGGCCGATGATCCCGAACGCCTCGCCGCGGTCGACGGAGAAGGAGACGTTCCTCAGTGCGACGACCGACGCGTCGGCGGCGGGTTTGAGGTCGCGCTTGAGCAATGCGCTCTTCAACGTGGCGAACTGCGAGCGCCGGCCCCAGAGGCGGTAATTCTTCGAAACGTCCTCGAGCGCGATCGGAAAGTCGGACACCGCGTCCGATTCTAACTGCTCGCGAGTCCCTGCTCCGCCGCCATGCGAAAGAGGTCGTTGATCCCGCGCAAGGCGAGCTTCTGAAATGCGCGCGCGCGATGCGTGCCGACAGTCTTCTCCGAAACGCCGAGCATGATGGCGATCTCCTTGGAGCGCCGCCCCGCCAGGAGGTGCCGGATGATCTCCAGCTCGCGCGGCGAGAGCCGCTGCGTGCCCGGCAGCACGATCTCCGTCTGCGGCGCGGTCTGCAGCTCCCGCACGACCGTCGTGATCAGCAGCTCTCCGTCGCAGCGCGTCGTGGAGATGCTCGCGTCGAACGTGACGATCTCGCCGTGCCGGTCGCGCGCGCGGAACGTATACCGCGTAGGCGCCGGCTTCCCCTGCAGGCGGCAGCGGCCGAACCAGCAGAGACGCTCGAAGTCTTCCGGGTCCGCAATCTCGCGGATCGTCGCCCCTTCCAGTTCACTGGTGCTCGGGTATCCGAGAAAGTGCGCGTATGCGGCGTTGATGTAGCTGATCCGGTCGCGCGACTCGATCAGTACTCCGTCGGGCACTTCGTCGATCACCGCGCGGAGCTGACGATCGAGCAGCTTCGGATTCATCCGACCCTCCAATTTTTCTTACCGCGTTCGGGCGGTATGTGGGGATGTGCATGCACCGACGCATGCCGAATCTAAAGGAGAAACTGATGAAAAAGCCCGTTTTACTGTCAGTCATTACCGCGTTGGCGCTATCCGTGTCGGCGTTCGCCTCGTCGCACCGTGAGGCTCCGCTGATCACCGAAGACCCGACGATGGACAACACCGACGTCTACGTCTTCCGCAGTGCCGACGCGCCGAACAGCATCACGATCATCGCCAACTACATTCCGCTCGAAGAGCCGTCCAGTGGCCCGAACTTCTACAACTTCTCGCCGTCGGGTGTGTACGAGATCCACATCGACAACAACGGCGACGCGAAGGAGGACATCACCTACCAGTTCCGCTTCCGTACTGAAGTCCGGAACCCGCAGACCTTCCTCTACAACACCGGCCCGGTGACGACGCTCGAGGACCTCGACCTCAACGTCCGGCAGTTCTACACGGTGAACCGCATCGCCGGTGCCCGCCGCGGCGGCACGGCCACCGCGATGGGCGACTTCCAGGTTGCGCCTGCGAACATCGGGCCGAAGTCGACTCCCGACTACGCCGCGCTGGCGAATGACGCCGTGCGCAACATGGGCAACGGCGGCGGAAAAGTCTTCGCCGGTCCGCGCGACGATCCGTTCTTCGTCGACATCGGTGCGATCGTCGACCTGCTCACGCTGCGCCCGATCCAGCAGCTGCACATGCTCCCGCCGACCGCGCAGATGGCCAACGGTGTCGATGGCCTGCGCGGCTTCAACGTCCACACGATCGCCATCCAGGTGCCGGTCGCGCAGCTCGTCGCCGGTGGTACGGCGCCGTCCGGCCCGACCGCCGCGAATGCGGTCATCGGTGTCTGGGCCAGCTCCAGCCGTGCGCGCGTCACGGTGCTCAACGCCGGCTCGACCGGCCGCCAGTCGCTCGGCGGAACGCAGCAGGTGTCGCGTCTCGGCATGCCGCTGGTCAACGAAGTCGTGCTGCCGCTCGCGTTCAAGGACATCTTCAACGCCTCCGAGCCGGCCGGCGACGCGCCGCTCTTCACCTCCAATGAAACCTTCCGCAACCGCGTCCTCGATCCGGAGCTCGCGAAGCTCATGACGCTTCTGTACGGCGTCAGCGTTCCGCCCGCGCCGCGCAACGATCTCGTGCAGGTGTTCCTCACCGGCCTGCCCGGCGCGAACATGCCGCCGAACGTGACCCCGGCGGAGATGATCCGCCTCAACGTCGCCGTCCCGCCGACCGCACAGCCGAACCGCCTCGGCGCCATCGCCGGTGATCTCGGCGGCTTCCCGAACGGCCGCCGCCTCGCCGACGACGTGGTCGACATCTCCCTGCGCGTCGTCGCGGGCGTGCTCGTCCCCGGCTTCAACAAGGCTCCGAACAACGCGCTCACCGACGGAGTCGACGCCAACGAGCGTCCGTTCCTCTCCACCTTCCCCTACGTCGCCCTGCCGCACCAGGGATTCGAGAGCCGTCCGCACGCGAACCAGTAACAAACGCCCATGAGAAAAACAGCGATCCTGCTCCTGACACTGCTCGCGGCTTCGGCCGCGTACGCAGACCACTACGCCGACACCTACGTCATCCCCATCGTCGGTCACACGAACGGCGCCGGCGGCACGATGTGGATGAGCGACCTCTCCATCCGCAACATCGGCAATACCCCGATGACCGTGGAGCTCGTGCTGATCGAGTCGGGCAACAACTACGCGGACAACGTCGCGCCGCTGATCACCGACGATCTCGACGGCTCCGTCACAGTCGCCGCGAACAGCTCGGTGATGCTGCGCGACATCCTCGGCGGCTATGAGAAGGAGAACGTGGCCGGCGCGCTCATCGTCGGCTCCGACCGCCCCTTCGCCGTCACCAGCCGCGCCTACAGCAACCGCTCGCCCCTCGGGCAGACCGTGCCGGCGACGCGCGACTTCTTCACCAACAGCACCGGCACGATCGACAACGCCACCGCCGTCTACATCCCCGGCATCATGCACAACGCGCAGACGCGGACGAACGTCGGCTTCGTGGCCGGCAGCGGCGGCTCGATCAGTACGCCGATGATCGTCGAGGTGACGATCCGCAATGCCACCGGCGGCGTCGCCGGCACCCGCTCGTTCTTCATCCAGCAGGGAAACTTCGCGCACTACCAGTTCAACATCGCCTCCATCGTCCAGGGAGCGACGTTCGACGTCGGTACCGCGGAGTTCCGCATCACCCAGGGTGAGGGGACGGTCGTGCCGTACGCGTCGCTGGTCGACAACGCCACCAGCGAGGCCGCGTACATCATGGGACAGTTCCCGAACAGCACCCCGCTGAGCGCGACCTCCTCCCGCGTCTTCAATCTCTTCCGCCAGCTGTTGGAGAACCAGGTTCGCTGATGCGACGACTTCTGTTGATCGTCCTGTTCGCCGCCGGCGCCCGCGCGCACGACTTCTGGATCGAGCCGTCGACGTTCCGGCCCGAGCGGGGGAAGTCCTTCACCGCCGCGCTGCGCGTCGGGGAGCATTTCAAGGGCGATCCGGTGCCGCGCAGAAGCGCACGCATCGAGTCGTTCGTCGTGCGCAATGCGACCGGCGAACAGGCGATCAACGGATTCGAGAACCAGGACCCCGCCGGCTTCGTCCGCATCGACGAAGCCGGCACCGCGGTCATCGGCTATCGCGGCAAGCCGACGCCGCACGAGCTGCCGTCCGCGAAGTTCGCGCAGTTCCTCCGCGAGGAAGGGATCACCGGCCTCCAGCCGTCCGGCGAGCGGCAACGCGAACGCTTCTACCGCTTCGCGAAGGCAGTCGTGCAGGTGGGAGACGCCGCCACGAGTCCTGCGCCGTTCGGCTGGCGCTACGAACTGGTGCCGACGTCCACCGGCGCGCGCCTCCTCTTCGAGCAGAAGCCGCTGGCGAACGTGCTCGTCACGGCGATGTCGCCGGAAGGGAAGCGCCTCACCGCGCGCACCGACGCCGGCGGGAACGTCGCGCTGCCGCTCGGCAAAGGGGTGTGGCTCGTGAAGGCAACCCACGTCCTCCCCGCCGCGAAGGGCAGCGGCTACGACTGGGACAGCCTCTGGGCCTCCCTCACGTTCGAGCGGCGCTGACGCGCGGCGGAAGTCACTTCCGTACCGTCCGCCGCCGTGCGGAGCCGCCCACCTGCGCCGTCGCGATCCCTTCGGTGATCGTTCCGTTCACCGGTGCCGCGAGGACGATACTCAGCGTTCCTCGGGCGTTCGCGTGACGGAGAGGGACGACCAGGGTTACCTCGTGATCGTCTTCGAAGACGACGTCGCGCGTGAAGGGGACATAGTCGTGTTCAGCGCTCAAGGTGCCGTCGACAGTCGTCGCCGTGACTCGCGGCGGGTCCGTGCCTCTGTCCTTCACATGGACGTGGAAAACGGCGCCGAGCCCGTTCGTCGTCTTCGCGGTCCCCACGTATGCGACGCGGAGTGACGTTGGCGGCCAGGGTCGTAGCTCGTCGAGCCGAACCGCCCAGAGCTCGTGGCCGGACGAGCCTCGTTCCGCGGGAAAGTAGATGAGGTTCCCGTTCCCGACCCCCCAGGGGATTCCGCTCACGACGCGCCAATCGATGACTTCGACGGCTTTCGTCCGGTGATTGCGGAGATGCACGTGCTTTGGAGCCGGCGAGTACAGGACTCCAACACCACCGCCCGCCATGACAAACGGCTCCCCTGCAGGGATACCCTCGGTGTAGACGTCGCGCCGCTGCGTTCCGGCAGTCGTGCCGTCGCTGGTCCAGACCTCGTAACCGGGACTCGTGAAGCGGATGAACACAAGCTCGTCCCCGTCGGCGAGTACGGCGTCAAACGAGCCTTCGGCGAGGCGGAACGTGCCCTCGCCCGTTCCGTCGGAGCGCCAGACGTCGTGCACACCGACCCGGAAAATCGCCAGACCGCGCCACTGGAGTAGCGGAGTCAGGTCGTAATGGGAGACCGGCTCCGGGAAGTCTTTGACCGCGCGAGTACCTTCAGCCGTGAAATCGGTCACCCACAGCCGGAGCGTCGTGTCGCCGACTTTCCTTCCCGCGAAGATCGCCTGCGCGCCGACGGAAAGGAGCGCTCCGCTCCTGCTGAAATTCGCGGCGACCGTGCGGGTTCCACCCGCGGTGCCGTCTGTGTACATGAGCCGCGGCACGGATCCGGCCCAGAAGGCGACGCCACCATGAACGCTGGTGAGCGCGTCGAAGTGATGGTCGGTGAACCCGAGGTCGTGAAGCGTACCGTCAGGATCGCGCCGGAGGAGGCGGGTGGGCGTGCTGCCGTCGGCAAAGATCGCCTGGTTGCCGATGAACGCGGGCGGACGCGGCGAATCGGCTCCAAGCCAGTCACGAACGCGAATGGTCCCCTCGACGGTTCCGTCTGTCTTCCAGAGAGTCGCGTTCTCGTAAAAGTATGTCTGCCCCTCGTGCGCGAACGGCTCGTCCATCCTCCCTTTGAGGAGGACGACCGTTCCTTCTGCTGTTCCGTCGCTCGTGCCGAATTTGTCAGACGCCGCGAAATAAAACCTGCCGTTGACAACGGCCGTCTCTCGGATCCAGGTGCCCGCCGCGGTGGGGACAGCGAGGTCGATCCGGCGGGTACCGGGTTCCGTGCCGTCTGTGACGTACCGGTTGGAGCCGCCGTCTCCGTAATACAGGCGCGTCGGCGTTCGCGCCGCCGAAAACATCGTGCCGCCGCTAGCAGGGCCGGAGAAGCGGCGTCCCGTTCCCTCCGCCGTTCCGTCCGTGCTCCACATTTCGCCCTGGTCGGTGACGAACCAGGCGTGCCCCGTCGTCTGCAGGAAACCGAGGGGCCGGAAAGCAAAAGGAATATCGGAGAGCTTCGTCAGGGCGGTGCCGTGCCGGGACCACAACTCAGTGGAACCGCCGTTCGAATGGTAGGCCCATAAAAGGATGCGGCCGTTGGCCGCGCCGAAGGGAACGAGAATCATTTCGGTCGATGCGAAACGCTCCCGGAGTGAGTGCGTTCCGGCGGGAGTGCCGTCCGTCTCGAAGAGATCTCCGTCCGAATTCGTGAAAAATACGCGTCCGTCGATCTCGGCGAATGACGGCGGCTGTCTCCAACTGGAGGGTTTCGTGGAGAGCATTTGCGTCCCGTCCGGTGAACCGTCGCTCACCCACGCCTGAGCGACTCCCGGGAACGAGGGGTCAGCCGCTGCGAAGTACAACTTGTGATCCGAGCTCGCGAACAGGTTCGCTGGAGCGCCCGGCGCCTCTCCCGGCACGAGGTCCTTGAACAGATGCGTTCCTGCGATCGTGCCGTCGCTCGTCCAGAGCTCGCCGCAGATGATGCCTGCAAGTGCCGCGGGTACACGGGTACAGAGACCGTGCTGCTCATCGTACGCATTGAAGTAGACACGCTTCCCCACCGCCGTCATGTATCGAGGGAGGTCGGTTTCCACACCGGAGCCGGTGCTGAGCAGTTCGGTCGTGCCGGCCGCCGTACCGTCCGTCACCGCGATCCGGCTTCCGCCGGTTGCGAAACACAGCTTCCGATCGCCGCATGGGGCACCGCCATGCCACGAGGGGATCTTCGCCACCACGTTCGTACCAGGCGTGGTCCCGTCGGTGCGGTACAGCGTCGTGCCGTCTGCCGTGCTCGAGGCGTAGTAAAGAAAGCCATCTGCTTTTGCGGGGCGAATGAGCGGGTCGACGTAGGCATCGCTGGTTCCGTCGTAAACGCGGTGCGTGCCGGCAGTCGTCCCGTCAGTTCGCCACAATCCCCGCTTCACGTCACTGGTGCCGAAGAACACCAGTTCGCCGAGTGCTTCACTCCACCATGAGGGAATCGTGCGTGTGGTGGACTCGCCCGGCGTGAGGTCCTTGACCAGGTATGGCACGAGCGCGTCGGCCGCGAACGCAGGAAACGCCAGAACGACCGTGATGAAGAGCGCGGTGGATCTCATTTTCAGATGGCCTCGGCCAGCGTGTCCCGCAGCCGGTCGAACACGAAGAACCCGAGGTAGAGCGACACCGAGGCGTAGGCGATCATCAGGATCGTGTCCGACAGGTTGGGCAGGCGCCCGAAGAAGAGCACGTCCTGGTACGACACCACGAACGGCGTCATCGGATTCACGCGCAGCATCGCCCGCAGCGGCCGCGAGGCGATGTTGTCGATCAGGTAGAGGATCGGCGTGACGAAGAAGCCGAGCTGCAGCAGGTTCGCCACGATGTCCCGCAGGTCGCGGAAGAGCACCGAGGCGGAGGAGACGATCAGCGCCAGCCCTGCCACGAAGATCGCCTGCAGGAGCATCAGCACCGGTGCGAGGAGGATCGTCCAGCTCAGCGTGAACTTGCCGAGGGCCGCGAAGGCGAGGATCGCCGCGAGCAGGATCGGCAGCGCCGCCACGAAGTGCACGAGGTGCGAGAGGACGACCACCAGCGGCAGTGCCTCGGCTGGGAACATCACCTTCTTGATCAGCCCCGCGTTCGAGGAGATCGAGCTCGTCGACTCCAGCACCGCGGCGGAGAAGAACGTCCACGGCAGGATCCCGGAGAAGAGGAACAGCGGATAGGGCGTCACCACCTGCTGCGGGAAGAACTTGGTGAAGACGAGCGTGTAAACGGCGAGCAGCAGCAGCGGATTCGCGAGCGACCAGAAGAAGCCGAGGATCGAGCCGCGGTAGCGCGCCTTCAGGTCGCGCGCGGTGAGGGCCGCGATGAGCTGCCGGTGGCGGTAGAGGTTGGAGAGCTCGTGCATGGGTTGCCGGTTGCCGGTGATCAGTTCCCCGCGTTGCGTCGCCGATGGCTCGCTGGCAACTGGCAACTGGCAACGGGCGACATCTAGTGATCGTCCGTCACGATCAGCATCAGCGTCGTCGCGCCTACCTGGAACTCCGACTTGTCGGTCAGCTCAACCGCGCTCTCGATCTTCGAGCCCTCGAACAGCGTCCCGTTCGTCGAGCCGAGGTCGGAGAGCCTGTACTGCGTGTCGCGCACCTCGACCGCGGCGTGCTGCCGCGAGGCCTCGGTGTCGTTGAGCGTCAGGTCGGCATTCGCCCGGCCGATGGTGATGCGCGGGCGCTCGATCCGGTAGACCGTCCCGGCGTCCGGGCCGTCGAGGATCGCCAGCGAGAGCCGCTTGCCCGCCGGGAGCTGCAGCGCCAGCTCCCCCTTCTGCGGGATCGGCGACTGCTCGGTCGTCTCCACCGCCGTGCTCCGCGCGGTGGCGCGGGCGTCCTCCGCCTTCTTCGCATACGTCGACTCGCCGGAGGCGTCGGTGAACGTGGCCGCCACCGGCGCGGCGAATGCAGGGTTATGGATCTCGAAGACCGTCTGGCAGCGCGCGCACTTGATCTTCTTCGAGGGCTTCCGGTCGAAGCGCTCGGGGTCGTACTGGTACTTCGATCTGCACGACGGACACTCGATGATCACGGTTTCGAAACCCGTCTCGACGATAGCATGACCGTTGCGTCGAATAGAATCCTCGCCTCATGAAGAAGCTCCTGGCTACGTTCGCCGCACTGCTTCCGCTCGCCTGCACCACGACCATGCCGCCGCAAACCGCACCCACTCCCGCGACCACCGCAGCCACCGAGACCGCCGCCACGCCGAACCGGCTGGCGATCAAGGAGGACGTGCCGCAGCGCCTCGCGCAGCTCCCCCGCACCGTCATCGACTACGACCGCTCGCTCCTGAACGCGAACGAGCAGCAGGTCGTGGCGAAGCTGATCGAGGCCTCGAAGTGGATCGACGAGATCTTCTGGCTGCAGGTCTCCGAGCGGAACTTCGAGTACCGCGGCCTCCTCGAGCTGCAGGCGCGGAACGGCACGGCGCTCGACAAGGCCGGCTACCAGTACTTCCTCGCGAACCGAGGACGCTGGGACCGCCTCGCCGAGGACGAGCCGTTCATCGAGCCGTTCGGATCGGAAGGGCACAAGCCGGCCGGCGCCGCCTTCTACCCGGAGGACATGACAAAGGAAGAGTTCGAGCGCTACGTGGCGGCGCATCCGGAGCAGAAAGAGGCGCTGCAGGGGCTCTTCACCATCATCCGCCGCCAGGGGAACGGCCTCGTCGCGATCCCCTACTCGCGCGCCTACGGCGACTACATCACCCGCATCAACGCCTCGCTGAAGGAAGCGGCCGCGCTGACGCAGAACGAGTCGCTGCGCACCTATCTGACGAAGCTCTCCTCCGCGCTGCGCGCCGACAACTACCGCGAGAGCGACATGGCCTGGATGGACCTCAACGGGCCGCTCGAGGTGGTGCTCGGACCGTACGAGGTCTACGAGGACGCGCTCTTCAACTACAAGGCGGCCTTCGAGTCGTTCATCAACGTGGTCGACCGCCCGGAGACGGAGAAGCTGAGCATCTACGCGCAGCACCTCCCGGCGATGGAGCAGAACCTCCCCATCCCCGACCAGTACAAGAACCCGAACCGCGGCACCGAGTCGCCGATCCGCGTGGTCCAGGAGATCTACACCGCCGGCGACGCCCGCCGCGGCGTGCAGACGGCCGCCTTCAACCTGCCGAACGACGAGTACGTGCGGGAGGTGAAGGGCTCGAAGAAGGTCCTCCTCAAGAACGTGATGGACGCGAAGTACCGCATCAGCGGCGCGCCGATCGCCAACCGCGTACTCGCGCCGTCGCAGCGCAACCTCCTCAACTTCGACGCCTACTTCAACTTCATCCTCTTCCACGAACTTTCGCACGGCCTCGGGCCGGGCATGATCCAGCAGCCGAACGGCGAGCGCACCGACGTCCGCTTCCTGCTCAAGGACACCTACTCCACCGTCGAGGAATGCAAGGCCGACGTCCTCGGCATCTGGAACATCCTCTACGCCATGGACAAGAAGCTCCTCGCCGCGTTCACCGAGGAGCAGCTCTACGCGACGTACGCCGGGCTGCATTTCCGCTCGATGCGCTTCGGTCTCGACGAGGCGCACGGCCGCGGCACCGCGATCCAGTGGAACTGGCTGCGCGAGCGGAACGCGATCGTCGCGCAGGGGGACGGCACCTTCACGATCGACGTCGCCAAGATGCGCGAAGGCATCCAGGCGCTCGCCACCGAGCTGCTGACGCTCCAGGCCCTCGGCGACTACGAACGGGCCCAGCGCTTGCTCGCCAGGTACGGCGTGTCGACGCCGGAGATCGAGTCGGTCACCGCGCGATTGAAGGACATCCCCGTCGACATCACCCCCGTCTTCACGGCGGCGGGCGAGACGATGGAGTGATCGATGGAAGGTCGTACCCTCTTGCAGTGCGGCGAGTGTGAGCTCACCCGGGAGATCGTCGGCGAGATCCCGGACGAGTACACGAAGTGCTTCGACGAAGCCGTGCATCGCGACGGCTGGGTGCCCCGCCCCGGCGCGAACAGCGCGTCCCTCATCTGCCGCGACTGCCTGGTGAAGTACACCGGGCACGAGTCGGTCGACGACGACGAGAAGGTGCAGGGACGCAGGGATCCGATGGAGCCTTGAAGACGCACAGTTCCCCTTCTCCCCGCGAGAGGGGAGAAGGTGGCCGAAGGCCGGATGAGGGGGCGAACGGTGGCGCCATGAAGTTCTCCAATGACGCCGCTACGTGCGTGGCGCGCCTCCGCGGCGACGTCGGCACGATCGGGTCGTTCGAGGCGGCGAACGAGCCCGACGCGGTCTCCCGGATGCTCCACGACGCGGCGCGCTGGCTCCGCGAGCAGGGCGCGAGACACGTCATCGGCCCGATGGACGGCGACACCTGGCACCGCTACCGCGTCAACGCCGGCCCGTTCGACACGCCCCCCTTCCTCCTCGAACCGGTGAACCCCGCCTACTACGACGCGCTCTGGCGCGCGGCCGGATTCGACGTCATCGAGCGGTACAGCTCGAAGCGGATCGACGACGTGACCCGTCTCGCCGAACAGCTCGCGCCGATGCACGCGCGGGCGCTGGCGCGCGGCTACCGTATCCGGCCGTTCGACCTGTCGCGGCTGCGCGAGGAGTTGACGACCGTCTGGCGCCTCTCGCTGGAGATCTTCCGCGGCAACGCCTGGTACAGCGACATCTCCCTCGACGACTTCCTGGCGCTGTACGCGGGCATCGAGCGGCTGCTCCTGCCGGAGCTGGTGCTGTTCGTCGAGCGCGACGGCGAGCCGGCCGGCTTCCTCTTCGCCTATCCCGACAGCGACCCCCGCACGGTCGACTACAAGACCATCGGCGTCCTTCCCGCGCACCGCCGCGGCTACGTCGGGTGGGCGATGCTCCAGCAGGCGTACGCGGCCGCATTGACCGCCGGTCGCCCGATCGCCAACCATTGCCTGATGCGCGAGGAGAACGCGTCGCAGTCAATGGACGCCGGCGAGGGCGTGACGTTCCGCCGCTACTACCTCTACGCACACCGCGCATGAACGCGGTCGCGCTGCTCCGCCACGCCGCCCGCCGGCATCCCGACCGGGTCGCGTTCCTCGAGCGCGGCACCTCCACCACCTTCTCGGCGCTCTGGGACCGCGTCTGCCGCTTCTCCGGCGCCCTCCACGCCGCCGGCTTCGCCCCCGGCGACCGCGCCCTCATCGCCATCCCGATGTCGGTGGAGCTCTACGTCTCGCTGCTCGCCGTGTTGAAAGAAGGAGGCGTGGCGGTGTTTCTCGATCCCTGGGTCGGCAAGCGCGCCATGATCGACCTGGCGCGCCACGCGAACCTGAAGGCGTGGCTCGGCACGCCGAAGAGCCACCTGCTGCGCCTCTTCGTGCGCGGCGTCGGCATCGCGCCGCTCTCGCTTCACCGCTTCGCCGGACCGATGCGCGAGGCGCTGTACGACGCCCACGACGACGACCGGGCGCTGATCACCTACACCACCGGCTCCAGCGGCCGCCCGAAAGGGGTGAACCGCACCCACCGGATCCTGGTGGCGCAGCACGAACGGCTGGCGGAGGCGTTCCCCTCCCGCGAGGGCGACGTCGACTACTGCGCCTTCCCCGTCTTCGCGCTCAACAACCTGGCGCTCGGCGTGACCACGTCGCTCGACGATCCGGCCGCCGCGACCACCGCCACCGCGTCCCCACCGTTCTTCGACACTGCACCGCCGCACCCCTTCCGCCGCATCCTCACCGGCGGCGCGCCCGTCACCGACCTCCAGTTGCGGCGTTGGAGAGCGAAGTGGCCGGAGGCGGAGATCGCGATCGCGTACGGCTCGTCCGAGGCGGAGCCGGTCGCGCACATCACCGCCGAGGAGCGCCTGCGCGCCGGAGGGAGAGGGTACGTGGCGGGGAAGATCGTGAACGGGGTGCGGGCGCGCATCGAGCCGATCGGTTCCTCGGTTCCTCGGGGTTCCTCCACGCTGTTATCCCCCGAGGAACCCGAGGAACCCCGAGGAACTCCGAGGAACTCCGAGGAGATCGGCGAGCTCCTCGTCGCCGGCGATCACGTCTGCCGCGACTACGACCACGACCCGCACGCGACGCGCAAGAACAAGGTCTTCGATCCGGACGGCACCGTCTGGCACCGCATGGGGGACACCGGCTGGTTCGACGAGGAGGGGCGCTTCCGCATCGCCGGGCGCGTGCACTCCACGATCTGGCGCTACGGGGTGCCGGTGCACGCGCAGCTCGTCGAGCAGGCCGCGCAGGGGGACGACGAGCGCATCCGGCGGGTGGCGGCGGTGGCGGTGGGAGCGCGGGTGGCGGTGGTGGTGGAGAGCGACGCTGACGTCGGCGACGACGTGCGCGCGCGGCTGGCCGCGGCGGGCGAACCGTGCGACATTGTGCTGGTGACGCGCGACCCGCTGCCGGTCGACCCGAGGCATCAGTCGAAGATCGACTACGACAAGCTGCGGGCGCGGTTGTGAGGAACTTCCTCGCCTATCTGAACGAGCGCTTCCCTCCCATCGCGAACGTTCTCCTCATCCTCACCTACTACTCCTCGAACCACTTCCTGGCCATCGCGCTGACGCTGCCCGGCCGGCAGATGTACTACCACACGACCACGTTCGCCGGGATGCTGATGCTGATCGCGTTCTTCTTCCACATCCGGGTGTTCGACGAGCACAAAGACTACGAGGAGGACTGCCGCCACTATCCCGACCGCGTGCTGCAGCGGGGGCTCGTGACGCTGCGGCAGTTGAAGATCGCCGGCGCGATCGTCATCGCGCTGCAACTGCTGATCGTCTACGAGCGGGGGCCACAGGCGGTCGCGGCGTGGGGCATCGCCTTCGGCTTCTCGCTGCTGATGCTGCGCGAGTTCTTCGTCCCCCGATTCCTGAAGCGCCACTTCCTCCTCTACGCGACCAGCCACATGCTGATCATGCCGCTGCTGTCGCTGCTGGTGTTCTCGTTCTCCACCCGCCGCTGGCCTTGGGAGGCGCCTCCCTGGTTCTGGGTCTACGCCTTCGTCGGCTTCTTCGTGACGTTCAACTGGGAGGTGTCGCGGAAGATCCGCGCGCCGGAGGAAGAGCGGGAGGGGGTGGAGTCCTACACGAAGATCTTCGGGACGTTCGGCGCGGCGTACGTGGTGCTACTCATCCGGGCGATCGACACCGCGCTCGTCGCGGCGGTCGGCTGGCACCTCGGGTTCCGCGGCTGGTTCTACGCCGCCCTCGTCGCGCTCTACGCCGTCTGCCTCTTCGGCTTCTTCCAGTACCGCTTCCGCCCCACGCCCCGTCACGCGAAGATGATGGAGGTGTATGCGGGGATGTACATGATCGTCTTCGACCTCCTGGTGGCGGTGGAGCTCTATGCAGGGCGGTAAGGCCGCGAACCTGGAGCGGCTGCAGAAGCTCGGGGTCCGCGTGCCGCCGTTCGTGGTCGTCACCGGCGACGACATCCCGCCGCTCGCGGGCGAGCTCTTCGCCGTCCGCTCGTCCGCGGCGGACGAAGACGCGGCCGGCCTCTCCTTCGCCGGGATCCACGAGAGCCTCCTCTTCGTCCGTCCCGCCGGCATCCCCGCGGCCGTTGCCCGCGTGCGCGCCTCCGCCACCTCGGAGCGGGCCAACGCCTACCGCGCGCAGCACGGGCTCCCGCCGCCCGAAGGGCCGATGCCGGTGATCGTCCAGCAGATGATCGACGCGCGCGTGAGCGGCGTCGCCTTCACCGCCAACCCCACCACCGGCGACGTCCACGAGGTCGTCCTCAGCGCGCTCCCCGGCCTCGGCGAGGGGCTGGTCAGCGAGGGCTTCGACGCCGATACGTTCGTCGTGCAGAAGCGCGACCTCTCGATCGCCGCGGAGCCGGCGGAGAAGACGGAGCGGATCGTCTTCGACCGCGAGCGCGGCTCGGGCACGCGGCGCGAGACCATCCGCGACGCCGGTCCCTGCCTCACCGAGGACGAGGTGCGCGAGGTCGCCCGCACCGCCATCGCCATCGAGCAGGCGTTCGGCCGCCCGCAGGACATCGAGCTCGCCTTCGACGCGACCGGGCTGTACATCCTGCAGGCTCGCCCGATCACGACCGTCGAGGAGTACGGACCCGCCGCCGGCAACCGCATCCTCTGGGACAACTCGAACATCGTGGAGAGCTTCTCCGGCGTCACCTCGCCGATGACGTTCAGTGTGATCCGCCGCGCCTACGCCATCGTCTACCGGCAGTTCGCGGAGGTGATGGGCATCCCGCCGGAGGTCGTGCGCGCGCACCAGCCGGTGTTCGAGAACATGCTCGGCCTCTTCCGTGGGCAGGTCTTCTACAACCTCCTGAACTGGTACGCGCTGGTGCGCCTCTTCCCCGGGTACGAGCAGAACCGCGCCTTCATGGAGCAGATGATGGGGGTGAGGGAGTCGATCGGTTCCTCGGGTTCCTCGGGTTCCTCCAGGTTTGCGTTGGTGCCGGTCGCGTGGCGGATGCTGCGCAACTTCTCGCGTATCGACAAGGAAGTCGCGGAGTTCGAGCGCAACTTCAAGTTGCACTACGGACGCTGGTCGCGGATCGACTTGGACGCGCTGAAGCCGCACGAGCTGATGGCGCTCTACCTCGAATTCGAGGAGAAGGTGCTCTCGGCCTGGCGGGCGCCGATCGTCAACGACTTCTTCGTGATGATCTTCTACGGCGTCCTGAAGAAGCTCTGCGCCGACGCGAACGACCTGCTTGCGGGCGAGGGCGGGATCGAGAGCGCGGAGCCGGCGAAGATGCTGCTGCGGCTCGCGGAGATCGCCCGTCCCGACCCGGCGCTCTCCGCCGCCATCGACGCCGGCGACCTGCCGCGCGTCTACCGCGACCACCCCGCCTTCGCGCAGGAGCTGGACCGCTACCTCGACCTCTACGGCTTCCGCTGCATGAACGAGCTGAAGCTGGAGGAGCAGTCGCTGCGGGACCGCCCGGAGCTGCTGCTGACGTTCGTCCGCAACTATCTGGCGACCGAGTTCAAGCCGGTCGACGAGACGCGCATCCGCGCCGAGGCGGAGCGGAAGGTCTTCGGCGCGATGCGGTCGCCGCCGCGGCGGGCGCTGCTCCGCTTCGTGCTGAAGCGCGCCCGCACCGGCGTGAAGAACCGGGAGAACATGCGCTTCGCCCGCACGCGCATCTTCGGCCTGGTCCGGGAGGTGGTGCGCGCGTTCGGCCGCCGCCTGCACGAGGAGCAGCTCCTCGACGCTCCCGGCGACGTCTTCTACCTCGGCCTGGACGAGCTGTGGGACTACGTGAAGGGCACCGCCCTCACCACCGACCTCCGCGGCCTCGCGGCGCTGCGCCGCGCGGAGTTCGAGCGCTACCGCGCCGAGCCGTCCATCGAGGAGCGGTTCGAGACCTACGGCATGGCCTATCACCGCAACGCCTTCCGCTCCCGCCGCACCGCCGTGGTGGCGGGGGAGGGCTTGCGCGGCGTCGCCTGTTCGCCGGGGAGAGTCACCGGCGCGGTGAAAGTCCTCCGCTCGCCGCACGACGACCTCCGCCTCGACGGGGAGATCCTCGTCGCCGAGCGCACCGATCCCGGCTGGGTGCCGCTCTACCCGTCGATCTCGGGGCTGCTGATCGAGCGCGGCTCGATCCTCTCCCATTCCGCCATCGTGGCGCGCGAGATGGGCATCCCCACCATCGTCGGCATCCGCGGGCTGACGGCGCTCGTGAAGACTGGGGACACCGTGACGATGGACGGCTCGACGGGCGTGCTGGAGCTCCACGGCGACACGACTCCTGCCGCCTGAGCGGCGAGGAGCAGCATGCCGGCGAGCATCGCCAGCAGGAACGACGGCGCGCCCCATTCGCGGCGGTCGGCGACGCGCGCGTGGACTGCCGCCAGGAGCGCCACGACGAGCACCAGCGCGGCCACCGCCGGGATCGTGGCGCGGTAGAGGAGCGTCATCGGGAGCGCGAGCAGCAGCGCCGCGAACGCGCCGTCCAGCAGCGCGTGCCGGCCGGCGGCGACGAACGCGAACACCGCCGCGCAGGCGGCCAGGTAGGGGCCGTAGAAGAGGTCGAAGAGGCCCGTCATGTTCGCCGCGAGGAGGAAGAGAAACGGCACGATGAGCGTGCGCGTCACCGCGCGGACCTTGAGGCGCCTCCGCTCGCCGCGCCGGCGGACGAGGAAGCGAGCCAGCGCCAGGCCGGCCAGTCCGATGAAGACCGGGATCGCCCAGCGGTAGCGCGGCCCGAGCGACCAGGCGGCGAAGACGAAGAGCGTCACCGCGAACGCGCCGCCGGCGTTGAACCAGTGGATGCGCCACGACAGCAGCAGCACGAGGGCCACGATGCAGACGAAGGCGACGTTCTGCATGGCGATGTGCGGCAGCGGCTTGGTGGTGATCTTCTGCAGCACGAACACCACCGCGATCGGCACGAAGAGGTTGTCGGTCCCTTCCAGCGAGATCGCCTCGAACAGCGTCACCAGCATCGCCACGAGCAGCGCCGAGAGGACGCACACCGCGCGCGGCAGCTCCGTCATCAGCAGCAGCGGCAGGTGCACGGCGAGAAAGGCGGTGAAGAAGAAGACGATCGACCCTTCGACGCTCTTGAACTCGTCCTCGATCTCGTAGCGCAGCGTCCCGTAGCGGCTGCCGATGAGCGCCGCGAACGCGTCCGCGAGCGCCAGCACCAGCACGCCCGCGAGGTAGAACGCCGGCCGGCCCGAGGCGATGACGAAGACCAGCCAGATCGCGAGCGGGTAGTACTCGCTGCCGCGGCTCTTCCGCTTCACCCCATGCAGCGATTTGAGCAGCCCCGTCTTCTCCCCGGCGACGAAGAGCGCGGATAGGGAGGCGGTGAGCACGAACACCACCAGCGGCGATTCGATCAGCCAGGGGAGAAAGACCCCGATCGCGCCGCCCCCCAGGTGGACGAGCTTCCGCGTCCACTCCGGCTTTGGCGTCCCGAGCCGCGACCAGAGCTCGGCGATGCCGAGGAGGATCGCGAAGGAAACGACCACGAAGATCATCGCCGCCACATTTTCACCCCGAACGTTTCTTTATCTCCGTGGCTCTTCGTCGGTTCGGCACGCCGTAGCGCCGTGGTTCCCGGAGGGATCATGTCCCCGATCTACAGGCTCACGGCAGAGATGCGAAAGCAGTTTGGCGAGGCCGCGGTACAGGGCGAGAGCATGAGAGTGCTCCGCGACGGCTCCGCGATGGTCGCGGCCGTCCGAGGCTACCTGATCCGCATCGACGTGGAGCCGATGGGCGTCGGCCCCCAGGCCGAGGAGCCGCTGGAAACGATCGCGGCCAAAGTCCACGAGGTCCTGATCGACGCCTTGCAGCGCCTCGACGACCGCTACGTGGCAGGAGAGTCCCTCACGGAGTTCACGGCCAGGATGCGGTAGCCGCACGGTACGAGGCGGCGCACGATTGCTGAGAACCATCCTCCAGCCGAGACTGATCACTCCGGGCGTCGCGTTAAGCATGTCTGGGAGGTCCCTAAGCATGTCTGGGAGGCCACTAAGCATGTCTGGGAGGGCCACTAAGCATGTCTGCGGGTCCCACTCACTATCTCCGGAGGTTGCTTCAAGCATGTGCGGGCGGCGCTGGAGCGGCAACTGGTGAACGCATGACCTGAATAACATCCTCATGCCGGTCCTGATGGGCTGCGGGACGCTGAAACGCATCGGCATCAGACCGGACGCGGAGCGGACCGTCGACAGGAGCGAGAGCAGCGCCCGCCGCGGCGCCGACGTCATCCGCCAGTTGCTGGCCTTCGCCGGGGGCCAGCGTGCGGAAGGCGAGATGACGTCCGGGGCTGCTCGTGGAGGAACTGGAGAGAATGCTTAGGGAGACGATCCCGCCGTCGATCGCCATCGAATCCGAGGTCGAACCGAACGTCTGGTGATCGCGTGCGACGCGACGCAGGTCCTGCAGGTCCTGCTGAACCTCGGCGTGAACGCCCGCGACGTCATGCCGGACGGCGGCGTACTCGGCCTCGGCGCCGCGAACGTCGAGGTCGACGCGCAGTACGCCAACATGAACCCCGGCGCCCCGCGCTGGTGCTGGACGGCCCGACCACCATCCGCGCCCTGCGCCAGCTCAATCCGAACGTGCGGGTGATCGGCACGAGCGGCTCCACCAGGCACGGCACCTCCGGCCCCTGCCCGATCTCCTGCTTCAACCCTTCCGTGCAGCCGAGCTGCCTGAACGCGATCCAGTCGCTGCTCTCGCGTTCGGAGTGAGGGTCGCGCCGTTCGCGGAATGAGGCACGCTACCATGCCGCATTCATGCGATGGATCGCATCTGCCGCCTGCGGCCTGCTGTCACTGGTCACGTTCGCCGTGCACGCGGCGGCCGTCGATCCGGCGCGGGCGCAGATCCAGTGGCCACCGCGCGAGCTCGCGTATCTGCAAAGCCGCAAGCCGCTCCGCATGTGCGTGGCGCCCGACTGGATGCCGATCGAAGGCATCGACCGCGCCGGACGCCATACGGGCGTTGCCGCTGATTTCATGCAGCTCATGCGGGAGCGAGGAGGCTTGAACATCGAGCTCGTACGGACGAAGACGTGGGAGGAGTCCTTCGCGTTGGGACAGCGGCGACAGTGCGACCTGTTTTCGCTGCTCATGGACTCCCCCTCGCGCCGCACCTTTCTCGACTTCACGACGCCGTATCTCGAGATCCCCGGGGTGATCGCGACGTCCGTGAACGTGCCGTTCGTCGCCTCGCTGGACCAGGTCACCGGGAAGCGCCTGGGGCACATGCGGGGCTTCGCCGGCATGGAGCTTCTGCGACTGGAGCATCCCGGGATTCGCCTGGTGGAGGTGGACAGCTACGAGGAGGGGCTGAACAAAGTCCAGAACGGCGAGTTGTTCGGATTCATCGGCAACATGATGAGCATCGGTCGCGTGCTGCAGGACAACAAGATCTCCGATGTGAAGATCGCCGGCCGCATCGGACACGACAACCTCATGAGCGTCGCCACACGCAACGACGAGCCGATGCTGCACGCGGTGTTTCAGAGGCTCGTCGATTCGATCCGCCCTGAAGAGCGGCAGCAGATCATGAACCGCTGGCTCGCCATCCGATTCGAGCAGGGATTCGATTACCGGCTCTTCTGGCAGGTCATGAGCGTGGTGGCGCTCATCGGCGGCGTCACGCTGTTCTGGGCCACGAAGCTGCGGCGGGTGAACGCCGAACTGCGCGCCGTCAATCAGCGGCTCGCCGACATCAGCCGTCACGATGCGCTCACCGGCCTGCACAACCGCATGCACTTCGACGACGTGATCGGCACGACGATGCATCTCTGCGCGAGAAACGCGTTGACGATGACCCTCGCGATGATCGACCTCGACGGGTTCAAGAACGTCAACGATACGTACGGTCATCCGTTCGGCGACGCCTGCCTGCGCCACGTCGCGGCGATGCTTCGACAAACGTTTCGCCGCGACACCGACACGACCGTTCGCTACGGCGGTGAGGAGCTCGCGGTCGTCAATGCCGGCACGCCGTCCGCCGAGATGACCGAGCGGCTGGAGGCGTTTCGCCGGGACGTCGAGCAGTCGGTCGTCGCGCTCGACGGCGTGGAAGCGCGGTTGACGCTGAGCGTCGGCGTCTGGTCCGGCGTCCCGGGCCCGACCGACGACGCGCGGCAAATCCTCGAGCGCGCGGACACCGCGTTGTACCAGGCGAAGCGAAGCGGCCGGAATCGCGTCGTGGTGGCCGAATAGGAGTCGCGACGCGGGCGGGCCGCGCCCGTAGTCGCCGGCGGCGGCACTCACCTGAGAATCAACTACTCAGGCTTCCGACCAAGCCGCTTGAAGAAGCCTGAACCATGGCCTTTCCCGTCGAAATCGCCCGAGACAAATTCCCAGCCATACCGTCCGAGATAATTCATCATCTCGATGAGCGTAAAGGTGCTCGGTTCGTGAATGGGCTTCCCGTCGCCTGAATCGAAGTCAAACCCGTTCGCGGTACTTACCAACTTGCCATATTCCCACATACGATCAACAATCCTCCTTCAATGAAATAGCGCGGCCAATCGGCAGCAGCTTGTTCTTCTTCACGGCCAGCAGCTAGCGGTTTGCGAACGTGATAAGACCGGCGTCGGCCACGGCAATGATTTCAGGCGCGTCGATTACGTTTCGTGCACCCTCATACTGCGGCACGAGCTCTACCCACGCTGACAGCATGTCGGCCCCAGGCTCATTCTCGAAAACAAAGCTTCGAAAGACGCAAGGAAGGCGTGACCCTTCCTGTCGATCGTCATCACGAGAATAATGCCCTTGTGCGGTTGTGATAGAGCGAGCTTGCGGTAGTTTTCTGGTGCATTCTCGATGCAATCACCACAATCAGCGCCCCGGAGCCACGAATGACTTCATTCAGTGCCTGCTTGACGCCGCGTAAAGTGCCGTCGACGAGACTGCCAAGGACGGGCGCCTCGAGCACTCGCACACGAGGATCCGCGAAGACGGTGGTACGGATCGCAGCGAGGACGGCTATCACCAGCATACGTCGCGCAGACAGTTGCATGGCGTGGGCTCCAATAGTTTGGCAGTTCGACTTACACACGTTAGCACAGTTGCTTTCGGCGTAACCCGGCCCCCAAAAAAGGTGCCGGCACGTCTGCCGGTGATGCTGTTCCAGCGTCGATCATCCGCTGGTTCGGCACCGCTGCAACGGTCCGCGACACAACCGCACCCGGCCGAGTGCCGTTCAGCTAGCATGGTGGGCCTGATCTGGAGGAGCGATGCCGGCTTACGTCGTGTCACGGGTGAAGATTCTGGACCCTGAAGGTATGCAACATTACGTAAGCGAGGCGCCGGCAACCGTAGCTGCTTTCGGTGGCCACTACCACTTTCGAGGTAGCAATGTTCAGCCGCTCGAGGGGACTTGGGAACACGACCGGATGGTTGTGCTGGAGTTCCCAAGCAAAGCCGCGGCAATTGCGTGGTACGACTCAGATCTGTACCGGCCACTCCGCGAGCTGAGACACGCGAGTGCTGAGACGATCATCCTGCTTGCCGATGGAGATTCGGCTGCCCCGTGAGCCTTCTGAACGGATCGCAGCATCCGGTCGGCGCCTGACGTGCCCTGCCCCACGCGACGGCTGCCGGTCTGCCTAACGTATCTCACGCTAAGCTGTGCGGCCGGGGGCCACGTCCCGAAGCTAGAGCGGCGCGGCGGTTGCGGGCGAGGAGTTGCACGCAGCCCCTGCCGAACTGCAACCGCCGTGACGCCGTGACGCTGGCGATGCTGCAGCCGGCTCGGCCGGCGGACCGAAGCTGGGCCGCGACAGTTTCAGCGTGAAGTTGGGCGGCGCGCCCGGTGAACGTTCGGCAGTCTCGGCTTAGCTGGCCGTCACGTTGTCGAGCTCCGACGTTCTAGACGCTGCAAGAACACCAAGCACATAACCGCCGCACGCGCCCGGAAGCGAATACACCACCGCGATCATAGGTGTCCAAACCAAGACCGGGATGCTCGTGTCCGATACCGCGTACGACAGCAGCCAGAACGCGGGCGCGATGAGAGCCTCAAGGAATGGCCGATACGATACCGTAACGCCGGACAGCCCGGTGACGTCAACGCGCGAACTGCTGTAGCTGTAGGCGCCTGGCCCCACCCAGTTTGTAAAGATGGACCCGTCGTAGCCGAGGAAGATCGGCAGTTGAAAAAGAAATGCTGCTGCGGATACGCCTGCGGCTCCCGATAGCGCGAAGAACCGTACGGACCTCTTGCGGCGCCACGCACGTTGCAGCGGCAGAAGTACCGCGACCAGTAGAACCACGAAGTACCAAGCCGCTTCGGCAACAACTTTCAACGGGACAAGGCGAAGCTCCTTTCGCATCTGCTCCAAGAGTTCGACATCGTGCTCGGCAGGAACAGTCGCCTGTGGCGCGACGTGTAGTCTTACGAAGCGGGCGCCATGTTGCCCGTGAAGGTATGCGATCCCGACGGTGCCGACACGTGCGACGAGAACCGCCTCCGCGACCACTCGCGGGTGATCGACGAGTGGGAACTTGCGTCGCAACGCAATACCTTGGCCTAACACAATGGCTATCGCCAGGACGACCAGCGGTACGGATACCGAACGACCCACGTCAAGCCAGTTTAGCAATGTTCGCGAGCTGTCGTTCCGTCCGCCTAACTTCAACTTCGACCGCGACTCCTGCGGCGTACCCTCACGGTTCGACGCCTTCTTCTGTCGCGTCATCAGCGACACCACACTGCTGTGCGCTTCCTCGGCCCGAAGAGCGGCGAGACGCTACACGACCGCGAACTGGTCACCCTCTATCGCGGTCTGGACTATCCCTCACCTCCTCCAGCACGAACGCGCTGTAGAAGAAGGCGAGGTCGCGGGCGAAGAGTGCCTGTGCTTCGTCGCGCAGCTCGTCCACTTGTCCGGCGAATTGCTCCGGGACGCGGCGCGGGACGAGGAGGTTCCAGTACGCGAGGCGCGCGCCGGGGTTCGCGCTCGCCAGCAGGCGTCCGTACATCGCGGCCTGCGTCGCCGGATCGACGTACTCGAAGACGTCCGACAGATAGAAGCCGTCGTAGCGCCCCTCGACCTCGTCGATCGTGCCGCGCACCAGCGTGAGGTTGTCGAGGTTGCGCCGCACGGCGGCGAGGTTGCGGAGGTAGCGGGGCAGGACGTCGCGGTAGTTGCCGGTGAAGATGAACGCGAGATAGGGATTCGCGTGCGGTGGGAGCACCGTCATCGCGTACTCGGCCCGCTTGAAGATGCGCTCCGCGACCGAGCCTTCGACGTAGCGGAAGAACTCCGGGTCGCGCCCCGTGCGGCCCATGACGAAGCGGCTGAAGAACAGGCGGAACATGGCCCGCCAGCGCCAGGTGTTCCACTGCTCGTCGTAAAAGCTCTCCTCGTGCGGCGAGAGCAGCCGCTCCACGTCGCGGCGTGAATGCACGAGCGGGAGGACGTACCGCCGGAAGAGGCGGAAGTAGTTCTCGAAGCGGCCGGCGTGGATGATGCCGCCGGCGACGTCCTCCTCTTTCAGGCGAGCGCGCGTCTCCGGTGGGAGGTCGAGCGAGCGGTAGACGCGCTGGCGGTCGTTCGACGGGCGTACGCCGAGGAAGGCCAGCACGTCTTCGTCGGACAGGGAGCGGATCGCGGCGCGCTTGAGCTCCACCAGCGCGAGTTGCGCGGCGCTGAGATCGGCGGCCACCACCTCCGCCCCCTCGGCCAGCAGCGCGAAGGCGTTGTCTCCGGCCGAGGCGATGGCCAGCATGCGCTTGCCGGGCGCGGGGCGGAGCGCCGCGCAGAGGACGTCCGCGTCTTCCCAGGAGTTCGCGTAGCGGATGAGATCGAACGACGCGCGCTGGTCGATGCGGCTCATGCGCGGCGGCCGAAGGTCTGGTGCGCGCGCGCGAACTCCCCCGAGGCGAGGGCGCCGGCGATCGACACCTCGCCGCAGAGCACCGTCGCGGCGCAGATCTCCGCGAACCGCTTCGCGCCGCCGCTGCCGTAGCAGCCGAGCATCTCCAGGCACTCCCGCGCCGTCGGCAGGTGCGTGCCGCCGCCGACCGTGCCGACGATCAGGTTGGGGAGGGAGATCGAGCAGTAGAAGTCGCCCGCCGCCGTCACGTCCATGCGCGTCAGCCCCACCGAGGCCTCGGCGACGCAGGCGACGTCCTGGCCGCAGGCGATGAACAGCGCCGCCAGCGCGTTCGCGTAATGCCCCTGCATCCCGATCGATCCCGACTGCAGGCTGCCGACCACGGCGAGCTGCCAGTATTTGAAGATCTGCTCCGGCTCGCAGTGCAGGTACTGCCGCACCAGCTCGCGCGGGATGGTCACGTCCGCCACGACCTTCTTGCCGCGCGTCGACTGGAAGGCGAGCTGCGTCGCCTTCTTGTCCCCCGACATGTTGGCCTCGATGAACCACACCTGCGGCTTCACGGGCGACGACTGGAGCAGGTCGTCGCAGAGCGCGGCGGTGGCGAAGGTGACCATGTTCTGGCCGGCGGCGTCGCCGGTCGTGTAGTGGAAGACGACGTAGACCTCCTTGCCGGAGATCACCGGGTCGATCTGCACGAGCTCCGCGTGACGGGAGGTGTCCTTCACGCGCGCCTTGAGCGCGTCGAAGCGGCTGACGACGTGCGCGAGGAACATCCCCGCCTCGGCCATCGACTCGAACGAGAAGCCGGGCGCGCGCAGCACCGACTCCACGAGGCAGAGCGCCGACGCGCCGCCGGCCAGCCCGATGAGCTTCGCCCCCCGCTGGTACGACGCCACGAGCGCCCCCTCGGTCGTCGCGAGCGGCACGTAGTAGTCGCCGCGCGCATGCACGCCGTTGACACGCAGCGGCCCGATGACGCCGACGGGGATCTGCGCGAACCCCACCAGCCCCTCGATGTTTGCGCGCAGCTCCTCGGGCGCCACGGCGCCGTTCCCGCTCAGGGCATCGACGGAGAAACCCCGCTCGCGCAGGAACGCGCGGCGCGTGTCGCGCGCCTCGAGCGACCAGTCGTCTTTCGCGGGAACCGAGGGAGGGAGCGGCGCGCGGTTCGGCGCGAGGTCACGCGCCCGCTCCTCGGGGGTGGCGCCGGCGAGGATGCCGGAGAGGATGTCCTTCGCGCGCGGGTTCACGGGAGGAGGATAGCTTGGCGGCGGGGTTCCTCGGGGTTCCTCGGGTTCCTCGGAGATATGGGGGGACTGCTGCCGAGGAACGCCGAGGAACTCCGAGGAACCGGTTACGCCAGTTTTCGAATCGCCTCTTCCACCTGCTCGGCGGTCGGGACGACCGGCTGGACGAGGGAGCCTTCCAGCCACTCGTACTCGCCCTTCATCATCTTCTGCACGACCTTGTAGGCCAGCTCGTCGTGGTTGTCGAAGAGCGTGCGGAAGGTCTGGTCGATGCGCGTGCGCGCCTCGCGGCAGAAGAGATCGGCCAGCTCGAGGGCGTTCTGCTCCCCCTTCTTCGCGAGCATGGTCGCGTAGCTGATGGTCGCGGCCATGGCGAAGAGGTCGGTGCCGATGTCGACGATGCGGAAGAGCACCATCTGCTTGCGCTCGAGCTTCGCCTGGTACCGCATCATGGCGTGGAAGATCGAGCGGGAGAGGTGGCGCGACTGGCGCTCGAGGTAGCCGACGTGCGTCTGCAGGCGACCGAACTCCCCATGCTTCGGGAAGCGGCTCCAGCCGACGTACCGCGACGGATACCAGGTGGCGTAGAACGCACCGGCCTTCGCGGCGGCGGAGATCTTCTCGGCGGTCGGCGTCTCCGGCAGGAGGATCTTGTAGCCGCGCTTCATGTGCGGGTCGACGGCCTCGCGGGCGATGAAGAGATGCTGGATCTCGCTCGTGCCCTCGAAGATGCGGTTGATGCGCATGTCGCGCATGATCCGCTCGACCGGGTAGGGCTTCTCGCCGCGCGCCTTGAGCGACGTGGCGGTCTCGAAGCCGCGGCCGCCGCGGATCTGCACGAGGTGATCGACGCACTGCCACGCCACCTCGGTGTTGAACAGCTTCGCCATCGCCGCCTCGAGGCGGAGATCGACGTCGCCGCGGTCGGCGAGTCCGGACGTGAGCCACACGATCGCTTCCATGGCCAGCGTGTGCGAGGCCATCCAGCCGAGCTTCGCCGCCACCGCCTCGTGCTTGCCGATCGGGGCTCCCCACTGCACGCGCTCGTTCACCCAGTCGCGGGCGATCTCGAGCATGCGGCGCGAGCCGGCGGCGCAGCCGGCCGGAATGGTCAGGCGGCCGGTGTTCAGCGTGATCAGCGCGAGCTTGAGGCCGAGACCCTCACCCCAGAGGAGGTTCTCCTTCGGGATGAAGACGTTGTCGAACTTGATCAGGACGTTGCCGATCCCGCGCAAGCCCATGAACTGGCAGCGGTGCGAGATCTCGACGCCGGGGGTGTTCATCTCCAGGATGAAGGCGGAGATCTGCTTCTTCTCCTTCCCCTTCACCACCTTCGGCGGCGTCTGGGCCATGACCACGATGACCTCGGCCTTGAGGCCGTTCGTGCACCACAGCTTCTCGCCGTTCAGGATCCAGCCCTTGCCGTCCGGCGTCGGGGTGGCCGTGGTCTGCATCTTCGCCGGGTCGGAGCCGACGCCCGGCTCGGTGAGCGCGAACGCGGAGATGGCGCCGTTGGCGAAGCGGGGAAGGTACTTCTTCTTCTGCTCCTCGGTGCCGAAGAGCTTGAGCGGCTGCGGGACGCCGATCGACTGATGGGCGGAGAGCCAGGCGACGCTCGAGCCGCACCAGGTGGCGACGAGCCCGATGGCGCGGTTGTAGTTCGTGGCGCTGAACCCGAGACCGCCGTACTCCTTCGGGATCTTCATGCCCCAGGCGCCGATCTTGTTGAAGCCGTCGAAGAGCTCGTAGTCGTACTCACCCTGTTCGTCGATCTTCTCGGCGTCGACGTTCTCGGCGAGAAAGCGCTCGAGCTTCGCCAGGAACTCGTCGGCCTCGGCCTTGTCGGCCGCCGGCTGCTCGGGGAACGGGTGGATCAGGTCGAGGTTGAGCTTGCCGAGGAAGAGATCACCGACGAAGGAAGGCTTCTCCCACTCCGTCTCGCGGGAGGCCTCCGCGACCTCCATGGCCTCGACAGCGCCCTGAGTCTTGACTTCCGCCATACGTGAAACTCCTTACCGGGGGTCGTTACAGGATTTGTACCTCTGGGGAAGAGCAGTATGAATGAATGGTCATTCAGCGGTCAAGAGAGTGCGAAAACGAGGCCAGTGAAGAGGCACCTTTTCGTCTTCGCCTACTGCCGCACGCGCGTCGCGCGCACCTGCCCCAGCACGATGGCGTCCTTCTCCACCGTCACCGATCCCGACGCGCCGAGAAAGGCGTTCCAGGTGACGAGTTTGTCCGGACCCTGGGGGATGAAGCGGTACTGGTCGGGGAACAGGCGCGGCGGGAAGGCCTGGGCGAGAATGCCGTTGGCGCGCTGTTCCCAGCGCACCAGGACGCTGCCGGTCGTGAACTGCATCAGCACAACCGTGTGCAGGTCCTCCTTGTCCTTCACCGGGACGGTCCACAAGGGGGTGACGGCGACGAACTTGCCGTGGCGCTTCTCCTGGTCCGCCATCCATTGCTTCCAGAACGCCGGCTCTTCCTTCGCCGGCATGTCGGGGATGAGCGACTTCTGGATCAGGCTCGTATCGCCGGCGGTCATCTGCTCGAGCGCCGCCTTTGCCGCCGACTCCAGCTCCTTCGCCCGCGCGCCGGTCAGCGCGTTGACGGGACGGACGAGCGTGGCCACCTCCGGCGCCGACAGGGCGTCGACGACGAGCTGTCCGTCCTGCAGGCGCAGCTCCACCTCGCGTCCCGTGGGAAGGCGGTAGCGGCCGGCGAGATCGGCGACCGGCACCGTGCCGGCCGGCGCGGGAGGGATGGCCGCCGTCCCGCCGAACAGCAGCGCCACGAAGTTGCGCTCGTGCGGCGACCAGCTCTCCTGCGCGTTGTTCGAGGAGACGACGACCACCACGTCGCGATCCACGTAGCGCCGCAGGTGGTTGGCGAAGACACCGTTGCCGCCGGAGTGCGACACCATGCGCCCCTGCGGCGTGTCCTGCACGAACCAGCCGTAGCCCATCTTCTCGTCGGGCGTGCGGCCGGTCGCGATCACCGCCTCCGCTGCCCGAGCCTTCGTGGCCGCGGAGGCGACCTTCGTCCCGTCGAGCGCCCGCGCCCAGAGCGCGAGCTCGCGCACCGACGACAGGAACCCGCCGTTCCCGCGCAGACTCCACGACGGACCGTCGCCGTACCAGGCCTTCTGGAGCGGTGAGCCGTCGTCCACGGCGCCGCGGTAGCCGCGCGCGACGTTGCGGCCGAGGAAGTTCGGGATGACGTAGCCGGTCTGCGTCATCCCCGCCGGCACGAGCAGATGCTCGTGCACGTAGGACTCATAGTCCTGGCCGCTCAGCTTCTCCAGCACCGTCGCCAGGAGGCTGTAGCAACTGTTGCAGTAGGCCCACCTCGTTCCCGGCTCGAAGCGCAGCTTCTCCGAGAACGCCATCGAGATCATCTTCTCGCGCGGAACGAGCTCGTAGTCCTCGCCTGTGTACAGCGGCAGGCCGGCGGTGTGCGTCATGAGCTGGCGCACCGTGATCGCGCGCTTGTCTTCCGGCACGCCGTCGAAAAACTTCGGCAACGTGTCGTCGAGGGAGACGCGCCCGCTGTCGACGTACTTCTGGATCGCCGTGGCGGTGAAGGTCTTCACGATCGAGCCGATGTCGAACAACGTGTCGGGCGTATTCGGGATCTTCCGCACACGGTCCGCCATCCCGTAGCCCTTCTCGAGCAGGACCTTTCCCTCGTGCATCACCAGCACCGACCCGGAGAAGCCGAACGGCACCATCCGCTCGAGATAGAGCGCAGCCTCCTGGACCCGCGGCGCTTCCTGGGCAGTCGAGCAGAAGGCGATGGCGAGAACGGCGGCGAACGCGAAGAGGGTTCTCATGGCATCTCAGATTAGAAGCGTCCGGGACAACGCGGCGCCGGATGGGGACAGACGGTCGCCGCGCGTTCCCGGATTGCCGTGTCGACGGGTCGCGCGGCGCCGTCCTATCATTCCGTCATGACCATCAGCGACGCGACCTACATCCACGGCACGTCCCCCGAGGAGCAGCGGCGGCTGTCGCTGATGAACGACGTTCTGCTGAATCCGGCGTCGCTGCGGGAGATGGCGCTGGCGGGCGACGAGAACATCGTCGACTTCGGCTCCGGCCTCGGCCAGTTCACGCGTGTCATGGCGCGGGCGGTGCCGCGCGGACGGGTCCTCGGGCTGGAGCGCGACCCGGAACAGATCGCGGGATCGCGCCGCCTCGCGAACGAAGAGGCGGCGGCGCCGAACTTCGAGGTGCGGGAGGCGGACGTGCTCGCCCCCAGCCTGCGCGACGACGAGTGGGGCACGTTCGACGTCGCACATTCGCGCTTCGTCCTCGAGCACGTCCCCGATCCGCTGCGCGTCGTGCAGAACATGGTCCGGGCGGTGCGCCCCGGCGGCCGCGTCATCATCGCGGACGACGATCACGACATCATGCGCGTCGCGCCGGAGCTGCCCGGCTTCTCCGCCCTCTGGCGCGCCTACATCCGCAGCTACGACCGCAACCGCACCGACCCCTACGTCGGCCGCAACCTCGTCACCCTGCTCCACCGCGCCGGCGCGAATCCGCGGCGGAACGCGTTCATCTTCTTCGGCGGCTGTGCCGGCTCACCCCACTTCGACGTCCTCGCCGCGAACATGCTCGGGGTGGTGATGACGGCGCGGGAGTTCATGCTCGACAACCGCCTGTTCGACGAGGGCTCGTTCGAGGAGGCGGTGACGGCGTTCCACGCCTGGTCGAAGCGGCCGGACGCGGCGATCTGGTATGCGATGAACTGGGCCGAGGGCGTGCGCCCGTCGTAACTACTCGTAGCGCAGCGCCTCGATCGGATCGAGTGCCGCCGCCTTCCAGGCCGGGTACCAGCCGAATCCCGTCCCGATGAGGGAGCAGACGACGAGGCCGGTGAACGCCCAGCCCCACGGGAAGATCATGGCGATGTCGAGCCAGACGGCGATGCCGTTGCCGCCGGCGACGCCCAGCGCGATGCCAAGCAGGCCGCCGAGCTCCGAGAGCACGACCGCCTCGAGGAGAAACTGGCGGACGATGTCCTGCCTGCGCGCGCCGATGGCCTTGCGGATGCCGATCTCCCGCGTCCGCTCGGTGACGCTCACGAGCATGATGTTCATGATGCCGATGCCGGCGGCGAGGAGCGCGATCACGCTCACCACGAACGCGCCGACGCGGATCGTTCCCGCCACCTGCGCGAAGGCGCTGACCAGCGAGTCGTTCGAGTAGATCGCGAAATCGTCCTCCTCGCCGAGCTTCAGGCCGCGCGCGCTGCGCATCGCCCCGATGGCCCGGTCGAGGGTCTGGTTGTAAGTCGCCTGCGACGTCGACTGGATGGCGATGTTCACAGTGCGGTTCGCGCTGCCGTAGTCGCCGAGGAAGCGGGTGATCGGCACGATCACCAGGTTGTCCTGGTTCTGGCCGAACGACGAGCCCTTCTCGGCGAAGACGCCGATGATCTGGTACGGCTTCTCGTTGAGCTTCACCGTCTTGCCGATCGGCGTCTCGTTCGGGAAGAGCTTCTTCTGAATGTTGGTCCCGACGACCGTCACGTTGCGGCCCAGCGCCACGTCTTCGGGCGAGAGGTTCCGGCCGTAGCCGAGCGTGTAGCTGTTCGCCACGAGGAAGTGCTCGTTCGTGCCGACGAGCGTCAGCGCCTGGATCTTCACCCGCCCGTAGCTGGCCGGCTGGCCGCCGTCGAAGATCTTGAAGCAGATCGCATTGGCCTGGCCGTCCATCAGCCGCTCGAACTCGCGCGCCTCGGCGAGCGTGATGTTGCGCCGGTTCGCGTACGTGTCTTCCGGGTCGCTGGTGTTGATGTTCGGGTACTTCGCGAACTGAAAGATGTTGCTGCCGAGGAAGCTGAGGCCCGACTCGATCGAGGACTGGATGACGCTGAGGGCCGTCATCACGCCGATGACGGAGAAGACGCCGATCGTGACGCCGAGGATCGTCAGCGCCGAGCGCAGCTTGTTCGTGCGGAGGGCGTTGAGCGCGATGCGGAAGATCTCAGAGAGCGCCATGACGTCACTCGTACCGCAGCGCTTCGATCGGATCGAGCCGCGACGCGCTCAGCGCGGGCGCGAACCCGGAGAAGATCCCGGTGAGCATCGACACGACCAGTCCCGTCACCACGAGCCCCACCGAGAACTGCATCGGGAATGAGGGGAACGCGGCGGCGACCGCGGCGCAGAGGAGCCACGACACGCCGAGGCCGATCGCGCCGCCGACGAGGCAGATCGACACCGCCTCGATGAGGAACTGCAGGAGGATGTTCCGGCGCCGCGCGCCGACGGCCTTGCGCGTGCCGATCTCGCGGGTGCGCTCCTTCACGCTCACGTAAGTGATGTTCATGATGCCGATCGCGCCGACGAACAGCGCCAGGCCGGTGACGAAGAGGCCGGCCACGGCGATGCCGCTCTTGATCGGATCGATGGTGTCGCGCAGCGCGTTCTGCGCGTTGATGGAGAAGTCGTCCTTCTGCTCCGGTTCCAGTCCGCGCACCCGGCGCATCGCGCCGGTGAGCTCGCCGCGCGCGATTTCCAGCCGGTCCTTGTCGCGCACCTTGACGCGGATCGACGTGTCGAGACGCGAGCTGAACGCCTTCATGAACGCCTGCAGCGGCACGACCGCGTAGGTGTCGAAGCTGAAGAGGCCGAGGAACGTCCCCTGTTTCGCGTAGACGCCGATGACGCGGAAGGGAGTGCCGTCGATCATCACGGTCTTCTCCAGCGGCGACTCATTGGGGAAGAGCGCGTCGGCGACGTCGTACCCGAGGACGACGACGTTGCGGCCGCCGCGCGACTCCGCCTCGTTGAAGAAGCGCCCCTCGTGGAAGCTGGCGGTCGACGTCACCAGGAACTCGTCGGTGGTTCCCTGCGTGAAGACCCCCTTCACCTCGTTGTCGGCGTACCGGACGCCGCGGACGGTCTGGATGGTCGGCACGGCGGTGAGCAGCTCGGAGTTCGGTGTGTCGCGGATGATGCGCTTGAGGTCCTCGGCATACCGGACGCTCATCGTGCGGCGGTTCCGGTAGTTCCACCAGTCGTCGACGTGATGCCACGGCCACTTCTCGACGTACAGGAGGTCGTCGCCGATGACGGAGAGGCTGCGCTCGAATCCGACCTCGATGCCGCCGATGGCGGAGCCCATGAGCGTCACCGCGATGATGCCGATGATCACGCCGAGGGCGGTCAGCGCGGAGCGCATCTTGTGCGTGCGGATCACCTGGGAGGCGATCCCGAACGACTCGGCGATCTCGATCGAGACTTCGCGCAGGAACTTCAGTCGTCGCCTTCTTTCTCGATGGCGACCTTCGCGCCGTCCTTGAGCCGCCGCGAGATCGCGGTGTACGAGCCCGACACCACTTCCTCCCCCGGCTGGACGCCGCTGCGGATCTCCATGAACGTGTTGTCGGCGATCCCGGTCTCCACCTTGCGCATCTTGACCGTCTCGCCGGTGCGGATGAAGACGACGCGCTGGAGCTTCGTGCGGAGAGCGCGCTCCTTCTGTTTCTCCGCCTGCTGGTTCGTGATGTCCGCGCGGTTGTCGTCCCTTTCGCGCGCGGCCTGCTTCACACGGCGGCGCTCCTGCTCCTCCGGCGAGAGGTCGGTGTCGGTGCTGCGGACGGTCACGCTCTGGATCGGCACCGCCACGACGTTCTTCACGGTGGCGGTCTCGATGTCGGCGGTGGCGCTCATGCCGGGACGCAGCCGCAGGGTGCGGTCGGGGATGCTGATCTTGACCTCGAAGTTCGTGACCTCTTCCTGCGTGCCGGCGTTGCGGGTGAGGGCGGTGCTGGCGATCTCGCGCACGACGCCGCGGATCTCCCGGTCGGGATAGGCGTCGACGCTGATGCGGGCGACGTCGCCGACCTTCACGTCGACCACGTCGTTCTCGTTGACGTTTACGCGCGCCTCCATGTGGTCGAGGTCGGCGATGCGCATGACTTCGGTGCCGGCGAACTGGCTCGTCCCCACGACGCGCTCGCCGGCGCGGCTGGTCAGCGAGCTCACCGTACCGGTGGCCGGGGAGTGGATGACGGTCTTCGACAGCGCCTCGTTGATCTGCCGCAGCGCCCCCTCGGCGCGCTGGATCTCGTACAGCGCCGACTGCAGCGCGGCGTGCGCGCTGTCGTACGCGGTCTTCGCCGAGTTGCGGTCGGTGTCGGACAGCAGGCCGCCTTCGAAGAGCTTCTGGATCCGCCGGTACTCGGTCTCGGCCTTGGAGAGCTCCGCGCGGTTCCGCACGCTCGCGGAACGGGCGGAGTTGAGCGCCGCCTGCTGCGACTCCACCTGCGCCCGGTAGCTGTCGGGGCGGATGCGCAGCAGCAGGTCGCCCTTCTGCACGAGCTGCCCCTCGCGAACGGGGATCTCGATGATCTCGCCCGAGACCTCCGGCGCGATCTTCACCTCGATCTCCGGCTGGATCTTGCCGGTCGCGGTGACGAGCTGCGTGACGTTCGTGCGGAAGGCCTTGTCGGTGGTGATGAGGATCGGCTTCTCGCGCTTGCGCGACACGGCGAATGCCGTGGCGGCGATGGCGAGGGCCAGCGCGACGCCGATGATGATGAAGAGTTTCTTGCGCGACCGTGTCGGCCGTTCAGCCATGGCTCTGGGATGCTCCTGAAGGAAGATACGCGTTCTACGGGAAAAGTTTTCAGTCGCGCGGAAATGCCAGCAGCTCGGACTGATACGTCTCCACGACCTCGGAGAAGGGAACGTGGCCGGCCGTGTAGAGCACGGCCGTGTGGCGGAAGAGCTCCTTCGGCAGGGCCAGCAGACGGCGGGCGCGGACTCGCGGTCTCCGCTGCAGCTCCCACCCTTTCGGCAGCGGCATCCAGAGCATCGTGACGGCGATCGTCCGCCGGTAGGGCTGAAGAGGCTGCACGACCTTCCCGAACGGGGTGTCGGTCGCGGTCAGAAGGGCGTTCATCTCCGGCGTCAGGCGTCCCGGCACGTACCAGTTGTCGGCCTCGGAGAGAACGTGTGCGCCGCAGCGCAGCTCGACGCGGCGGTACTCGACCTCGGTGGAGTCGCGGACCTGGAGCCGCTGCAACTGCTCGGCGGAGGGCTCTTTCCTGCCGGCCGCCACCCTCCTGGCGACGATCTTCGGATCGGCGGCCATGCGGTGGTCGCCGCACCAGGCCTCCAGCGTGCGCGTCGCGCTGGACGAGGCGAGGATGTCGCCGTTCAGCGTCTGCAGGAGCGCGAGGAGCTCGACGCGCGCCTCGAAGGTGTCGCGCCACTCCGGCCGCTGCCGCGCGGCGGCGGGAAACACCGCCGCGAGGCAGAACGCGACGCACAGCACCATCGGTCTCATGCGTCGCATCGTACGGCCGGGGATTCTACGTTGCCGCGCCGGAGCGAGGGAGCGGCTCGAGGATGCTCACCCGGTTCCCCTCTGTGTCGCGGAACGAGACGTACTGCCCGATCCCGGGGATCTCCATCGGCCCGGCGAGGATCGTGCCGCCGGCATCGGTGATCTTCCGCATCGCCTCCTGGACGTCGTTCACGGCGATGACCACCGAGGGGTGGTGCGCCGCCGGATCGGACGGGCGCTCGTGGAACCCGCCGTTGATCGCGCCGGGGTTCGCCGGAATCCCGTCCGGCCCCGTCTCGGTGGTCGTGGCCAGGACGTAGTTGCCCATTTCCGGGCCGAGCGTCTGGGTCTGCCACCCGAAGGCGCTCTCGTAGAAGGTCTTCATCCGGTCCCGGTCGTCGTAAGGCATCTCGAAGTGAACCACGCTATCCATTTCGTTTTCCTCCTGTGTGTGTCGTCATGAGGTTTGACTGCCGGGAGGCGTCGAAATCATCGGTCCCGGCGGCGAGCGGCCTTTTCATTGCAGGGTCAGCGGTATGACCTTACGGACCGGGCTGTCTCTCGCGGGCAGCGCCTTGCTCTTCCTTCTCGTCGTTCCGATGCATGCGGCAGCCACGTCGGTGAGTGCCGCCGCGATCAACAAAGCCGGCGGGCACCCGGTCCTCTCCTCCTCGTCGGCACGGCGCGCGTCGGTCGCGCGAGCGCAGATCCTCCTCGACCGGGCGCACTTCTCGCCGGGTGAGATCGACGGCCGGTTCGGCAGCACGATGCGCGGCGCGATCGCCGCGTTCAACCGCGCCAGGAACATCAAAGACGGCAGCCGCGTGAGCGCTGCCACGTGGAAGGCGCTGAACCTCGACACGGCTCCGGCAATCGTGCCGTACACCCTGACGGCCGAAGACGTGGCGGGGCCGTTCAGGAAGATCCCGGAGGAGATGGCGGACAAAGCGAAGCTGCCGGCGCTCGGCTACGAGAGCGTGGCCGAGGCGCTGGGGGAGAAGTTCCACGTCAGCCCGGGCCTGCTCGCCGCTCTCAATCCGGGAAAGAAATTCACGCCCGGGACGGTGATCCAGGTGCCGGGCGTCGTCCGTCCGGCAATCGCGAAGAGCGGCGGGATGAGCGTGCGCGTGAGCCGGAGCGCGGGAGCGGTCGAGGCGCTGGACGGCAACGGCAAGGTCGTCGCGCGTTACCCCGCCACCACCGGCAGCAAGCACGACCCGCTCCCCCTCGGCGCGTGGAAGATCAACGGCGTGGCGCGCAATCCGACGTACAACTACAACCCCGACCTGTTCTGGGATGCCGAGGCGGGCGAGAAGAAAGTGAAGCTCGCGGCGGGGCCGAACAGCCCGGTCGGCGCCGTCTGGATCGATCTGTCGAAGCCCCACTACGGCATCCACGGCACTCCGGTGCCGTCGACGATCGGCAAGACCAGCTCGCACGGCTGCATCCGTCTGACGAACTGGGACGCGATGGAGCTGGCGAAGATCGTCACGCCCGGCATGGCGGCGGTGCTGGTCGAGTGAGGACGCGGTGAAGAAGCTACTGGCACTGGTCGTCGCGGCCGGCATCGCGGCGCTCGCCTGGATCGCGGCGGGGCCGGACAAAGTCGGGGACGTCGTCGTACGCCCGCCGGACGTCGGCGTGGCAATGGGCGCACCGGCGCCGGCACCCACCGCATCGGCCGCCGTGGCCGTGCCGGACCTCGCCGGCGAGCCGCTCGATACGCCTCCGCCCGAAGTCGAGCCGGAGACGCCGGTACCGCCCGCGGTGATCGCGCCGATCGCGACCGAGACGGCGCCGCCACCGGCCGTCCCGAACGAGCCGCCGTCGATGCGCGACGCCCACGCGCCGCGGCCGATGATCGTCCCGGTCGCGGGCGTCTCCCGCGACGCGCTGCGCGACATGTTCAATGAACCGCGCGGCGGGCGGCGCCACGAGGCCATCGACATCCTCGCGCCGAAGGGGACGCCGGTGATCGCCACCGACGACGGCGTGGTGAAAAAGCTCTTCACCAGCAAGCCCGGCGGACTGACGGTCTACCAGTTCGATCCCGACCAGCGCTTCTGCTACTACTACGCGCACCTCGACCGCTACGCCCCCGGCCTGCACGAAGGGCAACTCCTCCGGCGCGGCGAAGTCCTCGGCTACGTCGGCACCACCGGGAACGCCGGCAACACCCCCCACCTCCACTTCGCCCTGATCCGACTCGACAAGGACCGGCGCTGGTGGAAGGGGACGTACGTCAACCCCTATCCCTACCTGGCGGGAAAGTAGCCGTCAGCGGCACCCGGGATACCGGAGCGGATCCATCGCCGGTGAACGGGCGAGGAAGAGGATGCCGTCGAAGTCGGCAAACGGCCGGAAGGTGAAGTAGCCCATCGGTATCACCTGGTACTGACGCACGCCGCCTCGCGGCCGGGCGAGCAGCGTCTGGTGACCGTACACCGCCAGTTGCTCCTCGGCCGAGCCGGGCTTCCGGACCACGAGGCCGCAGAGACCGCTCCCGCGGGGAACTTCCGCCTCGTAGGCCGTGATCGCGAAGCTGACGTAATCGGCGCCGAGTGCCGCCTCGAGATGACTCCCCATCGGCCGCTCCCCGTTGGGAAGCTCGTTCTGCGCGATGTGAACGTCGGCCGCCCAGAGCGCGGTCTTCGCCCCCGGCGCTTTCCTCGCCCGCCACAGGTGAACGGCGTACGCCATCGCCACGTCGCGATAGTTGAACCCCTTCGCGAAATCGTCGGCGATCTCGAAGATCTGCTCCTGATTCGCGCGCAGCCCGATCAAACGGAGCATGGCGACCTCGAACGCCTCTTCGGACGTGCTGGCAACGATCGCGGGCCGGTTGTCCTGGAGAAACGACTCCACCCCGGCGAGCGACTCCATGCAGGTCGCGTGAACCGCGGGCGGAATCTCGCCGAAGGGATGCGTGAGACCGAAGGCGCCCTCGCACGACTTCAGGCCATTCACCCGCGCATCGGTGGCCGGCACGCCGAACTGCCCCAGGAACGCGGCAAGCGCCGGCCCGTCGCGCTCCGGCTGCTGGATATCGAACCCGAAGACCGTCAGCCGGTCGGCCGGATCGGGATGGAGGCTGTTCCACTGGCACATCCACTGGACCATGTCGGCGTACTCGGTGCTCTGCCAGACGGGGTGCTCGTCCTTGATCGCGTCCGCGGCCGTGCCGGCGCAGCTCTGTACGTACGCGTTCGTCCGCTCGACCGCCTCCCAGTTGCTCTCGATCGCAAAGGCGCGGAACCCCTGCTCCTGCACCAGGAAGCGGAAGAGCCGGTGCTTCATGAGGTAGAAGCCGCCCGACGCGTGCCAGCTCTCGCCGAGGCCGACGACGCTCGCGTCGCCGACGAGCTCGCGAAACGGGCCGAGATCGTCGGTCGGCAGTCCCGGCTCGTGCCCGGCCAGCGGGTAGATCTCCAGACCGATGTCGGGCGCCCGAACCGCGCGCCGGCGGGCGGTTCCGGAGGACTGCGCCTCGAGAAACGGGGTGAGCGACAGCGACGTGACGAGTGCGAGCAGCAGGCAGCGCAGAGCGATCATGTTCAGGGTCCTGGTTTCGTTTTCGAGCGTCGAGCAGTATGCCGTGGGAGACGCGAAAACGGGTGTGGACGTTCCGTAATAAGCTTTGCCTCGCATGAAGCGCGACGAAGAGACGATTCAGCTCGACGCCATGATTGACGAGCGGGGGCTGCTGAGCGGCCCGCGGCCCAGCATCGACCGGGAGCAGTTGCAGCATCACCTGCGCGAGGTGCTGCGGCTGCTGCACGTCGACCTCGACGACGAGAACGTGCTCGACACGCCGCGCCGCTGGTCGGAGTCGCTGATCACGATGACCAGCGGCTACGACTACACCGACGTCAAGAAGCTCACCACCCTCTTCCGCCAGGCCTGCTCCCGCGCCGACCAGAGCTGCCAGAACCTGGTCGTGATCGGCGGCACGTACAAGACCCTCTGTGCCCACCACATCCTCCCCTTCTTCGGCCGCTTCATCATCGGGTACATCCCGGAGAAGATGATCATCGGCGCGTCGAAGATCCCCCGCATCGTGGAGGTGCACATGCGCCGGCTGCAGTCGCAGGAGCACCTCGCACACGACGTCGCCGACACGATCGAGAAGATCCTCGAGCCGCGCGGGATCGCCGTCTGGATGGGGGGCGTGCACATGTGCATGGTGATGCGCGGCGTGGAGCAGGAGTCGTCGTTCATGGAGACGAACGTGCTCCGCGGCGCGTTCCTCGAGGACGAGCGGACGCGGCAGGAGTTCATGTCCATCGTCAACCGGCGCGGGACCACCGACTGAGGCATTGCCAAAACCCCGGCCGTCCCGGAACGTAGTAAGACCAGTACCGATGTCCCCCCGCACCCGGGCCACCCTCATCCTCATCCTCACTCTCGGTGTCGTCAGCGCCGGGTTCGGATACATGTTTGGCCGGATGCACATCTGGCACGAGCGGGGCTGGGCGGGAGTCTTCTTCTACCCCGAGGTGCCGCAGTCGAAGAAAGGCCCCAAGTACGAGTACGGCGGCGGCTTCGTTCCGGGAGAGGTGGTGATGCTGTACGCCGGCTCCCCCGCCGACCGCGTCCTGCGCCAGGGCGACCGCATCCTGACGGTGAACGGGATTCCGCTGCGGGAGACGCCCCGCCTGCGCGCCCTCGACAACTCCTTCCCCGACCGCGGCACCGTCACCTACCGCATCGAGCGGCAGGGGAAGCAGATGAACGTCACGCTGCGGCTGGAGTCGCCGCTGAAGGCGCCGTACATCCTCACCAAGTCGCTGGTCGCGCTCCTCGTCGCCGCCGCCTTCGTCGGCGTGGCGCTGGTCGTCTTCAGCCGGCGGCCCGACGACCAGCGGACGACGGTGCTCCTCGCCTTCGCCCTCATCTCCGCGACGGCCATGCTCGGCGGCGCCGCCACGGTTTACGAGACGCTGGGAGGTCGCGGCATCGCGCCGACGATCGGCTTCGCGAGCTACGAGCCGGTCATCTTCGGCGTCGTCGCGGCCGCCTACGCGCCGCTGATCCTCCACCTCGCGCTGATCTTCCCCCGGCGCCGCCCGATCCTGGAGCGGCGGCCGTACGTCATCCGCTGGACCTACGCCTTCACGCTCCTGGCGGCGTTGATCTTCCTCGGCTTCACCGCGCTCCTGATGGTCATGTTCTCCGACCCCGGCAACGAGGCGCAGGCGGCGTACTACGCCGGGACGGTCATCGGCGCGTCGAGCAAGGCCATCGCGCTGCTCGGGCTCGTGCTGGCGCTCTACATCATCTACGCCGGACGCCGCGAGGGGATCGTCCGCGCGTTCGCCCACCGGCCGTTCCGCGCCGTCTTCGCCCTGTTCGCCATGTCGATCGCCACCACGAACCTCATCGGGCAGTACGGCTCGAAGAAGGTCGCCCTGATCGTCGGGCTGGCGACGGTGTTCGTGCCGGCGCTGATCCTCTGCAGCTTTCCGGTCCTCGCCGGCGTGGCGCTGGTGCGGAGCTACCGCGAGGCGGGCGTCGAGGAGAAGCGGCAGGTGCAGTGGCCGCTCTGGGGGCTGATGATCGCCCTCTTCGCGAAGATCGGCGGCGTGGGCGGCGGCATCATCGGCAGCATCTTCCTGGGGCGGCATGGGCAGCTCGTCGCCTGGCGCACCGCCGTAGAGGCGCTCGACGTCCTCCCGATGGTGGCGTCGCTGCTCGTCCCGATCTCGTTCGCGGCGGCGATCCTCAAGTACCGGCTGATGAACATCGACGTGATCATCCGCAAGACGGTGGTCTACGCGATCCTCACCGGCGCGATCCTGGTGTTCTACGTCGGGGTGGTCGGCGGGGTGGGGTCGCTGGTCGTCTCCGCGGCCGGCGTGCAGAACCAGACGCTCATCATCGCCGCGACGCTGGTCCTCGGCATGATGTTCATCCCGGTGCGGAACAAGCTGCAGACGCTCGTCGACCGGAACCTCTTCCGCCACAAGTACGACTACCCCGACGCGCTGCGCGCGATCACGCTCGCCTCGCGCGGCGCGACCGACACCGCGGAGTTCCTCGCCACGACCGCCGAGAAGCTGCAGCAGGCGCTGCAGAGCCGCGCCGTCGTCATCTTCACCGAGCGTCAGGACGAGTTCGTGGCGACGGCGAAGATCGGCGTCTCCGACACGCTCCTCGGCCGGCTGCGCGTGCCGAAGTCGTTCGTGACGCAGCTCGACAGGCCGTTCGATCCCCGGCGGCGCCCGATCCCCGAAGAGGCGGCCGCCTCGCTGGCGCGCATCGAGACGGTGCTGGTCGTGCCGGCCGGCCCGCGCGCGTTCATCGCCGCGGCGGCGAAGCTGTCGGGCGGTGAGCTGGACGTCGAGGACGTCGACTTCCTCCGCTCCGCGGCCGACCAGGTCGAGCATGCGATGGACCGCATCCGCATGCAGGTCGAGGAAGCCGACTTCGCGCAGGCCCGCGCGATCCAGCAGACGCTCCTGCCGCGCGAGATGCCGCGCGTGGCGAAGCTCGATCTGAGCGGCATCTGGCAGCCGGCCCGCACGATGGGCGGCGACTACTACGACCTCCTCAAGCTCGGCGAGCACGAGCTGGCGGTCTGCATCGGCGACGTGGCGGGGAAAGGGATGCCGGCGGCGCTGCTGATGTCGGGACTGCAGGCGGCGGTCCGTGCCTCGGCGAGCAACTCGCCGCGCGACCTCTGCGAGCGCGTCCGGCGCGTGGTCGTCTCCAGCCTCTCCGGCGGCCGCTTCGTGACCTTCTTCTACGCGACGGTGGACACGGCGGCGATGACGCTGCGCTGGTGCAACGCGGGGCACAACGCGCCGATCCTCGCGCGCGCCGACGGCACCCTGGTCCGCCTCTCGGAGGGCGGCCCGGCGATCTCGCGGCTCTTCCGCGACGCGTACGAAGAGCGCGAGCTGGCGCTGCAGCCGGGCGACCGTCTGGTGCTCTTCACGGACGGCGTCTCCGAGGCGATGGATGGGGGTGGTGAGCTCTTCGGCGAACAGCGCATCGAAGCCATGGTGGCCGAGTCGCGGCACCTCGACGCGCACGCGCTGCAGAGGACGATCGTCGAGGCGTCGACGCAGTTCAGCGGCGGCGAGATCGAGGACGACGTGACGCTGGTGGTAGTCGGCGTGGCCTCATAGTGTTATTCTGCGCGGCAAATCCACGGAAAATCCAATGCGTAAAGCCTGCTGCCTCGCCCTGCTCTTCCTGATCTCCTGCACCTCCACGGCAGATGCCGCGGGGACGACGTACACCGGCGAAGTGGTGGTCCGCAGCCTGGCGCCGACGCGCGTCGCGGTCTTCCTCGACACGAATGCCGACCAGCTCGTCGACAACGGCTTCCTGCTCACCACGGACATTCCCATGGGGAACATCGCCGTGCACCTCCCCGCCGCGCGGCTGATCTTCACGGACGGCTACGTGCGCATCGCCTCGGACAAGAAGATCTTCGACCTGCAGGTCGCCGGCTATCCCGACCCGCCGGCGCCGCCGAAGGAGTCGGAAGTGACGACGCTCATCGGCTCGGCGCTGATGCACAGCAGGGGCGACGCCGGCTGCTCGATCGAGCGCGCCCAGCAGAACGACCCCGGCGCCTGCTACGCCTACGGCGCCGAATAGCGGCCGCTTCTCTGCTGCTGGATCTTTAGGTTTTCTTTAGCCGCGCGTCATTGCCGCGCCCAAACGCCGGCGGTACGTTGGACGTGGCCCCCCATGACCACGCTCTTCGGCATCTGCTTCATCGCGGGATTCGGATTGAGCGCGGTCTCCTTCGCATCGCGCCATCTGCGCGTGAAGAAGTCGGCGTCGATGATCGACGCCGCCGCGATCACCGCCTTCCTGACCTGGTTCGGTGGAGCGGGCCTGCTGCTCGAGCAACTGACGCCCTTCGCCCTGCCGCTCGTGGCGGGTACGGCGGCGGCGGCGGGGATCAGCGGCGGTGCGTTCGTGAACCGGATCATCGGCGCGCTGGCGCGGCAGGAGACGTCGGCGCAGCCGCTCTCGATGATCGGCGTGATCGGCAGGACCGTCGTGCCGATCCGCGAGCGCGACGGAACGGGCGAGATCGTCTTCACCCATTCGGGCACGCGCCGCGTCGCCGGCGCGCGCAGCGACAGCGGGTGCGCCATCGCAAAAGGGATCGAAGTGGTGGTCGTGCGCTGGGAAAAAGGGATCGCGTACGTCGCCACCTGGCAAGAGCTGGAGAGCTGAGGAGGAACCATGAGCATTCTGAACGTATGGACGATTTCCGGCGGCCTCGTCGCCGCCACCCTGATGCTGCTCGCGTTCGTCGCGCAGATGTACCGGAAGGTCGGCCCGAACGAGGCGTTCATCGTCTACGGCGTCGGCGGCACGCGGGTGATCAAGGGCGGCGGCACGCTGATCTTCCCGATGGTGCACAGCTTCAAGACGCTGCCGCTGGAGCTGATGTCGTTCGACGTCGCGCCGCGGCAGGACCTCTACACGAAGCAGGGCGTGGCGGTGACGGTGGAGGCGGTGGCGCAGATCAAGGTGAAGAGCGACCACGAGTCGATCCTCACCGCCGCGGAACAGTTCCTCTCGAAGACGCCGGCGCAGCGCGAGGGGCTGATCCGCCTGGTCATGGAGGGGCACCTGCGGGGCATCATCGGGCAGCTCACGGTCGAGGAGATCGTCAAGCAGCCGGAGATGGTCGCCGACCGGATGCGCGCCACCTGCGCGGACGACATGGACAAGATGGGGCTGGAGGTCGTCTCGTTCACCATCAAGGAAGTGAAGGACGGGAACGAGTACATCACCAACATGGGCCGTCCCGACATCGCGCGGGTGAAGATGATGGCCGACATCGCCACCGCGGAGGCGGAGCGCGACACGGCGATCAAGCGCGCCGAGGCGTTGCGCGAGGCGGCCATCAAGAAGGCGGAGGCGGACCAGCAGCGGGTGCTGGCGGAGGCGCTCTCGCTCGCCGCGCAGGCGTCGGCGCAGAACGACCTCGACGTCACACGGGCACAGCTCAAGGCCACCACCAAGCGGGAGGAGGCACAGGCGGACAAGGCGTACGAGCTCCAGTCGAAGGTGATGGAGCAGCAGGTCGTGGCCGAGTCGGTCCGCGTGCAGCAGATCGAGAAGCAGGAGCAGATCAAGGTGCAGGAGGCGGAGATCCTCCGTCACGAGAAGGAGCTGATCGCGACGGTGCTCAAGTCTGCCGAGGTGGAGCGGGCGCGGATCGAGACGCTCGCCGCCGCCGAGCGCCAGCGGCTGATCTCCGAGGCGGAAGGGCGGGCGAGCTCGATCCGGACGGAAGGGGAGGCGGAGGCGGAGATCATCTTCCGGAAGGGAGAGGCCGAGGCGAAGTCGATGAACGTGCGCGCCGAGGCGTATCAGGAGTGGAACCAGGCCGCCGTCGTCGACAAGCTGATGACGCAGATGCCGGAGATGGTCCGGGCGCTGGCGGCGCCGCTGGCGAACGTCGACCGGATCACCATCGTCTCGACCGGCGACGGCGACGCCGCCGGCGCGCATCGCATCACCGGCGACCTCGCCGCCATCGCCGCGCAGGTGCCGGCGCTGTTCGAGTCGCTCTCGGGGATGCAGATGTCGGAGCTGCTCTCGAAGGTCAAGGCGATCGGGGGGAACTCGTAACAATTTCCTGTCTGGACTACATCCGAGCGCGGAAACGTTCCACCGGCTGACTCGTACTCGGAGTAGCAATGGCAATCGACAAGAAAAAGGTCCTCAACGAGATCCGTATCTTCCTGCTGATGATCCTCATCGTCAGCTCGCTCCGGTCGGCGTTGGCTGACTGGAACGACGTCCCGACCGGCTCGATGAAGCCGACCATCCAGGAAGGCGACCGCGTGGTCGTCAACAAGCTCGCCTACGACCTCAAGATCCCGTTCACGACCAAGGCCGTCGCCCGCTGGGCCGACCCGAAGCGTGGCGACATCGTGGTGCTCTTCTCCCCCGTCGACGGCACCCGCCTCGTGAAGCGGGTGGTCGCCATCCCGGGCGATCAGGTGGAGATGCGCGAGAACCAGCTCTTCATCAACGGCCAGCCGGCGAAGCAGTCGCCGCTGAACACGACCGAGCTGGCCGACTACGGCCGGGCGTACGTCTTCGCCGAGAACCTCGCCGGACACTCCCACCAGATGATGGTCACCCCGGACATCCCGGCGGTGCGGTCGTTCGGGCCGATGGAGATCCCGCCCGGCAACTACTTCGTCCTCGGCGACAACCGCGACAACAGCAACGACAGCCGGTTCATCGGCGTCATCGAGCGGCGGCGGATCGTCGGCGAAGCGGTCGCGGTCGCCTTCTCGCTCGACCGTTCGAACTATTTCGTCCCCCGCTTCGACCGCTTCTTCGAAGGTCTGCAATAAGTTCGGCGGCGCGGGCCGTTTCCCACCGAGTCCAGGAGGATCTTTTCTGATGCGGAAATCAATCGCTCTCGCTGTCGTGCTCACGTTCATTGCCGGGTTCGCCAACGCGCAGATGAAGTCGCAGGCGCGCAAGAAGGCCCCCACGGGCGCGGCGCAGAAGTCGCCGATCGTCGTCACCGGCGCGAAACAGGCCGACCCGAATTCGTTCCCCCGCATCAGCGTCCAGGACGCCATGAAGCTCTACAAAGAGAACAAGGTCGTCTTCATCGACGTCCGTTCGAACCAGTCGTACACGAACCAGCACATCCGCGGCGCCCTGAGCATCCCCCGCAGCGAGATCATCCGCCGCTACTCCGAGGTGCCGGTGCTGAAGACGGTCATCACCTACTGCGCGTGCGACGCCGAGCAGTCGAGCGGCGCCGCGGCGGCGAGCCTGATCGCCCACGGCGTCAAGAACGTCTGGGCGCTCAAGGGCGGCATCGACGAGTGGAAGAGCGCGGGCGGACCGGTCGGCGCGGGGCCGAGGTAAGCGCCGCCTGGCGGTTGCGGCGCGTCGGATAGAATCCGCCGCGCTATGTTCAAGATCGCCGAAATCTTCGCCCGCGAAATCCTCGATTCCCGCGGCAACCCCACGATCGAAGTCGACTGCCTGCTGGCCGGCGGTGCGCTCGGGCGCGCTGCCGTTCCGTCGGGCGCCTCCACCGGCTCGCGCGAGGCGCTCGAGCTGCGCGACGGCGACAAGTCCCGTTTCCTCGGCAAAGGCGTCCGCAACGCCGTCGACAACATCGACATCATCGCCAAGGAGATCGAGGGCATGGACGCCCGCGAGCAGGCCATGATCGATCTCGTCATGAAGCAGATGGACGGGACCGAGAACAAGGCCAACCTCGGCGCGAACGCGATCCTCGGCGTGTCGCTCGCCGTCTCGCGCGCCGCTGCCGAGGCGGCCGGACTGCCGCTCTTCCTCTACCTCGGCGGAGCCGGCGCCCGCACGCTGCCGGTGCCGATGATGAACGTCATCAACGGCGGCGCGCACGCCGACAACAACCTCGACGTGCAGGAGTTCATGATCATCCCGGCGGGCTTCGCCACCTTCGCCGATGCGCTCCGCGCCGGCGTCGAGACGTTCCACCACCTCAAGAAGATCCTGCACGACCGCAAGCTCACCACCGCCGTCGGCGACGAGGGGGGCTTCGCGCCCGACCTCAAGTCGAACGCGGAGGCGCTCGATCTCATCCTCACCGCCATCGAGAAGGCCGGCTACCGCCCGGCCGACCAGATCTACCTCGGCCTCGACGTCGCCGCGAGCGAGTTTTACGAGAAGAAGAAGTACCGCTTCGAGGAGGTCGACCGCTCCAGCGACGACATGGTCGACTACTACGTCGACCTGCGCAAAAAGTACCCGATCATCTCCATCGAAGACGGGATGGCCGAGGGGGACTGGGACGGGTGGGACTCGCTCACCGGCGTCCTCGGAACCGGGACGCAGCTCGTCGGCGACGACCTGTTTGTCACCAATCCGGCGATCTTTGCGAAGGGGATCGAGCGGGGGATCGCGAACGCGATCCTGATCAAGGTGAACCAGATCGGGACGCTCACCGAGACGCTGGAGGCGATCGAGATGGGCAAGCGCGCCGGCTACCGCTCCGTGATCTCGCACCGCTCCGGCGAGACCGAGGACTCGACGATCGCCGACCTGGCGGTGGCGACGAACGCGGGGCAGATCAAGACCGGCTCCGCGTCGCGCAGCGACCGGATGGCGAAGTACAACCAGCTCCTGCGGATCGAGGAGGAGCTGGGCGACGCGGCCGTTTTCGCCGGCAAGGGCATCTTCCGCGCGGCCCTGTAATTGACATCGTTGCCCGCCGTGGTCAAGATGTTGACCATGGCGGGCGAGCGCGACCTGATCACCGGCGTCATCCAGCTCGCGAACCTCTTCATCCGCCGCCTCGGCCCCGTCTTCGAGAAGTCGAAGATCACCCCTCAGCAGTGGACCGTACTCTCCGCCCTCTCCGATGAAGCGGCCCCCGTGACGCTCGTGGCGCTGGCAAGACGCCTGTCGGTGACGAAGCAGAACATGACCGGCATGACCGCCCGCCTCGAGCAGCTCGGCCTCGCCGAGCGCCAGGGCGACCCCAACGACCTCCGGTCATCGCGCGTGACGCTGACCCGCCGCGGCCGCGGCCTCGTCGAACGCGTCCGCCCCGCCTACGAGGAGTGGCTCGCCTCTTTGGCCGGTGGTGACGTCTCCGAGAGAGAGCTGCAGGCAATGGCGAGGACGGTGGAGAAGTTGATCGGGCAGTTGGAGGGGTGAGGGTTCGTTGCGCGTTGCGCGTAGCGCGTTCCAGGGGCTGAATCCGCCCGGGCGACGCCGGCCGTGCAACCCGGGACACTGAACACGGAACGCGGAACACGGAACACGGAACGCGCAACGCGCAACTCCGCGGTCAGGCGATCCCGCTCACCGCCCGCCGCGGCAGCATGACGCGAATCCGCCTGAACTCGAAGCGGGGAACATGGAACGCGAAACGCGGAACGACCAATCGCGCCGCAGCGTAAACTAAGCGTCCGATGAGCCACGAGTTCACCGCCGTCTTCGAGGAAGCGCCGGAAGGCGGCTACACCGCGTTCGTCCAGGAGCTCCCCGGTGCGATCTCGCAGGGGGAGACCATCGACGAGGCGCGCGAGAACCTGCGCGAGGCGATTCAGTTGATCCTCGAGGCAAATCGCGAGCTGGCCATGCGCGACGTCGACGAGGCCCGCGTCACCCGCGAGACGATCGTCGTTGCCGGGTAGCTACCGTCCCTCCGGGAGCGGAATCTCCAGCGCCTTGCAGATTTCCCGAACCGTCGGCGTCTTGATCTCTGCGTGGCGTGGAACCGCGGCGACGCGACCGGCTGCTTCGTTGACGTAAACCGTGTGACGACTGCCCTCCCGAAGAACGCCGCAACCGTGATGGCGGAGGTGTCGTTCGAGATCGCGTCGCTTCATAAGGCCGGATTGTAGGGCGCGAAAAACGTGAATCCACGGTATTCCACACACCGTAGAACGCTTGACAAAATCCGATGCCGCTGTGCGTTCGATGTGGTGGCTTTAGACGGCGCGCGGGATGCGCGGCGGAGGGCGACCACGCCCCAGGCGACGTCATTCGCGGAACGCGCAACGCGCAACTCCGCGGTCAGGCGATCCCGCTCACGGCCCGCCGCGGGGCCGGTGCCACGACCCGGTTCCTTCCCGCCTCTTTCGCCTCGTAGAGGCGGGCGTCCGCTGCCTTGAAGAGGGCTTCGCGGTCGTGGGCGTCTTCGGGGTAGAGGGCGGCGCCGATGCTCACCGTCACTTTTGCGCCGTCGGCGGGTGGGGGGAGGGACTCGATGCTGGCGCGGATGCGTTCGGCGATCACCGAGAGGGCGGCGGCGTCGACCTGGGGGACGATGACGGCGAATTCTTCGCCGCCGTACCTCGCGGGAAAGTCGACCGCGCGCACGGTGTCGCGGATCGTCTGCGCGACGCGGCGGAGGGCCTCGTTCCCGGCGGCGTGGCCCCAGGTGTCGTTGTAGCTCTTGAAGCGGTCGAGGTCGAGGACGAGGACGCCGAAGTGCTCGGGGTAGCGGTCGGCGCGCTCGAGCTCCCCGTCGATGCGCTCGCGGAAAGCGCGGAAGTTCGGGAGGCCGGTCAGGTCGTCCGTGCGCGCTCGGGCCTTCAGCTCGTCGGCCATGCGGTTGAACGCGACGCCGAGGGTGGCGATCTCGCGGTCGCCGGCGACGGGGGCGCGGGCGGTGAGGTCGCCGGCGGCGACGCGGTCGGCGGCAGCGGAGAGCTCCTCGATCGGCCGCACGACGTTCCGCAGCGTCACCTGGACGGCGGCGAACGAGAGCAGCACCAGGATCCAGGCGACGGCGAGGCCGCTCGACATCATGGCGCTCGTCTCCCGCTCCAGCGCCGGGAGCTGCCGCGCGATCTCGGCCTTGCGCGCGGCGATGATCCGCTGCGCGTCGGCGACGATGGCCCGCGACGTCGCGTCGACGTCCTCCCGCAGCGGCGACGGCTCGCCGATAATCGTGCGGAACGCCTTCACCCTCCCCCGCAGTGCGCCGAGATCGACGCGGTCGAGTGAGGTGTCGGAGAGGTGCTGCGTGACGACGCGGTAGCGCTCCGGCGACTCCTGCCCCGCCACGAAGCGCGCGTGAAAGGCGTTCTGCGACCGCGTGAGCTCCTCGAGCGCGGCCACCGCCTTCGTCTCCACGGCGATCAGGCGCGTCCAGCGCTGCTGCGCCTGGCGCGCGCGCCAGCTCAGGCCGAAGGCGATGGCGAAGAGCGCGACGGCGAACGCGCCGGTCAGGAGCAGGACGCGCGTCCGGAGGTGTCGTCGTCGCACCCGACGAGGATAATCGCCGCACGGTGGACTTGAAAGCGATCTACCTCACAACGCTGGAGCGATGCGCGCCGGATGTGCTGGTGCGCGAGCACGTGCATCCGTCGATGCCGCGCCACGTCGTCGCGATCGGCAAGTGCGCGGGCGCGCTGCTCGACGGCGTGGCGCGGGTGCTGGAGATCGAGAGCGCGTTCGTCGCCATCCCCGAGGGCTACAGGCTCCCGAAGACACCAGCCGAAGTGCACGTGGGCGGTCATCCGCACATGACGGAAGCCTCCTTCGCGGCGGGGCGCGCGCTGCTCGCCTACGTCGACGCGCACGAGGACCTCCTCTTCCTCGTTTCCGGCGGCGGCTCGGCGTGCGTGGAGGTGCCGCTCGCTCCTTACACGGAAGCCGACGTCGCGGAGGCCAACGCGCGTCTCATCGCCAGCGGCATGACCATCGGCGCAATCAACGCCGAGCGGCGCACGCGCTCCGCGATCAAAGGGGTACGGCTGCGCGAGCGGGTGCGCGGGCGCGCGGTCACGCTCGTCTACTCCGACGTCGCCACCGGCGCCCTCGCCGACGTCGCCTCCGGGCCGACCTATCGCGAAGAGGAGTCGGTCCTGGTCGCCGACAACCGCACCCTCGTGCGCACGGCGGCGCAAATCATCGGTGACAAGGCCGTCGTCGTGGACGACCAGCTCGAAGGGAGCGTGTTGGAGAGCGCACGAGTGCTCGCGGCGCGTGCGCGCGGGCTGGAAGAGGGACAGATCCTGGTGGCGGGAGGCGAGCCGACGGTGGTGGTGCGCGGGAACGGACGAGGCGGGCGATGCAGCGAGCTGGCGGTGCATTTCGCCTCCGAGAGCCCCCTCGAGGCGCTGTTCGCCGCCTCCGACGGCGTGGACGGCAACAGCGGCGTCGCCGGCTTTCACCTGCCGCGCCGGACGACGGCCGGCGTACCGCCGGAAACGGGGGCGGCGCTGGCCTCCTCCGACACCTACGCCATCGCCACGCAACTCGGTGAGCCGATTACAATTGCGCCGACGGGCAACAATCTGCGCGACCTCTTTCTTATCGCCCGGTTTCAGGCTCACGATTCGCAAGCAAGCGCCACGGTAAACCCCTCGTCTCGATGAACATCACCGACCCCGGCGATCCGCTGCTGCCGCCGCCTCCACGGCGCGGCCGCCGGAGGTCCGCGCGAGAGCGCCAGCGCCGCGGCCCGATGTGGGGCTGCATGAAGGGCATCTTCTGGCTCCTCGGCGTCGTCTCCGTGGTCCTGCTGCTCATCGTCGGCGGCGGCTGGTGGTACCTCGGCACGACCAGCTTCGCCGGCCTGGTGAAGGCACGCATCGAGGAGACGCTTCAGAACCGCCTCGGCCGCGAGGTGACGATCGGCCGCGTCGAGATCGTCCGCACGCGCCCCCAGAAAGTCATCCTGCACAACCTCCGCATCGCGAACGCGAAGGGCGGCGCGGCGCCGGAGTTCGCGACGGTGAGCCGCGTCGAGATCGCCGGCGGCATCGAGTCGTTCTGGGGCCGCCGGGTGAAAGTCGACCGCGTCGACGTCATCCAGCCGAACCTCTGGTTCGAGATCTTCCCCGACGGCACGCACAACTTCCCGAAGTGGAAGTCGGGGCCGAAGCGGCCGCGCGAGATCGTGCACCTCGACATCGGCAAGCTGTTCGTGCGCAACGGCGCGTTCTGCTTCAACGACCGCAAGCACGACATCGTCGCCGTCGCGCACGACATCGACTCGAACATCACCGTCACGCGCGCCGAGGACCTGTACGAGGGGATCATGAACAGTCCGCTCGTGCGCGTGCGGCTGCAGGACTACGAGCCCTTCGACGTGAACATGCGCGGCGGCTTCCGCTACACGCCGGGGGTGCTGGCGCTGCGCTCGATCGCGCTCAAGGGGCGCGGCATCGAGGCATTCATCGCCGGGAAGCTCGACCCGCTCACCGAGGCGGCGTACGACCTCCGGCTGCAGTCGCGCATCGAGCTGGAGCGGGTGAAGGAGATCTTTCGGGTCGAGCCGCTCCTCGAAGGGCAGCTCGCGCTCGACACCCGCCTGCAGGGCAAGGCCGGCAACTTCCGCCTGACCGGCGGCTGGAGCTCGCCCGGCATCGCCGCCGACGCGTACGAGCTCGCCGACGTCAAGGGGCGGCTGGACGTCAACGGCAACAACATGACGGTGGAGATCGACCGCGCCGGCTACGGCGGCGGGACGGTCGGAGCGCATTACGTCCTCTCGAAGTTCGCCGAGCCGTACCCGATGAACGTCGACCTCCGCTACAACGGCATCGCCCTCGAGCAACTCTTCAACGACTGGGGGGTGGAGAACACCGGCCTGCGCGGCGCGGCCACCGGCAACCTCACCTACGGCTGGAACAAGGAGAAGATCCTCGAAGGCGCGGGCGAGGGAACGGCGCGGCTGGCGCGGAACGCGGTGGCGTTCTCCGACGCGCGTTACCCCGTGCCGCTCGCCGGCTCGGCCGACTTCGCGCTCGACAACGGCGTGGTGACGTTCCGGCGGATGGAGCTCGACACGGAGGCGTCGCACATCAGCGCCACCGGAACGCTGGCCATCGAGAACATCGTCACCGACCTGCGCATGGCCATCCGCAGCACCGACTTCTCGGAGCTCGACCGCGTCGCCTACAACTTCGCGCACAGCGCCGGAAAGGAAGACTTCGACCTGCTCGGCCTCGGCGGCGCCGGCACGATCACCGGGACGGTGCGCGGCCCGATCGAGAAGCCGCAGGTCGTCGCGAACGTGAACGGCACCGCGGTGCGCTACAACGAGGTGCTCCTCGGCGACGCCGATCTCGGAATCCGCTACGACGGCAACACCTCGACCCTCACCTTCGACCGCGGGATCTTCGTCGACGCCGGCGGCCGGCTCGCCCTCACCGGCACGATCGTCTTCCCCGACCGCGGACCGGGCCCCCGCTTCGACATCGCCGTCGACGCGAACGGCTACCCCACGCAACGCGCCATCGACGCCGTCGGGCTGGACATGAAGATCGGCGAGGGGCTGGCCACCGGACGGCTGATCGTCGCGGGGACGCCGGAGAACGGGCGCGCCACGTTTGCGGGGCTGACGATCCGCCGCGCCGAGGCGACGCTGGCGCTGAACGGCACGATCAACTGGCTGCCGGGCGAGGGGAACGTCCGTTTCGACCTCGACGTCGCCGCGACGAACTTCCCGGTCGCCGACATCGCCGCCTTCCTCGACTTCGCGAACCTGCCGGTGACCGGCAACGTCACCGGCACGTTGCGCATCGCCGGCGCGAAGGAGTCGCTGGAGGGCGAGGGCAGCATCACCATCCGCGACGGCGCGATCATGGGAGAGCCGATCGAGCTCGCCTCCGCCGACATCCGGTTCGAGCAGGGGAAGATGCGCGCGACGAACGTGCTCGTGCGGGCGGCGGCGGGCGAGGTGCGCGGCGAGGCGGAGGTCGACCTCGCGAACGAGCGCTTCAGCTACTCCGTGCAGTCGGCGTCGCTCGACCTCTCGAAGTTCAAGCTCCTCGAAGGGATCGCCGACCTTCTCGGCGGCAGGATTGTCATCACCTCCACCGGCGCCGGCACGTTCGCCAGTCCGGAACTGGTGGTCGAGGCGCGCCTCGAGGGAGCGACGCTGCGGGGTCTCACGCTGCCGGAAGGCTCCGCGCCGCCGTCGCTGTATCTCGCCATCCGCAACGGCCGGCTGATCGTGCGCGGCGCGATTGCCGACATCGTGTCGATCGAGGGAGAGGGAACGGTCGGCGAGAACATGGCGGTGGACGGGCTGGTGCGCGTGACGGTGACCGACATCGCGCGGCTGGCGTCGATCTCCCCCGCCACGGCGACGATTCCGGCGTCCGGCAACATGATCGTCGACCTGAAGCTCAGCGGGCGCCTGACGCCGCTCGAGGCGCTGGTCGTCGAGGCGACCGCGCCGGTGTTCAACCTCAAGATCGCGGAGCATGAGTTCACCGCGCCGGAGCCGCTGCGCGTCACGCTGCGCAACGGGCGGGTCGAGTTCGACGCCTTCGTGCTGCGCCGCACCGAGTCGATGTTCGCGGTGACCGGCTTCGCGGAGCTCACCGGCGCGAAGCGGCTGGACATCGACGTGCGCGGCCTCATCGACGCGGCGCTGCTGCAGCTCTTCGTCGCCGACATGCGCGCCGAGGGGAGCGTCGACGTGGCGATGAGCGTCGACGGCACGGTCAGCGCGCCGCGCGTCGTCGGCACCGCGGAGCTGCGCGACGCGCAGGTGAAGTTCGCCGGCTTCCCGCAGCTCATCGACGAGATCAACGGCACGCTGCGCTTCCAGGGCGACCGGATCGAGATCGAGTCGGTGCGGGCCACGGTCGGCGGCGGCACCGTCGTCGCCGGCGGCGCGATCGCGCTGAGCGGGATGCAGCTCGCCAACGCCCGCATCACCCTGCAGGGGCGCGACGTCTCGATCCGCTACTACGAGGGGCTGACGCTGGAGAGCAACTTCACCCTGCTGCTCAGCGGGGACCTCGAGCGGATGATGCTGCAGGGCGACGTCGACGTCACCCGGGCGCTCTACTTCCGCGACTTCGACATCCAGCAGGCGCTGCTCAACGTCCTGCTCGCCCGCAACCGGGTCACGCCGGTCAGCGCGGCGACGTGGCAGGACCGCATCGGGCTGCGCATCCACCTCTCCGCCCCCGCGACGCTCGCCGTCGAGAACAACCTCGCCGACGTGACGGGCAGCGCGGAGCTCGACGTCACCGGCACCGTCGCCAACCCGGTCATCCTCGGCGAGGTCGCGCTCGACGAGGGAGGCACGGTGCGCATCCAGGGGGTCGACTACCGCGTCACGCGCGGCACCATCGGCTTCCAGAACCCATTCCGCATCGACCCCTTCTTCGACGTCACCCTCGAAGGGACCGTGGCCGGCTTCGGCGCGTCGGAAGTGGAAGGCGGGCCGTTCGAGGTGACGATCAACCTCACCGGCACGCTCGACCGGCTCACGCCGTCGATCACGAGCGACCCCCCCGCGAGCGACATCACCCTCTTCTCGATCCTCGGCTTCGGCGGCCTCGGTGGCAGCGGGCAGCAGGCCGGCGCCGGCGTCTTCGGGCAGTCGCTGCTGTACCAGAGTCTCAGCTCGCTCATCGGGTCGACGGTGTTCCCGTTCGTCGACTCATTCGCCTACGACCCCGGCACGCTCGACACCAGCGGCGGCTCGAGCCCGAAGGTGACGTTCGAGAAGCGGCTCTCGAACAAGGTCCGGTTCCTCCTCGTCTACAACCTCGACAACCAGCAGAGCCGGCAGGTGATCGAGTGGCTGGTCAACCCGACCTGGACGCTGCAGCTCACGCGCGACGAGACCGACGAGTACCGGCTCGACGCCCGCTTCCGCCGGAGGTACGAGGCGCATTGGCGGTGGGGGAACGACGAGGACGAGCTCGCGCAGGCGGCGAGCGTCGTCTCTGGAGCGCCGGGCTCTCAGCCCGGCGCAGGACGGGCTGAGAGCCCGTCCGTCCAGGCGGAGACGCCCGCTCCCCGCCTCACGGCGGTCAACACGGCCGCGGCCGATACCCGCCCCATCGCGCGCATCAACTTCCGCGCGGACGCGGCGTTCAACACCGAGGAGATCGCGCAGGAGGTGACGCTGCAGCCGGGACAGACCGTCACCATCCGCGAGCTGCAGTCGTCGATCAAGAACCTCTACGCCACCGGCAACTTCCGCGACGTGCGGGTCGACGCCGCCCCGGGCGACGCGGGCGTCGTCCTCACCTTCTCGCTCTTCCTCAACTACCGCGTCGACGCCATCGAGATCGAAGGACTCGGCCGCGCCGACACGAACCGCGCGCAGCGCGAGCTGACCGTCCGCTCCGGCGAGATCCTCTCCCTCGATGCCGTCGAGGACAGCGCGGCGGCGGTCGAGGAGATGCTTCACCAGCAGGGCTTCCTCCAGGCCACCGTCGACGCGGAGACGAACTTCGACCGCGCGCGCAGCCTCGCCGACGTCTCCTTCGACGTGAACGCCGGACCGCTCGCCAAGGTGGCCACGGTGCTGATCGAGGGGGCGACGGCGCCGTTCACGACCGCGGAGCTGATCGACCGGATGCGGCGCAAGCCTGGGGCGGCGTTCCACCTGCGCGACGTGCGCGAAGACGCCGACCGGATGAAGAACTTCCTGGTGCGCCGCGATTACCGGCGTGCCGACGTCGACTTCCTCGGCCACACGTACGATCCGGCCACGCAGACGGTGACGCTGCGCTATCGCGCCGTGACCGGGCCGAAGGTGCAGGTCGAGGTGGCGGGCATCGAGCGCCGCGCCGTGCGCCGCTGGCTCCCCTTCGGGCGCAACCAGGAGTACAGCGAAGACGCGGTCGAGCGGGCGGCGGACCGGATCACCGAGGGGCTGCAGGAGCGGGGGCACTACCTGGCGACGGTCGACACGGAGACGGCGCTCGAGAACAACGTCTGGACCACCACCTTCAACGTCACCGCCGGGCCGCGCTACCGCCTCACCACGGTGCGCTTCAACGGCAACGTGCGGGTGACCGAGGACGAGCTGCATGGGATCGTGGCCACGACGCCGCGCGGCGGGATCAAGCGCTTCCTCTCCACCCTCTTCCGCCGCCCCACCGGCGTCACGCGCGCGCAGCTCGGCGACGACCGCGACGGCATCGAATCCTTCTATCGCCTGCAGGGCTTCCAGCAGGCGACGGTCGGGGAGCCGAACGTCATCACGCGCGCCGACGGTGCGCTCGAAGTGGAGTTCCCGATCGTCGAGGGGCCGCAGACGCTCGTGACGCACCTCGCCATCGAGGGGAACGAGAAGATCGAGGCCGGCGACCTGCCGCGGATGCAGCTCGAAGAGGGGGCGCCGCTCAACCCGCAACTGCTCCACGAGGACGTCGTGGCGCTGCAGACCCATTACGCCAACCTCGGATACGTGGAGGTGCAGGTCACGCCGCGCATCCCGCCGAGCGACGACCCGACCAGCGCGTCCGTCACGTACGTCATCGCGGAAGGGCCGCAGGTGAACGTCGACGAGATCGTGGTGCGGGGGAACACGTACACCGACCGTGACGTCGTGCTGCGGCGGACGGAGCTCGCGCCGGGACAGCCGTTCAGCTACACGTCGATGCTCGAGGCGCAGCGCGAGCTCTACCGCCTCGGCATCTTCCAGCGCGTCGACGTCGAGGCGACGCAGACCGACACCACGGTCGCCGACCGCGACGTCGTCATCCAGGTCGAGGAAGGGCGCAACCTCACCTTCACCGGCTCGATCGGTCTGCGCATGGAGCGGGGCGACCAGGAAGGCGCCGCCGCGGAGGACGACGATGACGACGGCGGCGCGCAGGTGCGGGAGCGCATCGCGGCCGCGGTCGCGCACCGCAACCTCTTCGGCTCCGGGCGCTACCTCGGACTCGAGCTGGTGTACGGCGGCGACGAGCGGGAGGCGTTCATCACTTATCGCGAGCCGTTCATCAGCCGCTGGAACGTGCCGGTGCAGCTGCAGATCTTCCAGTCGGACGACAGCACCCGTCCCGGCACGCAGTTCCTGCAGCGGGGCACGTCGATCGAGGCGACGAAGATCGCGCGGCTGCAGACCCGCTGGTCGCTGCGCTACGAATACAAGATCTCGGAGTGCCGCGGCGGCGATCTCTGCCGCCGGATCGACGAGGGGCTGCCGGTCGAGAACCTCGACGAGTCGCTGCTCGACATTCAGATCTCCAGCATCTCACCGACGTTCTTCTGGGACCGCCGCGACGACATCATCGATCCGCACCGCGGCTTCTTCACCAGCGCCTCGATCGAGTACGCGTTCCCGCTCTTCGCCGCCGACGCCGGCTTCCTGAAGGAGTACCTGCAGGGGGCGTTCTACATCCCGACGTCGGAGCGCACGGTCATCGCGCTCTCCGGCCGCCTCGGCCTCATCCAGGCGTACGCGCATTATCCCGAGGGGCACGCGTCGGCCGGGCAGCTCCTCCCAATCCCGCTGTCGGAGCGCTTCACGGCAGGCGGCGAGACGACGCACCGCGCATTCGAGCTCGACCGCCTCGGCGACCCGTGCGTGACCGCGGAGGCGCCGCACACGCCGATCCCCGGCTGCGTCCCGACGCTCGACTACGACCGGAAGACAGGCGACATCCTGCCGATCGGCGGCAGCTCGATGCTGCTGCTCAACGCCGAATACCGCTTCCCAATCTTTGGTCCCGTCGGCGGCGCGGTATTCGCGGACATCGGGAACGTCTATCCCGGCAGCCGGATCGACCTCGGCAACCTCCGTTACGGAGCGGGCGTCGGCTTCCGCTATCTCTCGCCGGTCGGCCCGCTGCGCATCGACCTCGCCATGCCGTTCGAGCGGCGGTGGTACGAGAAGTCGTTCCAGTACTTCATCTCGCTGGGCTACGCCTTTTAGGCGAGCAGCGGTCCAGCGGGATGGGATGGGAGCGGGGCGATCTCAGAACGAGGCCTGGATGGAGTCGGCCGCGTTCTGGGCGCGCTCCTCTTCCAGCCGTGCCAGCCGCGCGCGCAGCTCCGTCACCTCGGTGCCGAGGCGCGCCAGGTCTTCACGGACGGCCTCGCGGGCGATCTCCTGCAGGCGGGCGGTCAGCTTGCCGAGCTGGTCCGACTGGAACTGCCCGAGACGGCTGAGCGGCTCGCCGAATACTTCCTTGAACAACGATTCGAAATCCTGAGCCATACGGGGAGCATCGTGCGAAAATCGAGCCCGTCCCCGATGGAGATCCGCTCGTTCGCCGACTTCTGGCCCTACTACGTCCGGGCGCACGCGCGGCCGAAGACGCGGGTCCTGCACGCGATCGGCTCGACGCTCGCGCTCGTCTGCATCGCGCTCGCATTCGCGGTCAGCGCCTGGTTCCTGCTCGCGGCGCCGGCGATCGGCTACGCGTTCGCCTGGTACGGGCACTTCTTCGTCGAGCACAACAAGCCGGCCACGTTCGGCCACCCGTTCTACTCGCTGGCGGCCGACTACGTGATGATCTGGAAGATGCTGACGGGCCGGATGGCGGCGGAAGTGGCGCGCTACGCCCGCTGATATCATCCGGCGCATGGCATTGCTCGAAGGGAAGACCGGGGTCGTTTTCGGGGTGGCGAACAAGCGCTCGATCGCCTGGGCGATCGCGCAGGCGCTGTCGCGGGAGGGGATGAGGCTCGCCTTCACCTACCAGGGAGAGCGGCTGAAGGAGAGCGTCGAGGCGCTGACCGCGACGATGCCGGGAGCGATCAACCTGCCGTGCGACGTGACGAACGACGGCGAGGTCGACGCGGTCTACGCGGCGGTGGAGCGGGACTTCGGCAAGCTCGACGCGGTGCTGCACTCGGTCGCCTTCGCGCCGAAGGAAGACCTCGAGAACGATTTCGTGAAGACCTCGCGCGACGGCTTCAAGCTCGCGCACGACATCTCTTCGTACTCGCTGGTGGCCGTCACCCGCGCGGCCCTGCCGCTCTTCGAGAAGAACGGCGGCGGCTCGGTGCTCACCCTCACCTACCACGGCGCGGTGAAAGCGGTCGAAGGCTACAACCTCATGGGCGTCGCCAAGGCGTCGCTCGAGGCGAGCATGCGCTACCTCGCCGCGAACCTCGGCCCGAAGAACGTCCGCGTGAACGCGCTCTCCGCCGGCCCGGTGAACACCCTCGCCGCCCGCGGCATCAAGGGCTTCACCACGATGCTCAAGCACCACGCCGAGAAGGCGCCGCTGCGCCGCAACGTGGAGCTCGAGGAAGTCGGCAACGCCGGCATGTTCCTCCTCTCGCCCTGGGCGTCGGGCATCACCGGCGAAGTGACGTACGTCGACTGCGGCTACAACATCGTCGGGCTGTAGGCGCGCGCGCGGCCGGTACAGAAGTGGGCTTCTTCGCGAGATTCTGGAATCGTTCGAAGAGCTCCGCTCCGTCCGACGCGACCGCCGCGGCGCGTGCGGCCGTCTGGTCTGAGGTACGAAGGCAGGGATGGACGGTGGACTGGGACGGGAGCCGGCCACCGATCGTTCCGGCAGCCATGTTCTTCGCCGGCAACGACGAAGAGGGCTCGATCGCGCCGAACGTGGCGGATCTTCCGCTGGAGACTTTCGGCGGACGCTGCTCGGGATTGGAGAGCGGCCGGACGTGCAGGCCGTCTTATGCGAGCTCGATCCTGAAGACGACGACACGATGTGGCCTACATGCGAGGCCGTGTACATCATCACCAGTCAATCGGCGGCAGGCGTCGCGGATTGGGTTCAGGTAATCGGCCCGGACGAGATCACCGAGGGCTACGCATACGGGCGGCCCGCTGCTGCCCCGGAGCTTCGCACAGGGTTCAGGCCGGTCCGCATCTGGTGGGACTGACGGGAACCCGGTGATCACTGATCATCGTGAACCGTGCAGACGTGGGGTCTCGGAATTGTGGTGCTGGTCGGTCCCACCAGCGGTTCAGCGTGAAGTTGGACGGCAATCATCGTGGGCTCGCCCACACCGACTACTTCTTTGTGCGTCGCTGCCGAACCGAAGTCCGACGCCGACAGCCGTCCACGTGCTGAAAGCCAGAGCGGCGGCGGTGCCGCGAGTGACGTCCGCAGAACTAGTCGCGATCTGCGACTGCCGTGATGCCGTCACCCCGGCGGTAGGGTAGGCAGCTCAGTGCCGCGCCGAAGCCGGGCCGCGCCCTCCGGCGTGAAGTTAGGCCGCGCTTCGCCGAGTCGTCATTTCGCGCGATGACGCATCCGCACTGCCGCTTCGAGGGCCGCCTCCACCCACGCTGTGGTTGTGGTGTGCTCGGCGTCAGCGACGTCGTCGAGCAGTACGAGAAGATTGACCGGCAGTCGCCAAGTGACGGCGACGCGCCTTACTGTTCGAATCGGACGACCGACCTTTTTTGGTGGTCTTTCCAAGCCCAGCTTTCTCCGTTGCCAATCGCGAGTCTCGGACCAGTCCCTGCTTAACGCCGAGCCGCAGCCAAATGTCCTTGAGCGCAAGATACAGCGGATCCCGAAGAACGTCACGTCGGCTGGTTACACCGCGATAAATTGGAGAGTTCGCACCGAACGCAAAGGACTCAAAGTCAAACCAACTTACGTTGTTACGTAGCTTCGCGCGCGCTGTTGCGAAGAACTGCTGACGTTCTTCGTCTAGATTCGACAAATCAATCTCATCGCCAGAGATTGCAAGATAAGTTTTCATTCAATGTGCATGTCCCACCGGACGGAGCGCACGTGTCATACGAGCTTGAAGTACACGCGTTGCGCCTCGAAGTACATAACTTCCTGCCCGAACCTCTCACGCGCCTCCCGCAGGAATGCCTCCACTTTAGGAGTTCTTTCTCGTCAGTGATCACCAGTTTCACGCAGCGATGGCGTTCGAACTGACCCTTCCAAAGCCCACGCGTTTCAAACTCGTGATATGACCCGAGGGCAACTATTTCATCGAGCCACCAGTCCCACACCTCGGGCGGAAATGCTTGTCCGTCGTTGGCAAACAACGGGAACAACATGGTGACCTTTATCGCGTTCGGTTCGAGGGTCATGAGTGGGGTCTCCTCTAAGTCGTAACAGCCGCGTGAACGAGATCATGGTGATACCTCCTGTCTTGAACGTAGGTCGCGGAGCAGGTTTTGTCAATACAAAAGGGAGCGAGCCACTGTGAAAGATTGTTTTCGTCGCCTAGCGGATCTCACGCTAAGCCGACGCCAGGCGAGCCGAAGCCAGAGCGGCGCGGCGGTAGCCGCCGATGACTCCTGCGTTCGTGGCGGAGGACGAGTTTCGGTGGGTTTACTCCGCGATCAATGACGAGCTACCGAGTGACCTGCAAGTGAACTTCCGACCCTACGCGACCATCATTAAACCGTATCTCGAGGTGGACTTCTCGCGTGCGTGACTGGTCGAGGTGGTGTACGACGGCTGATCCACTCACGGCAAGATGGTTACGTCTGCCTTTGATCAATTCGGCTTTGGATGTACAGCGATCAAGGCTTTCCGTGGTTCCGACGCGTGCGCTTTAGGCGTGCGACTTCGTTCCGCCCAAACTATCACTGGTGCGGCCGCTTCGGCGGGCAGCCGAGCTGCTGCCGGTCTCGAGCGCTCCGCGGTCCCGCAAGCCGTGGCTCCCGCCCACAGACGAGGTACCGCGCTACGAGAGCCGCTCGTACAGCTCCGCGTTCTTGGAGAGCACGTGCCCGGCGGCGGCCTCGAAGTCGGCATCCCGGGCGAGCTTTTCCTCGACGCTCGTGCGCACGAGCTCTTCGACCGGGACGCCACGGCGACGTGCCGCGAGCTTGATCCGCTCGACTGTGTCCTCGGGCAGGTCGACCCACCGGGTCAGCGTCCGCATGAGAGCTACTCTACGCCGTTCACGTGCGCCGGTCCTGCGGCTTCACGGGGTCCTCCGGCGGGAACTCGATGTCGGTGCGGATGCCGACGCGGCGGGGGTTGCTGGTGGCGGGGGAGCCGTTCGGGCGGCCGGCGCTCTCTTCGTTGGTGCCCTGTCCGGGTGCGCCGCCGTCCCAGAAGCCCTGATCCTTCACATGTTCGCGGGGGTTTCCAGCCATTGCTGCTCCTCAGGTTTAACTCTCTGAAAAATCACGTATTTGGCACTTCTCTAGCAGTACTAACGAGTGCTGTAAGAGAAGGAGACTCGATGGTTGACAACACGAATCCTACCAGTCAGTTTCACCCGTACGTTCCGCAGACGGCGACGCCGCAAACCGGCGCCCCGGTGAGCACGTCCGGCCTCGGCGGAATCCTCAACAAGCTCGGAATCGACCAGAGCAAGATCGGTGCGCTCGGCAACGGCTCGCTCGGCAACGTCCGGACCCTGGCCCAGAAGAACAGCGGCCTCGTCCTCGGCGGCCTCGCGGCCCTCGTCATCGGCGCCGGCCTGATGCGCAAACGGTCGATGTCCCGCGGCAAAGTCTAAGCAATCGTGAACGGCGGGCCGCCCGGCCCGCCGGTTTCACTGCGAGTGGACCGATACGTCCACGTAAATCTCACCGTCCTCGACGTACCCCTTCAGCAGGACCTTCGCGGTCGTTTTCTCGAGGCCGGCGCTCTCACCATAGCCGGTCAGCGTGAACTCGTCGGGAAGCCGCGTCATGCGCCCCGACATCGTTCCCTCCTCGAACTCCTCCTCGAACGGCACCGGCGGGTTGGCCGTGTTGAGAAGGTTCCACGCCGCCCCCTCCGCGCCGTTCTCCGCGAGCGTCTGCGCGACGATGCGCGCGCGGAACTGCCGCGCTGCCCGAAGCTCGCGCGACGCGTCGAGCAGCAGCAGCTCGATCAGGCCGAAATAGAGCACGGCCAGGATGAGGGCGATGGCGAGGGCGAACCCGCGCTCACATGGTCGTCGTTTCAGGCGGGGCCTCCTCCTCTTCCTCCTCGTCATCGGGAGCCGTTACCTCTTCGGGATCCGGCGGGATGTGCGACCGCGGCTGCAGGATCAGATCGATCGACACCTGGCCCTCCTCGTCCACCGCCCGGATGCGCACGCCGAAGGGGCGGTCTTCGAACTCCACCGCCGAGATGCCGACTTCCTTCGAGAAATCGAGCGGGATCCCGCGCGCCTTCCAGACGCTCGTCTTCAGCCCGGTGTTGTACGCGTGGCGTTCCACGACGCCAGGCTTCGAAAAGTCCCAGGCCACGGTCTGGAGCGTTCCCATCTCCATCACCGTGGCGATGACGAGGATTTTCGGGCCGCTCTCGAACTGCCCATTGGGAGCGGACTCGAGGTAGGGACCGGCCCCGGGATGCGCGTCCAGCACATCTTTCCGCAGCCGCGCCAGCACGGCGTTCACCTGCGGATGGCGCATGTAGTTCACCGGCAGCCGCTTCTCCCACTGCCGCATCTCGGCGGTGAGGATGAAGAAGATCGCCAGGACGGCGCCGAAGACGGCGAGCATCACCGTGACCTCGACGAGCGAGTAGCCGCATTGGCGGCGGCGCGTCACCACAGGCGTGCGTCCCCTCCCATGCTGACGCGCACGAGCGTGAGGCTCTCGACCCGCTTGCGATCGCCCCAGCTCACGGTGAGCGTCACGTGCGCGACGCCCAGCTCCACGACCTCCACGACCACTGCCGTGTGATAGGGCGTCAGCGGCTCGAGGATCTCCGTCTCACTCAGGAATTCGTCGAGGTCGGAGAGATCGTCGAACTTCACCCGCCGCTGGTGCTCCGCCTCGTTGGCCAGCGCCTGCCAGGCGAGCATGATCTCGCTGGCCTGCTGGAGGCGGCGGTTGCGCTCGAGGAACGCCGTGAAGGAGACGGTGATGACGACGGTGAGGATGAGCAGCGCGGCCATGACCTCCGGAAGCGAGAAGCCGCGTTGGTCGCGCATCCGCGCCATTGTAGTGGGGCGTTTGGTATTCTCCGCCCCCGATGAAACTCAGGTTTGCCCCGTCTCCCACAGGGTTCCTGCACGTGGGCGGCGCGCGCACGGCGATCTTCAACCTGCTCCACGCGCGCCGTCACGGCGGGACGATGCTGCTGCGCATCGAGGACACCGACGTCGAGCGCTCGAAGCAGCACCACGCGGAGCAGATCGTCAGCTCGCTGCAGTGGCTGGGGATCGACTGGGACGAGGGTCCCGTCTACCAGAGCGACCGGCTGGACCGCTACCGCGACCGCGCCGAGGAGCTGGTGGAGAGCGGCAAGGCCTACCGCTGCTACTGCACCGTCGAGGAGCTGGAAGCCGACCGCGCCGCGGCCGAGCAGGGGGGCGACGCCTACCGCTACTCCGGCCGCTGCCGCCGTCGCGCCGAGGCGGGCGAGCCGCAGCCGGATGACGCGCCGCACGTGATCCGCTGCAAGGTGATGGCGGGTCCCATCGAGTTTCACGACCTGATCCGCGGCGACGTGCAGTTCGAAGGAGAGCTGATCGACGACTTCGTGCTGATCCGCTCCGACGGCAACCCCACCTATCACCTCTCGGTCGTCGTCGACGACATCGACATGGAGATCACGCACGTCGCGCGCGGCGACGATCACCTGTCGAACACGCCGAAACACATCGTGCTCTTCCGCGCGTTCGGCGCGCCGATCCCCGTGTTCGCGCACCTGCCGCTGATCCTCGGCAGCGACCGCAAGCGCCTCTCGAAACGCTCCGGCGCGACGTCCGCCGAGGAGTATCGCGACCTCGGCATCGTCCCCGCCGCCCTCTTCAACTTCCTGACGCTCCTCGGCTGGAATCCAGGCGGCGACCGCGAGCTGATCTCGGCCGGCGAAGCGGCGCAGGTGTTCGATCTCTCCGACGTCAACAAGGCGCCCGCGGTGTTCGACGCGGAGAAGCTGCTCTGGATGAACGGGCAGTACCTGATGCGGATGACGGCGGAGGAGATCTACCCGCACCTCCTGGCGTTCATTCCGGCGGCCGAAGCGGCCGCCGCTCCACCTTTGGACGCGATTCGAGGCGCGATCGAGTTGAACAAGACGCGCGCGCGCACGCTGAAGGAGCTCGCGGAGCTGCTCGTCCCGTTCCTCGCCGCCGACGAGAGCCTCGAGTACGAGGCCGACGCGGTGAAGAAGCACATCAAGGGAGACGACCTGGCGGCGCGCCTCACGGAGCTGCACGAGACGCTCGCGAAGACCGAGCCGTTCGACGTGACGACGAGCGAGCAGGCGCTGCGCGCGCTCGCGGAGTCGCGCGGCCTCTCGGCGGGGAAGCTGATTCACCCGCTGCGGCTCGCGCTGACGGGTCGCGGCTCGTCGCCTCCCGTCTTCGACGTGGCGGTGGTCCTCGGGAAGGAGCGCTCGCTCAGGCGTCTGCAGCGTCTGATCGATCGTCTGCCGTCGCTGGCTTGAGCAGCAGGTGGACGACGTACGCGACCACGAACACGCCTGACGTGATCCAGTGCGCGGCCGCCATGACCTCGCGCATGGTCTCGTTCGTGGAGACCTGCAGCAGGTAGGCGGAGAGCGCCATCGGGACGATGAGCGCCATCTGCGCCACGCCGGTCTTCTTGTTCGAGCCGTCACCGAAGCGGTACTTCGGCAGCATGTGGTTGCTGAACGTCCAGCCGAGGAGAAAGAGGACCACCGGCGCGACGACGACGTGCGCCGCGAGCATGTACGGCTGCATCGGGTGGTTCACGACCGCGAACTCATCGTCGCCGGTCATGAAGTACTTCATCGCCGCGAACACGACTCCCGTGATCGTCGTCAGCGCGACCGACAGATGCAGCCAGACGAGCTGGATTCGGCTCATTTCCCTCCGAGCACCCGGTGCAGCGCGAGGACTTTCCGCGAGGCGTTCACGATGGCGCGGGCGGTGAGGCTCGCGCCGGAGATGGGGCGGATCTTTCTCTTGAGGGAGAGGTCGTCGTCGAGCTTGCGGCCGTCGAACTGCTCCATCCAGCGCTGCTTCGGCAGGTAGTCGGGCGGCTCGTCGAAGGAGAGGATCTCGATCTTGTCGACGCGGTTCGCGGCATCGACGACCACCATCACCGTCTCCGGCAGCGTGCGCACCATGTGCGTATCGAAGTAGGCGTGGCCGATGACTGCGCCGGCAGGGTTGCTGCCGGCGTAGCGGACGATCATGCGGTCCTTGAAGTCGATGCCGCTCTCCCTCTGCGCCGTGGCTGCCTGCTCGGGCGAGAGGAAGAGCGCCTGGCGGGTGATCTTCGTCCCCGCCGGAAACGCGCCCGCGAGCGCCTGCTGCTGCGTCATGAAGACGCGCGCCTGCGCCGCGGACGCGAAGATCGCGATCGCGATCAGCATCGTCCACGCTGTTGCCCTTCTCCCCGCGCGCGGGGAGAAGGTGGCCAAAGGCCGGATGAGGGGCCGTTCAGCGTGCAACGCACGCCCCCTCACCCGCCGCTTCGCGGCACCCTCTCCCCCTGCGCGGGGAGAGGGGCAACGTGCGAAGGGCGATCAGAAGATGTAGCCGATGCCGATGTTCCACTGGTCGAGTCCTGTGCCCGCCTCGTTGTCGACGTTCTGGTAGTCGACCTTGATGACCGTCTGGGGGATCGGCCTGTACTGGACGCCGTAGGTGAAGATCTTCAGCTCGTTCGCCGGGTTGCGCGAGAAGCCGGTGGGGACGCTCTTCTGCGTGTCGAGCTGCTCGTAGCGGAGATACGGCGTGAGCGAGCTCTCGCCGAAGCTCATGAGGGTGGAGAGGTCGTAGCCCGCCTCGACGTACCAGCCGCCCAGCTCCTCACCGATGGAGCGGTTGCCGGTGAGCGACTGCAGCGCGTTGAGCTGCGCGACGTCGTCGAGCGTGCCCTGCGCCCACAGCGCGCGTACGGTGGCGCCGCGGAAGTTCGTCTCCGCGTGCAGGTCCCACAGCGACAGGCGCCCTTCCACGGTCTCGCCGTTCACGACGGAGCCCTGGCCGGTGTTGCCGGTGAAGAAGGAGCCGCCGAGGATCGTGCCGGTGAGCGGCTCCCAGTCGAGGCGCCCGGTGAGGGCGAGGTCTTCGATCTGCGCGTTCGCCCCCTTCTGCCGTCCGCCGCGGACGCCGCCCGCGGTGAAGCGGTCGCCGCGGATGCTGTTCACGACGTACGCGCGCCAGCTGAACGGACCGGTGTCGCCGAAGACGCCGGCGCCCATCTCGCGCCAGGTGGTGGGGATGATCGCGTTCTCGACGCTGGAGCGGCGCGCGGTCAGGTAGGTGGTCGGCTCGTGCTGCTCGTTGACGAGGCCCATCGGCACGAGCAGGAGGCCGGTGCGGACGCCCACGTCTTCGCGGACCATGAAGTCGAGGTACGCGAACTCCACCGACGCCTCGCCGCCGAGGCCGGTCGAGCCGTGCTCGAACTCGATCTCGGAGTTGAAGAGGACGCGGTCGTTGTACTTGTAGCCGGTGTAGAGGATGCCGCGCAGCATGTCGAACTTGTCCTTGTTCGTGGTGCGGACGTCGTTGTCCTGCCGGCCGGCGTAGTTCTCGTAGAGCATCTCGCCGTAGCCGCCGAAGGAGATGCCGTGGTCGACGCGGTAGACCTTGGAGGCGGCGGCGCCGAGGCCGAACTGCTCGGTGTCGGCGAGAGCGGGAGTGGCGGTCTGGCGGGTCTTGAGGGACTCGATCTCCTGGCCGAGGATCTCGATCTGGCGGCGGATCTCGGTCAGCTCGGTGGAAGGCTGCGCGGCCTGCATCTGCGCGATCTTCTGCTCGAGCGCGCGCAGGCGGCGCTCGAGATCGGTGGCTTCCTGGGCAACGACGGTCGTGGTGACGAGGAGTGCGAGCAGACAGCTCGCGAGACGCTTCAACATGTTCAATCCTTTACTGAGTAGTTCCGGTCCAGCAGCTCGAGCCCGCGCGCGCGTTCACGGGCCTTTGCCGACAGCCGGACGTGGTGGTTGGGGGTGATGAAGAGGGCGGAGACGCCGTTGGCGTCCGCCCAGCGAAGACCTTCGTCTTCGCCCATGACATAGATGGCGGTGGAGAGGATGTCGGCCGTCAGCGCGTCGTCCGCGATGACGGAGACCGAGCCCCGCGGCGGAAGTGCCTCGCCGGTACGGGGGTCGATGATGTGGGAGAAGCGGCGCCCGCCGGCCTCGAAGGTCTTCTCGGAGCCGGAGCTGGTGGAGAGCGACCCGTCGCGCATGGTCAGCGCGAGCAGCGGGCGCGCGCGGTCGGCGGGATCGGCGATCGAGACGCGCAGCTCACCGCGCACGGCGAGCTGGCCGCCGAAGTCGATCGCCGCCTCGCGAGCGGTGATGCGGGCGAGCATGCGGTCGAGCGCGTAGCCTTTGCCGAACGCGCCCTCTTCCCATTGCTTCGTTTGCATCGCGGCGGCGAGGGCATCGCGCGTCGGCAGCGCGCCGGCTTCGCGGGTCTTCCAGGCGTCGATCAGCGACTTGATGCGCGGGTCGAAGGTACCGTTGGTGCGGCGGGACCATTCGAGGGTCTGGTCGAGGAGCGTCTGAAGCTCGGCGGGCTGAAAACCCGCCGCTCCACCGGACGCGTTGAGGCGCGACAGGTCGCTCTCCGGAATCCAGGTGCTGAGCATCGCCTCGATGCGCTTCGCTTCCGCGAAGGCGAGCTCGATCTCCGCCTCGTGGCCGGCCGGCACCGCGACTTCGCACACCGTTCCCATGAGGTAGCGGGCCCTCTGCTGGACCTCCGCCTCGGTGAAGACAGGAACGACCGCGAGCGCGGCGATCAGTGTCGCCGCTCGTCTCATGCCTCGATTGGCCCTCGCTCCCTCGCCGCGCGGGCGCGGTCGAGCGCGGTGACGCCCGCAAGCCAGATGCCGCAGACCGCGATCATGCCGAAGATCACATGGAGGCTGTAGCGGCCGTCGGCGGAGTAGGGCTCCGTCGCCAGGTGAATGGCGTGGCTGTTCGGCAGCACCTCCGCCTCCGAGAACTCGTGCACCGCGTAGAAGAGGATCTGCACCGTGAACAGCAGCAGGAAGAGGCCCGTCACCTGGAAGAAGCGCTTCACGTTGATGCGGTGGCCGTAGTGCGCCCAGGCCCACGACATGAGCGCCGCGGCGGCGAGGCCGAGGGCGCAGCCGAGCCAGAACTGCCCCTGGCGGACCTGGATCAGCAACAGGGCGGTCTCCATCCCCTCGCGCGTGATCATCAGGAGGGTGAAGCTGAAGACCGCCAGCCACGCCCAGCGCGATTGCGCGCGCGCCTCGAGGCGCTGCTCCATGTCGCGTTTCATCGTCGGGGCGACGCGCCAGATGTGGATGACGAACGTCGCCACGAGCACCGCCGCGACCAGCGCCAGGACGCCTTCCCAGAAGGGGCTGATCGACACCTTGTACAGCCACCAGCCGAGGGCGGCGCTGGCGAAGAGCGCGACCACGATGCCGGTCCAGACGGCAGGACGGAGGGTGTCGCGGCCGGTCTTCTTCAGGTAGGCGAAGATGATGGCGACGGCGACGAACGCTTCGAAACCTTCGCGGAAAACGATGATCAGTGCTGGGAGCATTCGGTCATTTCCTGAGTCTGGTCTGTCCGATCATGCGCACGCGATCGGGCGAGTCGGGGGTCTGCCCCTTCTTGCGGCACGAGTCGCAGACGCCGAGGATCTGGAGGTTGTGGAAGGTGGGGGTGAACTTCTTACGCTCGCAGATCTCGAGCTGGCGCTGCTCGAGAAGCTCGTCGTGGAACTCGATCACGCCGCCGCAGGTGGTGCAGATGAGGTGGTCGTGGTGCGAGTTCCCGGTGACGTGCTCGTAGTGGTAGTGGTCTTCGCCGAGGTGGACGCGGCGGACCATGCCGGACTTTACGAGGAGCTCGAGGGTCCGGTAGACGGTGGCGCGCGAGATCTTGACGGCTTTCTCTTTCATCTTGAAGAGCAGCTCGTCGGCCTCGAAGTGGTAGTGGGTGGAGAAGATCTCGCGCACGAGCGCGATGCGCTCGGAGGTGAGCTTGAGCCCCTGCTGCTGCAGGAACTCCTGGAAGCGTGCGACTTCGCGTTCGACGTGGGCCATCTTTTCTGCGCCGCATTCTGAGACTGAGTCTCAGTTGCTTGACGGAGTGTATCGAAGGGGGTGGTTGGGGTCAAGATGGGGTGGTCGCGTTGCTGGTTGCTGGTTGCTGGTTGCTGGTTGCTGGTTGCTGGTTGCCCGTTGCCCGTTGCCCGTTGCCCGTTGCCGGTGGTTGCGCGTTCCGTGTTCCGCGTTCCGTGTTCCGCGTTCCGTGTTCCGCGTTGCTCGTTGCGTGTTGCCCGGGCCTGTCGTCGATTTCGTGGGGGGCGGCGACGATTTCGTCGGTGGCGGCGGTAATTTCGTCGAGGGCGGTGGTAATTTCGTCGTCCGAGGCTTCGATTTCCTCGCCGTGGTCCTCGATTTCGTCGAGGTGGGTGGCAAATTCGTCGCGCGTGGCGACGATATTGCCGCGTGGGGCCGCGATTTCGTCGTCCAGGTCGGCGATTTCGTGGTGTGGGCCGGCGATTTCGTCGTCGAGGTCCGCGATCTTGCCGTATGGGTCGGCGATTTTGTCGCGGGGGTCGGCGGTTTCGCGTCAGGGGCGGCGATTTTCGACGTAGGCGCCGGCGATTTCGCGGCCCGGCTCGACGATTTCGTCGCCCGGGCGACACAGCCCGAGTCACACGCTACGCGCAACGCGCAACGAGATCACAGGTGCGTCTGCACCGCTTCGAGCGCCTGGCGGATCTCCGGCTGCCGCGGATCGATGCTCAGCGACCGGTTCCAGAAGTCGAGCGCACGGCCGTAGTCCTTCTGGCGCGCGTGGTACGTGCCGAGGTTGTTGAGGACGAACGTCGACGACGGCTGGAGGCCGAGCGCGCGCTCCAGCTCCGGGAGTCCCTCGGTGTAGCGGCTGGACTGGAGGAGCGCCGAGCCGAGGTTCGCGGCGATGCGGGGCGACTGCGGGAAGACCTGCTTGCCGCGATACAGCAACTGGATCGCGCGCGAGGTCATGTTGCGCGAGCGGTAGAGGGCGGCGAAGTCGATGAACCACTGCTCCGCGTTCGGCAGCCCCCGCTGCACGGCCATGAGGAAGACCTGGTCGGCGGCGGTGTACTGCTGCCGGTCGAAGAGCGTCATGGCCATGTTGAGGTAGGGCGTCGGGCGCGTCGGGTTGAGGTCGATGGCCGCCTGGAAGGCCTCCGTCGCCTCCCGCAGCTTCGACTCCTTGCGGAGCTGGATGCCGCGGTTGTTCTCGAACGCGTACGCCCCCCACTGCTGCGGGGAGAGCGGACCGACGGCGACCTGCGGGCCGTCCTCGTCCTCGAAGACCGGCTGCATGCGCGAGGGATCGACGACGTGCCCGATGGCCTGCAGGGCGCGGGTGTAGCGTTGCGGGTCAGTGCCTCCGCCGATCGGCTGCGGGCCGAAGAACTCGCCGTAGCTGACGACGCTCACGCTCGTCACCGGGGTGATGTCGTTGAAGACCCAGCCGGCGTGCGTCCCCTGCATCTCGGTCGACGGCGGCAGCCCGAGGATGGCGAGGACGGTCGGGACGAGGTCGTAGAGGGAGATGGTGTGGTTCGCACGCGACGGCGCGACGTGGTTCCCGTAGGCGATGAAGATGCCGGGGTTGCGGTGGTCGGCCAGCGCGGCGCGGCCGGCGGGCGACGTGCGCGGCCGGGTCTTTCCCCAGCGGAAGCCGTGCGCGGAGACGAGGATGACGGTGGTGTCGTCGGAGAGGACGTTCATCCACTCGCCGATCAGCCGGTCGACCTCGGAGTAGTAGTTCGCGACCGTCGGCCAGTACTTGCGGAACTCGGTCTGCGGCATCCCCTCCCGGTAGGGCGGGTGGTAGGGGCCGAAGAGGTGGTTGACGGCGTCGGTGCCCTCGTAATTCATCATCAGCAGCAGCGGCTCCTGCTGCTGATAGAGGTTCACCGCCACGCGGTGGTCGGTCCAGGTCTTCGCCAGGACGTTGCGGAAGACGTTGACCGGATCGTTCGCGTTGCCGCCGTTGACCGCGGCGGTGTACTCGGCGTCGGTGATGTTGAGGAAGCGGCGCACCTGCGGCGAGCCGATCGTCGAGGCGGGGACGTCGAGCTGTGCGACGCGCTGCGCGAGGATCGACGGGGAGACGGCGCTCGGCTGGAACGTCACCGGCGCGTCGAACGTCACGGTCTCCGCGCTGCGCGGAGGCCAGGCAGTCCACCAGTTCACCGCGACCGCCTTGCGGCCGAAGACGTCGGCGATCTCCCAGAGGGCGGGGGAGCGGCGCGTGGAGGCGTCGACCGGCTTGCGGTTGGAGCGGTCGTAGAAGTCGATGACGCCGTGGCGGTCGGGCGAGAGACCGGTCGCGGCGGTGGTCCAGACGAGCGGCGAGACGGTGGGCTGGATGGTCTGCAGGGAGGCGGTCGTGCCGCCCTGCGCGAGGGCGCGGATGTTCGGGATGCGGCCGTCGTTGGAGAGCTCGGTGATCAGCTCCCAGTCGGCACCGTCGATGGCGAAGATGGCCACGCGGCCGGCGACGCCGCGGGCCTCGCGGCGGAGCTGCGTGCGCTTGTATTCGAGGAGCGCGCGGCGGTCGGGCTCGATGCGGGCGATCTCGAAGGCCGTGACCTGCAGACCGCTGCGGGCGAGGTGGCGCGCCACGACCTGGCGCAGCACGTCGCGGCGGGCAGCGAACTGCGAGGTCGGGGAGAGCATCTCCTCGACAGGGAACTGCTGCGTGACGGCGGAGACGGCCTCCGAGACGCGGGCGCGGATCCAGGCGCTCCACCCCTCGCGCACCAGGCGGCGGGCGTCGGGGAGGCGGTCGCCGGGGATGCTGAAGCGGAGCCGGTAGGTGATGGTGACGGGGACGCGCTCCTTGGAGAGGATGCGCACGAAGCCGTCGCGCTGCGCGACGCCCTGGCGCCGTTCGAACTCGAGCCGGTAGAACTGGTGCGGCGGGAGGTAGGTGACGCGGTTCTGCACCAGACGGACCTTGCCGCTGTCCTTGTCGACGCCGAAGATGAGGCGCCGCGAGGTCGGCAGGAAAAGGCTGACGAGGAGATACAGGACCGCCGCCATCCCGGCGACGACCGCGAGGGCGCGGAAGAATCTGGTACGGAACATCCGGGGTGCGACTATGAAAGAAGGCTGCCAGCGGCGATTGGTGTCAGGTATCGGGTGTCGGGTGTCTGGGGTGTTGCGCCTGACGGACGCGTGCCGGGAGCCGAAGAACCGCAGACACCTGACACCTGATACCCGACACCCGGCGCCGCGCCGCAGGCGCTACTTTCTCCGCTTCACCAACTGCTTCACCTCATCATTCCCGATGGGGCTCTGCGCGGAGATGATCACGGCGGCGGTGCCGTCGCGGAAGGCGGGGATGGTGCAGCGGACGATGGCGGTGCCGTCGGCGGCGGTCTTGCCGCGGAAGATCACGCGCGGCGGCTCGACGGTGGAGATCACCCGCACCTCGATGGCCGCCGCGGGGATGGGGGCCTGGGAGAGGCTCTTGCGGGCGGCGATGCGCATCTCGATCGCGGCGCCGGCGAAGAAGTCGATCTGATTCAGCAGCGCCAGCTCGAGGTGCTCGCTCTCCGCCTCGGAGGCGAGGTAGTCGATGATCACCTGGTCGAGCGTCTTCTCGTCCTCGACCGCGGCCGCGGCGACCGGCGCGGCATCCTCGAACACGACGCCGCTGTCGAGCGGCTGCGAGACCGTCGGCAGCGGGATGCGCTGGCCGGTCTTGGTGGTGTCGGCCGGCTGGTCGAAGCGGCCCCGCTTGATCGCGGCGATCATCGTGCGGTGCTGCTGCTCCATGAGGCCGCCGATCCACTTGTCGTCGATCCCGCTCTTGAGCTGCTCCGCGTAGGACGTCTTCTTCGACGCCAGGATCTCCCCGCCGACGTAGACGAGCGACTCGATGTACGGATTGCCGACACCTTTGTCCTCGGTCTGGACGTGGTAGACCTTGTCGTTGTGCTTGATGTCCGTGTTGAAGCCGGTAATCACGCGATGGCGGCAATCTTAACAGGCGTCAGTTCTGATCCAGCCAGGCGTGTAGATAGGCGATCTGCTCCCGCACCCGCGAGCGGTCGTCGGCGGACGGCGCGAGCGAGAGGTAGCGCTCGAACAGCTCGATCGCCTGACGGTAGGCGTGCATCTGCATGGCGAGGGCGGCGCGGTCGCGCACCTCGTAGACGTCGCGATCGTCGAGGATGAGCAGCCTGTCGATCGACGCGGCCGCGCGCGGCAGGTCGTGCTGCGCCAGGTAGGCGGCCTTGAGCTGCGCCAGCTCGCGCGCGAGGATCTCCTTCGGCGAGAAGGAGCGGAGGTGATGCTCGCGCAACTGCACGCCGCCGCCGTACATGCCGTCGAGGATCTTCTGCAGCTCGATCGTCGAGAGCACCCGGCCGCCGTCGAACGGGTCGACGACGAGCACGCCGAAGGGGCCGGTGAACTTGACCAGGAAGCGTCCCGGCAGTGCCACGCCCGCCGCCTCGACGCCGACGCGGCGCGAGAGCTCGAGGTAGAGGATGGAGAGGGTGATGGGAAGGCCGGCGTGCCGCTCCAGCGCCTCGCTCAGCAGCGCGCTGCGGGGATCGTAGTAGTCGTCGTTCTCGCCGTGGAAGCCTTCCTCCTCGAAGAGGAGGCGGTTGATGGTCTCGACGATCCGCTCCACGTCGCGGGAGCCGTCGAGGCGGGAGCGGACGGCCTCGCTCCAGGCGTGCACCTCGCCGAGGTAGCGGTCGAGGTCGAGAGCGGGGGTCTCCTCGAGGGCGATGACCAGGGAGCCCTCGACGAGATCGAGCAGCGGGTCAGGGCGTCCGGCGATCTCCTGGAACCGCCTCCGCGCCAGAGCGGGATGAGTCAGAACGCGTCCCGGCTGCATGTTCGGCTACCTTCCTCCGCAACTCATCGCTGATCAGTATCTTCGATTGCCGTGCCCAATCGAAGAGCACGACAACGACTCTGCCGCTCGCTGCAATATCGTTACCGCCGTTCTTGCGGATCTCGCAAAGGAACTCGAGCGAGCTGGTGCGCATCTCCCCGATGCGCGTGGCGATCTCGATCGGCTCCATCCCCAGTTGCATCCGGAAGTCGCACTCCGCGCGCGCGACGATGAAGCCGATGTCGGAGGGGCGGGCGGTGCCGGTGAGCTCCCACCAGAGCTGGGCGCGGCCCCACTCGTAGTAGGTGAAGAACGTGGCGTTATTGACGTGACCGAACGCGTCGAGGTCACGAAAGACGACCTGCTGAGGGATGACATGCCAGCCATCACGCCACGCACCGCGGAACTGCTCCGACACGCTCATTGTACTGCCGCGCTCGTCGCGAACGGCATCTGCCCCTTCGTGCACGCCTGCAGATAGCGGCCCGGGAGCGGATGGTCGAGGTACGGCGCGATGATGGCGGAGGCGGCGACGAGCCGGTCGAGGTTTACCCCGGTGTCGATCCCCATCCGGTCAAGCATGTAGACGGCGTCCTCGGTGGCCATGTTGCCCGACGCGCCGGGGGCATAGGGGCAGCCGCCGAGGCCGCCGGAGGAGACGTCGAACGTGGCGATCCCCATCTCCAGCGCCGCCAGCGTGTTCGCCAGCGCGGTGCCGCGCGTGTCGTGGAAGTGCATGGCCAGCTTCGACGCCGGGATGACCTGCAGCAGCATCCCGATCACTCCCTGGACCTGCATCGGCGTGCCGACGCCGATCGTGTCGCCGACCGACACCTCGTAGCAGCCGAGGTCGAGGAGGCGCGCGCAGACCTCGAGCACCTTCTCCGGCGGGACGTCCCCCTCGTAGGGGCAGCCGAAGGCGGTCGAGACGTAGCCGCGGACTTTCATCCCCTCTTCGCGAGCCCGCGCCACGACCGGCGCGTAGTTCTCGAACGACTCGTCGATCGTCATGTTGATGTTGCGCTTGTTGAAGGTGTCGGAGGCGGCGGTGAAGATCGAGGCGGACTGCACGCCGGCGGCGATGGCGCGCTCCAGCCCCTTCATGTTCGGGACGAGCACCGGATACTCGACGCCCGGATCCTTCGGGATCTCGGCGTAGACCTCCGCGGTGTCGGCCATCTGCGGGACCCACTTCGGCGAGACGAACGCGCCGGCCTCGATCACGCGCAGACCGGCGTCGCCGAGGGCGGTGATGTAGTCGATCTTGGCCTGGGTGGGAATCGTGACTTTCTCGTTCTGGAGGCCGTCGCGCGGACCGACCTCGACGAGCTTGACTGCATCAACCGTGATCTTCATTCATCGTCACCAGCTCAACTCCCGGCTGCACCAACTCACCCTCTCGGCAGTTGATCGAAACGACCGTCCCGTCGCGCGGAGCCACGATCTGGTGCTCCATCTTCATCGCCTCGAGGATGAGCAGCGGGGCTCCCTTTGCAACAACGTCGCCCTGCTGCACGAGTATTTTCAGCACGAGACCGGGCATCGGCGCGGCCGTCGACTGCTCGCGGTGGCGCCCCTTCGCGCGCGCTCCCTTTTCCGCGATCTCGGCGAACCAGATCTCCCCCTCGAATGCGAAGCTGACCGTCGTCCCCTGCACGACGTACGGCACGACGTGCACCTTGCCGCCGGCGCGCAGCTCCATCTCGTCGGGACGGATCTCGAGGATCTCGACACCCTGCTCCCGCGGGTCGACCTCGGTCTGCTGACCGGCGACGGTGACGATCGTGCGGCTCATTGGGAGGTGAACCGCGATCCCGGCGCGTCGAGCGCCGTGCCTTTCGCGCAGAGCGGGCAGGCGCTCTCGTCCCACGTCTCGAAGTCGAGCGCGAGCAGGAACTCGTACGGCGCGTCGAACGGATTCGGCTTGCCGCTGCGATTGAGGATCGATGCGAAGCCGGTCACGACGCCGCCATGCTGCGCGATCACGTCCGCGGTCTCGCGCGTCGACTTGCCGGTGGTGACGACGTCTTCGACGATGACGACGCCCTCTCCCTCTTCGAGGCGAAAGCCGCGCCGGAGCGTCATCTGCCCTTCCTTCCGCTCGGTGAAGACGAACGGCACGCCGAGCGCCTCGGCGACGGTGTAGCCGATGACGACGCCGCCGAGCGCGGGCGCCACGATCTTCGACGCGCCGAGCGCGCGCACCTTCTCGCCGAGGGCCTCGCCGATCGCCTTCGCGTGGCGCGGGTCCTCGAGGAGCAGCGCGCACTGCACGTAACTGTCGCTGTGCAGCCCCGAGGAGAGGCGGAAGTGGCCGGTCAGCAGTGCACCGGTTTCCTGCAGGAGGCTGCGGACGTCGAGCGGCATGGCGGGCGAGAATAGAATGCGATTCGAGGTGAACGCAATGGCCGCACTGACGGACCGGGTCCGCGCCGACATGACCGAGGCGATGAAAGCGCAGGAGAAGGAGCGCCTTTCGACGCTGCGCATGCTGCAGTCGGCGCTGAAGAACGAACAGATCAACGTCGGGCACGAGCTGTCGGACGAAGAAGCGATGACCGTGATCCGCAAGGCGGTCAAGCAGCGTCAGGACTCGATCGAGCAGTACACGAACGCCGGCCGGGCCGAGCTGGCCGAGAAGGAGCGCTCCGAGATGGAGCTGCTCCGGACTTACCTCCCGGCGGAGCTGTCGGCCGAGGAGCTGGAGAGCGGCATCCGGGAAATCATCGCCTCCACCGGCGCGCAGTCGAAGAAGGACCTCGGCAAGGTGATGAAGGAGGCGACCGCGCGCTTCAAGGGTCGCGTCGACGGGAAGAAGGTGCAGGAGGCGGTGTCACGGCTCCTTCCCTGAGCGATCCGATGGCGCGCTACGCCCGGCAGGTGATCCTTCCGGAGATCGGTCCGGAGGGGCAGGAGAAGCTGCGGCGCGCGAAGGTGCTGATCGTCGGCGCCGGCGGCCTCGGCTCGCCGGTCTCGATCTACCTCGCCGCCGCGGGAGTGGGGACGCTGGGGCTCGTCGACTTCGACCGCGTCGACGTGACGAACCTCCACCGGCAGATCCTCTACGGCACGTCGGCGGTGGGGCGGCCGAAGCTGGAGGCGGCGAAGGAGCGGCTCGCCGATCTCAACGACGACGTCCACGTGGTGACGCACTCCGCGCGGCTGACGTCGGAGAACGCGCTGGAGATCCTGGCGGGCTACGACGTGGTGGTCGACGGCACCGACAACTTCGCCACCCGCTATCTCGTGAACGACGCCTGCGTCCTGCTGGGAAAGCCGAACGTCTACGGCTCCATCTTCCGCTTCGACGGGCAGGTGTCGGTCTTCGGCACGAGCGACGGCCCCTGCTACCGCTGCCTCTATCCGACGCCGCCGCCGCCGAACCTCGTACCGTCGTGCGCGGAAGGTGGCGTCCTGGGCGTGCTGCCGGGGGTGGTGGGGACGCTGCAGGCGACCGAGACCATCAAGCTGATCACCGGCGCGGGCGAGAGCCTGGCGGGACGTCTGCTAATCTTCGACGCCCTGCGCGCGACGTTCCGCACGATGAAGCTGCGCAGGCGGTGCGACGAGCACGAGAAAATCACCAGACTGATTGACTACGAGGAGTTCTGCAGCCCGATGCAAGAACGCGACATCACCCCGGCAGAAGTACAGGAAAAGCTCAGCAGCGGCGCCGACGTCGTCCTGATCGACGTCCGCGAGCCGAACGAGTGGACGGCCGGCCACATCGGCCAGGCGCAGCACATCCCGCTGGCGCAGGTGCCGCAGCGGCTCGCCGACATCCCGAAGGACCGCGACGTGGTCATGATCTGCCGCTCCGGCGGGCGCAGCGGCCGCGCGCAGGAGTACCTCCTGCAGAACGGCTACACGCGGGTGAAGAACATGGTCGGCGGGATGCAGCGCTGGGCGCGCGACGTCGACCCGAGCGTCACTGTCGCCTGAAGCGGAACGCATCGAGTGGGCCATGGTTGCCCCTCGCCTCGCTTGCGGGGAGAGGGATGTCCTGAGCAACGCGAAGGACAGGGTGAGGGGGCGTGCACGCTGCGACGGACTGCCCCTCATCCGGCCTTCGGCCACCTTCTCCCCGCAAGCGGGGCGAAGGGCAACGGATGCTCAGCGGGCGCGCGCGACCATCTTCGCGTTGTCCTGCTGCCGCCCGAACAGCACCACGATGGCCTTGCCGGTGGCAGGGCCGAGGGTGGAGCCTTCGATGATGGCGATGCCGCAGTCCTCGTAGTCGGTCGACATGATGTTCGCGCGGTGGCCGGCGGACTCCATCCACGCCTGCACGAGCAGCGCGGCGGTCTCGAAGCCGCTGGCGAGGTTCTCGCCCACGGTGCGGAACTCGTAGTTCCGCGCCTTCACCCAGACGAACGGGCGCATGCCGTCGGGCGCGTTGTGGGCCCAGTAGCCCTCGTCTTCCATGTGGCGCATCCGGTCTTCGGCGGCGAGCATCAGGCGCCGTTCGGACCCGAGCGGCGGAAGCGACGCCTCGGCGCGGTACTGGTTCATCAGCCGGATGACGTTCTCGGCGGTGATCTCGTTGTCGTCCGCGGCGTGCAGCGTCGCGGCTCCGGCGAGGAGGAGCAGGGAGAGGATCAGGGTTTTCATCGGACGCCGTCGGGACGAACTCGGAGGAAGAAGGTGCATGCCTTGCCGGTCTTGGACTCGACCCAGAGGGAACCGGCGTGCGCCACCGCGAATTCGCGGCACTTGAAGAGGCCGCGGCCGGTGCGCTCGGACGAGACCGGGTTCCAGGCGAACGACGGTTCGAAGATCGCCTGACGGATCGACTCGGGGACGACGGGACCGTTGTCCATGACGAAGAAGAGGAGCAGCGGCTTGCCCTTGTGCTCCATCCAGCGGCAGCCGATGACGACCTGGCCGCTGGCGGGCACGTAGTGGAGCGCGTTCTCCATCAGGATGGCCAGCGCCTCGGCGAGCTGCTCGTGGTCGACGAAGCGCTCCTCGAGCTCCGGCGCATCGACGTCGAGGCGGATGCCTTTCAGGTCGGCGTGGGCGCGGAAGCGCTCCGCCACGCGGTGGACGACCTCCGTCACCGTCGGCACGGGGCGGACGGACGAGGCGTGCTCCTCGACGTCGGGCGCGAGCTCGAGGGACGACAGCACCTGTTCGATGCCGTTGGCGGTGTCGGCCAGGAAGTGGTCGTTCCGGGTGCGCGCCGCCGAGGCGAGCGACTCGCGCAGGGCGCGCAGCGGCGCGAGGACCGTCTCGCGGACGTAGGTGGCGAAGGAGGCGTGCGCCTCGTTCATCGGATCGGCGGGACGGAAGATGAGCACCGCGCCGCTCGCGCCGCCCGACATCGGGACGAGCGTGTAGATGAAGTTGCGGCTGCCGATGCGCACGCCGGCGGTGGCGGGGACGGAGAAGTCGCCGATGCGGATCCCCGCCTTCGCCTCGATCGCGGAGACGTTCGCGAGCTCGGCCTGCGTGGTGCCGAAGAGGCGCTTCGCCTCGTCGGAGACGAACTTGATGCTGCGGTCGGGACCGGCGAGCACCGACGCGCCGCCGGAGGCGACGAGCAGGTTGACGACGCTGGTGATCGCGGGCGACGCCGACTCCACCGGGAAGGGAAGGATCGGCGCCTTCGGGAACGGATCGGGCTCGAGGACGGGCGCGGTGGCGGCCTGATGGCGGCCCGAGTCTCCGCGCGTGACCTGTGGCGCGGGGGTCGGCTCGGGGGCAGGCCTGTCGGCGGCCGGAGCGGCCGCCGCTCCACTCGCCTCGCTCGCGCTCAGGTCAGGGGTCGACTTTCTGCGCGGCTTGTCGCATTTCACACAGAGGATCCCCTCTGTGACTTCGCTTCCACACATGAAGCATTTCCGCGCCATGGTTCCGGGCTCCGAGAGCGCACGATGATATAGAGTTCGCCCGATTTCGACCACCTATGGAGCGCAACCGAATGCAAAACATCGTCGTCATCGGCGGTGGAACGATGGGAAACGGGATTGCCCACACCGCCGCCGCGAGCGGCTTCGACGTCACGCTCGTCGACGTCAACGAGTCGATCCTGCAGCGCGCCGTCGCCACCATCTCCGCCAATCTGCAGCGCGGCGTCGACAAGGGAAAGATGACCGCTGAAGAGCGGGACGCGGTCGTGGCGCGCATCCGCCCGACCACGAACGTCGAGGCGATCACCGAGGCCGACATCGTCATCGAGGCGATCATCGAGCAGCTCGGCGCCAAGACCGAGCTCTTCGCCAAGCTCGACAAGGTCACCCGCCCCGACTGCATCCTGGCCTCGAACACCTCCTCGATCTCCATCACGAAGATCGCCGCCGCGACGCAGCGGCCGGACAAGGTCATCGGGATGCACTTCATGAATCCGGTGCCGGTGATGACGCTCGTGGAAGTCATCCGCGGCATCGCCACCTCGGACGAGACCTGGCAGAAGGTCGAAGACCTCTCCAAGAAAATGGGGAAGACGCCGATCGAGGTGAATGACTACCCCGGCTTCATCTCCAACCGGGTGCTCATGCCGATGATCAACGAGGCGATCTTCTCGCTGTATGAAGGCGTGGCCACGCGCGAGGCGATCGACGGAGTGATGAAGCTGGGGATGAATCACCCCATGGGTCCGCTGACGCTGGCCGACTTCATCGGCCTCGACGTCTGCCTGGCCATCCTGCGCGTGCTCGAGCAGGGCTTCGGCGACCCGAAGTACCGCCCCTGCCCGCTGCTGGTGAAGATGGTCGACGCCGGGTGGCTCGGCAGGAAGAGCGGACGCGGCTTCTACGAGTACAGGTAGGTTCCTCGGAGTTCCTCGGGTTCCTCGGAGTTCCTCGGCACGGTGCACCCTAAGACTCCCGAGGAACCCGAGGAACCCGAGGAACCCGAGGAACCCGAGGAACCCGAGGAACCAGGGATGACACATCCAACGAACGTTGTTCTAATCCGCACCTAAATCATGCTCTGTCAGACCTGCAGCGCGTACAACGACGACGAGCGCGAGTTCTGTTTTCGCTGCCAGAACAAGCTGCTCGTGCTCTCCGGTGCCAGCTCCTTCGAAGACGAGGACCTGGAGGAGTACGAGGAAGACGAAGACCTCTCACTCGACGAGCACCTGCTCGAGCGCGTCTCCGCGCTCGAAGAGATCGTGAAGCGTTCCGCCGAGACGATCCGTTCGCTCGTCGACGCGGTGCAGAAGCACGAGCGGGCCATCTTCATCAACCAGACCGGCCTCCTCTCGGTGAAGGAGCTGCTGGAGAAGAAGAACGTCCTCACCTCGGACGAAGTCGTCGAGCTGTGGGAATCGAAGATGGGCGAGCAGATGCTCGCTCTCGAAAAGAAGCAGCGCTTCGTCGAGCGCAAGGACCGGATGGTGTCGCTGTTCCGCGGCGAGAAGCGCGAGCGCTTCCTGCTGCTCATGGCCGACTCCGAGGCGGCGTTCGACGGCTTCGACCCGGAGCGGGGCATCAAGCATCTCGAAGAGGCGTTCCGCCTCGACCGCGACAACTACGAGCTCTCGTTCTTCCTCGGCGAGATGTTCTTCAACGACGGCAATCTCGACCGCGCCAAGGCGTATCTGGAGCGCACGATCGAGGTGCAGCCCGACCACTTCGACGCCGCGGTCTTCTACGGCGTGCTGCTGCACGAGCGGCAGGACCTCAAGGGCGCCGAGCGCTGGCTGCGGCGAGCGATCCAGATCTCCCAGGAGTCGTTCCTCCCCTACTTCTCCCTCGGCGCGATCTACGCCCGCAAGGGGAAGCTCCTCCGCGCGCAGAAGTTCCTCGAGAAGGCCATCCAGCTCGAGGCGATCCCGCAGGCCTACTTCCTCCTCGGGACCATCTTTTACGAGAAGGGGCAGCTCGAGCGCGCCATCCGTTCGTTCCAGGCGGCGCTGAAGCTCGATCCCGACTACGAGGAGGCGATCTACCACCTCGGCCTCTGCTATCTCGACCGCAACTGGAACCGCAAGGCCATCGACTGCTTCCAGGAGGCGCTGGAGCTCAATCCGAACAAGATGGAGTACCAGCAGGCGGTCAAGATCTATGAAGGGATCTCCGGCCACATGCCGGTCGAAGGGGCGGCGGCGCAGGTGGTGAGCCAGGCCGACACGCTGGCCTCCGAAGGTAATTACACCGAGGCGCTGGACCAGTACCGCCGCGCGGCAGAGGACGAGCCGGACAACATCAACATCCTCCTGCCGTACGCGCTGCTCTGCTCACACCTCGACCTGAACTCCGAGGCGATCTCGGTCGCGCGGCGCGTGCTCAAGCACCGGCCGGCGGAGATGGTGGCGGCGGCGGCGTACACGACGCTCGTCGAGGCGCTGCGCGCCGAGGGGAACTTCAAGGAAGCGAACCGCGCGCTGGAAGACATGCTGCGCGACTACACGTCGAACTACGCGAAGTCGATCGCCTACTTCGAGAAGGCCTACACGCTCGCCGACATGGAAGAGAACCTCGACGAGGCGCTGGAGAGCGCGCAGCTCGCGCTCCGCTACTCGCCGAAGGAGCTGAAGCAGTTCCCGCTCGCGGCACTCGGGTGGGTCTACTTCAAGCGCCGCGAGTTCAAGAACGCGGTCGATTTCCTGACGAAGTCGGCCGACCTCGGCCCGACCGCCACGAACCTCATGCACCTCGGCATGGCGCTCCTGGAGAGCGGCGAGAAGGACCGGGCCCGCCAGGTCTTCCGCCGCGCGAAGAGCTTCAAGATCAAGGGCGCCGGCCTGGAGGAGAAGATCCTCGAGCAGGTGCGCACCGCCACGAAGCTGATCGACCGGCTGCACCAGCGGCGCCGCAAAGTAGCAAAGAGTTAGCCGGACGAGATGAGCGGAGGCTGCATCAGAACGTACCGCGAAGCACGCTTAAGATCGCATTCCAGCATAACGTTTATATGCGCGTTCCAAAATTGCGTGATACGAGGAGCGGTGTCTCGTCACTAGTACGTACGGAGGTGGTTTATGAATACACTTTACGGCGTTGCTTGGTGGCTTCTGATGTCTGTGTCAGTCGCGGCACAGACTTCGAAACCCGCAAATCGCACTAGTCATCCCGTCGATCTGCCATTACAACGTTGTCCGAACGTCCTCGTGTATCACCGCGGTGCGGCCGACTCTTTCGCACTACCCATCGATCCGGCTCATCCGGGCGTCTCCCTCGCTGCTTTGCTATCCACTGGAAATTCCGTCGCCTACGATGACGCGCGCTGCGATGTCTGGTTCGGCGATACTTTCTACCTCGACAGTTGCGTCATCTGCTCCGACCTTTGCTCGGCCACCGTGGAAATTACGATGCGCTCGTGCGGAGCGGGTCGCGACTGCAACGACGAGATAACGATTGGCCAGGCGCCGTTTGGCAAGGGAGGGGCCGGTTTCGTGCTTTCGCAAAGTGCGATTGACCCCAACGGCTGCCCTGATGATGAAGAGCCGGTCGACACAACGAATGAAACGAAGCGGACGCACAAAGTCCCGGGACCTGTCGTCGTCAAGCGAATTGCGCTCGATCTACCGAAGCTTCGCGAGTTAGTGTGCAAACGAAAAGTGACGGCGCTCGATGTCCTCGTTCAAGACGATCAGATCATTGACTCCATGCGTTTGATCGTGACGAGACCATGAACCTCTTCCATTCTGGTGCGTACCGCCGCGTCCGCACCGCGGGTGCATACATGCTGCAGGTTCGTCGTGTTTTGCTGTCGCGCGCAAAACGGCTGCGTGTTCAAGAATATGTCGTAGGGGCACAGTCATACTGAAGGCTTCTGTACCTCGTTCGCGTTTGCATTGCTGACCCGCGATTCGCCGGCTAACTTTGTGTGAAGCCGGCACGGCACGGCCGGCAGCGCTGGTTGCTCCGCCGGTGCACGTGCGGCCACTCCGTCGGTGCGTTCTGCCGCGCAGGCCCTAGTCCTCGCCGGTCTGCCGCTCGCGCTCGCGCTGCCTGGCTCGTTCGACGTCCGCCGGCGCGTCCGCCTCTTCGCGCGCGCTCGGCTGATGCGTCGCCTCGTCCTCGCCGGGCTCGGGCTGCGCGGGACGCTCGCTGTTGTCGACGATCTTCTGGTCCGTCATCGTTCTAAACCCTCGTGAGCTTCGCGAACTTGGCGATGAACTTCTTCGAGCCGACGCGGTCGAAGTACACGGTCAGCTTCGCGTCGGGGCCGCTGCCTTCCATGGTGAGGATGGTGCCGACGCCGAACTGCTCGTGCCGCACCTTCTGACCGCGCTTCAGCTCCGCGGCGCCCGACAGCGCGGTCTGCTGCTTGGCCGCGTTGATCGCGGTGGGATCGAACTGCACCGGCGCGTTCTGGAAGAAGGAGAGGACGCCGTTGACCGACTCGTTCTTCGGGGCGGGAGCCGGTGCCGGTCTCCGCGGCGGCTGCGAGGGCGCACCGTAACGCTGCTGCGGCGGCGAGCCGTAGCGCTGTTGCTGGATCGGGCGCTCGCGCCACGACGGCTCCTGCGATGACGCCGAGTAGCGCGCGCTGGCGATGCGCACCTGTTCCGTCGCCTCTTCCGGGATCTCCTGCAGGAACGGCGACGGGCTCTGCTCGCGGAACCTGCCGTGCACGCGCCGCTCGAATGCGTGGAGGCAGAACAGCAGCTCGCGCGCGCGGGTCATGCCGACGTAGCAGAGGCGGCGCTCCTCCTCCATGTCGTCCGACTTTTCGAGCGAGTTCGCGTGCGGGAGGATCCCTTCCTCCATCCCGGCGAGGAAGACGACTTTGAACTCCAGCCCCTTCGCCGAGTGCAGGGTCATCAGCGTGACGCCTTTGCCCGACTCGTAGCGATCGAGGTCGGAGATGAGCGTCAGCGAGTCGAGGTAATCGGCGAGGGTGGCGCCCGGGTTCTGCTCCGAATACTCGCGGGCGGAGTTGAGGAGCTCCTCGAGGTTCTCCATGCGCGACTCGTCCTGGAGGTCGCGCGACTCCTGGAGCATGCGCCGGTAGCCGGTGCGCAGCATGACGTAGTCGACGAACTCCGGGATCGGGTTCGACGACGCGCGCTGCAGGTCGTGCACGATCTCGCGGAACTCCTTCACCGCCTTCGCCGCGCGTGGCGGAAGGAACGAGAGGTCCCCTTCGATGATCGTCCAGAGCGAGACGTTCTGCGCCGCGGCCTGTTCGTCGAGCGCGGCGACGGTCGTGTCGCCGATGCCGCGCGTGGGGACGTTGATCACCCGCTCGATCGACGGCGTGTCGTGCGGGCGCACGGAGGCGCGCACGAACGAGAGGATGTCCTTGATCTCCGCCCGCTCGTAGAACTTCACGCCGCCGACGACGACGTACGGCAGGTTCGCGCGCAACAGCTCTTCTTCAAAGGGGCGCGACTGCGCGTTGGTGCGGAAGAGGATCGCGATGTCGGTGAGCTTGTACTTCGAGCGGAGTGAGGAGATCTTCTCGAGGACGAACTGCGCCTCCTCCCGCTCGTTGCTGCAGGTGACGAGGCGCACCGGGTCGCCTTTGCCGCCGCTGGTGAAGAGCGTCTTCCCCTTGCGCGCGACGTTGTTCGACACCACGCCGGTGGCCGCGCTGAGGATGTTGCCGGTGGAGCGGTAGTTCTGCTCCAGCTTGATGATCTTCGCGCCGGGGAAGTCGCGCTCGAAGTTGAGGATGTTGTTGATGTCGGCGCCGCGGAACTTGTAGATCGACTGGTCCTCGTCGCCGACCGCGACGATGTTCGCCTGCTTCCCCGCCAGCAGCTTGATGAGCACGTACTGCGCGCGGTTGGTGTCCTGATACTCGTCGATGAGCAGGTGCTGGAAGCGGTCGTGGAGCTCGTTGCGCACGTCTTCGTGCTGCTCGAGGAGCTGCACGTAGTTCCCGATCAGGTCGTCGAAGTCCATCGCGTCGAACTCGCGGAGGCGCTTCTGGTACTGGCGGTAGATCTCGGAGACGCGCGAGCCGAAGAAGTCGAGGTTCGTCTTCTCGTACTCCACCGGTCCGATCAGCTCGTTCTTGGCCATGGAGATGCGCGTGAGCACCGAGCGGGGCGGGAAGGCCTCGTCGTTGACGTTCAGCTCGCGCATGCAGCGGCGGATGAGCGTCATCTGGTCGCCGGTGTCGTACACCGCGAACGACTTCGTGAAGCCGAGCCGGTCGGCGTAGCGGCGGAGGATGCGCAGCGACGTCGAGTGGAAGGTGCCGATCCAGGGGCGGGAGCCGCCCGTCGGCGGGACGAGCTGGTCGACGCGGTGGAGCATCTCCGCGGCCGCCTTGTTGGTGAACGTCACGGCCAGAATGTTGTGCGGGCGGACGCCCATCTCGCCCATGAGATAGCCGATGCGGTAGGTGATGACGCGGGTCTTCCCCGAGCCGGCGCCGGCGAGGACCAGGAGCGGTCCGGTGCCGTGCTTCACTGCTTCACGCTGCTGGGGATTGAGTCCGGAGAGGTCGAGCATGTGGGGGCTGCATCTTATCGAAGATGGAACGGATCGCCGCGGGGTGCTGTTAGGCGGTGAGGTACACTTTCGCGTCCGCTTCTCCCTGGGAGGTTTCGCATGCTGATTGGCTCGTTTGGTCCGATGGAACTGGTCCTCATTCTCCTCATCGTGGTGGTGATCTTCGGCGCCAGCCGGCTGCCACAGCTCGGCCGCGGCCTCGGTGAAGGCATCTCGAACTTCCGCGACGGTCTCTCCAAGCCGAAAGACGACAAGGCCCTGCCGAAATCCTCCGACGAGAAGTGAAGTGGCTGATCACCGGCGCCGGCGGGATGGTCGGCACCGATCTTCGCGACGAGCTCACCACCCGCGGTGAGGACGTCGTCGCCCTGACCCGCGCCGATCTCGACGTCACCGACTCCCGCGCGGTGGCTTCCGTCATCCGCGACCACGCCCCCTCGATCGTCGTCAACTGCGCCGCCTACACGAAGGTCGACCAGGCCGAGGCGGAGGAGAGCGCGGCGAACACCATCAATGGCTCCGCCGTGGAGCTGCTCGCGAACGCCGCGAACGACACCGGCGCCGTGCTGGTGCAGGTCTCCAGCGACTTCGTCTTCGACGGCAGCAGCCGCGAGCCGTACGAGGTCGACGCCACCACCGCTCCCCTCTCGGCCTACGGCCGCTCGAAGCTGCTGGGGGAGATCGCGGCGGCGCACGCGAGGGAGCACCTGATCGTCCGCACCTCATGGCTGTTCGGCGTGCACGGGCCGAATTTCGTGGAGGCGATCCGCAATCAGATCCGCAAGGGAACGAACCCGCTCCGCGTCGTCTCCGACCAGCGCGGCCGCCCCACGTACACGCCGCACCTCGCGCGCGCGATCGTCCGCCTCGCGCCGGCGGCGCGCGGCATCGTGCACTACGCCGACTCCGCCGAATGCTCCTGGTTCGACTTTGCCAGGGCGATCGCGGAGGAGAGCGGGTCCGGCGTGGAGGTGAAGCCGGTCACGACGGACGAGTTCCCCCGTCCGGCGAAGCGCCCCGCGTACTCCGTCCTCTCGACGGAACGGTACGAGCGCCTGACGGGGGTCAGTCCGGATTCGTGGCGGGACGGTCTGCGGGAGTACCTGCAACGGCGTGCATGAGGAACTCGACGTTCCCCTCCGCGCCTTTGACCGGACTCTCGATCACCCCCCGCACCTCCCACCCCAGCTCGCGCGCGACGGCGACCACGCCCTCGACGGCGGCCTGACGCTTCGCCTCGTCGCGGACGATGCCGCCCTTCCCGACCTCGTGCTTCCCGACTTCGAACTGCGGCTTGATGAGCGACACGAGCTCGCCGCGGAGGAAGGTCGCCACCGCCGGCAGGATCAGCTTGAGAGGGATGAACGACACGTCGATGGAGACGAACTCGATCGGGTCGTCGAAGTCCTCCGCCTGGAGGAAGCGGGCGTTCACCTTCTCCCGGTTCACGACGCGCGGATCGTTGCGCAAGGAGACGTCGAGCTGCCCGTAGCCGACGTCGATCGCGTACACCTTCGCGGCGCCGTTCTTCAGCATCACGTCGGTGAAGCCGCCAGTGGACGCTCCGATATCTGCGCACACCTTTCCATGCACATTAATCGCGAACTCTTTCAGCGCATGGGCGAGCTTCATTCCGCCGCGCCCGACCCACGGATGCTCGAGCTCCGCGACCGTCACCTCGTCCTCCTCGGTGACGTTCGCCCCCGCCTTGTCGACGAACTGCCCGTTCACCAGGATGCGGCGGGCCATGATCAGCGACTGCGCTTTCGACCGCGTGTCGACGAGCCCCCGCTCGACCACCGCCATGTCGAGCCGCTGCTTCTTCATTGATTGACGACGACGAACCCGGCCTGGGAGAAGTGATGGTCGTTGGTGAGCACGTGGCGGATGCCGCGTTGCTCCATGACGATCATGGACATGCAGTCGACGAGGGAGTACTCCTTGTCGGGTCGCTGCTCGTACCGCTCGAGACCGGCGAGGAACAGCGGGCGGTCGACGGTGACCACGAGCATGTCGTGCAGCGCGTCACGCACCATCGTGGCGGCGAGGGTACGCGCGTGCGCACCTGCACCCGAGAAGTACGTCAGGACTTCGGTGAGAACAGCGTCGTGCGTCACGACCGGCGCCGTCCGAACGCGGGATTCGACTCGCGAGGCGTTGCGATGATGAGAGTCGCGAGAGTCAAGAAGCGCGACGAAATACCAGGTGTCGGCGAAGAGCGTCTCCGGCATTACTTCAACGTCACGCTGCGCTTGCCGTACACGAACTCGTCGATGTGATCCGAATCCTGTCCCTTCTCGCGCAGACGGCGTGAGGCCTCTTCCGGAAACTGAGCCGACAGTTCCTTCACCTTGTCCAGGAACGCCGCCGTGTTCCCATCCGTCTTCACGGCGAGAAACTCCCGCACGCGTTTGGCGATGCCCTCGGGGTGCAGGTCGTACTGCGCGCGGAGGACGTCCTGGCCGCCGTGGTGGACGTACTCGTCGGGAATGCCGATGCAGTGGAACTCGACGTGCTGGATTCCGAGCTGGGCGCAGCGTTCCATGATGGCGGAGCCGAAGCCGCCGGCGAGCGAGCCTTCCTCGACGGTAAAGACGCGCGCATTCGGCTGACAGTATTTGGTAATCAACTCGTCATCCAAAGGCTTGATGAAACGCGCGTTGATTACTGTGACGTTAATGTTTTCTTTCTCCAGGATCTCCGCCGCCTGCATGGCGGGCCAGACCTCGTTGCCGATGGCGAAGATCGTGGCGTCCGTTCCCTCGCGCATCACCTCGCCCTTGCCGACCGGAAGCGCCTGCAGCTCCGCGTCCATCTCGACCCCGATGCCGTTGCCGCGCGGGTAGCGGAGGGACGTGGGGTGGCCGGTCTCGAACGCGGTCTTCACCATGTGCCGCAGCTCGTTCTCGTCCTTCGGCGCCATGCAGACCATGTTGGGGAAGATCCGCAGGTAGGCCATGTCGTAGATGCCGTGGTGGGTGGGGCCGTCGGCGCCGGCGATCCCGCCGCGGTCGAGGGCGAAGACGACCGGCAGGTCCATGATCGCCACGTCGTGGAAGACCTGGTCGAACGCACGCTGGAGGAAGGTGGAGTAGATCGCCGCGATCGGCTTCATCCCCTGCGTGGCCATGCCGCCGCAGAACGTGACCGCGTGCTCCTCGGCGATGCCGACGTCGAACATCCGCCCCGGCAGCGCCTTCGCGAACTTGTCGAGGCCCGTGCCATCGGGCATCGCCGCGGTGACGGCGACGATCTTCGGATCCTTCTTCGCCAGCTCGATGAGCGCGTCGGCGAAGACGGCCGTGTAGGTCGGCGGCTGCGGCTTGTCGGACTTGCGGGCGTCGCCGGTGATGACGTCGAACGGCGAGACGCCGTGCGACCAGATCGGCTTGTTCTCCGCCGGCGTGTAGCCCTTCCCCTTCTTCGTCATGACGTGCAGGAGGATCGGACCGTCGTAGTCGCGATGCTCCTCGAAGAGGTCGAGCAGGAGGTCGAGGTCGTGGCCGTCGTACGGCCCCAGGTACTTGAAGCCGAGCTCCTCGAACAGCGTCCCGGGGACGATCATGTTCTTGAGGACCTGCTCCATGTCGTGCGCGAGCCCGTGCAGCTTCCCGCCGATGAGGGGGATGCGGTCCATGACCCCCTTGGCGAGGTCCTTGGCCTGGTTGTAGCGCTGCCCCTTGATGATCTGGTTGAGGTACCCCGACATCGCCCCGACGTTGGTCGAGATCGACATGTCGTTGTCGTTCAGCACGATCATCAGCCGGCTCTTGAGATGGCCGGCCTGGTTGAGCCCCTCGAGCGCGATGCCGCCGGAGAGGGCGCCGTCGCCGATGATCGCCACGACGCGGTAGTCTTCTTTCCGGAAGTCGCGGGCGATGGCGATGCCGAGCGCAGCGGAGATCGAGGTGGAGGCATGGCCGGCGTTGAAGACGTCGTAGACCGACTCCTCACGCTTGCAGAAGCCGGAGATGCCGTCGTGCTGCCGGATGGTGTGGAACTTGTCGCGCCGGCCGGTGATGAGCTTGTGCGGATAGCTTTGATGGCCGGTGTCGAAGACGATCTGGTCGCGAGGGGTATCGAAGGCGTAGTGCAGCGCGAGCGTGAGCTCGACGATGCCGAGGTTCCCGCCGAAATGGCCGCCGATGCGGGAGACCACGTCGATGATCTGTTCGCGGATCTCCTGCGCGACCTGAGGGAGCTGCTTGCGATCCAGCTTCCGGAGGTCGCGGGGCGTATCGATCGAATCGAGTAGTCGAGGCATCGTTTTTCCGTCTAACTGCGGCGTTCACAGATGAAACCGGCGAGCGGCGCAAGGTAATTCACAGGACCGGCGATCATATCAGCGTTACTCAGCGCCTCCCGGTAGAGCCGCTGCACCTCCGCACGTGCACTGTCCACGCCGAGAAGGGCGGGCCAGGTCAGCTTTCCCTGAGCGACGTCCTTGCCGGCGGTCTTGCCGAGGGTGGCCGACGACTCCTCGATGTCGAGCAGGTCGTCGACGATCTGGAAGGCGAGGCCGAGGGCGTTGCCGTAGCGGCGCAACGCCGCCACCTGTTCCTCGGTGCCGCCGCCGAGGAGCCCACCGAGGACGACGGAGGCGGTGAAGAGCTTGCCGGTCTTGTTGCTGTGGATGAAGTGCAGCTCCGCGAGGAGCGTCTCGCGATCGGTGCTGGCTTCCTGCGACCGCTCGGCCACGATGTCCGCCACCTGGCCGCCGATCATCCCGGTGGAGTCGACGGCCGTCGCCACCTCGGCGATGGCGCGCAACTGCCGCGCCGGATCGAGCCCCGGCACCGGCCTCGCCAGCCAGGAAAACGCCTCGGTGAGCAGCGCGTCTCCGGCCAGGATGCCCATCGCCTCCCCGAACACGACGTGGGTGGTCTTCCGCCCGCGGCGGAGGTCGTCGTTGTCGAGCGCCGGCAGGTCGTCATGCACGAGCGAGTAGGTGTGGATGAGCTCGAGCGCGCAGAGATGCATCAGGAGCGGCTCGACCTGCGCCCCGACCGCCTCCGCGGCGGCGATCGCCACGATCGGCCGGACCCGCTTTCCGCCGCCCATCACGGCATAGCGCATCGCCTCGTGAATGGTCGCCGGCTGGGTCGCGGCGGGCGGGAGGTGGCGGTCCAGCGTGGCGTCGACGAGCGCCCGCCGGTCGGCGAGATACTCCCTCAGCGTCACCCGGCGTCGTCCTCGTCTTCCGGCAGCTCGTCCTCCTCGAACGGCTCCGTTACCGGCTGCCCCTTCGCGTCGGCGAGGATCAGCTCGATTTTCTTCTCCACCTCTTCGAGGCGCTGGTGGCAGAAGCGCGAGAGCTTGATCCCTTCCTCGAAGAGCTGGAGCGACTCGTCGAGCGGCAGCTCCTCACTCTCCAGACGCTGCACGATCTTCTCGAGGTTCTGGAACGACTTCTCGAACTCGTTGGGGCGGCGGGCGGCCATGATTTGCGGGGGGTTATAGCACTACTCGCTGCCGGGCCAGACGCTCTCCACGCCGAGCGTATGCCGGTCCACCGTCGCCTCGAGCCGGCCGCGCTTGAGCTGCACCTCGATCTGCTCGCCGACCCTCACCTGCGAGGAGTCGAGGATCGGCTTGCGGCCGCGGCGGGTGCGGGAGAAGGCGATCGCGTAGCCGCGCGAGAGCACCGACAGCGGCGACACCGCCTGCAACGTGGCCACCGTCGCCCGCAGCCGCTCCCGGTCGCGCGCGATGCGGACGGGGTAGCGCGCCAGCGGCTCGTCGCACGCGTTCAGCCTCCGCCGCAGCGTCTTGGCGCGCGCGTCGAGGAGGCGGTAGAGGAGCACGCGGCGGCGCTCCAGCCGGTCGCGGGCGACGGCGACGCGGCGGAGGACGATCCCGAGGCGGTCGGACGAGGCGAGGTGCCGCAGCTCGTGCCGGTAGTTCCGGACGCGCGCCTCGACGACGTGCCGGACGCGCCGCACCATGTGGTCGATCTGCGTGCAGATCTCGCTCTTCGCCCGGATCACGATCTCGGCGGCGGCCGAAGGGGTGGGGGCGCGGAGGTCGGCCACGAAGTCGCAGATCGTGAAGTCGGTCTCGTGACCGACGCCGGAGATGGTCGGGACGTCGCAGTCGGCGACGGCGCGGGCGACGATCTCCTCATTGAATGCCCAGAGGTCCTCCAGCGAGCCTCCACCGCGGCAGATCAGCACCACGTCGTGCAGCTTCCAGCGGGACAGGTACTTGATGGCGGTGGCGATCTCGCGCGCCGCGTTCGCCCCCTGCACCCGCACCGGGTAGATCTGCAGCGAGAGTCCCTCGAAGCGGCGGCCGAGGACGTTCAGGATGTCGCGGAGGGCAGCGCCGGTGGGGCTGGTGACGACGGCAATCCGCTGCGGCAGCATCGGGATCGGCTTCTTGCGGGCCGGGTCGAAGAGCCCCTCCTCCGCCAGCCGCTTCTTGAGCTGCTCGAAGGCGAGCTGCAACGCGCCGACGCCGGCAGGCTCGGCGGAGACGGCGCTGAGCTGGAACTCCCCCTTCGCCTCGTAGATCGTCAGGCGGCCGCGGACGATCAACTGCAGCCCGTTCTCGATCCGGAACCGGAGGAAGCGGGCGTTGGTGGCGAAGAACACCACCCGCATCTGCGCCTTCGCGTCCTTGATGGAGAAGTAGAGGTGACCGGCGGCGGAGCGGACGAAATTGGTCACTTCGCCCTCGACGGAGACGTCGTTGTAGCGGTAGAGGTCGAGGTTGAGCTGCCGGATCAGCTCACTGACCGAGTAAACGGGGCGCTCGCTCACGCCATCCATCATACGTCCGTGGTTGTTTCAAATAAGTAGGCATTTGTTTTGCCCCTACGTTCAGCGCCGGCCACACCTTCGTGGCCGCAACTGAACTGAATCAGGAGTCACAGAATGAAGAAACTGATGAACAGCTCCCTGGTAGCGGCCGGATTTGCGGCCCTCCTGCTCACCGGCGCCTGCGCGTCGACGAGCAATACCGACGTTGCGACCACCGACGACACGGTCGCCGTCGAGAGCAACACCTCCATGACCAGCAGCGGCACCGTCGTCGACACGACCGGGACCGTCTCTGCCAACTCCACCGTAGACACCGACAATACCCCGACGAACGACCTGGCCCATTCGGTGGTCGCCCCGGGCGCTCCGCTCGACACCACCACGACCGTGACCACGGTCCAGGCGCCGATGACCTCTTCGTCCTCGCTCGACACGCAGTCGACGACCACCACCACGACCAACACCAGCACCACCACGGTCGACACGGACGACGACGACACGACGACCACGACCCGCACGCGGCTGCGGAAAGACTGACCTCAGTTACGGGAGTTGTCTTCGGAGGGCGCGGGAGACCGCGCCCTTTTCTTTAGTCGTCGGTCAGCGGACCGTTGGCGCGCCCCTCGATGAACTGCTCCACGATCGGGTTCTTCGACCGCTGGAACTCCTCGGGCGTCCCCTCTTCGATGATCCGCCCCTTGTAGAGCATCGCCACGCGATCGGCGATCTTGAACGCGACCTTCATGTCGTGGGTGATGGTGACGGTGGTGACGCCGAGCTTCACGTCCATCTCCTCGATCAGCTCCGCGATGACGTCGCTGATGACGGGATCGAGGCCGGTGGTCGGCTCGTCGAACAGCAGGATCTCCGGCTTGAGCGAGATCGCCCGCGCGAACCCGACGCGGCGGCGCATGCCGCCCGACAGCTCCGAGGGCCGCTTCTTCTCCACGCCGTGCAGGTGCACGTCCTCGAGGCACTCCTCGACGCGCGCGCGGATCTGTTTCTCCGACATCCTCCCGCTCCGCCGGAGCGGGAAGGCGATGTTCTCGAAGACCGACATGGAGTCGAACAGCGCCCCCTCCTGAAAGGCCATGCCGAAGCGGCGGCGGAACTGGTTCAGCTCCACGTCCTTCATGGCGGTGATGTCCTCGCCGTCGACGAGCACGCGGCCGCGATCGGGCTTCAGCAGCCCGATGATGTGCTTGAGCGTGACGCTCTTCCCGGTGCCGGAGCCGCCGACGATGACGAGCGACTCGCCGCGCGCCACGTCGATCGACATGTCGCACAGGACCTGCCGGCCGTCGAACGCCTTGTAGAGGTTCTGGAGCGAGATGAAAGCCATCAGAAGAGCAGCTTCGTGAGGAAGAAGTCGGTCAGCAGGATGATCAGCGACGCCGACACGACCGCGTACGTCGTGGCGCGGCCGACGCCTTCCGCGCCGCCGGTCGTGTAGTAGCCGCGCACGCAGCCGGTGAGGGTGAGGATCAGTCCGAAAACGCCGGCCTTGATCAACCCGCTCCAGACGTCGCTGAGCTGCAGGAACTGAAAGGTGTTCTGCTTGTAGACCACCGGGTTCGTCTTCAGCAGCTTCACCGAGACGAGGTAGCCGCCGTAGATGCCGAGCGCGTCGCCGAGGACGCAGAGGAAGGGGAGCATGATCACGCCGGCGATGACGCGGGGGACGAAGAGATACTGAATCGGATCGGTCGCCAGGGCCCGCAACGCGTCGAGCTGCTCGGTGACGCGCATCGTCCCGATCTCGGCGGCCATCGACGACCCGACGCGCCCCGTCACCATCAGCCCCACCAGCACAGGCGACAGCTCGCGCAGCATCGCCAGCGCGACGACGGAGGCGACGAACTGCTCCGCGTGCACGCGGGCGAAGCCCTGATGCACCTGCAGCGCCATGACCATGCCGGTGAACATCGTCGTCAGGAAGACGACGGGGATGGAGTCGACGCCGACGCGGACCATCTGCCGGAACCACTCCCCCACGTCGAAGGGGCGACGGAACATCCAGGCGATCGTCTTCCAGAGCGCATCGAACCAGAGGCCGGTCTGCTCGAACAGCCGGATGAAGGTCCGGCCGATGCGGTCGAGGATGGTGGTCATTCGTCGAAACGTGTTCGCACGCGGACGACGGTCTCGCCGTCGAGGTAGACGCGCGGGACGCGCGCGCTCACTCCGCAGAACACCTCGTACGAGATCGTATCAAGTTTCGCCGCCAGCTCTTCGGCCGCGATCTCCTCGCCGCCCTGCCGCCCGAGCAGCACCACCTCGTCGCCGGCGCGCACGTCCTCGACGTCGGTCACGTCGATGGTGACGAGGTCCATCGACACCCGCCCCACCACCGGCACCCGTTTCCCCCGCACCAGCACCTCGCCGCGGTTGGAGAGGCCGCGGTCGTAGCCGTCCGCGTATCCGACGGGAACCGTCGCGATGCGGCTGGTGCGCCGCGTATGGAATGTCGCCCCGTAGCCGACGGCATGCCCCGCCGGCAGCTCCTTCAGCCGCGCGATCGCGGTGCGCCAGCGCATGACCGGCTCGAGCCGCGTCGACTCCGTGTCGAGGGGCGCGGCGCCGTACAGCACGATGCCGGTGCGGACGTAGTCGCCGTGCATGATCCCGCGCATCGCACCGGCGCTGTTCGAGACGTGATGCCGCGGCGCCTCGATTCCGGCGGCGCGCAGCGTCTCCACCATCCGGTCGAAGTTCGCGACCTGCTGGTCGGTGAGCGCGTCGCGCGGATCACTGGCGTTGGCAAAGTGCGTATAGATCGCGTCGACGCGCAGCCGGGGGGCCGAGCGCAGGAGCTCGACGACCCGCGGCAGCTCGCTCTCGACGGAGCCCATGCGGCCCATCCCGGAGTCGAGCTTGAGATGGATGGCCACGTCGCGCTCCCGCGCCACCGCCGCCACCGCCTCGAGCGCCTCCGGACCGGGCACGCCGAGGGTCACGTCGTGCTCGAGCGCGATGCGCACCTGCTCCTCATTGAGCGCGCCGAGGACGAGCAGCGGCAGCGTGATTCCGGCGCGGCGCAGCTCCAGCGCCTCTTCGAGCAGCGCCACGCCGATCATGGCCACGCGGTCGGGCGTACACCGCCGCGCGAGCTCCACGGCGCCGTGGCCGTAGGCGTCCGCCTTCAGCAGCGCGATCAGGCGTGTGCCGGACGGGAGCCGCGACGCGATCGCGTCGACGTTCCGATCGAATGCCCGGAGGTCGATCTCGGCCCAGGTCGGCCGCTGCTGCTCAAGCCGAATAGACATTCAGGTTCTGGCCATTCATCGGCCGGGAGCGATCCGATGCAAGAAAGAGGATCGTTTCGGCGATCTCCTCCGGGGTCATCGCCGCCGGAGCCCCGCCGCTCGCCTCCGCCCACATCTTCGTGTCGACGGAGCCGGGGCTGACCGCGTTCACCCTGACACCGCGCCCCTTCACCTCGACCGCCAGCGCCTCCGTCAGCGAGATCACCGCCCCCTTGCTCGCGCAGTACGAGACCCACCCGGGGAACTTGTCCGGCCCGACGACGCCGGAGATGGAGGCGACGTTCACGATCGCCCCCGCGCCGCGTTCGAGCATCGACGGGAGCGCGCGGCGGCAGGCGAGGTAGATCCCGTCGACGTTGACGGCGAACATCCGCCGCCACCGCTCGAGGCTCGTGTCGACGAGCGGCGCCGGGTCGATCATCCCGGCGCAGTTCACGAGGACCTCGCACGCGCCGAAGCGCTCCTCGGTCGCCGCGAAGAGCCGCTCGATCGCCTCCGGATCGGCGACGTCGCCCGTCACCGTGCCGGCCGAACGTGCGAACGTGACCACCCGTGCGCCCTGCATTTCGAACAGCTCCGCGGTCTTTCTGCCGATGCCCGACGAGGCGCCCGTGACGATCGCGACTTTTCCGGCGAGATCACTCATAATCGCGCGCAGGCTACCCCTAAATAACGACCGCGGATAGAGGAGAACCCCCACATGCCGCAGACCGTCAACGATGTCCTGCAACTGTTCCTGCGATGGGCGCACGTCGTAGCAGGCATCATCTGGATCGGGCACCTGTATTTCTTCAACTTCGTCAACGCTCACGTTGCCAAGTCTCTCGACGGGCCGACCAAGAAAATCGTCGTTCCCGAGCTCATGCCGCGCGCGCTGTTCTGGTTCCGGTGGGGGGCCGCCTGGACCTGGCTCACCGGCATCCTCCTCGGCGGCCTCATTTACTACCACTCGAAGATCGTCTTCGAAGACCCGACGGCCGAGGGGAACAACCCCTGGCTCTGGCTGGCGATCGTCATCGTCATCGTGGCGGTCGGATTCGTGATCTACAACGCGGTCATGAAGTCGGTGAAGAACGTCGTCGTCGCGAACACGATCGTGCTCGTGCTCCTGGCGGCGGTGTACCTCTTCCTCGAGCACGTCGGGAAGTTCGGCGGCCGCTCGCTCTACATCCACACGGGCCTGATCCTCGGCTCGATCATGGCGGCGAACGTCTGGATGGTGATCTGGCCGTATCAGAAGAAGATCATCACCGCCACGAAGGAAGGGACGCCGCCGGACGCGGCGCTGGTCGCGCAGGCCGGCCTTCGCTCGCGTCACAACACGTTCATGTCGGTGCCGCTGGTCTTCACGATGATCAGCAACCACTATCCGACGATGTACGGCGCCACCGCGCGCGACCTCTGCCTCCTCGGCGTATTCGTGCTCGGGTTCCTCTTCGTCCGCTGGACGTACGGCAAGAGCGCGAAAGTCGCGCCGTTCTAGCGCCGTGCGGCTGCTCCAGATCGACGCCTTCACCTCCGAGGCATTCCGCGGCAACCCTGCCGCGGTCTGCCTCCTGGGGAGTGAACGTGACGAGGGGTGGATGCAGAACGTGGCGATGGAGATGAACCTCTCCGAGACCGCGTTCCTGCTCCCGCGCGACGACGGCTTCTCGCTCCGCTGGTTCACGCCGGCGGCCGAGGTGGCACTGTGCGGCCACGCCACCCTCGCCAGCGCGCATGCGCTGTGGGAGGAGAACGTCCTCCCCTCGTCGGAGACGGCCCGGTTTCACACGAAAAGCGGCGTCCTCACCGCCGAGCGGCGCAATGGCCTCATCGAGCTCGACTTTCCCGCCACCGACGCCGAGCCGGCCGACCCGCCGGAAGGGCTGCTGGAGGCGCTCGGCGTCGCCGGTGCGGTCTACGTGGGCCGCAGCCGGTTCGACTACCTGGTCGAAGTAGCCTCCGAACAGGTCGTGCGCTCGCTCGCGCCCGACCAGGCCCGCCTGCGCACGATCCCCGTCCGCGGCGTGGTCGTCACCAGCCGCTCCGACGCCGAGGGGACCGACTTCGTGTCGCGCTTCTTCGCGCCGGGTGTCGGCGTCGACGAAGATCCCGTCACCGGCTCCGCCCACTGCACCCTCACTCCCTATTGGGCGCAGCAACTCGGGCGGACGGAGCTCCTCGGATACCAGGCCTCGCGGCGTGGCGGCTTCGTACGCGTCCGCCTGCAAGGCGACCGGGTGAAGCTCGGCGGGCAGGCGGTGACGATTTTCCGCGGCGAGCTGCTGGCGTAAGCCGTTTCAGGTCCGCTCTTCGCAGTCATCCGCGCCGTGACGTCAGGCCACCCGACCAGCGGCGCCTCGGAAGAACTGCTCCGGCTCCTCGTCGAGAGCGTGCGCGATTACGCGATCTTCATGCTCGACCCGGAGGGACGGATCGTCACCTGGAACCCGGGCGCGGAACGGCTGAAAGGCTGGCCCGCGGACGAGGTCATCGGCAAGCACTTCTCCACGTTCTACACCGCCGAGGACCGCGAGCAGGGGAGACCGGAGCACGAGCTGGGCATCGCCGCGACCGTGGGCACGTACCGCGAGGAGGGGCTCCGTGTCCGCAAAGACGGCTCGACCTTCTGGGCGGACGTGGTGATCACCGCGATGCGCGACGACACCGGGACGCTGCGCGGATTCGCGAAGGTGACGCGCGACGTCAGCGAGACACGCGCCGCCGAGGAGCGCTTCCGGCTGCTCGTCGAGAGCGTCCAGGACTACGCGATCTTCATGCTCGATCCGAACGGCACGATCGTGAGCTGGAACATCGGCGCGCAGCGGCTGAAGGGCTACACGAGCGACGAGATCATCGGGCAGCACTTCTCGATCTTCTACAACGAGGAGGATCGCAATGATGGGAAGCCGGCGCGCGAGCTGGTCATCGCCCGCGCCGAGGGCAAGTACGAGGAAGAAGGACTCCGCGTGCGGAAGGACGGGACGACGTTCTGGGCGAACGTACTGATCACCGCCCTCCGCGACGCCTCCGGGACGCTGCGAGGGTTCGCCAAGGTGACGCGGGACGTCACCGACCGGAAGAACACGGAGATGGAGCTCCGCCGCGCGTTCGACGAGCTCGAACAGGCCAGCCGGGTCAAGGACGAGTTCCTCACCACCGTGTCGCACGAGCTGCGGACGCCGATGACGTCGATCGTCGGCTGGGCGGCGCTGCTGACCACCAGCGTGGACGATCCGCAAAGCGTGCGGCAGGGGGTGCGCGCGATCCTCGACAGCGCGCAACTGCAGGCGAAGCTGATCGACGACCTGATCGACGTCGCCTGGTCGCTGACCGGGAAGCTGACCGTCGACGTGCGCGCCATCGATTTCGCCGAGGTGGTCCTGCGCACGATCGAAGCGGCGCGGCCGGTCGCGGCGAGCAAGCGCATCCGGCTCGATCTCACCCTGCCGCCCGCACCGGCGATCGTGAACGCCGACCGGAACCGGCTGCAGCAGGTGGTCTGGAACCTTCTCTCGAACGCGCTGAAGTTCACTCCTGCCGGCGGCTCCATCGAGATCTCGATCACCACCGACTCGCAGGCGGCGGAACTGCGCGTCACCGACACCGGCCGGGGGTTGGACGAGGAGGCGCTGCGCAACATCTTCCGCCGGTTCTGGCAGGGGGAGAGCACGTCCACCCGCAGTGCCGGCGGGATGGGC